>JAVBRJ010000007.1:0-135762 GCA_031548115.1 Eubacteriales bacterium | reverse complement strand
TCCAAGGCGTCGCTGGTGGCCACCCGGGCCTCCCGGTATCGAGGCAGCTGCTGGCAGGAGCGCTCGATAAACTGATCGGCGGTCTCCCCGTGCTTGGTATAGACCACGGTGAGCTCGCCCCGATAGTCCAGGCTGCGGACGGGCCGGTCGGCCTTGTGGCCGTCAAAGACCAGCCAGACCTCCTGGCCCGTATACCCGGCGTAATCCTCCAGCAGATGGGCCAGCCTGTCCCGGCACTCGTCCAGGGGCCAGGCGTTTCTCTCGGCCTCCCGCCACGCGCCAATTACATTGTAGCCGTCCACATACAAGAGGGGCTTCATGGCTTACCGGGTGCGCAGCGCTGCGTAAAGCAAAATACCGGCGGCCACAGAGGCGTTCAGGCTGTCCAGCTTGCCGCGAATGGGCAGGGATACCTTCTTATCGCAGGTCTCCAGCACCCGGCGGCTGACGCCCTCGCCCTCCGCCCCGATCACCAGGGCCAAGGGGCCGCTAAAATCCGTCTTGGAAAAATCCTCTCCGCCCATATCAGCGGCAAAGACCCAAATGTTCTTCTTTTGCAGCTCCTCGATGGTGCTGGTCAGGTTGGTGACCCGCGCCACGGGCAAATATTCCACCGCGCCCGCGCTGGCCTTGACGGCGGCGGGGGTCAGGCCCACAGCCCTGCGCTCCTGCACGATCACGCCATGAGCGCCTGCGCACTCGGCAGAGCGGATGATGGCCCCCAGGTTGTGGGGGTCGGTGATGCCGTCCAGCAGCACCAGCAGCGGCGCTTCACCCTTGGCCTCGGCCAGGGTCAGCATGTCTCCTACGGTGCTATATTGGTAGGCGGAGGCAAAGGCCAGCATGCCCTGATGGTTGGGGGTGATGGCATCCAAGCGGACCCGGTCCACCTCCTGAACGGGGATGTGCTTTTCCTTGGCCATCTGCACGATCTCACGGGCGGAGCCGGACAGCTCGCCACGGGATATCAGCAGCTTTTCAATGTCCCGGCCGCTCTTTAAGGCTTCCCGGATGGGATTGCGCCCGCTCAAAAGGTTTTCGTTGGGCACCACGTCCGGCGTATCCGAAACAGTAGGCGCGTCATAGGCTACAGGCGCGTCGTAGCGGTAGCCTTCGGCGGTGTAGCCCTGGGGCTTGCGGTCGCCACGGTCATTGCGAACGTTGCGGTCGTTCCGGTTATCCACAGAACGGCTGGGATGGGGCCGGCTGGTAGCCGGGGCAAAGGAGGAACGGTCCGACCGCCGGTCGTTATAGGGGCGAACATTGGAGCGGTCGTTATAAGAACGATCGCCATAGGGGCGAGGGCCTTCCGGGCGGCCTTGGCGTTGCTCGCTATAGGGGCGGGGGCCTTCCGGGCGGCCTGGCCGCTGGCTGCCATAGGGGCGCTGGCCGTCGCCCTGGCGGGGCGGGCGCTGCTCGCCATAGGAACGGGGTGCATCCGAGGGGCGGCCTTGGCGCTGCTCGCTATAGGGGCGGGGGCTGCCCGTGCGGGAGCCGCGCTCGTCGTAGCGCTGCTGGCCGCCGCTGGCAAAGCGATAGCCGCCCTGCTGGCCCTTGCCATAGCCGCCTTCGCCGCGCTTGGTGCGGGAGGTTCCCTTGGCTCCGCCGTAGCGGCTGCCTTCATCTTCAAAGCCGCCCTTCATCTGGGCGCTCTTACGCTTTTCTTCTCCTGATTGCTTGTTAAAATCCTTGTAAAATGCCATGTGATCCTTCTCCATTTCTTGTGGGGGTCGATATTAAGTTCTTTAGTTCGTTTGTTCGGTTGTTTGTTCGGTTGTTTGTTCGTTTGCCATTGATCCTTGGGCGCGTCGGTTCCCTTGCTGGTTTGCGGATCAGCGCATTGGCTGATGTGTCGCCTGCTCACTTGCTATGCTGGGCGATGAAGGCCTCGCGCCGCGCCTTGATGGCCGACTGCTGGCCGCAGGTCTTGGCGCCTTCGGGGCAAGCGCCCCTGAGGCATCCAGGCCCGGCGTTCTCAAACAGGGCAGGGGCGGCCTCGTAGCACTTGTCAAACATCTTTTCCGCCATAGCCCGAATTTCCCATTGGGCCCGGCTGCACATGCGCAGGGCGAAGAAGTGCCGCAGCTCCCGGGCGTTCATGGTCACCAGGATGCGCGTCTCGCAGGCGTTAGGCAGCACGAACCGAGCATCCTCGTTGCTTTTCTCGCCAGCTGCGCCCAGCTTGTCCTGCCAGTTGACATACCAGCGCTGGATCTGTGCCATTTGGTCCTCGTACTCCTTGACCGCTTCCGGGCCAAGGCCCTCAATGGCGGGGGGCACGATATATCCAAAGCCCTCGGCATAGCTTACATACCGCTGGCTTTGCACGCTAAAGCTGGCAATCCGGTGCCGGGTAAGCTGTGCCAACAGCACCCGGCTGACCCCCTCCACCAGAAAGGAGAAGGATGCGTGCTCCAGCACGCTGTCATGACCCATGTCCATGATCTTACGAAGGAAGGCCTGCTGGTCCTTCTTGGAAACCAGCTCAAGCAGCGCGTCCACATCGCCGCCGGCATAGCAGAGCCGCGCCCCCAGCGCTATAAGCGCCTCGGTATCTACCGTGGAGCGTACCAGCTCCACCCGTTGGGTACGTTGCGGCATATGCCTACCTCTCCTTGCTATCGTCAAAATTGCATACCTTAACAGTTTATTTTAAGCTATCGGAGCAGCAATGTCAAACAATTCAGTAATACGGGCCTGCTGCCCGGTGAGGTACAGGTAGCCCAGCAGCGCCTCCAGGCCCGTGGCGCGGCTATAGGCCACCGGGTCCTGATTTTTCGGGGTATTGTGCCGGGCATGGGCGTTCTCCCCCCGCCGCACGATGTCCGCCTCCGCCTGGGTCAGCTGCTCCCGTATACGCTCCAGGGCCAGGGCCTGGGCCCCTGCGTTCACCTGGGCGATGGCCTGCTTGTGCAGAGCGTTCACCTTGGCCTGGGTGGCCAGCAGCCGCCCCCGCCACAGCATGTCCCACACAGAATCTCCCATAAAAGCCAGCGCCAGGGGCGTTTTTAATTGTGCTTCCTTTTCAGATAAAAACGGCTGTAAAAAAATCATGGGATGCCCCGCTTTCTTCATCCTGCTTCAGGATTGATGATAGCATGTTGCATCCCATGATTCAAGGGCTGGGGGCCGCTTATTCCGCCTTATTTCTACGTTCCAGCAGGGTCCTATATTCCGCCAAGCCCTGTGCCACGGCCTCGCCGATCTGCTGTTGATATTCCTGGGTCAGGAGCAGCCGCTCCTCCTCCGGGTTGCTGATGAACCCGCATTCCACCAGCGCGGAGGGGATCGCACTGCGGAGCACAAAATAATCCCCCGCCATGGCAACCCGCTCCTTCTTGGGCTTAAGCCCCGCGATAAGGCTTTGCTGTAGCGCCCCTGCCAGAAGCCGCCCGTCCTCCCCACCCCTTTGATAAAAGACCTGGGGACCGCTTTCCTTTGAGGAGCGGTATTCATTCATATGGATGCTGAGCAGCACATGGGCCCCTGCCTCCTTGGCGATATCCACCCGGGCCTGCAGGTCCGCCCGCTTGCGTTTCAGGGTGCCGGTGTCCGCCCCGCACAGGTCCGTGTCCTCCCGCCGGGTCAGCACTACCTTGGCCCCGTGGGCCACAAGGGCCCTTTCGATCTCCTGGGCCACCTTAAGGGTGATCTCCTTTTCCCACAGGCCGCTGCTCCGCGCCTTGGCGCCGCCGTCATAGCCTCCGTGGCCAGGGTCCAGGACCACCACCAGTCCCTGGAGGGCATCCGGGGCCAGGCTTTCCCCCTCCGTAGCGGAAACAGAGAGGGTAAAAGGTGCGCTGGCTAGGTTAAGGCCCAGGCACAGGCATATCATCCCCGTTAGGTACAGGGTGCAGAGCCAAAACCGCCTATCCTTCTTTGCTACAAATTTGTTAAAAAAAGATGTCCATCGTTTCATGCTTCTGTCCTCGCTTGTTTTTGCCTTTTTAGGAAAAAAATCAACCTTTATTTGCATTGAAATGTTGCAAAACCCATGAATGACTTAGTTCTTATGGGTTTTGTCGCCCTTTGCCGCAAAGTGGCTTGCCTTACCGATCATATGGCGAAGCTGTTACATATATGCCTCCCTGACAGACTGCTTCTTTTCTTCTCTAGAGACACCCTTTTCCACACTTTCCACATAGTTTTCCACGTAAAACGTCCCTTTTTGACTGGTTTTGCCCTTTTTTGTGGAAAATTCTCTTTGGAAAACCTTCTTTTTGAAGTTTTCCACATGTGGAAATTGCATTGCAGTTTCATTGCTTTTGTATGGCATATTGTTTCTATACCGTCATATTTGGTGAGCAACTGGTTTGCTGCAGCGCATAGCCTTCTGGCTGCACAACGCTTAACGCGCGCAAAAAAAACGCCAAACCTTTCGGCTTGACGCTTTACATATGATCCTGCACTTACGCCTTGGCGGCTTCCACGATCTTGGTGAAAGCGGCGGGGTCGTTTACCGCGATATCCGCCAGCATCTTCCGGTTGATGGTGATGTTGTTCTTCTTCAGACCATTCATCAGTACGGAATAGCTCAGGCCGTTCATGCGAGCGGCGGCGTTGATACGGGTGATCCACAAGCGGCGGAAATCGCGCTTGCGCAGTTTACGGCCAGTGTAGGCATACCGCAGGCTGCGGGCTACCTGTTCGCTGGCTGCCCGGTACTGCTTGGATTTTGCGCCAAAGTAGCCCTTGGCAAGCTTAAATACCTTGCGGCGCTTCTTATGGCCATTAACGGCTCTCTTAATACGTGCCATGTTCTTATCCTCCTCGAATCCTTAGCGAAGCTTATTTGTAGGGGAGCAGCTTGTGGATGGTGCGGGCCTCGGCTCCGTTATCCACAATACCGTCCGCGCGCAGATGGCGGGTACGCTTGGTGGTCTTCAGGTGCACCTGGTGGTTCGCATTCATCTGCTTATGCTTCACTTTACCATTTTTCGTGAAGGAAAAACGCTTGGCTGCGCCACGATGGGACTTTTGCTTAGGCATAGGGGTTGTCCTCCTCTCCGTGTGCGAACCGCGCAGCGCCCGTAGGCAAAGGTGCGCGGCCGCCGAATGCAGGTCAGATCATATTCTCGCTTTCGCGCTTGACCTTTTTCTTGGGTTGCGGCTTTAGATCCTGGGCATCCGCCTGATCCGCTCCGTCCGCCAGATCGGTGGTCTGCCGTTCCTTGCGCTCCAGGCTCTTCTCGGCAAAGGTCTTCTTTTCCGCCTTGGGTGCCAGGATCATGATCATGTTGCGGCCCTCCAGCAGGGGGCGGCGTTCCACCGAGCCGTATTCTTCAATACGACCCGCGAAATCCAACATAATTCTCATACCGATGTCCGCATGAGCAATCTGTCTGCCGCGAAAACGGATGGACACCTTCACTTTATCGCCATCCTGCAAGAACTTGACGGCGTTTTTAAACTTGGTCTGCACGTCATTTTCTTCGATAGTGGCGGAAAGCTGTACTTCCTTCAGCGTAACGATGCGCTGGTTCTTGCGCATGTCACGCTCGCGCTTGGACTGTTCAAAACGGTGCTTGTCGTAGTCCATCAGCTTGCACACGGGGGGCTGCGCGTTGGGAACGATCTTCACCAGGTCCAGCCCTGCGGCTTCTGCCTTTTCCATGGCGGCCTTGACGGTCAAAATTCCCAGCTGTTCGCCTTCCGCGCCGATCAGGCGTACCTCTCTGTCGCGGATCTCCTCATTGATCATCGGTTCGTTGATATCCATACACCTCCAGTTTTCTCGCCCACCCCACACCTTCGGTGTGTCGTGGGTACGCGCTTCATTTTGCTTCGCAAAATTTCCGGCGCTAGTCGGGCCCGTGGCCCTCCCTTGTTTTCGCCCACCCCACACCTTCGGCGTGTCGTGGGTACGCGCTTCATTTTGCTTCGCAAAATTTCCGGCGCTAGTCGGGCCCATGGCCCTCCCTTGTTTTCGCCCACCCCACACCTTCGGTGTGTCGTGGGCATAAAAAAACGCCGGGTATACTACCCGCCGTACATACAGACCCTATGGGCTTATGTGCCATGACCGACGCAAAACGCATTCACGCGGTGAGAAGCGGGCAGCCTCTACTTACGCAAGACAGTATAACACGGCCCTGCCCTCCTGTCAACACTTAAATCACATTTCTGTCTCTGCCCTGCCTCCCCAAATTTACAATACGTTCACATCCTTCACACCTATCCTTTGCTATAATGAATGCGTATGGTCTTTTATATATGAAAGGGGCCCTTTGATGATCCATATCAAGTCCGTTACCAAACGCTATGGCAGTGTAAACGCGCTCTCAGGCGTATCCCTTACGGTGAAGGAGGGTGGGGTCACCGGCCTGCTGGGCCAAAACGGCGCGGGCAAGACCACGCTGCTAAATATTGTCACCGGATATCTGGCCGCCACCAGCGGCCAGGTCCTTATCGCCGGGGCTGACCCGCTGCTGGACCCGCAGGAGGCCAAACGGCACATCGGGTATTTGCCAGAGCACCCACCGCTGTACGACGAGATGACCGTGCTGGAATACCTGCGCTTTGCCAGCGACCTGAAGGGTCTCTCCCGAAAGGCCATCCCCGGCCATGTGGACGAGATCATGGAACGAACGGGGCTTACGGAGATGCGAAACCGCCTGCTGGGGCATTTGAGCAAGGGCTACCGCCAGCGGGCGGGCATGGCCCAGGCCCTGTGCGGGGACCCCTCCGTGCTGATCCTGGACGAGCCCACCGTAGGCCTGGACCCCAAGCAGATCACGGAGATCCGCAGCTTTATCCGGGAACTGGCCAAGGAGCGGACCATCCTTTTTTCCTCGCACATGCTCACCGAGGTGCAGCAGCTTTGCGACCACGTGGTGATCCTGCATCAGGGCAGCGTCCGGCTGGACACTCCCATCGGCCAATGGCAAGACGGTGACGAGGTGACTCTCCTTTGCACCATCGCCGCTTCCCAGGCCCAGGTGCTCCCCGCCCTCCACGGCCTGGAGGGCATCCAGCGGGTGACCGTGCAATCCGCCGCCGAGCCCGACAGCACCACCTTTACCCTGACCTTTCGCCGCCAGCCGGAGCCGGAGCGGGCCCTTTTTACCCTGCTCAGCGGCCTGGCCCTGCCTATCCTGCACCTGTCCCGGCGGGAGGCTTCCCTGGAGCAGGTCTTCCTGCGCACCATCTCAGACGCAGCGGGGAGGGACGAAATGTGATCACGATCTTTAAGCGGGAGTTCCAAGGCTTTTTTCACACCTCCATCGGCTATGTCTTTATGGGCGTGTTCCTGCTGCTCTCCGGGGTCATTTTTTACTTGGGCAATCTAAAGGCCCTGTCTGGGGATCTGCTTTCCTTCCTGCCTCAGCTGACCCTGCTTACGATGCTCCTGTGCCCCATTATCACCATGCGGCTGCTGTGCGAGGAGCGCCAGCGCCGCACCGACCAGCTGCTTTTGACCAGCCCCGTATCCCTGACCCAGATCGTGCTGGGCAAGTACCTGGCCGCTGCTGCCGTCATAGGGCTGACTATCCTGCTGACCCATGTATATATCCTCATCATCGCCCTCTATGGCAAGGTCTATATTGGGGAGTGGTTCGTGGGCTATCTGGGGTTCACGCTGCAAAGCCTGTCCTTCCTGGCGGTGGATATGCTGCTCACCTGCTTTTGCAAAAGTCAGAACTCCGCCGCCCTGGCCGCCATTGCCGCCAACTTCGTGCTGTGGATGCTGGACCAGCTGGCCGCCTATGTGGATATTGACTTTCTCAGCCAGGCTCTCAGCTTCCTCAGCCTCTACGACCGCTACGAGCCCTTTATTCTCGGCCAGCTGAGCTTCGCCAGCGTATTGTTCTTCCTCAGCTTCATCGCCCTGTGCCTGGCTGCCACCGTCCACGTCATGGACAGCCGCCGCTTCTCCCAGGGAGGTGCAGCATGAAGAAATTCTTTTCCAAGCTTTTTCAGCAGGTAAAGCAGCCTAAATGGCGGCACGGACGGCTCAGTGCCCTGGTCATGGCCGGGCTGGTGGCTATTGCCGTGCTGCTGAACGTTGCGATCCGCTCCCTGGAGGACGAGTACGGCTGGCGCAAGGACTACAGCTTCAACCGCTATGCCACCACCGGTCAGGAGACCCAGGCTGTGGTGGACCGCCTGTCCTCCCCGGTGGAGATCTACCTGCTGGAGGGCGGCACCCTGGACGGGGAGCTCATCGAACTTTTGAACCGCTACGATGTCCTCAGCGACAAGATCACCATCGTCTATACCAGCATCGCCAAAAACCCCGGCATCCTGAATCAATTCCCCGGGGATGTGAACACCGCCCTGACAGCGGGCAATATCGTGGTCAGCTGCAAGGCTACCGGCCGCTATAAAATTTTGAACTATCTGGATTTTTCCATACAGGAATACAGTATAGAGCAGGGCGTATTTGAGATCGCCGGCAAGGCCTACGAGAAGAAGCTTACAGAGGCCCTGGTCTACGTCACCGAGGCTGCCATTCCGATGGTGGGCGTGCTGCAAGGCCATGGAGAATATACCCTGGAGCAGCTCGCCAGCCTGGTGGATTTCCTGCAAAGCAATAATTACGATACCTGCTCCGTTAATCTTCTGTCCGGAGGCAGCCTGGAGGATATCGACCTGCTGCTTATAGGCAGCCCGCAAAAGGATTTTACCCAGGACGAGGTATCCAAGATCAACGCCTTTGCCCAAGGCGGCGGCAGCCTCCTGGTGACCCGGGATTATACCGATCCCATGGCCCTCGCCAACTACTTTTCCCTCCTGCGCAATTACGGCGTTACGCCCCTAAATGGCGTGGTGGTGGCCAACGCGGAGGATACCGAAAGCTACTACGGGGAGTCCATCTACCTGCTGCCCTACATGGACCAGGTGGATTTCACCCTGCCGCTGATCTCCGGCCAGATGGACATCCTCCTCTTGGCCGGGGCCAGCGCCTTTGAGACCCCCGCAGACCCCGACAGCGCCCTCACCGTGGAGACCGTCCTAAAGTCCGGTGAAAGGGCCTATCTTAGGGATCCCTCTGATGGCAACGCCACCATCGACCAGCAGCCCGGCGACCGCACCGGAGAGCTGAGCCTGGCCCTGTACGCCAAGCGCATGCACTCCACCGGTGATGTGAGCCGGCTGTTCGCCATTGGCAACAGCACTCTTTTCACCGACGAGTACCTCTACCAGATCACCTATAACAAGGAGTTCATTCTCCAGCTCATGGGCGAGTTGCTGCCTCAGAAGGCTATATCCTTGGATATCATGGCCTCTGCCGCCTACCGCCCCGGCCTCACCCCGCGCAGCCAGACCCTGGGCATCGCCCTGATGGTGGCCGTTCCCCTGCTGATCCTTGCCGCGGCCCTTTGCATCCTGCTGCCCCGTCGCAACCGTTAGCCTGCCGCCGCAACCGATAACCGAAAGGAGGACCTGCCATGCAGCATCCTCAAATGCGAAATAGCTCCCCCAAAAAGCACGGCCGCAAGCCCGTGCTCATCCTCATCGGACTGGTTTTGGTGCTGTCCCTGGCCCTTGTCCTGCTCCTGCCCGTTATTAAGGCCTGGTTCCCCGCCCAGCCCTCCGGCCCTACGCGGGAATACACCGAGGAGCTCCTGGACGAGGCGGACAAGGCCCTCCTGTCCGAGATCACCGTGAAGCACAAGGGTCAGGACAGCTATACCTTTACCTATGAAAACGGGGAGCTGTTCCTCCACACCGATGGAAACAAGCAGGTCCTGGTGGGTGAATACTATTCGGATATCATCCTCACCGCCGCCACCTATATTTCGGTAGCGGATGTGGTGACCCGGGATGGGGCCGAGGTGAAGGAGCATCTGCCGGACATGGGCCTGGAGCCCCCGGAAAGCGTTATCCAGATCCGCTACACAGATGGCCGGGAGGACAAATTCGAGATCGGCTCAAAAGTGCCCGAGACCACCTTCTATTATTTCCGCTGGTCCGGGGCCCCCGGGGTATATATGTGCGATTACGGCACCTACGAGGCCTTTGCGTACACCCCCGCCATCCTGATCCCCGTATCCCAGCCCGTTTTGGAAAAGACCCTCATTGACCGCATCACCCTGGACCTGGCCGGTCAGGAGCCTATGGAGATCGTCTTTCCCGCCGATGGCTCCACCGTTATGAAAAGCCCCTTCCTCTATCCCCTGGACGCTACCGCCGCAGATGGCCTGCTCACGGCAGCCTCGGGCTTTCGCCTAGGTACCCTCCAGGGGGAGCTGACCCCGGAGAACCGTACCGAGTATGGCTTCGACGATCCCATAGCCACCATCGACATCCACCAGCAGGCCGGGGCCTATGGCCAGATCAATGAAGAGGGCGTCTTTGTGACCCAAGCCGCCGACGAGCAGACCCTGCGCGTCGTCCTGGGCCGCAAGGAGGGCGATTATTTCTACACCTGCGCCTATGGCGACTCCTGCTACCTTGTCAGCAGCTTCCTGGTGGCGCCGCTGACCGCCGCCAGCCCTGCCAGCCTTTTGACCCGCACCCCTGCCGACATGGGCAATACCATTATCACCGGTATACAGGTGCAGCTGGGCGACCAAATGCTGGATATCCGCCAGCAGCGCACCGAGCGGGTCCTGCCCAACAACCAGCTGGACACTGACGAGCTGGGCAACATCCTCTACGACACCTCCTATACTCGCAACGGCGATCCGCTGTCCGAGGAGGCCTTTAACACCTTGGTGAACAAGCTGAAGGCCATGAAGGTCTCCGGTGAGGCCCCAGAGGGCACTTCCATCACTGGCTCCGCCCCCCGGTGGCAGCTGACCCTTACCACCCAGGCCGGTGCGGTGCGCACCTTGGCAGCCTATCCCCTGGATACCTTCTTTGATATCCTGGCTGTGGACGGCGTGCCGCTGCACACCTTGCAGGTGGAGAGCCTGGATATCGCGCTGGGGGATCTGATGGAGTAGTTCGGCAGGGGCACTGGGCTTAAGGGCCGCGCCCCTGCGCTGGAAATTCAGCGGGCTGGAAATCCAGCGCCGGAAATTCTTGCGAAAATTGCTTGCAATTTTTTATATGTAATGCTAAGATAATATGTCCACATTGCCATAGGAGGTTGAAGAAGAATGACTGCGGCACATTATCTTGTTGGTATTCCGCTTTTGATATCTGCGCTGATTATGATTGTCACCGTTTTGCTGCAAAGCAGCGAACGTTCCGGCATCGGCGCTGTCAGCGGCGCGGCGGAAACTTTTTTTGGCAAGAACAAAGCCAAGGGTATGGACGCGAAGCTCGCGCTGGTCACTAAGATCTGCGCTGGTATCTTCGTAGCTCTGTCTCTGGTAATGATTCTGATAGGCTAAGAAAAGCCTAAAATGCGGCTTTCCTTTATGGAGAGCCGCATTTTTCATAGCCTCAATTTTTCCTGTAGCCCAAAATTTTCCGCAGCCCTAAATAAATCTATATGGAGGAAGCTATACATGATCGCCATTGCCTGTGACCACGCCGGGATCGACCTTAAGCCTTATGTCATCGCTGTTTTAGATGAGCTGGGGCTCAGCTATCAGGATATGGGCACCTACGACCACCAGAGCGTGGACTACCCCATCTACGCCTATAAAGCCGCCAAAGCCGTAACCAGCGGCCAATGTGAAAAGGGCATTTTGCTTTGCGGCACTGGGGTAGGCATCGGCATGGCCGCCGGAAAGGTCCACGGCATTCGCTGCTGCACCTGCAGCGAGGCTTTCTCCGCCGAGATGAGCCGCAAGCACAACAACGCCAATATGCTGGCCCTGGGGGCCCGGGTGATAGGCGGCGGCCTGTGCCAGCAGATCGTCCGTACATGGCTGACCACCGACTTTGAAGGGGACCGTCACGCCCGCCGGGTAGGCCAGCTGATGGCGCTGGACGCCGGGGAAGCGCTGGAATAACGCCTAGCCGGAATAACGCTTAGTCCGAGCAACGCCTGCGCGCAGCCGAAAAAGCCCAGCGCGCATTAAAAAAAGTTCTCCCACCTCAGCCCATCTGAGGTTTCAATATCCTCTAAGCAATCCTGCAAAATATCCATAGCCTCTAAGGCCTCTACCTGCCAGCCCATTTCGATGGCCGTTGCCAGCCGAAGCATAGCGGTGGAGACCTCCCGGGTATGATGGTGGCTGATGAATGTATTCAGCCACCCTTTTTCATATCGCCACTTGGCCTCTATCAGGGATTGCCGGGCATAGGCATCGGTGAAATCCCCGCTTTTAAGTGCCTTTCGCACAGGCCGCAGCTCCTTAAGGTAGGCTCTGGCGTTGGAGGCCTGCATATGGTCGCCTATCAGGCTGACGCTGACGCACAGCACCGACAGCACTACGATCAATACCACCGCACGTTTCATTGGCTCACCACTTCACCTGGTGGGCTTCCAGCGCTTTCAGGCGCACAGGAGGCTGGCTCTCGTACCCGTAGGCGCTCAGCCGCCCGTCGGTGTCCATGTAGCATAAAAGCACCTTATCCAGCCCATCAAAGCCCATGGCCTTCAGCTTTCCTTTCAGCCACTCCAGGGTCAGCCCTCCCAGCTTCAAATTATCCGGCTCGTGTTTCCCGTCCATCACCAGCGTCAGGGGGATGCCCTCATAGCCGGTCTCAAGGTCCAGGTCCGCCGGGGTCACGGGCCGCTGCCGCGCCGTGGGAAATACGCTGAGCTTCCCGCTGGTCTCCATGATGGCGGTGCCCACCTCCGTAGGGGACAATATGCCCCGGTCCCGGAGCTCCTCCAGCAGGTCATTTAGATTGAAGCACAGCTTTTCCAGGGCCTTGGCGTCGATACGGCCCTCGTGGATGATCACCGTAGGCGTGCCGCTAAAAAACGCCCGCAGCCGCTGGCTTTTCATGGATAGCAGGGTAAAGGCCTGGTGCAGGATCACCAGTGCCAGCGTGGGCAGTATCCCCCGCCACAGGGGCACGTCCAGGCTTTCCATAGGCGCGGCGGTAAGATCTGCGATCATGATGGCGATCACCAGCTCAAAGGGCTGCAATTGCCCCACCTGCCGCTTACCCATCATCCTAAGGCCCAGCACCGCGAAGCACACCAGCACGATGCTCCGCAAAAACAGCGTAAACATGACTTAGGACTCCGCGCTTTCCAGCCATTGCTCCAGCTCCGCCAGGGAATCAAAGCCGATACCCCGCCTGGCCTCCTCCTGCATGGCAGCGGGCAGGGAGCTCAGCTCCGTCTCCAGCTCCTCCACCAGGGCCAGGGCATCCCCGTACTTGTTTTGAAACACGCACAAAAGCCCTGTTTCGTCCGGCAGCAGCACCATGTGGTCCGGGCAGTACAGGTCCGGCTGCTGGGACATTTTGATCTCCTTGCTGCCAAATTCCGTTATCTGCCATTCGTCATACAGGGGCTCCACCTCTGCCAGGGTCTTGCCGGTAAGCTCCGTGGGGGCTGCCACCCGGCGGGTCACCGTATGGGCGCAACGGGTGTAGGACAGGGTCTGCAGCAGCTCGCAGCCCTCCACCACCTTCATCTGGGCGCCTGCCCCAGCAGGCTCGCTAAGGCCGGTGGGGACAGGGCTCTGGGAGGGGCTGTCCGCCCCCCGCGGCAGCAGCAGCGTCACCGCCGCCACCAGCGCCAGCGCCGCCAGGCCCATCAGAAGCGTAGCATAGGGAGTCCTGGTTTCCTTGTTGCCGGATCGGGTGTTCTTATTCATAGCATCGTACATCCTTTTCATAGGGTTGTTTTTTCAGTATGCCCCAAAGCTTCACATTTCACACATACATGGCATAAGCTATTCTGTGGAGGTGTGTGAAGGATGCGCTTTGAAACGAGCCAGACCTTTCACGATCTGCAAACCGCCTTCGAGGATGAACTGCGCGCTTCCGCCCGCTACCGGCTGTATGCAGCCCAGGCGGAGAGCGACGGCCAGCAGGGCCTGGCGGAACGGTTCAACGCCATTTCCCGCTATTCCCTGACCCATGCCTGCGTACTGCTCAAGCACCTCAGCGGCGATGCCCCCCCAGACACCCTGCAAAACCTGCGGGAGGCCGCCCGGGGCACGTTCAGCGAGTGGGCCGTGGAGTACGCGGCCTATGCCAAGGATGCCCAAGAAGAAGGCTTTGCCGATCTGGCGGATCTGTTTGAACGCTTAGCCGGGATCGCCCGTTACCATAATTGCTGCTTTTGCCGTCTGGCGGATGCCCTGGAGGAATGCCGGCTGTGCCAGCGCCCGGAGGAAGCCGTGTGGCTGTGCCTGTCCTGCGGGTATGTGGTCACCGGTTCGACCTCACCGGATAGCTGCCCCGTATGCGCCAAGGGCTCCGGCTTTTTTGAGGCATTGGACGGAGAGGATTGATCCAGCCCCATGCCGGCTGACCCGGCCCCAAAAGGCCAAAGCAAACCGTACTTTTAAAACTCGCTCAAGGGTGCCGGGGCATAGGCTCCAGCGCCCTTTTTGTGGTATAATAGGCAGAATGTATCCTTACCATAAAGGAGCGGATCCCATGCTCAAAGCTTTTTCAAAGGAGGGGGCTCCATGCACATAACCCCCGACATGATCCACCCTCAGCTGCGCTTTAGGGGCGGGCTGATCCGGTTTGTAATGCCCTCCTTTACCCTGCCCTTTTTCCGCTTGGCCGGGGTGGGCATTAAAGCCTTGAAGGGCCGCGGCCCTCGCGGGCTTCACTACGAGCAGGTCTTTATCCCCCGGCCCGACGGCAGCCAGCTGCGCCTGTGCCTGTATGGCCCTAAAACGCCGCCTAGGGAGCCTGTGCCGGGCCTTTTGTGGGTCCATGGCGGCGGCTATGCCCTGGGCGCGCCGGAGCAGGATACAGCCTTTATTAAGCGGTTTGTTCGGGAATGCGGCTGCTTTGTGGTCTCGCCGGATTATCGGCTGTCCCTGGAGCAGCCCTATCCCGCCGCCCTGGAGGACTGCTACGCCGCCCTATTGTGGCTCAAGGCCCAGGGGCCGGAGCATGGCGTGCGCCCGGACCAGCTGATCGTAGGCGGTGAAAGCGCGGGAGGCGGCCTGACGGCGGCCCTGTCTCTGTACGCCCGGGATAAGGGGGAAGTGAGCATCGCCTTTCAGATGCCCCTGTACCCTATGCTGGACGACCGGATGGAGACCGCCTCCGCCAAGGATAACGATGCGCCCCTGTGGAACAGCCGCTCCAACGCCCTGGGCTGGCAGCTGTACCTGGGCGCTCTGGCGGGGCAGCCGGACATCCCGGCTTATGCCGCCCCGGCCCGGACCCCGAGTTTCAGCGGCCTGCCGCCCACCATCACCTACGTAGGCTCCATCGAGCCCTTCCGGGACGAGACCCTTAGCTACGTGGAAAGCCTCCGGGCCCACGGCATCCCCGTATATTTCAGGCTTTTTGAGGGCTGCTACCACGGCTTTGATATCGTCTGCTCCGGGTCCTCCGTGGCCAAGGAGGCAACAGCCTTCCTTATGGAAAGCTTCCGGGCCGCGCTCTCCCGCTATGCGGCCCCGCAGCCGTAAAAGGCGTCCATCCCATTATTTTAAAGGAGGCATACCCTTGAACATTATTTTGGCGGACGATGAGCGGCTGGCCCTAAAGCATCTTGAACAGACAGTGGGAAAGCTCTATCCTGACGCAACGCTTTCCTGCTTTACCAGCCCTACGCAGGTGCTGGAATACGCTAAGGAGCACCAGGTGGATATCGCCTTTTTAGATATCGAGATGGGCAGCATGTCCGGGCTTTTGCTGGCCAAGCAGCTTAAGGACTGCTACGGCAAGACCAACATCATCTTTGCCACGGGCCACTCCCAATACGCCCTGTCGGCCTATTCCCTCTCCCCCAGCGGCTACCTGCTCAAGCCCATCTCCCCGGAGGCCATCGTTAAGGAGGTGGACAACCTCCGCTATCCCGTCCAGGCATCCGCAAAGCCCGTGACGGTACAGACCTTTGGCAATTTTGAAATATTTGTGGAGGGCAAGCCCTTGGCCATAGCCCGCACCAAATCCCGGGAGATACTGGCGTACCTGGTGGACCGCCGGGGTGCCAGCTGCGCCCGGAAGGAGCTGGCCGCCGCCTTGTGGCCGCAGCAGCCCTACAGCCGCAGCCTGCAGACTCACCTGCAGATCCTCATCGGCGAGCTGATGCGCACGCTAAAGGACGCAGGCGTTGGCCATATCCTCATCCGCCAGCATGGCCTTTATTCCGTGGACACCACCCAGTTTATTTGCGATTACTATAATTTTATAAAGAGCGATCCTACGGCCGTCAACGCGTACTATGGTGAATATATGGCGGGCTATGCCTGGGCCACCTTCACAGAGGAGCTGCTCAGCGGAAAAAGGTAGCATACGGGTCCCGTTTTGAGGTGCAAAAGCATCTATTGCGCAATAGCGTCGATCACGCAAAAGCGTCTATTGCGCAATAGCGGCAAGCGCTTTTGCGCCAAAAAACCGGGCAGCTGCTGCTGCCCGGTGAAGGACCTATTCTTTTTTCCTGCCTGCTCGACGGGTCATTTTTCCCTTCCAGATTACCATGATAGGTTACCGTGGTAGAATACCGTGGTAGGTTACCATAGTGAACTCGTGTGGGTTTCCGTGGTTTTTCCTTATCCAACCTTCCGGTTCGGGTTTTGGAAAGAATCCAAAGAGCTTTCAGGAATCCTTGAGCTTGGTACGGGTCAATCCTCGATGGACTCTTCCGCTTCAAAGTCTGCCTGAACAACCTCAATCAGCTTGTCGAGCAGGTCTTCGTCTTCCACGGGGACGAACTCTTCCATTTCCTCGCCGTCCGCCTCGGTCTCCACTACCTTCATGATATAGAGGTTAACGGCATCCTCTTCGTCCTCGTCATGATCGTGGTCACAATGTTCGCAGTCGCAGCCGCACTCGCTATCCTGCTGGGCATCGCCCAAGACAACGTATTCTTCACCGTTGTAGAAAAAGTAGCGTACGACTTCTAGCAAAACCTTGTTTCCTTCTTCATCGACGCCTTCGATGAGATCCAGATCCATTTCTTCTTCGGCGGGAATCCCGCCCATGGGTTGATCGTCGCTGTACAATGGAATCGCCCCACTTTCTGGTAAATTTCAAGCGCCTTTCGGTGCTTCCCGGTGCGCCATGGGATGCTGGGGTCGCCTGGGGGTATTGCACCGGGCACATCGCCCGCCCGCCTTACGCTGCGCACCCTGCGCGGTAATCGCCGTGTCAACACAACCTGCGATCCGTAGGTCTGTTGCGGCCGCGATGCGGATGGTTCCTTTTTCCCGCTCCCTCTTGGCTCACCCCTATTATAACCCAGTTCCATTATTTCCACAACAGATTCCCCAAAAGTTTTTTCCTTGATTTACAGGGGCTTGTGTGCTATGCTTAATGGGTAGGGCAGCGTTAAGAGCGTATGTCCTCTTTCTTTTCCAGGGGGTGCACGGTGCCGTCCGGGTCCTTAACCAAAACGCTATCCAGCACCTGCTTCATATTAGCCCGAAAGCCCTCGATGTACTCTTGCCTAAGGGCGGCCTGCTCGGCCCGTTCGGCCTCGCTTAGGTCCCTCTCCCGGCTGATGGCTTTTAGTTCGTTGATGCGCAGGATCTTTTCATGCTCCATAAGGGCATCCTTTCTCTCGCAGCTAGCGAGACCGTATCTTTGGGAGGTTTGAGACTATGATCCAAGGGAAATGGTTTCCCCAACAGGCGGATATTACCCTGCCCCTGGCCCTTCGGGAAGGGGTATTTGGCCGGGGCCGGGACGCGCTGGACGAAGTGGCCCAGCAGGTGGTGGTCTATGATGATGGCCTGCCCGTAGGCGCGGCCCGCCTGTGGTGGGCGGACGGCGCTTTTCGCATAGGCGATGTAGGGGTGGTTTCATCCTGGCGGGGCAAAGGCTTTGGGGACCTGCTGGTGCGGCTGCTGCTGTTCAAGGCCCTGTCCCACAGCGCCTCGCGGGTGGAGCTCGTGGCGACTGGGTCCGCTGCGTCCTTTTTTGCCCGCTATGGGTTTAAGCCCGCAGGCCCTGAGGCCCAAGAGGGCGCTCCTATGTTTCTCTTGGCCGAGAATATCGTGCTGAGCCACTGCCAGGGCGGCTGCGCTGGCGGCGAAGGCTGCAATGGCGATTGCAGCGCCTGTGAGATGGGCTAGTCCCACGGGCTGAGCCGACCGGCGGCTCAATGCCGTCGGCTGGCTGGGGGACCATCCCTCCGGCCGCTCACTCCGGCTTTTGCTAGTACACCGGGTCCACCGTGGTGGCGAAATAGATGATATCGCTGATGCTGCGCTGGTTTTCCAGGGATTTATCGTTGTAGATCTTCCCGTCCAGCACCAGCGTGGCAGAGTTGCCTCCGTCCAGGTTGAAGGCCTGCACGCAGCCGATCTCCTCCATGTACTGGGCCAGCACCTCCAGCGTCACGCCATCGCTGTCCTCCTGGCGGCCATCCACCACCACCAATACATACGATAGCTCCCCCAACTGCCCAATGGCGGCCCGGGGGTTTTTATAATGGGGCGCAAAGCTATATTTTTCGGGTATTTCCTGCCGCTGGCCATCCACCACCAATGCAGGGCCAAAGCTAAAGGCATTTTGGATGGTCATGGCCCCGGACAGGTAAAAATCCAGCATATCCTGCTGGTCCCGCTTGACGATGTGGAAATCTCCCTTATCGTCGATGAGCAAAATATCATAGAGCTTGCTCACCTTGTCCCGAAGGGTCACGCCCTGGCGGATGGTGAGGCTCTTGGAGCGGCCCGAATCCAGATAAAAATCCCCGCTGATAGCCACTACAGCGTTATAGTGCTGGGCCATGGCGGTGGTCTTTTGCCGGGTGGAGCCCATAGATTTAGCAATGCCGGTCCTCAGCTGGCTGGCATGCGAGATCTTCACGTAGGCGGTGTAAAAATCCGCGTCCGCACGCCTGTTTCTCAGAATGGTCACGTCGATGCTGGCATCGCTATACCCATCCGGCGCGTACCGGGAAGGGTCGGGGGTATAGCCGGGGGTGTCGTCCCAGGGCAGGGGGGTGATGTCCGTTTCCACCACTGCGGCCAGGGCTACGAGCAAGCGCAAAACAAGAAGCACGGCAAGCATAAAAGCTGCATACCGCTTAGGCCTCATCGCTGTTGCCTCCTTTGTATGTTCCGCCCCTCTCAGTTATTTGACCGCTTTGGTATTCCCGAAGACCCACTTTTGCTGTATCTGGTAGTTAAGCAGGAACAAAAGAATGTCCACGGGTATCTTAGCGGTGTTATCGCTCCAGCCTGTCCACAGGTGGAGGGTGCTGGTGAGGACGGCGGAAAGGATCATCACCAAGAAAAACACCGCCAGATAGCGGGGGAAGGTTTGCGTGACCGCTTTATCATTGCCAAATACGTATTTTCGGTTGAGGAAGAAGTTAAGCGTACCGGAAATGAGACGGGCCACAACAGTGGATAATAAAATCCTTAACAGTATAGAAACGAATATCAAGTGGAATTCCTTCTCCAAAGCAGGAATTTCTTTCAGTAAATTATTCAGCAGCAGGTACAGGCCGTAATCCACCAGGAAGCAAATGATGGAGGTGCTCATAAAGCGGAAGAAGCCGCCGAATATGACCCCATAAATGCGGGCGCTGTCGCGGACGGCCCTAAAATGGGAGCCTTCGTTGTTGTTCTCATATACGGTCTCGATGGGCAAGGCCCGGATGGGCAGCTTGCCGGCGGCGCAGGCAATGAGCACATTCATTTCGTACTCGTAGCGGTCCCCGCTGATATTGATCATCTTGGGCAAAAGGTCTCTGGCAAAGCCCCGAAGCCCGGTCTGGGTGTCCCCCACCCAGCAGCCATACAGCAAAAAGAAGATAGACGTAGTGATGCGGTTGCCCATGCGGCTTTTAAAGGGCACATGGCTTTCGCCAAAGTCCCGGCTGCCAAGCAGCAGGCCTCGGTCATCCTGGCTCAGGGCCTCTATCATGCGCAGCACGTCCGGGGCGGTGTGCTGGCCGTCGCTGTCCGCAGTGACGATATATTTTGCCTCGGGGCATTCCGCCTGGATATATTTGAGGCCCGTTTTCAGCGCCACGCCCTTGCCGCCGTTGGGCATATAGTGGATGATGTGCACCACCTCATCCTGGGGGATGGAATCAAAAACAGGTCGCGAATCCTCGCCACTGCCGTCGTCCACAATGATGATCTTGCCGATACCCGCTTCCCGAAGCGCTTTGATATAGGGGGGCAGGCGGTCGTCCGGTTTATAGCTAGGAATGAGCAGGGCGGTTTCTTTAACAGGCTGCATGGAATATGACTTCCTTTCGCTTTTGTGGATACAGCATCAGGGTTGTAAGTACGTATCCAGATAATCCACCATCAGCGGCGACCAATCCTCGCCGGAAAAGGTGGTAAGAGAGCGTTCAAAATCGTCCCGGGTGGGGCGCTTAAAGCTGTACTCATGATAATATGACTTGAGGAAATCGTCAAGCCTTCCTTCCATTGCATCATTAAGGGTGCACAGCAGCGCTGCCCCCCGCTGATAGACCACCAGCGTATACTCCGGCAGGTCCCCGAAATAGGTGATAGGGCTGCCCGGAGTGACTCCCTTGGGAACGGTAATGCGCATGGCGGTCTCGATGCGGCGGAACTGGGTGTCCGCCCGGCGGCCCAGCCCATAATAGGTCTCCACGTAGTCCAGATAGCTGTACTCGCACAGGGCCTCATCCTGCCAGGCCTGATTGATAGGGTCATTGCCTACCACGCCATACCACCACTGATGGGCGGCCTCGTGCGCCACCATCATCTCCAAGGTCTCGCCGCCTGCCGCCAGCCCACTGGAGGCCAGCATCAACAGCGAAGGGTATTCCATCCCCGCAAAGGGGGAATCCACCTCCGCAAAGGTCATGGCAGGGTAAGGGTACTTGCCGTACCGGGCCTCGTAGCACCTCACGGCCTTGCTGGCATAGCCCAGGGTCTCCTTGGCCCGCCGCTGGTTCTCCGCGTACACGGTCAGCAGCACGTCCCCCTCCATGGCCTGGGCCATGCGGTAGCTTTTAGAAAGGCACAGGGCAAAATCCCGCACGGCATAGGCGGTGAACTGGTACAGCCTCCGGTCTCCCGCTTGTGCCACGCTGGGCCACGCGCTGCCCGCGCACATATAGGCGTCGGGCACATCCACGGTAACGGCAAAGTTGGCGCAATCGCTGAGGAAGGGATCGCCAATGGCGTAATAAGGCTCGGTGCGGTAGGCCCCCTCCTCAAAGACAGCTGGCTGCAGGAATGCGTTGCCAAGGGCCCATATCTCCCCGTTCACCCCAAAGCGTCCTGCGGACCTGGGGATGTTCAGCGTATAGCGTATATCAATCTGGCGGGTCTCCCCCGGCTGCCAGGGGCTATCCAGGGTGATCTCCATCACGGTCTTCTGGGTATCGGTATACCGGCGGGCCGCCGGAGCCAGCGCTTTTCCATCCAGCTGGCATTCCGTAACCGACAGGGAGCCGCTGGAGAAGCCCGCCGGATAGCACCGATCGTATAGCTCCTCTGTGGCCACAGGGCTTACATCCTCGCTTTGAAACGCATTGGCATAGGCCCGCAGCACCAGCGTGCTCCGTTCTTCACTGCCCCGGTTTTCAAGCGTTAGCTGCTGGCGTACCTCCATGCGATAGTTATCCGGGTCAAAAACAGCCGAAATAACGATATCGTCCAGGCCCTCCGCCGCCGCCAGCAATGCCTGGGACGGGGCCTCAGGCTCCAATGGCTGCGCAAGCTCTATAAACATGATAAGCGCCACTATGACCGCCAGGCCTCCTATGCCTATGAGCATCCAAAGGCGCATTCGGTTTTTCTTTCCCGGTGACAGGGTCATGGCAAAGCCCCCTTATGCTATCACTCCGCCCTATATTATCACAGGCTTGCCAAGGTGTCGAGGGAAGGGGTTGTAAATTCTATCCCTCCTGCCCGTGGTGCTCCCACTGCCCCGTGGCAGCAAAGGCCGCCGCCATTTGGTCGGCAGAGGCAATAATGCCTTTGGGGAAATCCATTTGCTCCAGCAGGCGAATGGCGTTGCGGGTGCGGCAGGGCCCGTCCATCAGCTTGTAGGAGAATACCATCCCCGCTGGCGTGATCTCCTCCCGGAAGTGGTATTGCCGGTAGCTGTCCTTCAGCAGCTCTGTCAGTTCGATATCATGGGTGGCGGCGATGCACAGGGCATTTTTGCCATCTAAATATGTAAGCAACGAGGTAGACGTGGCGATCCGCTCCACGGTATTGGTCCCCCGCAGGATCTCGTCCACAAAGCAAAGGGTGGGCCGCTGCTCATTCAGCGTGGAAAGGATACGCCTAAGGCTCTTGATCTCCACGATGAAATAGCTGTCTCCGCCCTGGACATCATCCCGAAGGGCCATGGAGCTCATAACGTTGGCCCTGGGCATTACAAACCGCTGGGCCCAGCAGGTGCAAATAGTCTGGGCGAAGATAGCGTTCAAAGCCAAGGCTTTGATAAAGGTGGACTTACCCGAGGCATTGGAGCCGGTGACCAGCGCATTTTTATCCCACAGAAGGGTGTTTAGCACCGGGTCCTTCACCATAGGATGTATGAGCCCTTGGGCCTCCACCTTAAGCGCCGGGCGAAACTCCGGCAGCACATAGCCGGGAAGGGAAGCCCGGACCGAGGCGATGGCAATGGCCGCGTCCAGCTCTCCCACCAGGGCGTACAGGCGGCAAACCAGCTGCTGCTTTTGCTGTACAAAGGCCGTCAAGCGTATAAGGCTTATCATGTCCAGCTGAAAGGTAATGCGGATATAATCGGTGATAAAATCAAAGTCATTGACCTTTTGCATGGCAAGAAGCGCATTCCAGCGGGCAATGGGCTTTAGCTCCGCACACAGGCCCTCAAGCTCCCGGGCGGCGTCCTCCATGCCCGCCACGGGGTGCTTTTGCATTAGGCGTGCGCAGTTCAGCACCGCCGCCAAATGCCGCACCCCATATAGCTCCACCATCCAGGTGGTGTTCAATCGCATGAATACCAACGAGTTCACCCCAAAGCAGACCATAAGCCCCAGCAGCAGCCGAGGCACAAAGAGACCCGCTACCAAAAAAGCAATGGACAGCAGGGCCAACCCATAGTACACCCAGCCATGGGCCGGGATCTTATGCTCCGGGTGGAAGAGTAGCGTATATACCCAATGATAGCGCTCCTTGCCCAGCCTGCCCAGGGTACGCTGCATGCCTACGCGGCCTGCTTCATCCTTCTGGAGGGCTTCCATCCAGCGGCCCCGGCAGGCCAAGGTCTCATCGGTCACGCCTGTGTCCCTCAGCGCAGCGTAAAGCAGTTCCTCGCCTACGTTGCTTTGGGTGCGGTTCATATACCGAAATACTGTGTCCAGCTCCAGGTCGTTCCAGGTAATGTCGTCCACATAGCTCCTTAGGTTCTCCGCAGTGGTGCTTGTGCTCTGGTCAGCACTGCTTGCGCCCTGGGCAGTGGTGCTTGCGCCCTGGGCAGTGCTTTCCCGCCAGTACCGGGCCACATCCTCCAGCGCGTCCGCGTCCAGCCGGGCGGTGTCCACAGGCTGGCCCCACTGCTCCTTAAGCCGCTTTTCCTGCTTTCTTCGCCTGTGTCTGGCTCCCAATAGCCAGCCTACCGCAAGGATCACTGCTATGATCCCTATAGCCAATATCCCTGGCACACTCATCACCTCTTAGGATGTATTATAAACGGTTACTTCAGCCGTTGCAATGCGCTTATTGGCACACCTTGAGCCACGCCGCAGGCTTGCCCACGGCCATTAACCCCAGCCGATGCAGGGGCCGGGTGCACAGCACATAGCACAGCTTGGCGTAAAACCGCTCGTCCGGGTACACCACATCCTCTGCATCCGCGATCAGCACACAGTCGAACTCCAGGCCCTTTACCCCGCTGGCATCCATCACCATCACGCCGCCCTCAAACGCCGCATCCCCAGGGGACACCAGGCGCACCTCCGGCACTTGCCCAAGCAACGCCTTGTGCAGCTTCTGGGCAGCCTTGTCGCTCTTTACGATCACCGCCATGGAGAAGAAGCCCTCGGCTTGCCAAGCCTTTATCTGCTCTCCTATTAGCTGCACCCGCTCTTTATCATCCTTAGCCTGGGTGAAAAAGGGCTTTTCCCCATGCCGCAGCACAGGCTTCGCCGCCCTGGCCCCCTGTACGGGATGCCGCGCGATGATGGAAAAGGCCAGCTCCATGATCTCCACCGTGCTGCGGTAGCTGGTGGACAAATGGGCAATGACCGGCTCGGTCTCGAATATTCCCTGACACAGGTCCTTCCAGTCCCGGATGCCCTCATCCCCGTAGATGCCCTGCCATAGGTCCCCCACCAGAGTGAAGGCATCGTGGCCGAATATCCTTCGCAGTATTCTCACCTGCAAGGGGGATACGTCCTGGGCCTCGTCGATGACCACGTGGCGGATATCCTGCCGTGGATAGCCGTACAGCCGCTGACCCAGCCATAAAAGCGCGGGCAGGTCCTCCCCGGCAGCCTGCTTCTTTTGAAGCAGGGGCAGCGTTTGCTCCAGCACAGGCTGATAGGCCCCATCCTCCGCGGCCAGCCAGCGGAGGAAATCCCCATACGTAGCCAACAGGTCCATGGAATGCCACAGGCTGTCAAAGTCTTTCAGGAAGGTCTTTTGCCCTGTTTTTATTTGTTTGAGCCTTTCTTCCCGGCTTTTCAGCAGCGCGCCCACCCTGTCCCGCCGTTCCTCGCCGTCCGGCAAGGCCCGCAGCAGCGCATCCAGCTGCTTTTCGGTGGCGGCGTGGATGGCATCCTGCAGGCTGCCCGCCAGCTTGTCAAACCGCAGCCCCGCCACCTTGCGCACCTCGTCCCGCCGAGCCGCCAAGGGAAAATGCCGCAGCTGCCGCAGGAACAGCGCCTCCATTTCCACAGCGGACAGCACCACCCGGCCGCCAAACACCGCGTCCGCCTTGGGCACCACCGTCATTTCAAACTGCTCTAAAAACCTATCCATGGCCTCTCCAAAGGCCAAGCCGCCCTTTTTGCGCAAAATACCGTCCAGCTCGTCCCGCTGCGCCTTGGTCATGGCTAGCCGCTCCTGCAGCCGCTGCCGCTGGTACAGTTTCGGCATGCGCTTGCCTAGGAGCCGCCCGCAAAGCTGGGGGAAGGTGCTCTGCCGCACCTCGCCCACGCCCAGGTCCGGCAGCACCCGACTGATGTAATCCAGAAACAGCGGGTTGGGCGCCAAGATCATCAGCTGCTGCGGGGCCACGGTCTTTTGCAGCCGGTACAGCATCCAGGCGATCCGGTGCAGGGCGATGGTGGTCTTGCCGCTGCCCGCCACCCCCTGCACGCACAGGGGCTTAAACGGGTCATGCCGGATCACCAAGTTCTGCTCCGACTGGATGGTGGTGACCACCTCACGCAGCTTCGCCGTGGTCTTTTGGGACAGGGCCTCCGTCAGGTACTTCTCCTGGCCCAGCAGCCCCGTATCCTGCATGGACAAAAGCTGCCCATCCTCCACCGCGAACATCCGCTTCAGGCTCAGCTGGCCCTCCACCCGGCCATCCGGCGCATCGTAGCTGACCGGCCCCAGCTGGCCTGAATAATACAAATTGGCCACCGGGCTGCGCCAGTCCGCCACGCACACCTTGTACTCCGGGGTCTTGATGACCCCCCAGCGGCCCAGGTACACCGAGGCCCGCTCCCCTGGCTTCATCCCGAACAGCCGCACGTCCGTCCTCGGGTCCGGGGTGAAATCCAGCCGCGCAAAGTACGGCGATCGCGCCGACAGCCGCAGCTGATGCAGATTCCTCAGCTTCATCCGCACTACAAACTGCTGCACCACTGCGTCGTCGCTGCCATCGTCTATCACTTGGATAAACCGGTCGTTCCCGTCCACGATGCCCAGCTCCCGCTCAGCCTTCTCCTGCTCCTGCACAACGATGGTTAGGGTCTGGGCAAAATGGGCCTGCTCTTGTTGAAAGTCTCCTGGCTGCTCTCCTTGAGATCCCATGGTCGTCCCTCCTCTGCCTTTTTATGTATAGGGTCTAAAAAGCCACCGCATGCTTGCAACCAACAGAAAGCGCATTGGCTTTCCGTTTTACTTACAAAACATGCGGTGGCGCAGAGGTTTTAGGATGACGGTGCAGGGGCTCCGCCCCTTGCATCCCTGCCAGGGCTAAAGCCCTGGACCCGCTATTACCGCGCTGCGCGCGGTAAGGGGATATGTACTAAAATGTTGGGTTTCCAAAGGGGCCACGCCCTTTGGCCATGCCTTTTGGCAGGGTCCAGGGGCAGCGCTCCTGGCTTCGTCTTCAACCGCGTCGTCTTATCCAATAACGGCCTTGATGCGGCGCACACCAGCGGAGGAGCTTTCCTCCTTCTGGATCTTGAAGGACTTAAGGTCGGCGGTGTTCTCGGCATGAGGGCCTCCGCAGATCTCTTTGCTGAAATCGCCCATGGTGTAGACCTTGACCAGCTCGCCGTACTTGCTCTCAAACAGGCCGATAGCGCCCTCTTCCTTGGCCTCGGGCACGGTCATCTCCTGGCAGGTGATGGGTGCGGCGGCGGCAATGGCCTCGTTCACCAGCTTTTCCACTTCTACGATCTCTTCCTTGGTCATCTTGCGGCCAAAGGAGAAGTCGAAGCGCAGACGCTCGGCGGTGATGTTGGAGCCCTTTTGAGCCACCTCCGGCCCCAGCACCTTCCTAAGGGCGGCGTGCATGAGGTGGGTGGCGGTGTGCAGGCGGGCGGTCTCATCGCTGTGGTCGGCCAGGCCGCCCTTGAAGCGCTGCTCTGCCCCGGCCTGGGAGGTGGCCTGGTGCTTCTTGAAGCACTCCTGGAAGGCTTCCATGTCAATGGTCAGGCCCTTTTCCTTGGCCAGCTCCTGGGTCATTTCCACAGGGAAGCCAAAGGTATCGTAAAGGTGGAAGGCGCTTTCGCCGTCGATCACCGTGCCCTTAACCCGCTGGGCCAGCTTCTCAAATTCCTTGTTGCCCTGCTTGAGGGTCTTGGCAAAGCGAGTCTCTTCCAGGGCCAGCTGCTCCAAAACAAACTTTTCGTTCCGGGTCAGCTCCGGGTATACATCGGCATACTTGGCAATGACCACCTTGGCCATTTCCCCGGTGAAGCCATCAGGCATGCCCAGGCCCATGCCGTAACGGACGGCACGGCGGATGAGGCGGCGGAGCACGTAGCCCTGGTCCACATTGGAGGGGGACACGCCATGGTCGTCGCCCAGGATGAAGGTGGAGGTGCGCATATGGTCGGCCACGATGCGGAAGGCCTTGGTGGTCTCCTCATCATCGGTGTAGCTTTTGCCGGACAGCTCAGAGATCTTCGCCAGCAGGCCTTCGAACAGGTCGGTCTCGTAGACGCTCTTTTTGCCGTTCAGCACGCAGATGGTCCGCTCCAGGCCCATGCCGGTGTCCACGTTCTTCTGAGACAGAGGCTCGAAGGTGCCGCCTGCGTTCTTATTATACTGCATGAACACGTCGTTCCAGATCTCCAGATACCGGCCGCAGGAGCAGGCGGGGGAGCAATCCGGGCCGCAGGGCTCCTTGTCGGTGATGATGAACATCTCGCTGTCGGGGCCGCAGGGGCCGGTAAGGCCAGCGGGGCCCCACCAGTTGTTTTCCTTGGGCAGGTAGAAGATATTCTCTGCGGGCACGCCCTGGGCCTTCCACAGCTCGGCGCTTTCCTCGTCCCGGGGGCAGTCGTCATCGCCCGCAAAAACGGAGAAGGCTAGCTTGTCCTTGGGCAAGCCCAGATAATCCTCGCTGGTGAGGAACTCCCAGCTCCAGGGGATCATCTTTTCCTTAAAATAGTCACCCAGGGACCAGTTGCCCAGCATCTCAAAAAACGTGAGATGGCTGAAATCGCCTACGTCCTCGATATCCCCGGTACGCACGCACTTTTGCACGTCGCACAGGCGCACGCCCGCCGGGTGCTTGGCACCCATGAGGTAGGGAACCAGAGGATGCATGCCCGCCGTGGTGAAAAGCACTGTGGGGTCGTTGTCCGGGATGATGGACGCGCTGGAGATCACCGCGTGGCCTTTGTCCTGAAAGAATTTCAGGAACATGGAACGGAGCTGGTCAGAGGTGAGGGATTTCATAAATATTGGCTTCCTTTCTGGGGTCAATTTGAAAATGCCCAATTATTATACGGGAAGAGAAGGAGGAATGTCAATCGAAAGACGAAAAGGAGAAAACAAACTTTATTTTTTGCATTTCCTTTTTGCATTTCTTTTTCCGCTTTTGGAAATGTGCAGCGTCTAATAGGTGAAGGAGGTGAGCTGGTGAACAATGTCTTGGTCGCTGGCAAAGTTCAGGAAGAGGAGCTCTGCCGCATTATGGAGGAGCACGGCACCCAGCTTTTGCGCCTATGCTACATGTACGTAAAGGATAAGCAGCTGGCCGAGGACGCCGTGCAGGAGACCTTTCTCAAGGTTTTTCAAAAATACCCCACGTTCCGCCACGAATGCAGCGAGAAGTCCTGGATCACGCGGATCGCCCTTAACAGCTGCAAGGACATCCTCCGCACGCCATGGATCAAAAAGGTGGACAGGACCATGCCGATGGAGGAACGGCTGAAGAACGCACATGCGCAAGCCGCCAAAGACGGCTTGCTGGCTGATGGCCAGCTGGTGCTGGAGGAAGTAACACGGCTCCCCGCTAAATACAAGGACGTGATCCTCCTTCGCTACTACGAGAATATGAAGCTATCCGAGATCGCGCAGGCCCTGCGCATAAGCGAACGGACCGTGCGTACCCATTTGCAGCAGGCCAACAAAAGGCTCCATCAACGATTGAAAGGATGGTATTTCAATGAAGAATGAACTACAAGACCTTCTGGATACTCAGCTTTCGGATCTGCAGTGGAGTCAGGATAAAAGCTATGACGTCATCCGCAAAGTGAGAGGAGAAGTTAAAGTGAAAAAGAAGCTAAGTCTTTCTTTAGTCATCGCTATGGTTTTGGTTCTATTAACGGCAACGGCGTTTGCCATCTACACGCTCCAGCGTTCCCCCCAGGCTGAGGCCGTCAAGATGGCCCGCCAAGCCCTCACCGAGAAGTACGGCCTGTCCGCCGAGGCCTTTGGACTCTTTACGACCTCGGCAAGCCAGACGGGCGAAAAGTGGGTCGTCGTGTTTTTCTCCAACGACAGCAACATTCCCGCCTCCCTGCTGGGAGATTATACCGTTGCCCTCGAAGGAAGCAAGCTCATCAGCGCGGTCTGGTCTCACGATGATATAATGCCAGCCCTGTGGCAAGGCGGGGATGTGCACGCAGAGGCTTGGGGACAGCCGCAGATCGAAAGGTCCCTGCGGGGGGACAAAGAGGCGGAAGCTGTGCGAATGGCAGCTTGGGAGGCGCAGCGGGCCCAGGAGGCGCTGCTGGCCGCCGACCCAACGCCCCAGCCTGCTGCCACCCAGCAGGACCAGTATTACTATGGCGGCGAGCTGGCCACCCTGACAACGCCCCCCAGCGATGCCCTCACAAATGAGCAGGCCCTGGCCATCGCCAAGCAAGCCATCCTGGACGAGTATGGCTTGTCCGAGGCAGCACTGGAAAATACCGATATCGTATCCTGTGAGTATATCGTAACCCAAAGCGGCCAGGGCCTGTGGGTATGCCACCTGTACTTTGTGCACGATGGGGTAGAGTGGGGCTGCGGCGTAGGCATGGACGGCCAGACCGGGGAGATCCTGGATGTGGGCTCCACCACCGGCGGCAATGGCTGATGCGGCCTAACCGAGCTGTTGCACAGTGGGCCAGTGGATAGATAAGCTCGTTAGGGAAGAAGATAAGCTTTTAATAAATGCAAAAAGGGTCTGCCTTGGAATATAAGGCAGGCCCTTTGTTGCGGGCGTGTAAGAGTGCGAATGTGTGCGCTGGCCCCGGCTGGTGCGCGCTGGCCCCGGCCGCCCTACGCCCCGCTTAGGCGGCGGATTCGCTCGGGAACAAAAGGGCTTTTCGCGCTTGATCAGCCGGGCTAAGGGTATTGGCTTCTATCCTAGGGGGCTTCACGCCCGGCCTCCAAGCGTAGCCCATTTTGTTCTTCGCTCACAAGCCGCTACAGCGGGGCGTAGGGCAGCCGGGGCCAGCGAGCGGCAAGCGTCCCGGAACCGTGCGTTCCTTTCGCAGCCTATGACTACAGGCTTAGGCCCGTTTCCCATGCGGCGGTTCTTGCCCTCGGCCTTTTTAGGCGGCCCGCTGGGGACCCTTTGCCCCTCGCACGCCAAACGCTGTCCGCTGTCCCGCTGTAGCGGCTTGTGAGCGAAGGGAAATTGGGCCTCGCTTGGAGGGAAGGCGAGGCTTTGCCGCACAAAGGGCCATCCATATCGCCTGACCGAACAAGCGCAAAAAGCCCAATTTCCCCCGAGCGAATCCGCCGCCTAAGCGGGATAGCGGATAGCGCTTGGCGTGCGCGCACAAGCTTCTTGCTGCCAGCCCATAGAATCCGTTCGTTAGGCCTCCGGTCCTTCCTGCTCAAGATCCTTCAACGCCCATCGTACCGCCTCGATGACAAAGGCGGAGAAAGTGCACTGCTTGCCTTTAATGGCATCCTCTACTTTTTCAATCAAATCATTGGGTATGCGAATAGCTTTGGTGGTCGTAGGTGGAATGGATGGAATTTGAAAAGAGCGCATATATTCCACCCCCCCTTATTTCATCAAATAAATTGTCGCATGTCCAGCTCCTTTTGTCTGCATTACATTTTGCAATGCACTTGTATATACATATGCAATGCGGTAAATTTCAAAGAATGCGCTATAATACTCGTATGCTTTTTCAAAAAATCTGAAAGGTCCATCATCATGAATCCTTTTTACATCGGCGACCAAATTCGCCTAAGGCGCAAGGCGCTACGCCTGACCCAGGCCCAGCTGGCCGAAATGACAGGCCTGTCTACCGCCTTTATCGGGCATATTGAGCGGGGTACCCGCACCGCCAGCTTTCGTAGCTATATGGATATTTGCTATCACCTTCGGCTGTCCCCCAATGCCCTGATAGAGCCGGATGTGCTGGCAGCGTTTCTGAACGAACCATATGTACAAAAATAAACAGCTAAAAAGGGATGCTCCCATCTGGACATCCCTTTTGCCATGCTAGGTCTCCCCTATTCAAACTAAAGCGCAGATCACCTCTGCCTACTCTTGTTATTTAATGGCTACGTTATAAGCATCCTTACGATCTGATGACGCCAAAATTGCGCATGTGCCGGTGGGCGTTCATGAACAGTGCAAAGGCCAGCAAAATGCGGCGATACGCCCGCTCCTCACCTCGCAGAAATCACCATATCATCTATTCATTATAGCTTTTCTTGTTTCCCCAGGCTGCGTTTCACGCAGCCTGAAAAAGGGTCCAGGGCGCTAGCCCTGGCGGGGTGCAGGGGCAGCGCCCTTGCATCAGCGCCCCCTGCATCAGCGCCCCTGCCCCTCCCCTACATATGCAGCTTCTTCTTAAGCTCCCGGGCCATGTCCTTGGGAAACAGCGCCACGGACAAAATAAGCAGCCCCAGGGACACCGAGCCCACCACGATGGCGGCCCAGTCCAGCTTCCAAACGCCCACCAGGCTCAGGGTGATGGCAATAAAGCCGCCCAGGATCAGCTCGAAGAGGGGCATAAAGTTTCGCTTTTCGCGGTTGAAAAAAACCAAAAAGATAAAGCCGATGAGCAGCAGATCGCTGAAAAAAACAATGCGCACCACAAAGCCGCTCCAGCCCTGGTGGAGGATCATATCCAGCAGGAACAGGTACAGGCACACAGCAATGGAAATATCCGACAGCTTTTTGATGAGGGTGTTTTCCACCAGGGGCTTGTAGATAAAGACCACCCAGAAAACGCACAGCCCGCCGATAACGATCAGCGACCAGGGCCGCCCGCCGGTGAGCAGGTTGATGATCAGGCAGGCGTAGCCGATAAAGGCAAAAACGCTGCGGAAGATATCCTGGCGGTTGCGCTTGAAAAAGTTTTTAGGGCTTTGGACGGGATAGGTGCGGTGGACCTCCACATCAGTCACTTCCTTCCATGTAAGGCTCCAGGCCGTCCTGAGCCAGGAGGCGGTACAGGGCATCCTCCAAAAGGGTCACCGGGGTGTTCTTGGTGACGGTAAAAACGGCCTTGTCCCCATAGCTGCACAGGGAGCAGCCCGCCTTGTTGCTGATGGGCGGCCCCAGGACAAAGTCGAACTTATCCACATAGGGCATCATTTCCTCCGGCAGGCGGATGGCGCCCATATTGCTCAGGGTGGTGGTGAACACCGCGTCGGACAGCGCACCGTAGATAAAATAGGCAATAGGCCGCTTGATGATCAGTGGGATGAAGCGCAGGGTCTTCACCAGCCGCCGGGACAGGTGCATGGTCTCGTCCAGGCGCTCCTTGCTGCCCCCCTCCTTGATCTGCTGGTCGATAATGGGCAACATCTCGTCCAGGGTAGTGATCTGGCTGGGGTGCAGGCGAATGGAGCAATACAGCGAAAAATTACGCAGGGTCTCGGAGGGATAGTATTTGCGCATATTGACGGGGAGCTGAATTTGAATTTTCTTTTTGGAGCGGCTGGCAGGGGCGGCCTCCTTGCAGGCCAGCATCAGGTAGCCCAGCAGCAGCGCCGTGATGGTGGTTCCCTTTTCCCGGGCCCGGGCCAGCAGCGCCTCCACAGATAGGTTGTAGTGCAGCACCCGGTTGGGCTGCTCGTAGGGCAGCATGCCCTTGAGCTGCAGGGCGTTTTTGTCCATAAAGCCATGCGCGCCCTGGCTGCGATCGCCGATGGTGAAGTCGTCGTGCCATTCCTTAGGCTCGGGCAGCTCCTCAGCATCAAAAACGCCATGGGCGGCAGGTATCTGATGGCCCAAAAGGCGCAGGTATTCCCGGACCAGGGTCCGCAAAAAGATGCTGGCCCCTGTGCCATCGGTGAGGATATGGAAAAACTCCACGCTGATGCGGTTTTGATAGTAAATGACCCTAAAGGTGGGGGACGCTGAGGCGTTCACCCGCATGACGGAGCAGGGCAGCTTGGTCTCCGGGCGAACGGCAAAGCGGCGCATGGCACTGTCCAAATAGTGCCAAAACACGCCGCATTTGAGGGTGGTCGCAAAATAGGGAAAACGCTTGACGGTATAGGTCAGCGCCATTTGCAGTATTTCCGGCACGACGGACTCCTTGAGATAGCAGGACATGCGAAATACCATCATGCGCTTCAGGCTCATGCTAAGGGGATAAATCTTGGCCGCATGGTCCAGGGGATACCACTCGTGGCGCTCCACCAGGTAAAAGTGGCCCAGCTGGCCTGGATCAAGCCGCCGCAGGCACTCCTCCAGCGAGAGCCCCTGGTGCTTGTAGTATTCCAGCGCGCTTACATGGTCGCTGATGAGAGCGTCCACATGCTTGCGCCTGAGGTCCAGCCTGCCCCTTACATCGGAGAGGAAGGCTTCCACGGCCTCCCACTCCTCCGGGGTAAAGGGGCTGTCGTCCTTACGCGCTAAAACTTTCATGGCAAGCCTCCTTTGGCAGGCTATCAGATCAGGTTCTACGCTTTTTCTTCTGAGAGCTGGCCTTCTTCTTCGGTGCGGCTTTCTGGGGGTTTGGCTTCTGGGGACTGGGTTTCTGGGCGTTTGGCTTCTGGGCATTTGGCTTCTGGCGGCCGGGCTTCTGGGGGGCGGGCAGCACGGTCTTCAGCGCCGGCTCCTCGTGGATCACCTGGGTATCCAGGGCGGTGTAGCAGCGCTTGTCAAAGCCTGCCGCCAGGAAGAACCGCAGCTTGGTGACCACTGGCAGAGGCTTGAATGCCCCGTCAAAGATCTCCTTGGCCTGGGCGGTCTGCTCCGGGCCGGGCTGACGGCGGCTGTAATGGCTCAGCACCATACTGCGCCACAGGGGCGAAAGCGCGGTGGGGAAAGCGTGCACGCTGTCCATCCGCCGTGCAAAGCGCAGGGGCGTTTCTCCCTTCTTAGGGGTGCGCCCTCTAAGGCGTAGGAGGGTGTACACGGCATTGCCGTATACGAATATCTTTTCCTCATCGGTGGCCTTTTTAGCGGCTACCCGATGGGGCAGGCGCAGGACGCAGCGGCCCACCACGCCGCCGATAGCAGCAAGCACCGCCAGCAGCCACCAGGGGAAGGGCGGCTTGTCGTCCTCCGGCGGGTCAGGAGGCGTTTCCGGGTCCTCCATGTCAGCGTCTGGCTCATCCTGGGGCTCGTCCGGAGGCGGGGTAGGCTGGTCGGGATCATCTGGGGGCTCTGGCTCGTCCTCCGGCTCGTCCTCGGGTTCGTCGGGGGGCGGCGGCTCCTCCTGCGGCGGCGGATCGTTTATGTTCTGCTGCTTGGGGGTGGGGTCAAAGGGGATCCAGCCGAAGCCCTCGAAATAGACCTCGGTCCAGGCGTGGGCATCCTTGCCGGTCACATAGGCCAGCCCATCGGCAGCAGGCTGCGCCAAAAAGCCCTCCACATACCGGGCGGGCAGCCCGGCCATCCGGCAGAGCACCGTCATAGCGGAAGCATAATAGGTGCAATAGCCCTCCTTGCCCACGTACAAAAAATAGGTGACAAAGTCCAGGTTTTCCGGCGGGGTGGCGGGGGTGAGGGTATAGCGGTAATACTTTTGCAGGTGGCGCATGATGGCCAGGGCCTTATCGTAGGGGGTGCTTGCTGTTGCGGTCATATTGGCCACGTCATCGTACACCTTCTGCTCCAAATGCTCCGGCAGGCGGGTGTACTGGGACCGGATGGAGGCGTACTCCTTTTCGTCCTTGGGTGCAGCGTTCACCAGGGCATCCAGGCCGCCGTCCCCGCCCTCAAAAACAGGGGTGTAGACTGTATAGCGGTCGTTCACCGCCATATCCCGGGTGATAAAAAGCTCGCTGGCATCGTTAAAGTACGGCACCATATTGCTTTGCATGGTCACATTGCGCAGGAACACCGGGGTAAAGACTGTGGAGGCGGCGGTGTTTTGCATCTGCACAGTAATGGCCTTTTCGTCCAGCAGGGCGCTGGCCTTGCGGATGCCCTGGGCGGGCAGCTCCTCCAGAAAGACCTTGGCCCGCAGGCTGCTCCAGCGGGGATTCACGTACAGGTATCGCTTGGCCGAGGAGGTATCCCGGAAGCTGCGGCCGGTGTACTCGTCCTTAATAACGGCCCGAAGCAGGGTCTTGCGGTCGGTCTTGGCGATCATCACCGGGTACTCGCTAGGCTCCGCAGGGCCGCCCAGCTGGTTGCCGCCCATGGGGTAATAGCCGTAGCTGCCCAGGGTGAACACGTTTCGGGGCTCGGTAAAGAACAGATAGTCCGATATTTTTTGTTTCAGGTCGGTGGCGGCCTTTTCCAGAGGCTCCAGGGTCACCCGGCCTGGCGGCAGCAGCAGCAGCGCCAGCACCACCACCACCAGCGCCATGGGCAGGACATTTAGAATGCTTATTTTCTCATGGGCGGTCTGGGAGATCAGCAGCAGCAGCGCCACCAGCGCAGGCAGCGCGAACCACACCAGGCGGCTTTCCCCCAGGGCCCACAGGCCAAAAAGGGTCAGCACTACCATTATGGTAGCAGGCAGAAACCCTGCCCCCCTATGAGAAAACAAAAACGCCGCCGTGGCCACGCCCACGGCCAAAAGCGCCGCCACCTGGCCGCCAAAAAGGGTCATGGCAACGGTCAAATGGTTAAAATACAAGCTCATGGCCTTCAGGGCCTCAAGGCTGCCGCCCAAAAAGCCCATATGGGGCAAAAACAGCTGCACCACAAGGAACAGCCCCATAGCGCCCCAGGCCGCCCATTTCCACTTTTTGACGGTGGTGAGGGTAAACAGCGCCAGCGTTATGACTGCGTACACAAGCGCCAGGGGGATCTGGCTGCCCAGGCCAAAGAGCATCAGCAGGGGCAAAAGGATGCCCAGCATCAGCAGGAGGGCCAGCGTAAAGCGACTGATACGCTCTGGGGACAGGATCTTCTGCATGCAGCGGTGGGCTCCTTTCTTTAAATGATCACCCTTGCGGCGTTACATAGTTCACTTCCACGCCACCTTGTTGTAAGCGCGCCACCTGGGGCTGGATGCTCTCGGCCTCCGGCACGAAGGTGACCAGGTACAAGCGCACATTGGGACCCATGCGCTTCATGCGCACGATGAGGTCGGCCAGGGTAGAGGTCAAGCGGGTGGTAATGAGGACCACAGCGCCGGTCTTGCGAAGCTCCCCCATCTGCATCATCAGGACCTGCTCAAAGCCCTCTGTATACTTGAAATTGCATCGGGCCAGCTCCTCCAAAAGCACGGGCAGGCCCATAGTGCCGTTGTACTCCATAGGCCGCTCCCCCATCAGGGGCATGCGCACAGGATTGTCCTGGCGGATCTGGCAGTTGACCACCGAGGCGGCGGTCTCCAGCACCGCATCCTGCAAAAAAGGAGCCTTTTCCGGCGAAACTCCGGCGTTCAGGTGGGGCGGGCAGGTATCCATCAGCACCAGGGCATCGGGCAGGGCAGGCTCCTCAAACTGGCGCACGAACACCTCCTGCTTTCGGGCGCTCATCTTCCAGTGGATGCGCTTGAGGGGGTCCCCCTGCTGGTAGGCCCGGAAATCCGCCGGGTTGGAGGGGTCCTCCATGGCCCGCTTCATGGTCTCCACGCCCAGGTCCCCGGCCGCGAAGGTCAGCGGCTCCACCTCAAAGGGCACAGGTAACACCAACAGCTCCGAGCCCTCCATGTCCGGCACGTGTTCTTTCTTGAAAAATCCAAAAACATCCGCAACGGTAAAGCTGTCCACACTGGGCAGCATGGCCCCCACGTGGTCCGCCGCAAACTTGTGCACCACCCGCTGCTTCCTGCGGCCCAGCTGGGTCAGGTGGATGGTGGCGGCGGGGGTGTTGCTGGTCTCCCGCATTTTCAGGGCCACCGGCGCAATGGGCATAAAGCTCTGGTGGCTCACGGCCACCTCCATGCTCACCACATCGCCCCGGTTCACCTTCGTGCCGCTGAGGCCATGGGTCACGCGCACGCTTTTCTCCGCCAGACGCACGCTAAAATACGCAAGCCCGCAGGACAGCGCGATAATAAGCGCGATCAGCAGGTACATGCGGTTGCCCATGGACAGGGCGCACAGCAGAAAAAAGCCAAAGCATGCGCCCAGGGTAATGGTTGCGGATCTCATTGATCGACCTCGTTTATCAAAAGGTGTAGCGGTCTCAGGTCAAGTGTCTTTAGCGCAAAGGGCTCAGCGCAGGCCGCCTTAGCTTAAGCGGATGGGAACGGGTACGTTCTCCATCACCGCGATCAAAATGCGCTCGGCGGAAATGCCCTTCATCTTGGCTTCAGGGTTAGGCAATATGCGGTGAGCCAGCACCGGCAGTACCATCCGCTGCACATCCTCCGGCAGGATATAATCCCGGTCATTGAGCATGGCGCAGGCTTGGGCCCCACGGATCAGCGCGATAGCGCCGCGGGTGGACACGCCCAGCTGCAATGAGGGATGGGTACGGGTCATGGCGGCGATATTGGCGATGTAGTGTCGCACTTCCTTGGAGCAGTAGATATCGCCGATCATATCCTGCATGGCCACCACATCCTGAGCAGAGCACACGGGGACCAGCGAGGCCTGGGGCTTCACCGTGCCGCTAAACCGCTCCAGCACCGCCATTTCCTCCTCCATGGTGGGATAGCCCATGGAAATGCGCAGGAAAAACCGGTCCATTTGGGCCTCCGGCAGGGGGTAGGTGCCTACAAAATCCCCAGGGTTTTGGGTAGCCAGAACCATGAAGGGCTTGGGCAGGGGATGGGTAACGCCATCCACCGTGACCTGGTACTCCTCCATGACCTCCAACAGGGAGGCCTGGGTCTTAGGCGAGGTACGGTTGATCTCGTCCGCCAAAAGCAGCTGGCACATCACCGACCCTGCGTGGAACTCCATCTCCCCGGTCTTGAAATTGACCATGGTGAAGCCTGTAACGTCGCTAGGCACTACGTCCGGGGTGAACTGGATACGGTTGAAGCTGCAATCCAGCGACTTGGCCAGGGAGCTGGCCAGGGTGGTCTTGCCGGTGCCGGGCACATCCTCGATCAGCACGTGGCCTTTGCACAGCATGGCGATAAGCGCCAGCTCGATAACCTCGTCCTTTCCGACGATGACCTTGCCGATATTCTGCTTCAGGGCTGTGATAACGCGGCGTGGATTGAGCATAAGTCCGCTCCTTACGTAAAGTTGATCGTATAGCATTGTGAAAAAAATAAACCACAGTATATTATAACGAAAGAAGCGGCACTTTACAAGTATATGACAAAAGTTTTACGACAATGTGGTGCTATGGCAAAGCCTCCCGGTGTAAAAAAGACCGCTGCACTTCCGCAGTGCAGCGATCTTTTATGATATAGAGCTCTTTTTACAGCTTGATGCCTTACTGGGCCTTGCTGAAGGTGGACAGGATCAAAGCAAAAAGCTTCGCGTTGTCCTGGGCAGCAGGTGCGGACTCGAACATGTAGCTGTCGTTGTTTTCAGCCAGAATGATCGCGCCAAGAGCCTCTGCGTCGCCGATCTCGTAGGTGATCACATCGTTGCCATTCAGCTTGATGGCCTCGATCTTGTTGCAGGCGCCGCCTTCCTCGAGGTTGTCAATGATCGCCTGGAACAGTTCCGCATGATCGTCCGAAGCATCACCGTTGGTTACGCGGATATTCAAGATCACAGACAGGTCAGCCGGAGCGAAAATGTACTCATCATCCGAGTCGCCCACAAAGCCCTCTTCAGTCGGGGCCCAGGTATCAGGCAGGAATACCCGCATTTGCCGGGAATCCATCGTCCACCACTTGCCTTGGTATCCCAGGGACTCAAAGGGGATCTCCATGTTGGCCAGTTCCGCCGCCACCGCAGCTACCATACCCGTAACCAGCACCATAACAATCACAAGAGAAAGCAATACTTTTTTCATTGAATAAACCCTCCAATCATTTTGTCTTGCCGGATAAATTGTAACATTTTCCCGAGCTCAAACGCAAGGAATGGGCGGCCCATTCTACGTGCGTGAAATGCTTGCCCCCTGTGCAATGCCTGCGTCAGAGCCCAGGCCCTCCGGCTCTTTGAGGGTCTTTTGCTCCCTCCAGCGAAGGACCAGCTTCCGGAGCATATCCACCGGCAGCACGCTGGCCCCCAGCAGCAGCATAAGCAGCAGCTGCGGCAGCGGCAGCGGCACCGTGCGGAACACCGCCCCTCCCAGGTACAAAAGGGCGAACTGCACCCCGGTGATCAACGCCATAATGCCCATAAACAGCCGATTGCGCCCCAGGTGATGGCACAGGTTCAGCCTATGGGTGCGGGCATTGAAGGCATTGAAGATCGCCATGAACATGAACAGGGCAAAAAAGCCCGTCAGCAGCGCCTCCATGCCCCCTGCGTCAAAGAGCCGGGCCATATGCTGGGAGGCTAAAAAGAAGATGCACATCAGCGTGGAATAGCCTCCGGTAAAAAGGATCTGCCCCATCATTTCCCGGGTGAGGATAGGGGCATCCCGCTTTTTGGGCGGCTCCTGCATATACTCCTCAAGGGGGGGCTCACCGCTGAAGGCCAAGCCTGCCAGCGTATCCATCACCATGTTGATCCACAGCATCTGCAGCACCGTAATAGGGGTCTCAACCCCCAGGAAGGGCCCTGCCACTGCCAGGGACACGGCGCATAGGTTGATGGTGAGCTGAAAGATGATAAACTTGCGAATGCTCTTGAAGATGGTGCGGCCATAAAGCATAGCCTTGCAGATGGAGGCAAAATTGTTGTCCAGGATGACGATATCCCCGGCCTCCTTGGCCACCTCCGTGCCGCTGCCCATGGCAAAGCCCACGTCCGCCAGCTTTAAGGCAGGCGCGTCGTTGATGCCGTCCCCTGTCATGCCCGCCACCAGGCCCATCTCCTGGGCCAGCCGCACCAGCCGGGATTTATCCTCCGGCAGGGCCCGAGAGACCACCCGAAGCGACGGCAGCGCCTTTTTTACGGCAGCATCGTCCATCTGGGCCAGCTCAGCGCTGGATAAAACCAGCGGGTCAGCACCGGACAGTATTCCGCATTCCCGGGCAATGGCGGCAGCGGTATCCTGACTATCTCCAGTGATCATCACCACCTGCACCCCGGCCGCAGTAGCCTCTCGAATTCCGGGAAGGGTCTCCGGCCGCAGCTCATCCCTAAGCCCTACAAGCCCGACCAGCGCCAGGCCCGCCGGGAGCCTTTCCTTCTCCACCGGGCTTTCCGATACCGCCAGGGCCAGCATCCGCACGGCCTGCTGCCCCAGGGTCTGTAGCTGCTTTTCCAGGGTCCGGCGCATCAGGCTGGGAATGGGCTGCCGCTGTCCCTGCGCGCTAATGTAATGGGTGGAGGCGGCCAAAATAGCGTCCGGCGCGCCCTTGATCAGCGTGGTGTTCATGTCCCCGCTGACGGCAAGGGCGGAAAACTTGTTTCGAGGGTCAAAGGGGGTATAGCTGCCCTTCACCAGGCCCTGGGTCATAGCCGTCAGGCCCTCCGCCGCTTCCAGCAGCGCCCGGTCCGTGGCATTGCCGCCGATGGCATGGCGGTCCTTTCCTTCCCCAGCCAGAGCCGCGCCGTTGTTCACCGCCATGCAGGCGATCACCAGCCGTTTCAGGGCTGGCTGGCTGTCCAGGGCCTTAAGGTCCCTGTGCACCTTTCCCTGGGCATCCACAAAGCACTGCACGGACAGCTTCCCCTGGGTGAGGGTGCCGGTCTTATCCGTATAAAGGATGTTCAGGCTGCCTGCGGTCTCAATGCCGGTCATTTTTCGCACCAGCACGTTGTCCCGCAGCATCCGCTTCATATTAGAGGATAGGACCACCGTGATCATCATGGGCAGGCCCTCCGGCACCGCCATCACAATAACGGACATCGCCAGCACCGCGCAGTGGATAAGCCGCGCCAGCATCATCTGCGGGTCGGTCAGGTCCCTGAGGATCAGGGGGCCGTCAAAGCCATTGGCGATGACCAGATCGTAAAACAGATAGGACAGCGTCACCAGCCCTGCGCCGATATACCCCAGCCGGGCGATGAGCCGGGCTAGATGAGAAAGCCGGACCTGCATTGGGCTCTCCCGGGTCTCCTGCTGCAGCTCCTTGGATATTTTACCGTAGTAGGTGCCATCCCCCACGGTCTGCACCTGCATAAGGCCCTCTCCGGCGGTGACCACCGTTCCGCGAAACAGCTGGTCCTTCGCCAGAAAATCCGCTGGTGGGGCGGTGGCCTGGGTCTTTGCCGCCTCCTTGTGGGCCTCCTTGCTCTCCCCGTTCAGTGCGGACTGGTCCACGTCCAGGGCCCCGGAAAGCACCCTTCCATCTGCGGGCACCTTATCCCCCGCCTGCAGCCGCACCACATCCCCCACCACCACCTCATCCACCGGGATCTCCCCAATGACACCATCCCGGTACACCTGGCAGGCGGTGCGGGCCGCGTCCTCCTGGAGCTTTGAAAAGGCCGCCTCGTTGCTGTACTCCGACAGGGTGGATATCAGCGTGGCGATAAGAATGGCGATGGCAATGCCCACCGGCTCATACAGGCTGAAATGATTGCCCACCAAAAACACCAGGTTGATACCCAGGGCGATGAGCAATATGCGGATAATGGGATCGCCAAAGCTTTGCAGGTATTTGATCAAAAACCGTTGACGGGGCTGCGTTGTCAGCCCGTTGGACCCGTGGCGTTTGCGGGCGGCCTCCGCCTCCTGGCTGCTAAGCCCGCGGACGGCGGCTGGCTTAGCGCCAGCCCGGCCAAATTCTCTATTTCGCTCCATAATGAACCCCTCCCCCAGCTAAAGCTATGAGGGAGGGGTCTCTTTCATTCTTCTACCAGCCAAGGGTCCTCGGGCACGTGGCTGCCCGCCAGCAGGTCCTTATAGATAAAGGTCAGCACCGCCCGGCCCAGCATACCCACATCATTATATACCTTCTTGTTGTTGCAGCCATTGGTGAGCATCACCACGCCAGTACGGTCGGTGGGGTCGAAGTAGGCGGCGCAGAGCATGCCATTGGCCTTGCCCCCATGGCCGTACATCCGGCGGCCCTCCACCTGGTCGTCGTCGATAATGTTCATAAACAGCCCTCGGCCGGAGGCCCCGTATACGCTGCCTCTGTCGTTTTGCAGCGTGCGCATTTCGCGGACGGAGCTTTCCCTTAGGATGCGCGCGTCCCCGCACACACCGCCATCGCACAGGGCGATCAGGAGCTTGGCCAGGTCCGGGGCGGAAATGATCAGCTTTCCGGCGGTGAGGAAGTAGTGCTGCTCCGGGTCCGCCTCGGTGACGTGGGTAAGATCGCTGGAGAGGACCTTGGTGGACCGCTTGGAGGGCATGGCGTACATGTCCGCCACCTTTGCCCCCTGGGGCAGAAGGCTGTACTGGTACGCCGCCGTAATATGCAGCGGAGCAAAGACCTGCGCTTGAAGGTAGCTATCCACCGTCTGGCCGGACATTTTCTCGATGAGGCTTCCGGCTATGCCGCCGCCAAAATTACTGTATCTTTGGCTGTGTCCCGGTTTGGCATCCGGCAAAAATACGTATTGCAGACAGTTGCCCCGAAACAGCTGTGAAAGGGGCCGGGGGTCTCCCTGCAAGGCCGCGTTGTAGTAGCCGTTGTCCCGAAGGCCTGCCGTATGGCTCATGACCTGGCGAAGGGTGATAGGCTCCAGGGGGTATTCGGGGTTGCGGACCGGAAAGCCCAGTATATCGCCAAGGTCTGTGTCCAGCGTGGCGCAGCCGTCCTCTAAAAGGCGCATAATGCCTATACCCGCCACCATCTTGCCGATGCTGCCCACCTGAAAAAGCGTATCCTCGGTCACCGGGGGGCCGCCCTTTTGCCGGAAGCCATAGGTGTGCAGAAAGGTGATCTCTCCGTTTTGGATCACCGCAATGCTGGCGCCCATGGTGGCGTACCGGGCGAATATCCTGTCCAGCTTGGCCCGTATATCGGTGTCCGGGTCCTGCACAAGGGCCGCTATCTCCGCGTCCTCCTGCCCCCGCTCCTGCAGGGAAACGGCCTCCTCCGGGTCGGCATCCTCCATGGGGCCTTCCTCCGCCAGGGCAGCTACAAGCACGCCCATTGCGGCTGGCGCGATGCCCCAAAGCGTCAGCAGCGAGGTGCACATAAATACCAGCGCGCCTAGGAGGGCCAGGACCTTTCGCATACGTATCATTCCTTTTCATTCCGAGCCTGAGAAATACCAAGCCTTAGAAATACAGGGCCTTAAAACACTCCGGGCCTAAAACATATCAAGCCTTATAACATATCGCGCCTTAAAAAAGGGATAGCTGGGCGGGGCAATGCTCCGCCATGGCCCGGTTGATATCCACAAAGCGGTACAAAAGCCCCAGCCTTTGGCATTCTTCCTTAAAAGCCGCATACAGGGCCTCCGCCTTGGGGGAGGGACATTCGTAATCCAGCTTAAAAGCGTCCACATACCTTTGCTTGATGCCCCTAAAACGGGGATGCTTGTCCAATGCGCTGTAAAAATACTCCCGGTTGCCGGTGCGCAGCGTCATGCCAAAATGGCATACGGCATAGCGGCCCCCGGCCTGGGCGGTGCGCGCCAGCAGGGCGGCAATGTTCTCCTGGCTATCCGTGAGGAAAGGCAGCACTGGATTCAGCCACAGGCCCGTAAACACCCCAGCTCCCGCCAAGGCCTCCATGGCGGCGAACCGGCGGGAGCTTACGGGGGCTCCGGGCTCTATCAGCCGGGACAGCTCATCCTCCGCCGTGGTAATGGAAAAGGTGCAATAGGCCGGGGCCACCTTCCCCATGGCGCTTAGCAGCGCTGCGTCCCGCGCCGCCAGGTCGCTCTTGGTGGTCAGGCCCACGCCGAAGCTATACTTTTTAAACAGCAGCAGAGACTGCCGCGTGATCTCCAGCTTCTTCTCTATGGCGTTATATCCGTCGCTAGCCGCGCCCAAAAAGACGATGCCCGGCTTTTTCTTGGCACGCAGCTCCTTTTCCAGCATAGGGATGCAGTTCTCCTTCACCCGGAGGGTATCAAAGCGGTCTATCTGGTAGCACTCGCTGCGGGTATCGCAGTATATGCAGCCGTGATTGCAGCCCCGGTACAGGTTCAGGGTATAGTCCGCCGCAAAAAAACGCCCCTCCGGGGCCCGCATAGGGCTTAGGAGCTGCTTAAAGGCGAAGGTCTCCACCTTTTCCATTTCACTTTACCTTCGTCAGGGTGATGGCTAGGTCGTTTGTCTTAAGGTTTGTAAGGGTCAATGTGCCATCGGGGTTCAGTATCGCGGCGCTTACCACGCTCACGTTCATATCGGGCAAATACATGATCAGCCGGCTGCCCTTCAGCGCGTAGCGGGTATCTACCCCCATATCCTCCACCTGCCCATTCTTGGCAAAGGTGTAGGCGCGGTCCTTATCCGCGCTTTCCCACGAGCCCAAAAGCTCCGCCTGGGTGGGAATAAAGGCAGCGCTTTCCCGCTTTTTCAGGGTCATGCCTGCGCCGCCGTTAAACAGCTCCAACAGCTCCCCGTCCATTTCCCCGTAGCCCAGCAGATGCTCCTGCCCATACAGGGACAAAAGCCCACAGGTCAGGTCGTACATGCCCAGGGTATCCGCGCCGGAGTCCGCAAGGTCCGCAAAGGCAAATACCCCATCATCATACATTTCCAGCGTGGCAAAGGTGGTCTCGTCCGTCATCTGGGACCACAGGCCCACGATGGGGTTTTTCGGGTCCTTTTCAAGCCCCTCGTTGATCACATCATCCGGGGTGGCATTGAACCAGCTGGTGGTGTTGCCGCCGTTGTCCACCAGGTCCATCCAGCCCTCCCGCTGCGCGAACCGCTGGGCATAGTAGACTGGCGCATCATAGTACATAAAGAAAAGCCCGTCCTCGTCCTCCGTCAGGGACAGCCTTCCCTCGGAGACCAGCGCCACCGCTTCCCCCTCCGCTTGGAACCATTCCATCCGGCTATCCTCGTAAATGACGACGATGCTTCCGAGGGTCTCCGTGCCAGCCTCTACCACATCCCATGCGCCTACGTACTGGGCGGGCAGCCCCTCTCCCAGGGCGGGCAGGCACAGGCCAAGGCCCATCAGGCCAAAGCTCATCAGGCATAGGCTCAGGATCAGGGCCGCGATCTTATTTATCTTCATGATGATAGTCCTCCTTTAGTAAGTGCCAAACGGGCCGTCCCCGTCTGGAACTTTTTTCAGTATACGGCCTCAAACCGCCTCCGTCAAGGCAGGGAAACCCCGGGCCCTCCGCGAAATCTTATAGCTACCTTATGAACGGAAAACTCTCAGGAGGAAAAGCTTTGAAATATGACATTTTATTGGCCGATGCGGACGGTACCCTTTTTGATTTTCTGGCTGGGGAGCGGTGCGCGCTCCTAAAGGTGCTAACGGCCTTCGGCCTGCCCGTGGACGAGGAGACCATCGCCCTGTACAGCCGCATCAACGATGGCCACTGGAAAAAGCTGGAGCGGGGGGAGACCACCCAGGCCCGCATACGGGTGGAGCGGTTTGAGGATTTCCTGGCGGCGCTAGGGCAGGCCGGGAACGAGGCCGCCACGGCTGCGGCAGGCGACCCTCAGGCTATGTCTGCCGCCTATGTAGAGGCCTTAGGGGAGCAACGCATCCTGCTGCCCGGGGCGGTGGCCCTGTGCCAGGCGGTCAGCCAGCACATGCCCATTTACCTGGTCACCAACGGCATTTCCCGGGTGCAGCGCAGCCGCTTTGCGGGCTGCGGCATCGCGCCCTATATCGCAGGCGTGGTCATCAGCGAGGAGGTGGGCCATGCCAAGCCGGAGCCGGATATGCTCCATGAGGCCATGAAGCTGGCCGCCGTCACGGATCCCCGCCGGGCCGTGATGCTGGGGGACAGCCTCACCGCGGATATCGGCGCGGCGATCAACGCAGGCGTGGACAGCATCTGGTTTTTGAATGGCGCGGCTACGCCCCTGCAGCACGGTGCCACCTGGGCCGTTAAGACCCTGGAAGAGGCCCAGGCGCTGATATTGGCCTGATCCGCAGCTTCCTCCGTCTGCGGAGGACGGCTTTGTATTTGCGGAGTTCAACTGCGATCTGGGGCCTGTACGGGCCTGGATACCCGCCCAGCAGGTGCAGGCGGACTAACACAGGAGGGACTATTTATGAAAAAGATTTTTGTGGGACTGTTGGTTTCTGTGATGCTCCTGATGCTTGCCCTTCCTTGCGGGTATGCCGCACAAAGCTCCACCTTCCTCAGCTTTGCCCCGGCTATGGGCCAAAGCATGCAAGAGGTAAAAAGCCAAAACGCGGGCATCCCCGATGGCGAATACAGCAACGCGCTGTCTTATTTTAACTCAAATTGCTATGATCTGGCTTTGGACGCGGATATGTTCCATGCCACTGCTCCACTAGACCGTCTCAGCTACACCTGGTACTACTTTGACGAAAAGGGAAAGCTGTACCTTGTGCAATACCATTACGTCTATGTGCAGACCGAGGGTTACACCTTGATGGATAACTATGCCGACATAGATCAGGCCCTTATCCAGGCTATGGGTATCCAGCCCAGCGAGCCCATGCAGACCATATGGATGGATGACCCCGCCTCAAAGCGCGAGCCTGAATTGTCAGATATTTATGAATCAAAGGTGGTAGTAGAAACCACGTGGTACAACGCAGATCATTCCGAGATGGTCCTTCACAAGCTTTTCTTCAACGAGGAGCTGGGTGAGCTCACCCACACGGTCTACTATGCCGATCTAAACGCAGGTCAAAGCCAGGAGGCCGTCCCCGACTCCGACCCCGACCTCCTTTTTACAACAAGCTTTGGCGTGTCCAGGGATACCGTCAAAAACAGCTCCACATGGTCCGATACAACGCCTGACGTGGATGATGCCAGCCAGCTGGCTTACTATGACAGCATAAACCTTGTGGAGCGCACGGGAGATATCTCCTATCAGTTTTCCGAAAATGACCAGCTGGAAAGGACCTCCATGCTTGTGTACTATACCAGTGCGCAGCTGGATCAGGCCCTCTCCGACTATTCTGCGATCTGGGAGATGAACACTTATCTGCATGGAGAGGGAGCCCGTGTGCATGTTGTGTTGGATAACGACTTCAATACGGTCTCCTCCGGCGTGCTGGATATAGACGCCTTTAAGGAAAAGGGAAGCTTCTTGCTCTCGCAGTGGACGACCTCGCCTACGATCGCGACGTACGTCGCGCTGCAAACGTCGGATACCTATGTGCTGCTAGAGTTTTGCTACTATCCTGTTCCCACGCAGCCCTGACGCAGAAAAGCCCTTCGCCGCCAGCGCCTCCCTTGCCTGCGCCTATGCCTTCTTGCCCGTTTTCCTTGCCTTTTCCCCGAAAACAGGGTACAATATCTGACAGACATTTCCTTCTGGAGAAAGGATGGGTTTTTATGTACAATGAAGTGATCAATACGGCCAAAGAGAAGATGCAAAAGACCACCTCCGTGCTGCAAGGCGAGCTTCGGGGCCTTCGGGCTGGCCGGGCCAACCCCCAGCTGCTGGAGCGGGTCATGGTGGACTATTACGGCGTGCAAACGCCCCTGACCCAGCTCGGTAATATCACCTCCCCTGAGCCCCGTATGCTGCTGATCAACGTATGGGATCAGAAGGCTATCCCCCTGGTGGAAAAGGCCATCCAGAAAAGCGACCTGGGCCTGAACCCCTCCAACGATGGCAAGGTGATCCGCCTGGTGGTGCCGGAGCTGAACGAGGAGCGCCGCAAGGATCTGACCAAGCTGGTGCGCAAAAGCGTGGAGGAGGCCAAGGTGGCCATCCGCTCCATCCGCCGGGATGCCATGGACACCATCAAGAAGCTGGAAAAAGACAGCACCATCACCGAGGACGACCGGGTGAAGGCCGAAAAGAAGATGCAGGACGCCACTGATGCCGCCATTAAAAACGTGGATGAGCTGGGCGCCCAAAAAGAGAAGGAGATCATGGAGGTATAAGCGCATCCCTCCGAAATCCAATGCAGCAGACCTTTGAACATTTGCTGGGCCTCAGCGCGGAAACCGCACTGGCCCTTCTTGGCGCAGCGGGGATACGGGACGTGCAGGTGATCCTCACCGCCGCCCCGCCCCGCCACAAGCCCACCCCGGAGGATAGCCTGCGGACCCCCCAGGGCGAAGCCCAGGGCTATGCCTCCACAAGGGTGGTGGCCGTTCACGACGACGGGCGCACCCTGTATGTATCGCGTTTTTTAACGGGCGACCCCCGCCGGCCCGCGCCGGGAAAGGACGAAGCATGACCGCCATTCCTCTTCATGCCGATCTGGCTATGGACCGGCTACCCAAGCACGTGGCCATCATCATGGATGGCAATGGCCGCTGGGCCAAAAAAAACAAGCTCAAGATCGCCCTAGGCCACCGGGCGGGCACCGAGGCCCTGAGAGAGATCATCCGCAACAGCAGCGATATGGGCATCAAGGCGCTGTCCCTGTACGCTTTTTCCACGGAGAACTGGGGGCGGCCCCAGGGCGAGGTGGAAGCCCTGATGAACCTGATGCTGGAATTTTTTAAAAGCGAGATCGACGAGCTGGACGCCAAAAACGTCCGCATTACCATATTAGGCGACAAGAGCACCATGCCCGCCGCTCAGCGGGATATGCTGACCCAGGCGGAGCAGCGCACCCTGCAAAATACCGGGCTGCTTTTGAACATCGCCATCAACTACGGCGGCCGCGCCGAGCTGGCCCGGGCCGCCCGAAGCCTTTGCCAGGACGTTAAGGAAGGGAAGCTGTCCCCGGATGCGGTGGATGAAGCTGCCCTTTCCAGCCGACTCTATACTGCAGGCATGCCGGATGTGGACCTACTGATCCGCACCAGCGGGGAAATGCGCCTGAGCAATTTTCTCCTCTACCAGTGTGCTTATGCGGAATTCGTCTTTCCCTCTGTGCTATGGCCGGATTTTACCCTGGCACATTACCACCAGGCCATCGCGGAATACCAGAGCCGTGACCGGCGCTATGGCAAACGGGAGGACTAATTAAGGAAGGATAGCTATGGTACAACGTATCGTGACCGGAGCCATATTGGTATTAGCGCTCATCATCCTGCTGAGCCTGGGCGGCTGGGCCTTCGCCCTGGCGGCGTTTTTAGCCCTGTCCATCGCCATTTTGGAGGAGCTGAGGGCGCTGGAAAAATGCGGCCACCATCCCGTATGGTGGGTCAGCTTTGTGGGCCTGGCCTTAAGCGTGCCCCTGATGCTGAACTACTCCTACTCTGTGCTCATTCCCCTGCTCACACTGCTCAGCTTCTGCGTGCTGCTGCAGGTGATGCGCCGTAAAGACCCCGACCTGGTGGATATCATGGTCAGCGCGCTGCCCATGCTGACGGTGGTGCTCCCCGGCATGTGCCTGTTCGGCATTGTGGAGACCGCCCAGCGCAGCCTGCAGCTGTTCTTCCTGGTGCAGGTCTTCGTAATCTCCGTAGGCGGAGACACCTTCGCCTATTTCGTGGGCAGCCGGGTGGGCGGCATAAAGCTCTGCCCCCACATCAGCCCCAACAAGACGGTCTCCGGCGCGGTGGGCGGGCTGGTGGCCAGCGTGCTGCTGGCGGGCATCGTAGGCGTTATCTTTCAGGCCTGCGTGCCGGATATCCCCTTCCCGCCCTTCTGGGCCAATATGCTGGCGGGCCTGTTTGGCGGCCTGGCCGGACAAATGGGCGACCTGTTCGCCAGCATGGTCAAACGCCATTGCGGCGTGAAGGACTTCGGCTCTATCTTCCCCGGCCACGGCGGCATGCTGGACCGGCTGGACAGCATCCTCTTTGTGGCCATCATCGTGTATTGCTACCGCATTATCCTCATGACCCTGGCTTAACGCCTTCATCACATTTTTCCCATTTTCACGCCAAGGCGGGAGAATGGGATTTTATTTCAGGAGGAACCCCTTATGTCAACTTCCCTTCGCCGTTTAGCCGTCCTGGGCTCCACCGGAAGCATCGGCACCCAAGCCCTGGAGGTAGCCGCCCTGCACAGGGACCGCTTTGAGGTGGTGGCCCTTACCGCCTACCGCAGCCGGGAAAAGCTCTTTGAGCAGGTGCGGGCCTTTCGGCCCAAGCTGGCGGGGCTGGTGGAGCCAATCGCGCTAAGCGATATCCCTGAGGACCTGCGCTTTTGTGAGTGGGTGTTCGGCGAGGAGGCCCTGCTTACCGCCGCCCGAATGGACTGCGAGGATGTGCTGGTATCCGTGGTGGGCATGGCGGGGCTGAAAAGCGTGCTGGCCGCCCTTGAGGCAAATCATCGGGTGCTGCTGGCCAACAAGGAGGCCCTGGTGGCTGGGGGCCAGCTGGTGATGGAGGCGGCCCAGAAGGTAGGCAAAAACGCCCTTCTGCCTGTCGACAGCGAGCACAGCGCCATTTTCCAGTGCCTGCAGGGCGCGGCGGGGAACCCCATCGAAACCCTGTTTCTCACCTGCTCCGGGGGCCCTTTTAGGACCCTCGAAAAGGACGCTATCCGCGCTGCCACACGGGAGCAGGCCTTAAAGCACCCCAATTGGGTCATGGGCCAGAAGATCACCATCGACAGCGCCACCCTCTTTAACAAGGCCCTGGAGATGATCGAAGCCAAGTGGCTCTTTGGTACCAGCCCAGACCAAATACAAGTAGTGGTGCACCCCCAAAGCGTTATCCACAGCGCGGTGGGCTTTGCGGATGGAGCGGTGCTGGCGCAGCTGGGCACCCCGGATATGCGCCTGCCCATTCTCTACGCCATGAGCTACCCCCAGCGCTTGCCCACCGGCGGCGATAAGCTGGACCTGTTTGCCCTAGGCTCCCTCACCTTTGAGCGCCCCGACCCGGTCCGCTTCCCCTCCCTGCGCATGGCGGATGAGGCCCTTAGGGCTGGCGGCGCGGCGGCCTGCATCCTAAATGCGGCCAACGAGGTAGCCGTAGCGCAGTTTTTACAATCTTCCAGCGGGAAAGCCATGCCCTTAGGCCGAATCTATGATACGGTGGAGGAGACCCTCCAGCGGCTGGGCAGCCTGCCCGCAGGCAGCCTGGAGCAGGTGCTCCACGCCGATGCCCTCGCCCGGGACACTGCGCGGCTTTTGCTGGCCGAGGACCACTGACCGGTGGATGGCCTATAACTGTGGATGGCCTATAGCTGATGTGGGACCCATGCTTTGCCGATCACAAATGATTTGCTGCCCTTTTGCATATCCTATCCCCATCCCTTCGGATTTTTTTGGAAAGGAACCGATCTCATGAGCATATTGTATATTCTTTTGGCCATACTGCTGCTGGGTATCCTCATCGCCGTCCACGAGTATGGGCATTTTATCGCCGCCCGCATAGGAGGCATCCCGGTCAAGGAGTTCTCCATCGGCTTTGGCCCTAAGCTCGTCCAATGGCAGAGCAAAAAGCACGAGACCCTCTTTACCCTCCGGCCCATCCCCATTGGCGGCTATTGCATGTTCTACGGGGATACCGACGACGACCCCAATGGAGAAAAAGAGGACGATCCCCGCAACTACAACAACGCCTCCGTTTGGAAGCGGATGCTCAGCGTTTTTAGCGGCCCACTGATGAACTTCGTGCTGGCCTTCATCGTGGCCATCGTGCTGATGGCCGGCTATGGCATCACCGCCACCCAGCCCTACATCGACAGCGTGGAAGCAGGCATGCCCGCTGAGGCCTCCGGCCTTATGCCCGGGGATGTATTCGTCAGGGTAGGCGACTGGGCCGCGGAGAACTCCTCCGCTGCAGAGCTGTCCGACACCATCGGCGCTGCAGGTGGCCAGCCCCTGGATATCACCGTTCTGCGAAACGGCGTGGAGATCACCGTCGCCGTTACACCCCTCCTGGACGAAGAAGCCAGCCGCTACCGCATCGGCATCAATATTTCCAGCGCAGCGCCCCTGCCCGGTGGGCAGGTGATCCCCGCCGCATGGGAAACCTGCGTGGACGCGGGCACGCTCATCCTGCGCTCCCTGGGGGCGCTGGTCACCACCGGGGAAGGCTTCCAGGATGCCGCCGGCCCTGTGGGCATCGTGCAGGTAGTGGCGGAGCAGACCGCCACCTATGGCCTGCCTATCTTCCTGAACCTGATGGTCATCATCTCCATCAACCTGGGCCTGGTCAATCTCCTGCCCATCCCCGGCATGGACGGCAGCCGCCTGATCTTCATGCTTATCGAGGCCATCCGCGGCAAGCGGGTGAGCCAGCGGGTGGAGGCCAGCATCCACTTCAGCGGACTTATACTGCTGATGGGCCTGATGCTGTTCTTCACCTTTAGGGATGTAGGCCGGCTTTTCGGCGCGTAAAAGCCGCTTCCCCACGGCCCCTTCCTTTGCGAAGGCCGTTTTGCATATGTATTCATTTTTTCTGCGGTCTCTCTCAAAACCTTGCAAAAAATAAAAAGCATGATACACTTCAATAATAAGTGTCAAGCACGAATTTTTCTGTCCAGTGCAGGCGTTTTCACCCCTGCAGGCAAGAACGGAGTATGTATGAAAAAAGCCATTGCCTTTATTTTGATTGTCTGCGCTGTTATTGTATTACATACACCTGTCCTTGCACAGCCCGAGGCCATAAAAACGCTGCACTTTGTTTCCTCCAGCGATTCCTCCACCACCAACGACCGCCTTTTATACCATCTTTGTCAGCGTATCGGCTATAACATCTATATTGAATCCCGCCCCATGAAGACCGCCTGTGAGACCGCCGATAGCGGGGAAGTGGACGGCTTGGTCGACGGTGCTCTTTCCTTCCTGGATGCGTTTCCCGAGCTGGTACCGGTACTGGAGCCTCTGTCCACCACTCAATTTGTGGCCTATGCCCTTGAAGGGTCCCGCCCGACCCTTAAGGGTTGGAGCAGCTTAAGCGGCCTGCGCGTGGGTGTCCTTTACCAAAAGGTGTACATCCTAAGCAGCCTCCCCTCCGACCTAGCCGCCATGAAACAATACGCCACTTCGGCGGAAATGAAGCAGGCGCTTTTAAACGGCGATATCGACGTACTGGTCACCAGCCAGGGCATTGCACAGGACCTATATGCGGCGCAAGGGATAACGCCTGTCTGTATTCTGGATACCATCCCCTCCTATACCCTGCTTAACAAGCAGCACGAAGCCCTGGTGCCCGCCCTCACCGCCGCCCTAAAAGAAATGAAGGCGGACGGCACCTACGATGCCATCGTCCGCAATGACCGCGCCGGCACCAAAAACAAAAAGGTCCTACACATATCCTCCTATGGCCCCGAGGATCTTTGGGATACGGAGCTGCTGGCTGGGGTGCAATCGGTGTTCGACGCCAATGAGCAGATCATCTATTACAATACGCCCCTTAACTGCTCCCGCTACCATTCCGATCTTGAAATGGTGCAAAACGCCTATTCCTCCATACGCACCATCACTATGGATTCCCTGCCGGACCTGGCCATCGTTTCCGACAATGCAGCCCTGCATTTTATCATGGAGCACGGGGATTATCTTTTGGGCGATACGCCCATTATCTACTGCGGCATTACCGAGACCGATGCTTTTTTCCAAAGCCTGCCCAGCAAGTATTACGGGCTGCGGGAGTATGTGTCCGCAATGGACAATGTAAACATGATCGAAAGCCTGTGCCCGGACGCCCTCGAGCTTTTCATCATCAATGACAGCAGCGTTACCGGGCAGGCAGCCAAGCGGTCCATATTCAATGACCTGGAAAGCTATCGCGGCTCCCTTACCCTGCGGTACAATAAAAGCTATGACCTCCAGGCCCTGCTGGCGGAGATCAAGGAGCTGCCGGAGGGTACCCCGGTTTTGCTGGGCACCTTCTCCTCCAACCAACGGGGCAGCGCCGAAACCCGAAAATACATCAACCGCAGGATAGCCGATACCGCCACCGGACCTATGTTCTCCATGTCCTCCATGGGCAACGGGGAAACTGGCGGCATCCGCACCAGCGCCTATGCCCAGGGCCGGACCATCGCCCAGCTGGCCGTGGACATCCTGGCCGGGGCCGATCCGGCCACCCTGGACTACCCAGACCCCGAAAGCCTGTCTGCGGTGGAGTTCGACTGGAATCAAATGCAGAGGTTTGGCCTTTCCCAAAACGACCTGCCTGTGGGCGCTGTACTGCTAAACAAGCCCCTGAGCCTTAAGGAGGAGGACCCTCAAGCCTATTTCGGCCTGATATTCACCATCAGCTTTCTGGTGCTTTCAGGGGCCGTGGCCTTCTGGGTGGCGATCCGAAGCCAGCGCCAAAACCGTATTCTTAAGCAGGCCCAGCTCAGCCTGGTCTCCCTGGCGGATATGCAAGCGGTCAATCGCGAACTGGTCGATTCCAACGAGCGCTACAGCTTTGCCATCAGCGCCGCCAACGCCAGTCCCTGGGAGATGGACCTGGAAAAGCAGGTCATCATCTTCGACGATCGGTTGACCCAGCTGCTGGAATACCCCCATCCCTCCCCTGCCCCCATTTCGGATTTTTCCGCCCACTATCGCAGCTGTCTGGTGGATGGCCGCGCCTCAGCACAAGGCCAGATTCTCGGAGAGCTTCTGTCCCGCGATTATTACGTAAGGGACACGCATCTGCAGCTGCCCAGTGGCAAGCTGGTGTATCTCAACTGTCACTCAAAACGCAATATAGAGGGAGACCACACACGCAGGCTATTCGGCATGATAATCGACACCTCCGAGCAGATGACCGCCCTTACCACCGCGCAGGAGGCCTCCGTCCGCGTGCTTAACAGCATTGACGAGGAGATCTACGTATCCAACATCGACACAGACGAGCTGCTCTTTGTAAACGAGACCAAGATGAACACCCGCGGGCTTACGGAATACAAGGGGCGGAAATGCTTCGACCTGTTCGCCCACCGCACCGAGCGCTGCGAAAACTGCCCCAAGGACATCCTATCCCAGGAGTCCGACGAGGTCTACACCTGGGAGAACATCCATCCCGTCCTCAAGCGGCATTACCGCCACATGGACAAGTACATCCAGTGGGTGGACGGCAAGCGGGTGCTGCTCCATGCATCCTTTGATATCTCGGATATCCGCACTGCCGAGTTGGCCCTGAAAAAGCAGTTCGAGCAGCAAAAGCTGATGACGGACATCTCGGCCTCCCTCATCCAGCTGGGGGAGCTGGATCAGCTGATCCACCAAGCCCTGGAAAAGGTAGGCTCCGAGCTGGATTGCAGCCGGGTGCTGCTGGCCACAGCGGCCCTGGATACCAGCTACATGATGCCTACCTACGAATGGATCAACCCCCAGGCGCAGGACCGACGGCTGCGCACCCGCAGCCTGGGCCACACCGATGACGACGATTTCCGCCAAATGCTCCTTAGGTCCACCAACGGCCTGCTAGTCATGAGCGGCGAGGAGTTCCACCAGGTATCCGATGAGGATATCCTCATGGGCACCGCCATGTCCAAGCCCATTTGGGCCGACGGCAAGGTGGCCGGGCTTTTTGAGGTGGCCTGCGAGCAGGCCCATACCTGGAGCGTCAACGAGATCCAGCTCGTGGAGCTTTTGTGCAACATCTTCTCCATGCTTTTCAGCCGTCAAAAGATCGCGGTCAACCTGGTAGAGGCCAAGGAAGCCGCCGAGCAAGCCAACGCGGCCAAATCCCAGTTTCTGTCCACCATGAGCCATGAGATCCGCACGCCGCTGAACGTGATCATCGGCCTGGTGCAGGTGCTGCTGCAAAAGGACCTGCCTGCCGATGTGCAAAAGCGGCTGGGCGAGATCACGGGGTCCTCGGAGCATCTGCTGTCCATCATCAACGATATTCTGGACATGTCCAAGATCGAGGCTGGTAAGGTGGAGCTGGACATCGAGCCTTACTCGCTTTCCCAGACCATGCAGGAGGTGGCTGCCATCTTCCGCCCCCGGACCCGGGAGGCAGCCCTCACCTTCACCCGCACCTTTGAAGGCCTGGACGATCATTGGGTGCTGGGCGACAAGCTGCACATCAAGCAGGTGCTGGTAAATCTTCTATCCAACGCGGTGAAGTTTACCGACCGGGGCGGTGACGTGCGCTTCACGGTGCGGGCCACGCCCCTGAACAGCCAGCAGCTTAGCGTATACTTTGAGGTCTCTGATTCCGGCATCGGCATGAGCCCGGAGCAGACCGCCAAGCTCTTCCAGCCCTTTGAGCAGACCAAGGAGACCATCTCCACCCATTACGGCGGCACGGGCCTGGGCCTGGCTATCAGCCAGCGGCTGGTGGACATCATGGGCGGCCAGATCCAGGTGGAAAGCCAGTCGGGCCTGGGCTCCAGCTTCTTCTTTACGCTGGTCCTGGAGCAGTGCCCCGCCCTGGAGCCCGTGGACAGCCCCCGGAGCATGGTTCATCTGGACCTTACCGGCAAGACCCTGCTCATCGTGGAGGATATCGCCATCAACCGCGCCATCCTTCAGGAGCTGCTGGCGGCTACAGGGGCCACCTTCGACGAGGCGGAAAACGGCCTGAAGGCCGTGGAGATGTACAAGGCCGACCCCGATCGGTACGATCTCATTTTGATGGATATCCTGATGCCGGTGATGACCGGCCTGGAGGCCACCCGCGCCATCCGCCAGCTGGATGCCCTTCGGGAGGCTCCTGTGCCCATCATCGCCTTGACCGCCAACGCCTTCCAGGACGACATCCGGGCCTGCCTGGCTGCGGGCATGGTGGGGCATGTATCAAAGCCCATTGATTATAACGATCTGATGCAGGTCATTTCGGAGCATCTGTAGCCGCCCCGAGCCAATCGGCATCAAAGCGGGAGAGCTGCCAGTTCGTAAGCGCACGCATGCCCTTCACGCGCACCCGTCACGTGCGCATATTATACTTGAATAAAGGCCAGGTGCCATACCAAGCCGAGTTTCCGCAGAAAAAAGGATGGTCTGTCTCAAAATAGGTTTTTGAGACAGACCATCCTTTTCTATTGCATTAAGATCATTAGCTGGCCGCGCTTAAAAAGCGTTTCCGCTGGTCAGCAGATAGCTGATATAATACCCGCCGGAGCCGATATGCCACACAAACAGCACAATGCCCGCTCCGTACAGCACCCACCGCTGCCAGGCCCTGGTCCCGCTTTTAAGGAACAGCCCGAAGCTTTTCATAAACTGGCCTGTCATGATGACCCACAGCATCAAGGCGCTGGTCATGCTGGCCCAGTTAAAATTGCCATGGCCCCAGCGCAGCCCCGTCTCCCGGAAGAACATGGCCTCCAGCAGGCTAAAGCCGATCATAAGCAGCGTGAGCACCAGCATCTTGTCCTTAAGCATGCCCTTTTTGTAGCAGCATACCATGGCCAGCAGCGGAAACGCCGCCATGATCAGCATGCTGCGCATCGCCACCCAGGCGGACTCCAGCGTTACCCCAAACTCCACGCCGCTGGTATAGGGCACTACCACGCCGGTATAATACAGATATTGCAAAAGAAAATAGGCTACCGCCGGTACAAACGCCAGGATGATCTGAAAAAAGTAGCGGCTGTTCTTAGGATGGCGTATCCACTGGACCAGGAAGAACACCCCGCAGGCGGGGATCAGCGCCTGCATAAAGGTGGGCTTGCAGGCCAGGGAGAACATCAGCAGCAGTGCCAGCACGATCACCTTCGTCCAGGGCAGCCGGGCCTTTTCGCCGTCCGTAGCCAGCCTGCGCTCAAACTCGTACCAGCAATGCGCAATAAACGGCACGCAAAGCAGCATGGATACCACCACCATCAGCTGGGTGGGGTTATGCCATACGGTGGGCGAGCCGCCCACCTTGCCATAGACCGTGGGATTGAACCAGGGCAGGCAAATGCCCGTAACGAACATCAGCAGGAAGGCCGCCACCGTACAGGCATTGCGGGACACCCCGGAGATCACCTGGAGGAGCTTGCGCACGAGGAACATCCCCGCAGTCTTTGCCAGGGCGCACACCAGCGCCGAGGCCCACACCAGCGGGACCCCCAGCTTGTTCACCACGGCCGTGCACAAATGCCACATAGGATAGGCCACCCGGCTGGTGATGCTATGCAGATCGGAAAAGTCAAACTCCCCGGCTATGCGGGCATGGACCCACAGATCCGTAAACTCGAACTGCGCCTCCCAATGATAGATGAACAGAGAAAAGCCCATAATGATCAGCGAGGCCAGCAGTAAAGGCCAATCGAAGGTTTTTTCTTTGGCAAGCTGCCGGGCGCTTATAACGGGGTCCAGGGACTGGGACATAGGCTACCTCCTTCATGCTGGGAAACGAAAATGACTGCAAAGTATCGCAGCCAGTATTATAGCATGAGGAGGAAAAAAAGGCAAAACAGACAAGAGGTTATTCCACCCCTTGCGCCTGTGCCAGCATCCACTCGATAAAAAGCCCATAGCCCATGGTGGGGTCGTTGACATAGACATGGGTCACCGCGCCGATGAGCCGCCCATCCTGGATGATGGGGCTGCCGCTCATGCCCTGGACGATGCCCCCTGTCTTCTCCAGCAATACCGGGTCCGTGACCTTTACGATCATGCTGCGCTGGGCCGGGGCGCTTTGCCGGGACACCTCTACGATCTCGATGGCGTACTCCTTCATGCCCCCTGCATCCACCGTGCACAGGATCGTGGCCGGACCGGTATGCACCGCGTCCTTAAGCCCGATGGGCAGCCCATCCGGGTACAGGGGATGAGGGGGGGCGGCCGAAAGGCTGCCGTAAATGCCAAACTGGTTATTCAGCTGGATGGAGCCCAGCACGCGGTTTTCCCGAAGGAAGGAGCCCTTCAGCTCTCCCGGCACGCCCCGCTTGCCCTTGCGCACATCCACTACGTCCGCCGCCATCACCTGGCCTCGGCTGACGGTCAATATCTGCTGGGTGTCCGTATCGGTAATGGCATGGCCCAGGGCCCCATAGCTGATAAGACCTGCTGGGTCTTCCGCCTGGTCCGTCACCTGCCCGTAAAAGGACAGCGTGCCCACCCCGGCGGTGCTGTCCCGCACCCAGGCCCCCAAGCGGAAGCCGCCGGACTGCTTGTCCTGCTTAGGGACCAGCGTCAGGTGCAAAAGGCTCTCGCCCCGCATTACCGTCAGCGGCAGGGGCTTCTCCCCCCCAGCGGACACCAGCTGCTGCAATTGCGCCGTGCCGGAAAGCTTCTGGCCGCCCGCCTCGGTGATCACATCTCCAGCCTTGAGCCCTGCCAGCCGCGCCGGGCTTTGGCCACCGCCGCCGGACAGATCGCTGGTGCCCACCACCAGCACTCCTGCGGTATACAGGGCCACGCCCACCGCCTGCCCGCCGGGGTAGAGGGTCATCCCCTCTTTTACGTCGATCTCCACATCCCTAAGGGGCAGCAGCCCAAAAAGACTGATAGTGGCGGTGCTTCTCCCCTCTGCGTCCGCCTTTAGGGTCACCTCGCCCAGGCGCTCATCATTGGAGGAAATAGCCTGCACGCCCCCCTCCCGGACCGCAATGGACAGCGGAAAACCGCCGCCCACCACCGCCTCCTGTCCCAGGGCGACGCTCAGCGTCTGGGGCAGGTCCCGAAGCAGCGCTGCCTGCGGTGATGTGTAGCACAAAACCGTAAGTACGCTCAGTAAAATACCTATGGCTTTGCGGACCCGCTGCTTTCGTTCCGGTCTGTGGGAATGTTGCATGCTGCTGCGCCTCTTTCTGACGATCATTTCAAACCCAGCCTTGACGAAAAACTGCCTCCCTATGATGGCAATTCCTGCAAAAGCGGTTTTTGAGGGCCGCCCTTCAGACCGGCCAGGCTTTGCAGGATATTGCTTTTTGAACCAAGCCACATTACAATGTAGACACATACTCTGAAATGCAATGAGGTGATAGCCATGCTTTACACCCCTCTGACGAAAAAAGCTATGCGGCTGGCCTATGAAGCCCATAGGGGCCAGCTGGACAAATGCGGCATACCCTACATATTTCACCCCATGCACCTGGCGGAGCAGATGGACAGCGAGGAAGCCACCACCGTGGCCCTTTTGCACGACGTGGTGGAGGATACAGTCTGGACCCTTGAGGCGCTGGAAAACGAGGGCTTTCCGCCAGCGGTGCTGGACGCGCTGCGGCTGCTGACCCATGACGAGAGCGTGCCTTATATGGACTATATTAAAGCCATCAAGGTCTCCCGCAATACCACCGCCCTGGCCGTGAAGCTGGCCGACCTTCGCCATAACAGCGACCTGAGCCGTATGGACACCGTGGACGCACGGGCCCTTTCCCGGACGCAAAAATATAAGCAGGCCATCACTTTGCTGCTGTCCTAAGCCTTTTTCACAGGCTCCGGTCACAGTTTCCATCCCCCATGTATTGACAGATAGCTTTCAGCGTGCTATAATCTCCAACGTTTGAACTTCAAATTGTTTGAAGTTCAAATAATTGTCCATTTAGTTTGAACTTCAAACAATCTTGAGAAAGGACATAATTATGGCCGAAACCTATTCCACCGTCAATCAGGTGCTGGTAACGCTGTTCAACCACATCCTGCGCATCGAAGAGCAAGCCCTGAACACCCCCGGCCTCAGCATCCGGGAGATCCACGTCATCGAAGCGGTGTGCCAGGCCCAGGATGCCCGCCTTACTGCGCTGGCCCAGGGGCTGCATGTGACCACCGGCTCCCTTAGCGTGGCGGTAAGCACCCTGGAGCGCAAGGGCTACCTGCGCCGTCAGCGGCGGCAGCAGGACCGCAGGGCCATTGATATCCATCCCACGGAAAAGGCCCTGGATATCCAGAAGCAACACGAAGCCTTCCATAATGAAATGACCGACGCGGCCATCGCCCTCCTCTCTGAGGCGGAGCAAGCCGTGCTGGTCAAAGCCCTGGAATGTATAGATGATTATTTTGCACATAAGGAGTGGACCTAAAATGATACAGATCATAACCGATAGCTTGAGCGATATCCGGCAGGACGTAGCCGCCCAATATGCCATTACGGTGCTGCCTCAGCCCGTACTTTTTGGCGAGGAAAGCTTCCTGGACGGCATCGACCTGACCTGTGAGCAATTTTATGAAAAAATGGCCTCCACCAGCGATTTTCCCAAGACCAGCCAGGTATCGCCGGAGGCCTTCTGCGCCGCCTTTGAAAAGGCCCTTGCCAAGGGCGACCAGGTGGTAGGCGTTATCGGCAGCAGCAAGCTGTCGGGCACCTTCCAAAGCGCCACCATCGCCAAAAGCATGCAAAAGGACCCCTCTGCCGTCCATCTGATAGATACCCGTGGCGCGACCCTGTCCCAGCAAATTCTGATCTGGGAGGCCGTGCGCCTTAGGGACGAGGGCCATAGTGCCCAGGAGATCACCGATGTTTTGACCGCGCTGGTTGACCGCTGCTGCCTGGTGGGCGTGGTGGACGACCTTCAGCACCTGGTCCGGGGAGGACGGCTGTCCGCCACCACGGCCCGCATCGGCACCACGCTGCACCTGAAGCCTACCCTGCGCCTGAAAGGCGGCAAGCTGGAGCAGGAGGGCCTCACCCGTGGGAAAAAGCGTTCCTTTGAGTGGATGGCGCAGCAGATATTGGCGGAGCCCCGGGATATGAGCTTTCCCATCTATCTGGCCTCCGCCAACGCCCCCAGGGAGCTGGACGAGTTCCGCCAGTTCCTAGTAAATCAAGGCTTTAACATGGACGATCAGCGGGAGGTAGCCATTGGCTCCATCGTAGGCACGCATACCGGCGAAGGCATTCTGGCCGTGGCCTGGGTCCGTCAGATGTGAAGCCGACAATCAAATATTACTAATCGGCTTTGGGTGTAAAAATGGCCCAAAGCCGCCTTTCTAGCCTTGACAATCAATTTCACGGGCTTTACAATACCTGTAATGGTTCGTGAGCATTTGCTCTGGCCATAGAGACCGAAAGGAACTGCCCCATGCCATATGCTATTTTTATCCCGCTGCCCCCGCTGACCGATGGCGGCGACCCAGGCGTATTCGTGGAGGGTACCCACGAGCCCGCCCCGCTTGTAAGACAAAGCGGCTGCTGGATACGCAGCGCAGGCTCCTCCATTTTGCTGCAGGATCGCTACGCGCTATCTGCGCCAGAGCTCTGCCTCTGGCTGATCGTAGATGAAGGCTCCCTCACCTTTTCCTACCGCGATACCCAGTACGCCCTGACCCGGGGGGATTGCATCGTGGTCCCCCAAGGCACAGAGGATTGCATCCTCTCCGAGGCCAAGGAAGCCCGGCTTTTGTGGCTTACCATGCAAGGCCCCCTATGCCCCGATTTTTTGCGGCAGATGAATGCATGGAACCTGCTGCCTGCCAGGCAGGGCATGCTGCCCACCCAGGTGCTGCTGGCCCGGCAGATCGTGCAGGTGCTGGTCCGCCACAGCGGCACCAGCGATGCCAGCTATCAGCTGGCCCAGCTTCTTTGGAGCCTGATCGCAGCCCACAGCGGCCAAAGCGTGGCCATGGGCGTGACCCTCAGCCACGAGATCGCCCGAGTGGTGGATACCCTTCGGGCCTGCCAATACCGGGATGCCTTTTCCCTGGCGGATATGGCGACCATCAGCCGCATGCCTGTAGAGACCTTCCGCAAGCGGTTTTCTGCGGAGCTGGGTATCCCGCCGCTGGGGTATTTGCAGTTTCTCAAAATGGAACGGGCCAAGACCCTTCTCCGCTCCGGCATCAGTGTGAAGCAAACCGGTATAGACATCGGCATGCCCGATCCCTATCATTTCAGCAAGCAGTTCAAAAATGTGGTGGGCATGAGCCCTACCGCCTATCTGCGGCACGTGGGTGGCCTCCATGCAGAGCTGTCCTGTGTACCCGAATAAGGATTTTGTCAAAAAATAAACATACCTCTTGCACAAGGCGCTTTAACTTGCTATACTGTGAGTTGGAGCGTTTTTTGTTTCGGCGCGGCCCCTGCACGGCCGCCATGGAAGGAGAAATATACGATGAAGAAGATCGGTATCTTAACCAGCGGCGGTGACAGCCCTGGAATGAATGCTGCCGTGGTAAGCGTGGCCCGCTGCGCCTCCATGTATGGTATGCAGCTGATGGGTATCAAGCGCGGATATAACGGCCTCTTGGGTCTGAGCGAGAACCCGGATGACGATATCGTCGCCCTGGACCTGGAAACAGTGCTGGATATTGCCGACCAGCGCGGCACCTTCCTGCGCACCGCCCGCTGCGAGGCGTTCAAAAAGCCTGAAATTCAGCGTCAAGCCGCTACTAACCTTCGGGATGTGGGCATCGACGCGCTGGTGGTCATCGGTGGCGATGGCAGCTTCAACGGTGCTATGCGCCTAAGCGAGCTGGGCATCCCCTGCGTTTGCATCCCCGGCACCATCGACAACGACCTGGGCTATACCGAGTCCACCCTGGGCTACGACACCGCCGTAAACGTATGCGTGGATGCCGTGCGCTCCGTACGCGCCACCAGCCGCAGCCACGACCGCCCCGCCGTGGTCCAGGTCATGGGCCGCAACGCCGGCGACATCGCCATCCGCACCGCCATTGCTACCGGCGCGGAAATGGTAGTCGTGCCCGAAATGGAGTGGGACGTGGAGGACCTGGCCAAGCGGCTGAACCAGCTGATCGCCCAGGGCAATACCCGGGCCACCCTGGTCATCGGCGAGCATTGCTGGCACAAAATGAAGGAGTTTGACTGGCGCAAATTCCTCAACGATAACGGCAAGACCATTTATCCCGGCGAGCCCCTTTCTGCCGAGCATCTTGCCAGCATCCTCAAGCGCAAATGCGGCGGCATCGAAGCCCGCGCCACCGTCATCGGCTATACCCAGCGTGGCGCCATTCCCTGCGCCTACGATAGCGCCTTCGCCTTCGAAGCCGGCTATCTGGCCGTGCGCCTTTTGCACCGCGGCATTACCAACCAGGCCATCGGCGTGCGCCACGGCCGCGTGTTCAACATGCCTATCTCCGATGCCCTAGCCATGAACAAGCATTTTGACAGCGAGCTGTACGAGCTGGTCAATAAGCTTTAATAAGGGGACGGGGACGTTAGGGGTGCTCCCCTAAGCCGTTACCAGGGGCTGCCGCCCCTAAAACCCGCCTGGGGGCAATGCCCCCAGGCTCCTTTACCCGGCGCATAAGCGCCGGGATTATTTAGTTTACAATAAAATACGGCATCCCGCTGGATGCCGCTTATGCAAAATATGTGTCAGGTATCCTTGGGCATGGTAGCTTTACCCGATGGTAGCTTAACCTGATGGTAGCTTTACTTGTTAGCAACTTTATTGATGGCGTCTTTACTTGATGGGAACTTTATTTTTGGTGCCTTTATTGATGATGCCTTTATTTATGATATCTTTCCCCTGCGTTTATCTTCGCCGCCCGAAACAGCTGCTCTAAAAGGATCACCCGGGCCAGCTGATGGGGAAAGGTCATGCGGCTCATGCCCATGCGCTCATTAGCCCGGCTCAGCACCTCTGGGGACAGCCCTAGGGAGCCGCCGATCAAAAACGTAATATTGCTTTTCCCGTCTACAAACAGCCCCTTTAGCTTGCCTGCCAGCTCCTCGCTGGTGGGCTGCTTGCCGTCCACGCACAGGGCGATCACGTAATCCTGGGGCGCTATCTTGGCCAGCATCCGCTCCCCTTCCCTGCGCACCACCTGCTGGCACAGGGCAGGCGAGGGGTTGTCCGGCTCCCGCTCGTCAGGCAGCTCCACAACGGCAACGGGCATCAGGCGGCTAAGCCGCTTTACGTATTCCTGAGCCGCCTCGGCATAGAACCTCTCCCGCAGCTTGCCCATGCATAGTATCGTAACCGCCATCAATTCTCCTCCGCGATCTCAAAGGCTGTGGCATCCACCCGCACGTCCCGGAACAGCCGCTCAAAATAGGCAGGGTCGCCACCTGCGATTAGCAGGGTGGTCAGCTCCTCCTGATGGTCTATTTTAGCGATGGGGTGGCGATTGCCACGGGCATCTACAAGGGTGATGCCTGGCTGGAGGCGTACATCTTCGCTATCGGTAAAAAGTAATATTCCTTTATCACCTAACGCCAGCACTTCTTCTAATACCCTTATCATTTATTATCTCCCTCCCTGCGCGCAGCGCAGGCAATGGGTGCAGGGCAAAGCCCTGCCAGGGTTGCAAGGGGCAGAGCCCCTGCTCGTCTCCCCTGCCCCTACGCCAGCTGATACAGCAAGCTGGCCCGGTAGCGAGCCGCCACGTTGAGGGTCACATCCTCGCCGACGACGGCCCCGGCCCGGGTAAGGGCGGCGTGCGTGGTGCGGTAGGCCATGTCCGGGGTGTTGTTCTCGCTGCTCAGGTGCCCCAGGAGCAGATGCTTGGCCCCGCATTGGGCCAGGTGCACGGCGGCATCGGCCCCGGCATCATTGCTCAGATGGCCTTTTTTCCCGAGGATGCGGGTCTTAAGGCGCTGGGGGTAGTGAGGGTTTTGCTGGAGGAGGTCCGGGTCGTGGTTGCTCTCCAGCAGCACCAGCTCCGCGCCGGAGAGGGCATCGCACACGGACTGGGAAAAATATCCCAGGTCCGTGGCCACGGCCACGCTGTGCTGTTTGAGGAAAAAGCGGTAGCCCACGGGATCGTTGGCATCGTGGGGGATGGAAAAGGAGGCCACCTCCATGCCGCTGAGAAAAAAGCTTTCCCCGGCGGTGATGACCACCCGGTTTTGGGGCTGGACAGGGCCCAGGGTGCGCTCCATGCCGCTCCAGGTGCCTTCGGTGGCATAGATGGGCAGGCCTAGCTTCCGGCTGAGCACGCCAGCCCCGCGAATATGATCGCTATGCTCGTGGGTGATGAGCATGCCCCGAAGCCCGGCAGGGGACAGCTGGGCGGCCTCCAGGGCCTCCAGCACCTGCTTGGCGCTCATGCCGCAGTCCACCAGCACCGCGCCCTCGTCCCCGCCGATATATACCGCGTTTCCGCTGGAACCGCTGAATAACGTACAAAATGTAACGGACATGCTATAACTCCTTTGGTACAAGCCATGTAAAATACCTGTGTATTTTACCACGAAATGTGCCCCATGGGAAGCGGCAGGGTCGCGGGAAAAGTTTTGAAGCGGGGCTAAAGCCGGCCAGAAAAGTTTTGGGACCGGCAAGCTTGCCTGTTCGGACCTAATATGATAGCATGGACTGATGCGCAACTAAAGAAGAGGTGCTGACTGTGACACTGTGGAACATCTGCCTGGAAAAATCCCAGGGAAAGCTGAACAAAACCATACCCGCCTTTGTGCTGCAAGCAGCCTTTGCGGGGGCTGCGGTGGCCTTTTGGGGCTTTGTCTCCGCCTATGTATTGACCCTTACGGGCTCCAGCGCGCTGGCGGGCATCGTCTTTTCCATGGCGCTGCTTACCATCCTCACGTTCAAGTGGGAGCTGTTCACAGGCAACTGCCTGCTGGCAGTGCCTGTAGTCGAGGGCCAAAGCAGCGTGGGCCAGCCCATGGCGCGGCTGTGGCTATCCTTTTGGGGAAACCTGATCGGCGGCGCTTTGATGGCACTGGTGCTGCTCCATTTTGTGTTGCCGCTGCTGGACGCGCGTTTAGCGGTGACGCTGCTTGGATCGGTTTATGCAAAGTCGAACCTGCTGTGGATAGATGCGTTCTTCCGGGGCATTGGGTGCAACCTGCTGGTCTGCGGCGGCACGCTGACCTTTTGGCGGCTGAAAGGCCCGGTAAAGGTAGTAGCCACCAGCCTGCTGATCACGCTGTTCGTGATGTCCGGCTTTGAGCACATCGTAGCCAACTTCCTGTACTGGACGCTGGCGGTGACCCTGGTCCAGCCCATAGGCTGGGTAAACGTGGTGATGGTCACCCTGGGGAACGTGGCAGGCGGGCTGTTGGTGGTCTGGTGGATGAACGTGTGCCGCAGGCAGGCTGCGGCGGACTAAACCAATTTGGGGAAGTCTTTGCAATCGCTCTTGCGAAGTTTTTCACAATCCCCCTATCCTTTCCCGCAAGAATTTGGTATAATAAATTGATTACCGATAAGGAGGCCATGCCCATGCCATTGGTTAATACAAAGGAAATGTTCAAAAAGGCGTACGAAGGCGGTTATGCCATCGGCGCTTTCAACGTCAACAACATGGAGATCATTCAGGGTATCACCGAGGGTGCCAAGATGGAGAATGCTCCCCTGGTGTTGCAGGTCAGCGCGGGCGCCCGCAAGTATGCCAAGCACGTGTACCTGATGAAGATGATCGAGGCCGCTATCCAGGACACCGATCTTCCCATCGCCGTGCATCTTGACCACGGCCCCGATTTTGAGACCTGCAAGAGCTGCATTGACGGCGGCTTCACCTCCGTTATGATCGACGGCAGCCACCACTCCTTTGAGGAGAACATCGCCCTGACCAAGAAGGTCGTAGAATACGCCCATGACCGTGGCGTGACCGTAGAGGCCGAGCTGGGCCGTCTGGCGGGCGTTGAGGACGACGTACAGGTCTCCGCTGAGGATTCCAGCTACACCCGTCCCGAGGAAGTGGAAGAGTTCGCCACCCGCACTGGCTGCGACAGCTTGGCCATCGCCATCGGCACCAGCCACGGCGCGTTCAAGTTTGCTGGCGAGCCTCATCTGCGCTTTGACATCCTGGAGGAGGTCTCCAAGCGTCTGCCTGGCTTCCCCATCGTGCTCCACGGCGCTAGCAGCGTTATCCCCGAGTATGTGGACATGATCAACCAGTTCGGCGGCAGCATGCCCGGTGCCCAAGGCGTGCCGGAAGCTATGCTTCGTCAGGCTGCCTCCATGGCCGTTTGCAAGATCAATATCGACAGCGACCTGCGGCTGGCCTTCACCGCCATGATCCGCAAGCACTTTGTCCAGCATCCGGATCATTTCGACCCCCGGCAGTACCTGGGCGATGGCCGCGATGCCCTGCGGGACATGGTTCGCCATAAGATCGTAAGCGTCCTGGGCTGCAACAACAAGGCGTAATCAGGGCTTGGCCCTGGACCCCCCTTGCGATGTACGCGAGGAAAAAAGACCGTTTGGAATATTTTACTTCCAAGCGGTCTTTTTCTATGCCTTTTGTCTGGGAAGAACTTCCACCCCTTTTCCATTTGAACAGGGGAAGCGCAAAAGCGCGAGAAAGGAGCCCTGCCTTTAATGAGGAAAAAGCTGGCGGCTTTGGCCGTGACCATGGCCCTTGGAATAGCCACAACGTTGGGAATCTTCCCGGCCCTGGCCGATACCTATATCCCCTTGCCCTGGGGCCTCACCTGGGACAGTACCCTGGCGGAGTACATTAAGGCCCTGCAAGCCTGCAGCCCTGGGGTACGCTATACCATCAACCAATATGTGGCGGGAGGCGATTATACGGTAATCGCTGTGTCCACTCAGGATGACACGCACTGGGATTATATAGCGGCCTTTGCAGGGGAAAGCCTATCCGAGGAGATCAGAGCGTACAGCGTGGAGGAGCTTAACGACATACCCCTGGCGCTTAAATGGATGCAAATGGATGCGGTGCCCACCTATACGGGCATAGCCGAAGCCTTGAGCGTGTTTGGTCAGCAGTGCAGCGCCTTGGGCGCCACCTATGGCCCGGAGGATGCCGACCATTCCTATATGATGCTTTGGACTCAGCATGAGAAACAGTCAGGCTTTTATGCCATGCCCCGGCGGAGCGGGGCGGTGGATCTCACAGCCATCCAGCAGTATCTGGTGGAAAACGCGGGCACGCTGAAGAGCTGCTGGCTGTGGGTGGGCAATGGGCACTGGTATGTAAGCATACTTATGCATAGCTCGGCTGATGGCAGCTGGAGCCCCGTTTACCGCGTTTCGACCAGATTCACCCAGGGCCAGGAGTTTGACGCGCCTGAGGCACTAGAGGCTTCTCCCCTTTATTCCGGCCAGTAAGTAAGCCGCGCAAAAGCCGCCTCCGCAAGGAGACGGCTTTTGCGATATCCGCTGTGCAATACGTTATTTGCTCTTATGCCACAGCAGCCGCTGGTACCGGTCAAAGTCCGCATCCCGAACCATGATCTCCAGCTCCAGCTCGCCCATGACGGTGTTGCGCCCTTCTTCGTATAGGGTGTCCACCATGCCCTTCACGGCGATCACCAGGGGATCCTGCTTATCCACCACATGGCTTCCCTTGAGGCGGAAATAGCTGTTCATCCAGTGGGCGATGCCCGCCAGACCGCTGTGGCTGTCCACGGCCACGGAAGCGGGCCGGTTCAAAATGGTGGTGGTATCGAAGATATTGTATATCTCCTCATCCTTAAGCATGCCGTCGGCGTGGATGCCCGCCCGGGTCACGTTAAAGTGGCGGCCCACAAAGGGCTGGCGGGGGCTGATCTCCAGGCCCAGCTCCTGCTCCATGTATTCGGCGATCTCGGTAACGGCGGTCAGGTCCATACCGCCGGTCTCCCCGCGGAGGGCCTGGTACTCAATGGCCATGGCCTCCAGGGGGCAGTTGCCAGTCCTTTCGCCAATGCCCAGGAGGGAGCAGTTGATGGAGGAGCAGCCATAGAGCCAAGCGGTGGTGGCGTTGGTGACCACCTTGTAGAAATCGTTGTGGCCGTGCCATTCCAGCTGCTCGCTGGGGAACTGGGCGTAGTGGTTGAGGCCGTAAATGATACCGGGGACGCTGCGGGGCAGGGCCGCGCCGGGATAGCTGATGCCGTAGCCCATAGTATCGCAGGCGCGAATTTTGATGGGGATGCCGCTCTCCTCGGAAAGGAGCCGCAGCTGCTCGGCAAAGGGCAGCACAAAGCCGTAGAAATCCGCCCGGGTGATATCCTCAAAGTGGCAGCGGGGCACGATGCCCTGGTCCAGCGCCGCCTTGACGATGGACAGATACTTTTCCATGGCCTGGCCACGGGTCAGGTGCATTTTTTTGAAAATGTGATAATCGCTGCAGGAGACCAGGATGCCCGTTTCCGGCACCCCGGCGGCCTTCACCAGCTTAAAATCGTTCTCGTTGGCCCGTATCCAGGTGGTGATCTGGGGATACTCCAGGCCCAGGGCCTGGCAGCGCTCCAGGGCCTCCCGGTCCTTGGGCGTGTAGAGGAAAAACTCGCTTTGGCGCACCAAGCCCTTGGGGCCGCCCAGCCGGGACAGGAGCTTAAAAAGATGCTCGATCTGGACCGGAGTGAAGGGGCTGACGCTCTGCTGACCATCCCGGAAGGTGGTGTCCGTCATCCATATCTCCGAGGGCATGTTCATGGGCACCACCCGATTGTTGAAGGCGATCTTCGGGATGGACTCGTAATCGAATATCTCCCGGTAGAGGTTGGGTTCTTCCACGTCCTGCAGGTCGTACTGGTAATTGGCTTGCATGAGCAGGTTGGACTTATTCGAGAAATGTATCATACGGTCCTCTTTTCAGCGCGGGCGCGCATTAGTGCAGTTAGCTTGCGGGTGCGCATTGGTGCGGTTGGCTTGCGGGCGCGCATTGGTGCAGCGGCTTTGGGCTGCGCCTGTCAGCCTTATTGCAGCTGGCTTACAAAGGAGGCGATGCGGCGAACGCCCTCGGCGATCTGCTCATTGGAGATGGCGTAGCTGAGGCGGCAGAAGCCCTCGGCCATAAAGGCGCTGCCCGGCACTACGGCCACATGCTCATAATCCAGCAGCATATTGGCAAAGTCGTTGCTGTCCTTGATCTCCTCATCACCCAGGTGCTTGCCCAGCACCGCCTTGATGTTCATCATCACGTAGAAGGCACCGTCGGGCTTCAGGCAGCTAATGCCGGGAATGCTATTGAGCCCCTCCACCAGCTGGTCCCGGCGGCCCTCAAAGGCCCTGCGCATATCCTCCACGCAGTCCTGGGGCATGTTCAGGGCATAGGCGGCGGCGCACTGGGCCGGGGTGTTGGGGGCGGAGGAGGCCTGACTTTGGTAATTGCACATGGCGGCGATCACGTCCTTAGGCCCAGCGGTGTAGCCAATGCGAAAGCCCGTCATGGCGTAGGATTTGCTAACGCCGTTGATGAGCAGCGTCCGGGCCTTGATATCCTGGCCAAAGGAGGCGATGGAATAATGCTTATGATCATCATAGATGAGCTTTTCATAAATTTCATCGGATACGATATAGAAATCCTTCTCCACGGCCAGCTTGGCCAGGGCCTCCAGCTTTTCCTTGGGCCATACGCAGCCGTTGGGATTGCTGGGGGTGGTAAGGATAAAGGCTTTGGTCCTTTCGGTGACGGCCTGAGCGATCCTTTCCAAGCTGGGCACAAAATGCTCAGCCTCCTCCGTCTCCACAAAGACGGGCACGCCGCCCGCCATGCGCACCATTTCCGGATAGCTGACCCAGCAGGGCGTAGGGATGATGACCTCGTCCCCCACATCCAAAAGGGTCTGGAAGGCGGTATATAGGGAGTGCTTCGCGCCATTGGATACGATGATCTGGTCCCGGCCGTAGGTAAGGCCGTTGTCCCGCTCCAGCTTGCGGATGATAGCATCCCGCAGCTCCAAAGTGCCGGGAACGGCGGTATAGCGGGTCATGCCCTGGTCCAGCGCGTCCTTCATGGCCTGACGGATAGGGTCGGGAGTGTCGAAATCCGGCTCGCCTGCGGCAAAGCCGATAACGCTTTCTCCAGCGGCTACAAGGGCCTTGGCTTTGGCATCCATGGCAAAGGTGGCGGAAGGAGCGATCCGGCGGCAGTTAGCAGAAATTCCCAGCGGCATAAGGAGTACCTCCTGTGATCGGGCCGCCCAAGGCGGCTTGTTATAAATGGCGGATTGAAGTTTGATTCCTGCAAATCTCGGCTTTGGGCGAGTCTGGAAATCGCAGGCACGCTACGGGGAGCATTATATCATATTAAGGATTTTCCGTAAAGTGCGTCCGAAAAATAATTTTGCAAAAAAGCATGTTTCAACTTTCAAAAATTCATCTATTATTTACCTGGAGGAAAAAGCAGGTCCCTCCCGTTTGCTGGCCGAACATAAAAACTTAAGCCCGGGCCTAGCCCGGCATCACAGAAAGGAGAACCCCTATGCATACAAAGTATAAAGCCCTGGCCGCCCTGCTGGCGCTCGTTTTAGCCCTGAGCGCAGCCCCCGCCCTGGCCCAGCAGCCCCAGCCGGAAGCCACCGAAAAGGTTCCCATCCTAGGTCTTTTTGAAAATACCAAGCTGGACCTAAGCCCTTATAAAGGAAAGGCCATCTTCCTGAACTTCTTTACAGAATGGTGCCCCTACTGCATGCAGGAGATGCCCGAGATCAAGCAAATTTTCACGGATTACAGCCCCGCAGAGATGCAGATCATCCTGGTGCACGTATGGGACGGCGAGAACGCCGCCAACAGCGAGAGCATCAAGGCCAAGTATGGCCTGGAGGATATGACCTTTTTCGAGGATGAGGACATGGGCGTGGCCCGGATGATCGGCCTGCCCGGCTATCCCACCAGCGTCTTTATCGACAAGGAGGGCAACCTTCACACCGCCATGGCCTACGCCCTGAACTACGACACCATGGCCCAGATCATGGACGAGATGGGCGTAACTCGGCTGGACGGGACGGTGGCCCATGATTGATTTTGGCGCCGCGCTGCCCCAGGTCACCTTTTGGATGATGCTGGGCGGCGGCCTGATGGCCTTTGTGTCCCCCTGCGTTTTGCCCATGCTGCCTGTATACACCCTGTACCTGCTAGGCGGCAATACGGACGAGGGCCAGGGCAAGGCGGCCTGGGGGCAGGTAGCCCGCCGATGCCTGGGGCTGGCCGCCAGCTTCATCGTGCTGTTTACCCTGATGGGGGCCGGGGCCGGGTTTATCGGCAGCCTGCTTAAAAGCACCGACCGGGGCCTTCTCAACATCGTTACAGGCGGGCTGATGATCGTGTTCGGCCTGGGTATGCTGGATGTATTCCATTTTGCTTTTTCCTTTGGCGGCCAGGGCAAGGCCCCAGCCATCAGCGGCTTTTGGGGCGCATTTGGCTTTGGCCTGCTGCTGGCCCTCTCCTGGACCCCTTGCATGACTCCACTGCTGGCTAATGCCCTGGTGCTGGCTGCCTCCGCAGAGAACGCCACCATGCTTACCGGCATGGTCCATCTGGCGGTTTTTGCTCTGGGTCTGTGCCTGCCCATGCTGGCCTTCATGCTGCTTTACCAGTGGCTAAAGGGCGCTTTGGGCTGGCTGAAAAGCCACCAGCAGCTTCTCCGGCGCATTGGCGGCGGGCTGATGGTGGCCTATGGGGTGTATCTGATTGTGAGCGGCGCGCTTTAATTAAGCGATGGTAACTATTGTGCCAACGGAAAACGCACGACTATTTGATACTGTTTTCTCTTTGTGAAAAGTTACTTTTCAAGTTTGCCGTATAGCCATCCTCAGAATAAATGTCGGGTTTTGATATGATATTAATTTGGCCACCTTCAACAGCGTCAACTTTGAAAGGGGAATCCTCGGTTAAGTACGTTTTGCTTTCTGCAACTAAATTAGGGATCAGAATATATCCAGACAAGATATTTTTATCCAACGATGTGGGAAGCACAATGGTTTTACCATTTTCGGCCTCTGTTTTTGAGCTGCCGTTTAGGGAGAAATAGAAGCGCGGCTTCCTTTCGGCTAAGAGCTTGGGATCAACTTCAAGTGTAACGCTTATCTCGCACGGCGTTTGCAAAGGCTTTGCTTCGTTGCGGTAGCGCCTAGCCTCTTCCTTTCTTTCTGCTGCTTCCTTTTTTCTTTGTTTTTGCCTTACAATCATGGTTATAACCATCAGGATACCGCTGATTACGAAGAGTACCAGCATTCCATTGGGTTGCATACATATCCCTCCCAATAATTATGGAAAAGCACAATATCTAATCGTATTTTATCATAAAAGAAGGCATAAATTTTGTGCCACCTTTGTGCCATTTTTACGGCATTTTATAGAATAAAAAGAATTTATAAAAAACCGAGCCAAAACGTTTGCTTCAGGCTCGGTATGGTTGTCTTGTGTTTTTAAAGTCGCAGCGCCCTTAACGCGTTCCCCCTTACCGTTCCTCTTTCGCTATCATATTGATCAGTCCGCCGGCCAGGATCATTCTGCGCTGGCGGTCGGTAAGGGGCATCCGTGCATGTACAGTAATGCCCTTGGTGGCGTTTTTAACGGCGAGGATCTCTGCACCGTCAGCCACCTGCTGGTGGATATTCTCCAGGACAATTTCATCCCCCTGGTCAAATAGGTCGTAATCGGCCTCGTTTTCAAACTCCAGGGGCAAAATACCGTTGTTGATAAGGTTGGCCTGGTGGATGCGGGCAAAGCTCTTGGCCAGCACTCCGCGAATCTTCAGGTACACAGGCACCAGGGCTGCGTGCTCCCGGCTGCTGCCCTGGCCGTAGTTGTGGCCCGCCACGAGGAACCCGCCGCCCGCCTCCTTGGCGCGGGTGGGAAAGGTGGGGTCCACAGGGGCCAGGCAGTGCTCGCTGAGCCTGGGTACGTTGCTGCGGAAGGGCAGAAGCGAGCTGTCGCTGGGCATGATATGGTCGGTGGTAATGTTATCCTCCATTTTGAGGAGGGCCTTGCCAGAAAGGGTCTCCGCCAGGGCCTCCGCCTTGGGGAAGGGCTTGATGTTGGGGCCGCGAAGGACCTCCAGGCCCTCCGCTTCCTCCGCCGTGGCAGGCGGCAGGATCAGATTATCATTGAGCAGGAACTGCTGGGGCATTTCCACGTTCAGGTCGGTGGTAAGACCCTGAGGGTCGGTGAGCACCCCGGAAAGCGCGGTGGCAGCGGCGGTCTCGCAGCTGACGAGATATATCCCGGCGCTCTTGGTGCCGCTGCGGCCGTAGAAATTGCGGTTGTTGGTGCGCACGCTGACGGCATCCGTGCGGGGGCTTTGACCCATGCCGATGCAGGGGCCGCAGGTGCATTCCAGAATGCGAGCTCCCGCCTCGATCATGTCGTGAAGCGCGCCGTTCTCGCTAAGCATGCTCAGAACCTGGCGGCTGCCAGGGGCGATCACCAGGGACACATCCGGGTGCACGGTCTTGCCCTTAAGAATCGCGGCCACCCGCATCATGTCCAGATAGCTGGAATTGGTGCAAGAGCCGATGCACACCTGGTCCACCTTGATGGGGCCCGTCTCGGCCACAGTCTTTACATTGTCGGGCATATGGGGCAGGGCCACCATGGGCGCAAGGGTGCTCAGGTCGATGTCCACGGTCTCCTCGTAGGCCGCGTCCCCGTCCGGGCTCAGGTCCACAAAGTCCTTTTCCCGGCCCTGGGCCTTTAGGAAGGCCTGGGTCACCTCATCGCTGGGGAAAACGGAGGTGGTGGCGCCCAGCTCTGCGCCCATATTGGCAATGGTGGCGCGCTCAGGGATGGACAGGCTTTTAACGCCCTCGCCGGTGTACTCCATCACCTTGCCCACGCCGCCCTTTACGGTAAGGCGGCGAAGCAGCTCCAGGATAACATCCTTGGCGGCCACGCCCTTTGGGAGCTTGCCTGCCAGGTGCACATTCACCACGCTGGGGCAGCTGAGGAAATATGCGCCGCCGCCCATGGCCACGGCCACGTCCAGGCCGCCTGCGCCAATGGCCAGCATGCCCAGGCCGCCGCCTGTGGGGGTGTGGCTGTCGCTGCCAAGCAGGGTCTTGCCAGGGATGCCGATACGCTCCAGCTGCACCTGATGGCAGATGCCATTGCCGGGCTTGGAGAGATAGACCCCGTGCTTTTTCGCCACGGTGGTGATATAGGCGTGGTCGTCGGCGTTTTCAAAGCCGGTCTGGAGCGTGTTATGGTCGATATAGGCCATGGAGCGCTCCGTCTTTACCCGGGGAATGCCCATGGCCTCAAACTGCAGGTAGGCCATGGTGCCGGTGGAGTCCTGGGTGAGGGTCTGATCAATCTTGATGGAAATTTCCGTCCCCGGCTTCAGCTCCCCCGAAACCAGATGCGCAGAAAGAATCTTTTGCGTTACGTTCATAGTGCCCTCCATTTATTTTGATATGCTATATACTGATATTGCGTTCCTGCCCAGTATACGGGAGCAGGCGGCGGGTTTCAATACAAACGGGGGTAAAAGTGCAATATTTGTACAGTTCAGTATGGGCAACAATGGAAAAAAACAGGGCCAAAAAGGCCCTGCTGCAGGAGGGCAAGCCGTCAGCGCAGCAGGGCCTTTCAAGATAGGCTTTTTATAGATATGCGCACACAGGCATCAGAATATGTCCAGCCAGAATGAACGTAAGCAGCAGGAACAGCATCACCCGGCCAAAGAACTGGGCGAACTCGTTGTCCTTATTAAAGCTTCGGATGCGGTTGATGTTGATCACGCATAACCCGACAGACACAATGGTGACCACGCCCCATAGGTTCACGTATTCCAGGAGGCCCAAGGTCAGCGCATCAGGCACCAGGTTCGCGCCCACCATGATATTACCCACCGCGCCGAACAGCGCGCCGGGGATCATGCCCAGGGGGTCCACCCGGTGTTGGGTGCAGATGTACAGGGAGATGAACACCCAAAGGGTAGTACCTAAAAGGGCGATAAAGCACTTGAGGTACAGGCCGAAGCCGTCCCGGGTGATCTGGACGGAGGTGACCACCTCACTGCTCATTTCCTTTTCGCTTACGCCAGGGTCGCCATGGGTGGTGGCGTACTCGTAGGCGTACTCCTGCAGCTTATAGTTCAGCACCCTGTAGCCGGGAATATCCAGGCTGCTGTTAAGCCCGCTGTTCTCCACGTCCGCCTGGAGCACCACCTGCTCGATGGGATAGTCGGACTCCAGGTAAAAGTTCAGCTGATGGCTATCCAGGGGGAAGCGGTTGGTGGAAAAATCCTTTGCCACGGACACATCCACCCGCAGCAGCTGGTAGTTGGTACCGTCGGGGTAGTGCTCGTCCTTCACCACCTGGGAGCTGTTGATGGTGCCGCAATAAAAGCGGTAGTGGCTCTTCATGTCCAGCTCCGGCGCGCCCTGCCAGCGGAACCACACCAGCATCACCGTCCGGAAGGTGCCCTCCTTCAGGGACATCTGCTTGAAATAGTCCACATAGCTGCCGCAAGCCACGGTGACGGACTCCGTGCTGCGGCGCACCTCGTCGGCATAGGTGGCCTCGTCCACCGCCACCCGGTCATCCCAGGCCCGGTACATATCCTGCTTGTCCTTGATCAGGCCGCTGCAGGTGAGGCCGATGTACATGCTGCAAAACAGGATTACCGCCAGCATGCCAGTGATCAGCCGTTTTTTTTGCCAGGCCTGCATCTGCCCTATTCGAAACAGGCTGTAGCTTTGCTTCTCCTGCACTTGTTCAATTTCTGGACTTAATTGGCTCATGACAAATACGCCTCACTTGAAACATATAATAGGTTACAATATCCTTATCATAGCCGGAGGGGATGTTTTTGTCAATTGCTGGCAGCTGTGATATAATATAGTAACGATTTATGCATAACCATTTTCACCAGAAAGAGAGGCACACAAAATGGCACAGGTTATTTGCGATACTTTTGCGTCCGTAACAGGCGAGGCATTGGAAAAAAGGGTCTGGCTCCCCGATGGTGAGCCCAAGGCCATCATTCAGCTGGTACACGGCATGGCTGAGCACATCGCCCGGTACGACGAGACCGCCAGGCGCTTTAACCAGGCGGGCTTTGCGGTAGTGGGCCATACCCACCTGGGCCATGGCACAAAGGCCACCGTGCTTGGGCACTTCTCCAAGGAAAACGGCTGGGATGCCCTCATCGACGATACCCATGCCCTCCGGCAGGCCACCCAGGCCCAGTTCCCCGGCGTGCCGTATTTCCTGCTGGGCCATAGCATGGGCAGCTTTGTGGTGCGCACCTACTGCCTCAAGTACGAGCAGGGCCTCACCGGCGTGCTGCTCTCCGGCACGGGGCACTTTGACCCGCCCATTCTGGCTGCGGGGCTTATGATCGCCAATATCCAGTGCGCCCTGGGCATGGGCGAAAAGCCCAGCCACCTGCTGGAAAAGATCAGCTCCGGCGGCAACAACAAACGCTACGAGAATCCCCGCACCTCCTTCGATTGGCTCTCCGCCGATCCGGCGGTGGTGGACGCGTACATCGCGGACCCCTTCTGCGGGTTCACCTTTACCGCCCGGGCCTATAAGGATATGTTCACCGGCCTGAAAAGGCTGTCCCCCAAGAACCTGACTGCCATGGAAAAGGACATCCCCGTTTTCGTATTTTCCGGGGACATGGACCCAGTGGGGGCCTACGGTGCAGGGGTGGAGCAGGTAGCGGAGGAGCTACGTCAGGCCGGGGTAAAGGACGTAGCCGTGAAACTGTACAAAAATGGCCGCCACGAGATGTTCAACGAGCTGGACAAGGAGACCGTCTGGCAGGATGTGATCCGCTGGGCGGAAGTGAAGCTGGGCTGAAAGGGTTTGGGATGGGCTTAATATGAGCCTAACCGGCCGAAACAAAAAGATAGGACAGCAAAAAGATAGGATAGCAAAAATGAAGATAACCGTTATACATGGCCAAAGCCACAAGGGTATTACCCACCACCTGACCTGGGCCGTGCTTGACCCATTGGTGGCAGACGGGGCCCAGGTGCGGGAATTTTTCCTGCCCAAGGACGGGCCCGGATTTTGCATAGGCTGCAACTGCTGCTTTATGAAGGGCGCGGAGCATTGCCCAGGCGCTGCAGAAATGCAGCCCATTGCACAGGCTATTGACTGGGCAGATGTGCTCGTTGTGGATAGCCCTAACTATGTGATGGAAATGAGCGGAGGCATGAAAAACCTCATGGACCACCTGGCCTACCGCTGGGTGACCCATCGGCCCTCCGGCTCTATGTTTACCAAGGTAGGGCTTACGCTGTGCTCCTCCGCCGGGGCCCCCGCAGGGCACACCACCCGTTCCCTGGCCAAGCAGCTGAAATGGATGGGCATGACCCAGGTCTACCGCCTGCCCTTCACCAGCAACGCCATGACCATCGCGGATCTGAAGCCCAAGAAGCAAGCAGAGCTGGAGAAAAAGGCAAAAAGGGCCGTCCAAAGGATCAAAAGGGCCGCCGCCCATCCCAGAGTGGGGCTGCGGGCCAGAGCCTGCTTTGCGATTTTTAGCAAAATGCAGTCCGGGGCCGATGCCGCCTGGAACCCTACGGATCGGGACTGGTGGGTGACCCAGGGCTGGACGGGCAGCCAGCGCCCCTGGTAAAAAGGTCCTTATTTTGGTATAATGGAAAATGGATTTCTTTTGGGCCACATGGATATCTTTAAAAGTAATGGATATCTTTTGAAAGCAGGTGAACCCGTGCGTTTTACGAAGATGGAAGGCATCGGCAACGATTATATCTACATCAATGGCTTTGAGGAGCAGGTGGATGACCCCGCCAAGCTCAGCGTGGAGATGAGCCGGTATCATTTTGGCTGCGGCTCCGATGGGCTGATATTGATCCTGCCCAGCGAGAAGGCGGATTTTTGGATGCGCATGTTTAACAACGACGGCAGCGAAAGCGAAATGTGCGGCAATGGCATCCGCTGCGTGGCCAAGTACTGCTACGAGCGGGGCCTGACGGACAAGACGGAGTTTGCCATCGAGTCCGGCGGGGAGATCAAAAATATGCGCTTAAACCTAAAGGACGGCAAGGTGGATAGCGTGCAGGTGGACATGGGCCGGCCGGAGCTGGACGGCCTTAAAATTCCGTCCAAGGTAGCCGGAAACCCGGTCATTGGCCATCCCATTGCCGTGCTGGGGCGCACCTATCCTGTTACCCTGGTAAACGTTGGCAATCCCCATGCTGTCATCTTTGTAGATAATCCGATGACGGCTCCCGTCACCGCAGCGGGCCCCGCTGTGGAATGCCATCACACCTTCCCCAACAAGATCAATGTGGAGTTCGTCTCCGTGCAGGACCGGGGGCATATCACTATGCGGGTGTGGGAGCGGGGCACTGGGGAGACCCTGGCCTGCGGCACTGGGGCCTGCGCGTCGGCGGTGGCATCCATGGTCAACGGCCTTGTGGACCGGGACGTGGAGGTGACCCTTCGTGGTGGCAAGCTCAACATCCGCTGGGACGAGACCGACGATCATATCTACATGACCGGCCCCGCCACCTTCGTCTATGATGGCGAGTGGCTCAAGTGACCCTCCAGCGGCTATAACCATTCTATCTCAAGGAGGCTTCCCCATGCTGAAAGCAAACCCCTATTATGAGCGGCTTCCCGGCAGCTATCTCTTTGCGGAGATCGCCCGGCGCATTAAGGAATATTCTGCGGAAAACCCCAGCGCGGACCTGATCCGCCTGGGCATTGGCGATGTGACCCGGCCCCTGGCTCCGGCGGTGATCCTGGCCATGCAAGAGGGCGTGGCCGAAATGGGCCGTGCCGAAACCTTCCACGGCTACGGCCCGGACTACGGCTATGATTTTCTGGTGAATGCCATAATCGAGCATGATTATAAAGCCCATGGCGTAGATATCGCCTTTGACGAGGTCTTTGTGTCCGACGGCGCGAAAAGCGACGTGGCCAACCTCCAGGAGCTGTTCAGCCAGGATACCGTTATTGCGGTCACTGACCCGGTATATCCCGTGTACGTGGATTCTAATGCCATGGCGGGCCGGGCCGGGGTCTTTAGCGGCGACCGCTGGGAGAACCTGGTGTACCTCCCCTGCAATGCGGAGAACGGCTTTGTGCCAGCCCTGCCGGATAAGCCCGTGGACGTTATTTACCTCTGCTACCCCAACAACCCCACCGGCACCACCCTCACCAAGGAGCAGCTGAAGCCCTTTGTGGACTACGCCAAAAGGAACGGCAGCATTATCGTATACGATGCCGCCTACAAGGCCTTTATATCCTCCGGCGCACCCCAGAGCATCTACGAGGTGGAGGGAGCTAAAGAGGTGGCCATCGAGTGCTGCAGCTTTTCCAAGACGGCGGGCTTTACCGGCACCCGCTGCGGCTGGACGGTGATCCCCCACGAGATCAAGGCCCTGAACGGAAAGGGCGAGCCTGCCGAGCTTAACGCCATGTGGAAGCGCCGCATGGGCAGCAAGTTCAACGGTGTCAGCTATCCCGTGCAGCGGGCCGCCGCCGCGGTTTTCAGCCCCGAGGGCTGGGCCCAGTGCGAAGCCACTATCGCCTATTATATGAACAACGCCCGCATCATCCAGGAGGGCCTTTCCGCCGCCGGGTACACCGTTTTTGGCGGCGTGGATGCTCCCTATATCTGGATGCAGACCCCCAACGGCATGAATAGCTGGGCCTTTTTCGACCAGCTCCTCAAGGGTGTCCATGTCGTCGGCACCCCCGGCGCGGGCTTCGGCTCCTGCGGCGAGGGCTATTTCCGCCTGACTGCCTTCAACACCCTGGAAAAGACGCAAGAGGCCGTGGAGCGGATCAAGCGGGGGTAAGGGACGGGGGACACGGGGAAACATGGAAACGATTAGGGGCTGCCGCCCCTATGACCCTGTTCAGGGCTTCGCCCTGAACCCTTTTTTGACCGCGTTTCACGCAGTCAAGGGATTACATGAATATATACGGGCTGGCAATACGCCAACCCGTTTTATTATTTATCTTTGAACTGCGTGCAACGAGGCTTATGAGCGGGTCCAGGGCTTTAGCCCTGGTGGGGTGCAGGGGCGAAGCCCCGCATCCGTCCCCGGCCTCCCTGTTTTCCCTCCCCCTACAGGAACAGCGACACCGCGCAGTACACCAGCAGCAGCGCCATAATGGTGTTTGTCACTCGCGCATGCTTGGAGAAGAGGACCCGGAAGGTGGAGCCAAAGGCGGACCAAAGGATGGTAAAAAGGAAGCCGATAAAGGCGAGAAGCAGGGCAAAGAGGGCCAAGGTCAGCCACTGACCCTGGAAAAAGGGCAGGATGTAGGTCTCCATGGAGACGATGCAGTAGATGTAGAGCTTTGGGTTGACGAACTGCAAAAGGAAGCCGGACACAAAGCCGAACTCACCGCTTTTCTCCTCAATGTCTGGGGAGGCCGTGAAGGTCTTCCAGGCAAGATAGAGCATGTAGGCGGCCCCAATGAGCTTCATGGGCAGCTGGATCTTGGGGATGAAGGAGGAAAGCATACTGCAAAAAAGCGTGCACAAAAGGGAGGCCACGGCAAAGCCCGCGCCGATGCCTAAATTGAACGTCAGCGCCTTTTTGAAGCCCTTCCGCGCGCCCCAGGACAGGGACATCAGGTTGTTGGGGCCGGGGGTGGCGGCGGTGATGACGGCATAGGTGAGAAACTGAAACCAGTTAAACATAGATTGACCTCTTTCCTGCACTGTGGTACAATATATTGGACGAAAAATACAACATGATGGATTTTTCGTAGTATAGCAGGAATAAGGCAGCTTGTCAATACACTACCGCATTAGTGGGAAGAATCACCCCCGCATCAGCGAAGAAAAGGAGCCGCTATGGATATACAGCGCACCATTGCCCAGAACGTAAAAGCCATCAGGGAGCAAAAGAAATTGACCCTAGACGCCGCCGCAGAGGTGACGGGAGTATCCCGCAGCATGCTGGCCCAGCTGGAGAAAGGGGATGCCAACCCCACCATTGCGGTGCTGTGGAGGATCGCCAACGGATACAAGGTGTCCTTTACCGCCCTTACGGACCAGCCCCAGGCAGAGGCGGCGGTGATCCGACAGGCGGATATCCGGCCCATAGTGGCGGATGAGGGGCGGTATCTTCTGTATCCCATGTTCCTTTTCGAGGCAGGCCGACAGTGGGAAAGCTACCACGTGGTGATACTGCCTCAGGGGGCGCTGGACGCGGAGGCACACACAGAGGGCGCGGAGGAGTATATCACAGCTTTTGAGGGCGAGCTGGCGGTGACGGCGGAGGGGGTGCGCCACACCCTGAAAGCCGGGGACGCGCTGCGCTTTCGGGCGGACGGGCCTCACCGGTATGAAAGCATAGGCAAAGCCCCGGTACATCTGCATATGCTGATCCAGTACCGGGGCTGAAAAAAGGAGCTATTATAGCCTTTACTTACAGGCCGAGGTCTCGTTTTACTTAAATCTAGGGGTTAGGTATTGGGACATCATAAAGCCAGTCTGCCCCATGATCTCCACGTGGGACCATTTGTCCGTAAAGCCCAGGACCGTGGCCTCCAGCCCTACCGCGTATACGCCCAGGATGCCTCCGTCGGAAGCGGGCGCGTCCCGAAGGCGCAAAGCGCCATCTCCCGTAACGGTCACGGAGGGCATGGCAGACTGTACCTTTTTCATTTCAGTCACATCCGTTACCAGACAGGCGGCATCCATATAGCCTTCCAAGGGGCCTATGCGCACGCTGGCCCATGGCTTGTCCTGGCAGTAGCCCAGGAAGGTGACTCTAACGCCGGTATAATACTGCCCCAGGGAGGCAGCGCTTTTGTCCGGCTCCGCCCGCAGGTGCGCAGAGCCCTCAGGGCTGGCACTGCGGATAACGGCAGAACTGGGCCTTTGCAGGCTTCCAGCGCGGACATAGCCCGAGAGCTGAAGATCCCTTGAGATCACATGCCACCAGCCCGAGCCCAGGCCCATCAGCAGGAAAGCCTCGCCCTGGCCCTGGGTGCGGCTGCTAGCCGTATCTGAGGGCTGATCCATCAGCTCCCAAGTGGAGGCTGTGGAGATATACTCCGGCATGGCCGAGCTCCCCTTATCAGACCCCTTGGTCAGAAAAGATTTTCGCATATAGCCTTCCGCGCTGCCTGGGGGAACGCCGATGCGCACCCGCGCCCAATAGGGATCCTTATCGTCCAAGATCGTCACGGAAGTACCGTTATAGTACGCGCCTAGGGAGTCGGCAGCGTCCTCCGGGGCGGCCCGCAGGTGCAGCTGATCCGCCAGTTGCGGCGTGCTGACCAGGGCGGTGGTCGCAGCAAGGGCCGGCATGCTCAGGGAAAACAGCAGCATAAGCGTCAAAGCCAGGGCAGGGCATCTTAGGGTCATAGTTTTCCCTCCATCTTTCCATTTTTACCTATTTTGCGGATCATATATCTAACGGAAAAGGCCTGGGAATTTATCCCGGCCTTTTCTCTCCAAATGCGTCAGTGGCGCTTACGCCTCTCGGTTGGAGAGGACCATGCTCGCCACCGCGCACAGCAGGCCGCCTGCCGCGAAGGGGATGGGTGCTAATTCCCAGCGGTTAAAGCCTAGACCCATCACTAGATATATCGCCGTAGCCAGCAGCATGATGGAGCCGCAGGCCGTGCCGATGCGCTGCTGCTTGCGGAGGTTTTCCGGGGTCTGGGCGTTTTCCTTATTATACTCGGGGATGTTATACTTGGCCTTTTGCATGCCACCGTAGATGTACAGGGGGGTGGCCAGGGTCAGCACCAGCAGGAACAGCCCCGCCCAGAGGGCCTCGTACTGCTCCAGGCTAAGGCCGGCTGGCCGCTGGATCATCTCCTGCGCGATAAGGGCAATGATGGCCAGCAAGATAAGCACGGTAGGAATGGCGATAAAATAGGGGAATTTTCGGTCAAAGGCTTCCACCTCTTCCTCCGAATAAAAAGGACGGATCTGAGGGTGCTTGCGCACGAAGGCCCCGTGCTGCATACTGCTGATGATAAAGATGGCGGCAGCAATGGCAATGAAAGCCAGAAACACCATAATGGCCAGGTTTTCGGATAGCCCTCTGCCTATCAGCAGCATCATCAGGGCAAGGCCGCCCAGCACCAGCATGGTGCCGGTACAGATGGAGCGGGTGAAGCGGTTCATTTCCGCATCGTAGCCCTGAGTGTCCTCGGCCAGGGCCTGGGAGGCATCCCCGCGCATTAGGGTATCCATATCACAGCCGAAAATATCGCACAGCTGCAATAGCTTATCCATCTCCGGGTAGCAGTTTTCCGATTCCCATTTGGATACCGTCTGCCGGGATACCCCCAGCTTTTCGGCGAACTCCTCCTGGGTAAGGCTCTTGCGCTTGCGTAAAAATTGAATGTTCTCTCCAAGGCTCATGTTTGTGGCCCTCCTTGTTACGTGATGCTGTCAGCCTATCACGGAGCCAGGGCAACCGCCATATACTACGGGTTGCGTTTGAAGAAACCTGCGGAAACTTACAGTTGCATTTGTTATATTTGGCGCTATTGCCGTGTTTTGGTCCTTGTTTGTGCCATGGACGGGCCTATTTCGCGCCTCCCGCCAGCAGGCCGCTGGCAAAGGCGAACATCAGGTTGAAGCCGCCGCAGTCCCCATCCACGTCCAGCACCTCTCCAGCGGCAAACAGCCCTTTTTGCAGGCGGCTTTCCATCGTGGCGGGATCAAGATCGCTGGGGTCGATGCCCCCGGCGGTGACCTGGGCGCTTTCAAAGCCGCGTACACCCGTTACTTCCAGCTCAAATGCGCTGATGGCGCAGGCCAGCCGCTGCATATCCGAAGGGTTCAAGGCCGAAATGGGTCGGGCGATATCCCGGATGTCCGCCGCCTTCATCAGGGCGTGGGCCAGCGGGGGGACCATCATGCCGGTCATAAGCGCGCTGATGGGCTCCCGGCTGCGCTTTTCTGCCGTTTGGGATAAAAGGATGGACAGCGCTTTTTCGCTTATGCCGTCCAGGCCCAGGGCAGGGCGCAGGTCCATGCGCAGGCGGCAGCCGCACAGGCCGCCCGGTTGACAGGCTGGCTCCACAAAGCGGGCCAGCTGCATGGCGGCAATACCGCTGACCCCGTCCTCTGCAAAGAGGGCTTCCCCGCGGGTCTCGTGGAGCAGGGTCCCATCCTGGCGGGTCAAGGTCAGGCGGGCCTTGGCCCGCTGGCCGGAAAGCCCCTGGAGGGGCCTTTTGTCGGTGATGAGGGCGCATAGGGCCGGGCGCACGGGGTTAAGATGATGGCCAAAGGCGGTGAGCAGCCCGTAGCCAGAGCCGTCGGTGCCATGGGCCGGGGCCGCCGCGCCGCCTACCGTGACGATCACCCGGTCCGCCCGGAATTTTCGAGGGATCACGCCGGTTTGGACGGGCTTTTTGGGGGCTTTAGCCCTGCCCCCGTCTCCGGCAGGGGCGGACCATTGGCTCTCCTCCGCGTCCACCTGGAAGCCGCCCGCATCAAGGGTAATGGACAGGGCTCGGGTGAGAGGCGCTACCTGAACGCCCAGCTGCTGAGCCCTAAGGCGCATGGCATCCACAGCGGCGGAGGCCTGGAGGGCGGCGGGGTATATGCGGCCGTCCTCCTCCTGGCGAAGGAGAATGCCCAGCCCCTCCAAAAAGGAGGCCAGCTGGGCATAGGGCATGCGGCTTAGCACCTCCGCAGCAAAGGCGACATCCCCGTAGTAGCACAGGGTGCCGCTGTTTAAGAGGTTGCCTCGGCCATTGCCGGTGACCCCTACTTTTTTTAAGGTCTTGTTCATGCGCTCCAGCACGGTCACCTGCTGGCCCTGCTCCCCGGCGGCAATGGCGGCCGCCATGCCCGCCGCGCCGCCGCCAATGATAAGGGTTCGAGTGATGGCTTTTGTTGCGCTGCCGTCCTTTACCATGCCGTTGTCACGCCCTTTGCCGCGTTTTTCGTCGTGCCCCTTGGCACAAGCGTTGTCTTGCATTTATGGCTTGCTGTGGCTTCCACCGCTATGGCCTTGCTATTTCATCGCGGCCTCCACCGCGTCGGTAATGGCCTCGTAAAAGGTGGGGTGGGCCCGCAGGGGCTTTAGCAGTTCCTCGGCGGTGAGGCCCTTTTGGATCGCCAGGGTCAGCTCCCCCAGCATATCCGTGGCCCTGCCGCAGAAAAGCTGTGCGCCCAGCAGCGCGGTGGTCTGCTTGTCAAAAACCAGCTTGATAAAGCCTCGGCCCAAGCCCTCGATCAGGCTACGGGCGTTTTGGGTGGTCACGGCCTTGCCTACACTGACCTCCCGGCCCTGGGCCTTGGCTTCCTCCTGGGTAAGGCCCACAGAGGCGATCTCCGGCGTGGTGTAGACGCAGCTGGGTACCAGCAGGGGGTCGATAGGCGCCTCCAGGCCCAGCATGTGGCTCACCGCCCAAAGGCCCTGGGCATGGGCGGCATGGGCCAGCTGGCACAGGCCGTTCACATCCCCGATGGCATAAAGGCCGGGGATGGAGGTCTGATAGTTTTCATCCACTGCAAGGGCTCTCCTGTAAGTGGGCAGCTCCAGGCCGTCCGCCATAAGGCCGTCCAGCTGAGGCATGCGCCCGGTGGCCAGCAGCACCCTGTCGCAGGGGATGATCTGGGTGCCGGCCTTCTCCACCCGAAGGGTAAAGCCTACAGCCTGCTTTTCCACGGCCTCCAGCCGCGCCCCTGTCAGCACCGTCACCTCCAGGCCCTTGAGCAGCGCTTCCACGCTGCGGCCCAGGTCCCGGTCCATCATGGGCAGGCAGTTCTTCTCCGCCTCCACAATGGTCACCTTCACGCCCAGCTTGGCATAGACGCAGGCCATTTCCACCCCAATGACCCCACCGCCTACAATGGCCAGGGAGCTGAAGGGCTCGGCCCCAGGCGCGCCCAGGATATCGTCGCTGGTCCATACCTCGGGGTGGTCGCAGCCGGGCACTGGCAAGCGGGCGGGCTTTGAGCCCGTGGCGATGAGGATGCGGTCGGCGGTGAGTGAGTCTCCGTTTACGGACACGGCAAAGGGAGCCGCCAGGGCAGTAAGGGTCCCCAGGCCCTGGTATACGGTGATCTTGTGAGTCTTCATCAGGGAATGGATGCCCGCCTCCAGCTGGGCTACCACCTGGTTTTTTTCCTCCAGCATGGTGTGGCGGTACGCGGCCGCCTCTGGGGTGACGGCTGCACCGGCAGCCCTTGCCTGGGCCGCAGACACCGCCGCGCTAGCGGCAGAGGCGTGGAGGTATGCCTTGGTGGGCACGCAGCCCCGGTTCAGGCAGGTGCCGCCCAGGTGGTCCTTCTCGATGAGGGCCACGCTGAGCCCTTTTTGGGCTCCATGCACAGCGGCAGCGTACCCGCCAGGGCCGCCGCCGATAATAATCAGATCATAATGCATTTTGTACGCTCCTTCTTAGGGTGACATTTCGCAGCTGGGGGGGGGCGCGCTGGCCGCCGCCCGAAATCTCCGGACGGCCAGCCTCTACTCCGCCTTTTGAGGGGCGGCGTGCTCGTTGCCCCGGTCCATGGCTCGCATGTTCCCGCAGATAAGGGAGCACACGTCCCCGGCCATTTGGAGTAGCGCCGGGTCGGTAAGCAGCTCCAGCTTCTGGTCAAAGCGGCTGCCAATGGCGGATATCAGGTACGGTGCGCCGATGAGGGCCTGCTCGATGAGGATGAACAGGCTGGCCTCCATAGCGTCGGTAAAGATCTTGGCTTGACGGATAATGCCGCCCTCCACCAGCAGCTTCACCGTCACCGAGCCCCAGGGGAACCGCTCGGATACGGAATAGCCGTAGGGATGGGCTTGGGGGTATACCCAATCGTTATGGCTGAACTGCTGGCTGAGCCGGTCCAGGGTAGGGCTGTCCAGCATATATTCGTCTATCATAACGGGGGTATAGCCGTAGACCTTGCCAAAGGCTAGGTAAAGGGCTTCCTGCAGGTCTGCGATGTTCAGCTCCTGCTGGAGGCTTTTCAGGTTCACTACCCGGGAGGGCACGCTTTTCACGCCCTTGCTTTCCAGCTTTTTTGCGTCTACGGTCAGGTAATGGCTCATGGCGTCCATATTGGTGTCCACCAGCAGGGTGCCGTGGTGGTAGGCGCTGCCTCCGGCCTTGTAAAAGGCGTTGCCGCTGAACTTGCGGCCATTTGACTGCAGGTCGTTGCGGCCGCTGAGCTGGGAGGGGATGCCAAAGGCGTTCACCGCCATGGAGATAGCGGAGAGCTGTTTCATAACATCAAATTCCCGTTTGGGAAGGATGAAGGTGAAATTGAGGTTGCCCAGATCGTGGTAGACCGCGCCGCCGCCGCTGAGGCGGCGGGCGATCCGGCCCCCGGACTGCAGGAACGCCTCTACCCGACATTCCGCCCAGGGGTTTTGGTTGCGGCCCACCACAATAGTATGGTCATTCTGCCAGAGGTACAGTATGGCTGTATCCTCCGGCAGGGTGTCCATCAGATGCTTTTCCACCGCAAGGTTATGAAAGGGGTCAGTGCCCCTGGCTATCAGGCAGCAGGTTCGTCTGATCATGATAAATCCTATTTCCTCGGATCGTATCGTAATATGGGGCTGCGGGCAGCGGCTACCTCGTCGGGCCGGCCGATGACCGCATGATGCGGGGTGTGGTGCATAGCTTCCGGGTCTGCCTTGGCTTGCGCTAGGATGTCGATCATCACCTGGGCAGCGTGGTCCAGGGTCTCCCGGCTTTCGGTCTCCGTAGGTTCAAACATCAGCGCCTCGTGGACGATCAGCGGGAAATACATGGTGGGCGGATGGATGCCGTGGTCGATGAGGGCCTTGGCTACATCCAGGGCGCTTACGCCGATATCATGCTTGAGGTCCTCCAGGCACAATACGAACTCGTGCATGCAGGGCACGTCCTTGGCAGGGGTAAAGGGACCCTTCAAACGGCTCATAAGGTAGTTGGCATTTAGCACTGCGTGCTCGCCTGCCGCCCTCAGGCCCGCCGCGCCCAGGGTCTTGATGTAGGCATAGGCCTTGACCATCACGGAGAAATTGCCGTAGAAGGCTTTCATTTGCAGCTTTTTGGCATCCCCTGCGCTGGCTACCCCAGGCAGGAAGGGCTTAAGGGCTGCCTTTACGCCCACCGGGCCTGAGCCAGGGCCGCCGCCGCCGTGGGGCGTGGCGAAGGTCTTGTGCAGATTCAGGTGGGTCACATCAAAGCCCATATCTCCGGGCCGAGCCACGCCCAAAATGGCGTTAAGGTTGGCTCCGTCGTAGTACAAAAGGCCGCCGGCGTCGTGTATCCTCCGGCTGATCTCCAGGATGTTCTTTTCAAACAGGCCCAGGGTATTGGGGTTGGTGAGCATGATGCCCGCGATCTCGTCGGAGAGCAGCGCATCCAGGGCATCCATGTCCACGCAGCCATCCTCGCGGCTGGGCACGTTCACCACAGTATAGCCCGCCATGGTGGCGCTGGCCGGGTTGGTGCCATGGGCGCTGTCCGGCACTAGCATCTTCGTGCGCCTTACATCGCCGCGGCTTTCGTGGTAGGCCTTGATACATAAAAGACCCAGGAACTCCCCATGGGCCCCGGCAGCAGGCTGCAGGGAAAAGGCATCCATGCCGGTGATCTCACACAGGTCCCTTTCCAGCTCGGCCATCAGATCCCGGCAGCCGCGCACAGCCGCCTCGGGGGCCAAGGGGTGCACAGCGGTGAAGCCGTCCAGGGCGGCCACCTGCTCGTTGATGGCGGGGTTGTACTTCATGGTGCAGCTGCCCAGGGGGTAAAAGCCGCTGTTCACACCATGGGTGCGCTCTACCAGGGCGGTGTAGTGGCGGGCCACTTCGCATTCGTCCAGCTCCGGGAGCTGGGGCTTCGCCCCTTCCTTACGGCGGCAAGCTGCCGGCAACTGGTACACGGGCACATCCAAAGCGGGGAGCACATCCGAGCGCCGTCCGGGGACGCTTCGTTCAAAGCTTAAAAGGGCTTGCTCGCTCATTCTCCGCACACCTCCTTCACCAGGGTGACCACCTTATCCAAGGCCGCCTTGTTGGCCTTTTCGGTAACGCACCATAGCATGTCATTGCCCTCTGGCGTGCCTGCATGTCCTAGCGGCAGACCGCTGAGGATGCCGGCACTGTCCAGGGCCGCTTCCACCTTGGCAGCGGCTACAGGCAGCGTAGTCACAAACTCGTGAAAATAGGGGCCGCTATGCTTGAGGGAGACCCCAGGGATAGCGCACAGCTGCAACCCCAGATAATGGGCCTTAGCCATGGACTGGCTGGCGACCTCCTCCAAGTTGGAGGGGCCCATGTAGGTGAGGTAGACAGCGGCGGTGAGGGCGCAATGGGCCTGGTTGGAGCAAATGTTGGAGGCAGCCTTTTCCCGGCGGATGTGCTGCTCCCGGGCTTGCAGGGTCAGCACAAAGGCGCGGCGGCCTTCTGAGTCGGTGGTCTGGCCCACGATGCGGCCAGGGAGCCTGCGCTGCATGGCCGCTGTGGCGGTGATAAAGCCCAGGCTGGGGCCGCCAAAGGCCATGGGCAGGCCAAAGGGCTGGGCATCGCCGCAGACGATATCCGCGCCTACCTCCTTGCCACTGGGCAAAACGGAAAGCGTCATGGGGTTGGTCCCTAAAATGCACTTGACCCCCGCTGCCTTGGCGGCGGCGAACAGGCCCTGCGCGTCCTCCAGGAGGCCGTAGAAGTTGGGCTGCTGCAGGTACAGGCAGGCTACCTCCTCGGTGAGGAGGGCTTTCAAAGCCTCGGCATCTGTTACGCCGTCCTTCATGGGCACTACGCGCAGTTCATCCCGGGTGCCGTAGCAATAGGTCCTGATGGTGGCCAGGGTGTCCGGGTGCACAGCGCCTGAGACCAGCGTCACCGTGCGCTTCCGCTCCCGGCACATGACCGCAGCTTCGGCGGCGGCAGTAGCCCCGTCGTACACGGAGGCGTTGCTGGCATCCATCTGCGTCAGCTCGCAAAGCAGGCTTTGGAACTCAAAGATGGATTGCAAAACGCCCTGGGACATTTCCGCCTGGTAGGGGGTGTACGCGGTGACGAACTCCTCCTTGGCGGCGATGCGGCTGACCACGGCGGGGATATAATGGTCGTAGCTGCCCGCCCCCCGAAGGGTCAGGCTATAGGCCTTGTTTTGGGAGGCCAGGGCCTTCATGGCGTCCAGCACCTCCATTTGGCTCAGGCCTTCCGGCAAATGCAGGCCGTCTTTCAAAATAACGCTTTCGGGAATGTCCGAAAAAAGCTCTTTCATTTCCCCAAGGCCCAGGGCTGCCAGCATGTCCCGGCGCTCTGCCTCGGTGTGGGGTATATATTGTCCCATTCCTCGTTCCTCCTAGGTCTTACCGTTACAGGGTGGCCAAAAACGCTTCGTAGGCAGCCGCGTCCATCAGGTCCGCTTCGCCGCTGATGCCGGATACCTTGCAAAACCAAGCTTCGTAGGGGGCTTCGTTAATGGTCTGGGGGCTGTCCAAAAGGGCCTCGTTAATGGCCTCCACCGTGCCGGATATGGGGCTGTAGATATCGCTGACGGCCTTGACGCTTTCCACGTCCGCAAAGGTCTCGCCGGCTTCTACGGTGTCGCCTTCCCCAGGCAGATTCACAAATACCAGATCGCCCAGCTCACTTTGGGCATAGTCGCTAACACCGATGAGGGCCGTGCCGTCCTCTTCGAATTTCACCCATTCGTGGCTCTTCATATACTTGCGGTCGGTCTTAATCTCCATTTTTATTTCCTCCTATTATAGTGTAATGATAGGGGTATGCTGCTTGAGCTGTGCTGCTTGAGCTGTACTGCTTAAACTGTACTGCTTGCGCTGTGCTGTCTGCGCTGTGCTGTTTGCGCTGTACTGTTTGCGCTACGCCGCAGGCGGGCTTATAATGCGTCGGTTATTGCGGGAGGGTTTACTTTTTCCGGCTGTAGAAGGGCAGGGCGACGACCTCGGCCTCTACCTTCTTGCCGCGGATATCCACAAACAGGGGCGTACCCACGTCCTGGCAGGTGATATCCACCAAGGCCATAGCCAGGGCCATTTCCTGGGTGGGGATGAAGGTGCCGCTGGTGGTGAAGCCTACGTGCTTATCCCCGGCGTACACGTCAAAATGCTCCCGGGCGATGCCCCGGCCCACCATCTTGATGCCAATGCGCGTGCGCTTGGGCTCGCCCAGGGCCTCTAAAGCGGCCTTGCCGATAAAATCCGGCTTGTCCATCTTTACGAAATTTTGAAGGCCCGTTTCCCGGGGGGAAATGGTATCGTCCATCTCGTGGCCGTACAGGGGCATGGCGGCTTCCATGCGCAGGGTGTCCCGGCAGCCCAGGCCGCAAAGCTGCAAGCCAAAGGGCAGGCCTGCCTCCACCAAAATATCAAACAGCTTTTCGGCCTCCCCGGCATCCGCGTATAGCTCAAAGCCGTCCTCGCCGGTGTATCCGGTGCGGCTGACCAGGCAGTTTACGCCCTTTACATCCACATCCCGGATAAAGCTGTAGTATTTCTGGGGAATATGCTCCTTGGGCACGAGGGTCTCCATCACCGCTTCCGCCTTAGGGCCCTGGAGGGCCAGCTGGCAAATGCCGTCGGACATATCCACGATGTTGACCTCGCCAAAGTGGTTGGCCAGGATGTGCTTAACATCCTTGTGCCGGTTGGAGGCATTGACCACCATCAGGTAGTCCTCATCGGCAAACTTATAGACCAGCACATCGTCCACCACGCCGCCCTCAGCGTTGAGCATGGGGCTGTAGCGCACCCGCCCAGGCTGGAGAGAGGTGTAATCGTTGCACAGAAGCATCTGCAGATTATTCAGGGCATCCGGGCCTGTAAAGCGCACCTCGCCCATGTGGCTTACGTCAAAAAGGCCAACGCCTTCCCGCACCGCCTTGTGCTCCGCGATGACCCCCGCCGGATATTGGACCGGTAAATAGTACCCCGCAAAGGGTACGATCTTGCCGCTGCTCGCCACGTGCTTTTCGTAAAGCGGCGTTTTAAGTACCTGCTCCTCCATGGAAAAGTCCCCCTTTTCTTCCCGAATGGCAAACGAATGGCTGTATATGACCTGTGGTTTTTTGGTTTCAATGCTAGTATAAGGCAGGGGATTGGCAATGTCAATTGAAAAGCGGCCCGCACTTGAAACCATGCCCATATTGGGGTATACTGTCTTTTAAGATGGGGAGTGTTTCCTTTTCCATCTATACGATCTATAGGATCTGTATGAAACCATTTTGAGACCAGACCATATTTAAAGGAGGGGTTCTTGTGGCAACTGATTTGGAGATCGCACGGCAGGCTACCTTGAAACCGATCGAGGTAATCGCGGAGGCAGCAGGCTTTGCAGCAAGCGCCCTTTCGCCCTATGGACGATACATAGCCAAGGTGGATGCCCACGCCCTTCGGGAGCTGCCCCAGAAAGCGAAGCTTATTTTGGTGACCGCCATCAACCCCACCCCAGCGGGAGAGGGTAAGACCACCGTATCCGTGGCCCTGGCCGATGGCATGACCGTGAACGGACAAAAGGCCATGCTGGCCCTTCGGGAGCCGTCTTTGGGTCCGGTTTTTGGCATGAAGGGCGGCGCCACCGGCGGCGGCTATGCCCAGGTGCTGCCGATGGAATCCATCAACCTGCACTTTACCGGGGACCTGCACGCCATCACCACCGCCAACAACCTGCTCTGCGCCATGGTGGATAACCATATCCAGCAGGGCAACGCCTGCAATATCGACCCTAGGCAGATATGCTTCCGCCACTGCATGGACATGAACGACCGGCAGCTACGGCAGATCGTCACCGGCATTGGCGGGGTAAAAAACGGCATAGTTCGAGAGGATGGCTTTGACATCACTGCCGCCAGCGAGATCATGGCCACCTTCTGCCTGGCGGGGGACCTGAAGGACCTGAAAGCCCGCCTGAGCCGCATCGTGGTGGCCCACAGCTACGACGGCAAGGCCGTAACCGCTGGAGACGTAGGCGCGGCAGGGGCCATGACCGCGCTGCTTAGGGATGCGTTTCAGCCCAACCTGATCCAGACTATGGATGGCACCCCCTGCCTGATGCACGGCGGGCCCTTTGCCAACATCGCCCACGGCTGCAACAGCGTTATCGCCACCAAGACCGCCCTTCGCATGGCGGATTACGTGGTGACGGAGGCGGGCTTTGGCGCGGACCTGGGCGCGGAAAAGTTTTTGGACATCAAATGCCGCATGAACGGCCTGTGGCCCAGCACCATCGTGCTGGTAGCCACCATCCGGGCGCTTAAGCACCACGGAGGCGTGGAAAAGGCGCACCTGGGCCAGGAAAACCTGGAGGCCCTGGAAAAGGGCATGGAAAACCTGGTAGCTCATGTGCAAAATATACGGGACGTATGGCAGACCCCTGTGGTAGTAGCCATCAACCGCTTTTCCTCCGATACCCAGGCGGAGGTGGACCTGATCGCCCACAAGATGAGCGCCCTGGGCGTGCCCTGCGCCCCCTGCAATGGCTGGGCTGAGGGCGGCAAGGGCACCAGGGAGCTGGCAAGGCTCGTGTGCGAGACCGCGGATGCCAATCCCACCGTGGAGCCCAGCTTCACCTATGAGGACGACACATCCCTGATGGAGAAGATCGAAGCGGTAGCCAAGCGCATTTATCATGCTGGGGAAGTGGCCTTCACCCTGGATGCCCAGCGGGCCCTGAGCCGCCTCACGGAGGAGGGCTATGGCCGCTGCCCGGTATGCATCGCCAAGACCCAGTATTCCATGAGCGATAACCCCAAGCTCCTGGGCGCGCCCCACGGCTTCTCCCTCACCATCCGCTCCGCGCGGCTCAGCGCCGGGGCCGGGTTTGTGGTGGCCTTTGCCGGGGATATCATCGCCATGCCGGGCCTGCCTAAGGTGCCCGCCGCTATGGGCATCGACGTAAACGAGAAGGGCGAGATCGAGGGACTTTTCTAAGTAGGCGCGCAGGAACGCAATGACCAGCCGTCTGCCCTATAGAGGGAGGAAAAAATATGCAGCATATACCAGGCAATACATTTGAAATGGAGCTTTTGACCCTGATGCAGCAGGACTGCCGCCTGCCGATGGAAAAGCTGGCGGTGATGACCGGCAAGACCCTGGAGGAAGTGGCCGAGAGCATCCAGGGCATGGAAAAGAAGGGGGTCATTTTGCGGTATTCCCCCGTGATCAACTGGGACAAGACCGACCGAGAACGGGTGGAGGCCATGATCGAGGTGCAGGTAACGCCGCAGCGGGACCAGGGCTTTGACGCTATCGCCAAGCGAATATACCGTTTCGATGAGGTGAAAAGCGTGTATCTGATGAGCGGGGCTTACGACCTGCTGCTCCTGGTGGAGGCCCACACCTTGAAGGAGCTGGCCTATTTTGTATCCACCAAGCTGAGCCCCCTGGAAAACGTTACCGGCACTGCCACCCACTTTGTGCTCAAGCGCTACAAGAACGAAGGTATCATCTTTGAAGGAGAGAAGGATGACCAGCGACTGGCGGTGATGGCGTGAGTATGGACTACGGAAGATATGTGAATAGCACTATCGCCGCGGTGCCCAAGTCCGGCATTCGGAAGTTTTTTGACGTGGCCGCCACCATGCCAAACGCTATTTCTTTGGGCGTGGGCGAGCCGGACTTCGTGACCCCGTATCATATCCGGGATGCGGCCATCAACAGCATCCTGGATGGCGAGACCGCCTATACCAGCAATTGGGGCATCCTGTCCCTGCGCAAGGAGATCGCCTTTTACCTTAAAAATCGCTACAGCATCACCTATGACCCTCAGTCGGAGGTGCTGGTGACGGTAGGGGCCAGCGAGGGCATCGACCTGGCCCTGCGCACCCTCCTAAACCCCGGGGATGCCGTGCTGGTCCCGGAGCCCAGCTATGTCAGCTACTGCCCCAGCGTTATCTTTGCCGGGGGCACTGCCATCCCCGTGCCTACCTCTGCGCAGAACGGCTTCGTGCTGACCCCTGAGGCCCTGGCGGCCGCCGTGACCCCGGAGACCAAGGCCATTATTCTGCCCTATCCCAACAACCCCACCGGGGCGGTGATGGGCCGGGAGGACCTGGAGAAGATCCGCAAGCTGGTGCTTGAGCACGACCTGCTGGTCCTCAGCGACGAGATCTACAGCGAGCTGTCCTACGGCGCGGAAAACCATGTGTCCATCGCCAGCCTGCCGGATATGTGGGAGCGTACCATCGTGCTTAACGGCTTTTCCAAGGCCTTTGCTATGACCGGCTGGCGGGTGGGCTATCTCTGCGCTCCGGCGGCCCTATGCGACGTGATGGTGAAGATCCATCAGTATACCATCCTCTGCGCGTCTCGCCAGGGCCAGGTGGCGGCGGAGGAGGCCCTGAAGCGGGGCCGGGAGGACGGCTACGCGGATGTGGAAATGATGCGCCAAAGCTACGACCACCGCCGCCGGCTGATGCTGGGCGCTTTTCGGGAGATGGGGCTGGACTGCTTTGAGCCTCTGGGCGCGTTCTACGTGTTCCCCAGCATCAAAAAGACAGGCATGACCAGCGAGGAATTCTGCGGGCGGCTTTTGAAGGAAAAGGAAGTGGTCTGCGTCCCCGGCACGGCCTTTGGGACCTGCGGGGAGGGGCATATCCGCTGCTGCTACGCCACCGCCCTGGACAAGCTGAACGATGCCCTCAGCCGTATGGCGGATTTCGTGCAAAGCTTGTAACAAAATTTTCCTGCATGAACAGGCGGCCTATGCCAAACGTTATATGCTAACAGGCCGCAAGGATAAACAGGCCTTGCGACCCCGTGACCCATGGAGGTGTTTCGTTTTGAGAAAACGTTGGATTTCACTTTTGCTGGTTGTGGCCATGTGCTGTACTGGCGTGGCCCTTTCCATGGCCGAGGACGAGGACGACCAGGAGGTCTCCATTGCCGAGTACTTCGCGGCCCAAAACGGCGAGGTTCCCGAGGGGGAGGACCTGGACGGCGATGGCGTGCCCGATGAGACGCCTGCCCCTGTGGACAAGACCCTGCCCGTGTACGAGCTGGACGGCTCCACCCTGCTTACCATGACCTTCACCGGCGATTTTACCATCGGTGATAATTTGCAGTCCTCCGGCAGGTCCATGTTTCAAAAGGAGCTGGACAAGCAGAAGGGGGATATCAACTTTCCCTTCCGCAATATGAGGGATATCCTGCTAGCGGATGACCTGACCGTGATCAATTTTGAAGGCACCCTGACCACCGCCGGAAAAAATAAAAAGAAGCTGGAAAACAGCTTCCTGTTCCGGGCCCCTCCGGAGTACGTGACCATACTGCCCGATAACGGCGTGGACGCGGTATCCTTTGAGAACAACCATGCCCTGGACATGGGCGAGGAGGGCGCGGAGGAGACCAAAAAGACCCTTATGGCGGCGGGCATTCCCTACGCCAGCGAGGACGAGCCTGCCATTATTACCGTGAAGGGTGTGAAGGTAGGGCTTTTGGCTTACCAAACCTTCAATGGCCGCTATGAGGACCTGCCCCAGAAGGTGCCCCAGGATATCGCGGACCTGCGCCAGCAGGGCGTGGACATCGTGATCGTCAATTACCATTGGGGCGACGAGGAGGACTATTGGCCAAATGACAACCAGGTAAAGCTGGCCCATGCCACCATTGACGGCGGGGCCGACCTGATAATCGGACACCACAGCCATCGCCACAACCCCATCGAGTACTATAATGGCAAGTACATCTGCTATTCCCTGGGTAATTTTGCCTTTGCGGGCAACACCAAGCCCAAGGATATGTCCACCTTTATCTTTCAGATCAGAATGCGGGTGAAGGATGGGGTAGTTACCAGCGATGCCATCAAGATCATTCCGGCCCGCATTTCCAGCCGCACGGACTATAACGATTTTGCACCTACGCCGTATACCAAGCAGCAGAACGTGGAGAGCCTGCTTTCTGTGCTCAAGAAAAATGGGGCAAGGCTGGAGTTCGCGGTGGAGGACTATCCGTTGAAGTGGCCAGGAGAGGAGTAACGGGCGCTGCGTGCCTTGGGGGGATGCTCACTCAGTAGGCTAGACGCGTCACTGTCGCCCCTACACCGACTCCCGCTCCACGATCGAGCAATGGATGATCTCCTTTTGCGGTGGGGTATTGGGGTTGGTGATCAGCTCCATGATATGCAGCGCGGCCTTCACGCCGATCTCCGTAGTGGGCAGGGCAATGGTGGTCAGCGGCGGCTGAAGATACCGGGCGATCTCCCGGTTGTCAAAGCCCGCCACGGCCATATCCTGGGGAATGCGTACCTTGGCCTCGCTGAGGGCGTGGATGCACCCAGCGGCCATTAGGTCGTTCATGGCAAAGATGGCGGTGGGGCGGTCCTGCAGGGAGAGCAGCTCCTGGGTGAGGCGGTAGCCGGACTCGTACTCCCAATCGCCGTAACAGATATAATCCTTATGAATGCTGAGGCCGGCCTCCTGCAGGGCCAGCTGATAGCCGGTGAGCCGCCGCATGGTGGGATAGGAATGGGGATGCCCTGCGATGACGGCTATTTTTTGATGCCCTCGGCCAATGAGATGCCGGGTGAGGGCAGCGGCGCTGTCCTGATTGGAGTAGGTTACATAGGTGTCCTGGCTGGTGCCGTGGGAATAGGCAAAGACCAGGGGCCTGTCCAGGGGGTCAAAGAGGTAATCCAGATGTCGGTCATGCATACCAACATAGATGATGCCGTCTACATGGGCCTGCAGCAGGAGGGAGACTCCGTTGTTGATGCGGGTCCGGTAGGCGCTGATCTGCTCGTACTGGTTGTACAGCTTCTCCAATAGGTGCAGGTCAAAAAGCAGCATCCGGTAGCCGCTTTTGGCGATGGTCTCCCCAATGCCGCCGACGATCTCCGGCACGGGAAGCCCACGGATATCCTCCACCAGAACACCTACGGTGCGGGTCTGCCCGGAGCGCAGGGACTTGGCCAGGGTATTGGGGGTGTAATTGGCGCTCTGGATGGCCATGAGCACCCGCTCCGTGGTTTGCGGGCTCAGCTTTTTGGAGCCGTTGATCACGTGGGATACGGTCGCCGTGGAGACCCCGGCGATCTCCGCTACATCCTTCATGGTCGCCATGCTTTTCACCTGCCTATAAGGTAAATCGTTTATCTTTTTAACCATTATAACCCTTTTAAAAGGGTTGTCAATCGCGAAGACTACTTAATAATTGCAAAAGCCTCTGCAAAGGGATATATATAAGCAATTACAGCCCTGCAGGCCGGTTATAAAATTAACCCATCGTTTTGGCAAAAAACTACAAAACGGGCTATTGACTTTTGTTTTTTTCACGTTATACTAAAGTAAAGAGATGGTAATTCGATTAACCCTTCGGTCCAAAGTTGAGCCGAGGGCTCGAAGACCCCTACCATCGGCGTTAAGCCGGACAAATGAAAGAAAGGTGGAACCTTATCATGAAAAAACTGCTTGCTGTACTGCTGTGCGTATCTATGCTGCTGACCATGGGCGTAGCCGCGCTGGCCGAGGGTGATGGCCGCGTGCACATTACCTATTCTTACTGGGGAACCCCGGACGAATCTACCGCCACCCAAGAAGTGCTGGATCAGTACAATGCTTCTCAGGACAAGATCTTCGTTGAGCTGATGTGTATTCCTAACGAGCAATACACCACCAAGCTCCAGGCTCTTGCCATTGCCGATCAGATGCCCGATTGCGGTATCATGAACGAAAACGGCACCTTGGCCTTTGCCAATGCTGGCCTGCTGGCTGATGTATCCGCCATGTACGACGGCAAGGACTCTAAGCCCTTGGATTGCATTACCTTTAAAATGGATGGCACTCCTGTTGCTTTCTCTGGCGCCAACGAAATCCTGATGCTGTATTACAACAAAGATATGTTTGATGCCGCTGGCATTGAATATCCCGCTGCTACCGCCGATGGCGCCTACAGCTGGGATGAGTTTATCGAAGTAGCCAAGAAGCTGACCATCGACAAGAATGGCAAGCATCCCGGCGAAGAGGGCTTTGACGCTGACAACATCGTGCAGTACGGCTGCGTAGTTGACAACTGGACCTGGCAGCTGGAAGTTTGGGCCCACTCCAACGGCGGCCGCTGGTTCTCCGAGGATGGCAAGGAAGTCCTCATCAACAGCCCCGAAGCCATCGAAGCTATCCAGAAGGTAGCCGACCTGACCACCGTTGAGCATGTAATGCCCCTGAGCCTTGGCCTGTCTGATGACGGTATCGTTCGCTCCGTGGCAGCCGGCAACGTAGCCATGGCTACCGGCGGCGCTTGGAACATGGGCACCTGCATGTCCGGCTCCGGCCTCAACTTCGGTATCGGCGTTCTGCCCTACATGAAGGAAAAGGTCAGCATTTGCACCGGCGGTCCTCAGGTCGTGTTCTCCGGCAGCAAGCATCAGGCTGAAGCTATGGAGTTCATCTCTTGGTACACCCAGGAAGAAAACAGCTGGGGCCTCATTGATAGCGGCATCTGGATGCCCGTGCTTGAGAAGTACTACGAGGGCGGCGAGGCTACCGATAAGTGGCTGAAATCCGAAGGCTTCCCCATTACGGATTACGACATGGCCAAGTCCGTATTGGTCGATTACACCAAGGCTTATGCCAAATCCACCTGCTGGTACTACACCCCCAACACCAGCGTGTTCATCGACATGCTCCGCTCCGTGCTCAGCCCCGTTTGGACCGGTGAAAAGACCGCCGAGCAGGTCATCACCGAGAACTTCGCGGCCCTCAGCGAGACCATCGCCGAAGATTTCTAAATCGTAGGACGCTGGGGAAGCGCTCGGCAAGAGTGCTTCCCCTTTCTTCATGCCTCAAACAACCACCAGAGGAGGTTACTAAGCGAAATGGATAACGCTGCGAAAAAGACCCGGAACCAAATGCACAAGGCGGAGTCACGGGCAGCGTATGTTTGTCTGTTCCCCTCCATTATAGGCCTAACGCTGATCACCTATATCCCGCTTGTTTGCGTATTCATCCTAAGCTTCTTCAGCTGGAAGGGCTTTGATACCGCCCGCTTTGTGGGCTTTGCCAATTACGAGCGCCTCTTTACCAGGGATTTTTACTTTTACGATTCCATCAAGGCAACCGTTTACTACGCCCTGCTGGCCGTAGGCGGCAGCATGCTCTGGTCGCTGCTGGTGGCCATGCTACTCAACCGCAAGGTCCCCGCCCGTGGCTTTTTCCGGGCGATGTTCTATCTTCCGTATGTGTTGCCGGCCATGGCCGTATATCTGGGCTGGAGCTGGCTGTATGACTATAACCACGGCTTTTTCAACTACCTGCTCATGAACCTGGGCATGGGCAAGACCATGTTTCTAGATACCGCCTCCATGGTCATACCCTCCCTGAGCCTGGTGGCCGTGTGGCTGTCCGGCAACCTCATCGTCATCTTCCTGGCGGGGCTGCAAAACGTGCCCCGGGTGTACCACGAGGCGGCGGAGATCGACGGGGCCAATGGCTGGCAGCGGCTCAAGCATATCACCCTGCCGTGCATGACCCCCATTATCTTTTACAATCTGCTGATGGCCCTGGTCACCAACCTGCAAGTGGTCACCCCCGCCCTGGCCCTTACCAGCGGCGGCCCCGGCAACTCCACCACCTTTATCAGCTATCTTTTGTACCGCTACGCCTTTCAGGATAACAAGCTGGGCTATGGCAGCGCCATCGCCGTGGTGTTCTTCCTGGTGATCGCGGTCTTTACCGGCGTGCTGTTTGCCACCAGCCAGGGCTGGATCTTCTACGAGGGGGATGATAAGGAATGATCGCAAGTCAAGTGAAACAAAAGAGTGCCTTTCAGTCCCGCCGGAAAAAGGAACGGATATTCAATGGCTTAAGCCTGGGCCTGCTGATACTGCTGACGGTGCTGGTCATGTTTCCCATCTACTGGATATTCCGCTCCTCCCTGATGACCAATGCGGAGCTGTACGCCTACCCTCCGGCTTTTGTGCCGCCTCAGTGGCGCTTTGACAACTACGCCGCCACCCTGAAGGAGTTCCCCTTCTGGCAGTATCTTAAGAATACCTTCACCATTATCCTGCCCTCTGTGCTGGGGGCCACCTTCACTGCCACCATGGGCGGCTATGCCTTTGCCCGGCTTCGGTTCAAGGGCAAAAAGCTGCTGTTCAGCATGTGTGTTGGCTCCATGCTGCTGCCCAGCATGGTCACCCTGGTGCCCCTGTACGTAGGCTGGACCCGCCTGGCGGGCCTGGGCGGCACCTATTGGCCCCTGATCCTGCCCCATTTCTGCGGCGGCGGTGCCTTCAATATTTTCCTCATCCGCCAGTTCGTCAAGACCGTGCCCCGGGAGCTGGACGAAGCCGCCACCATCGACGGCTGTGGCTTCTACCGCATTTTGTTCTCCATCATTATCCCCGCCATTAAATCTGCCATGATCGTGGTGGCCCTGCTTAAGTTTATCGAGCTGTGGAACGACCTTTTGCAGCAGACCATCTATATCGACAAGCAGGAGAACTTTACCATCGTACTGGGCCTTTCCCTGTTCAAGGGCTCCCTGAAGGCCGACTGGTCCAAAATTATGTGCGCCACCTGCATGGCCTTTGTTCCCGGCGTGGTTTTCTACCTGATGGGGCAGCGCTACTTTGTAGAGGGCATCGTAATGACGGGCATGAAGAACTAACGAAGCATACTGGAGGGCAATTACATGACCTACACAGCGCGGCCCGTTCCCCTGGGGAATGTTCGTATCACGGATAGATTTTGGTCCCCCCGGCAGCAGCTGATGATGAATGTCACCATTCCTTATATGGAAAAAATACTCCGGGATCAGGTGGAGGGCGCGGTGGTATCCCACTCCATTGCTAATTTCCGCATTGCGGCGGGGCAGGACTCCGGCGCCTATTATGGCGTGGTATTTCTGGACTCGGACGTATATAAATGGCTGGAGGCGGCGGCGTACTCCCTGTTTTTAAAGCCCGATGCGGGCCTGGAAAAGCGCGTGGATGAAATCGTAGACACCATTGCCAAGGCCCAGATGCCGGACGGCTACCTGAACACGTATTTCCAGCTGGTGGAGCCGGAAAACCGCTGGCAAAACCTGCTGGAATGCCACGAGCTGTACTGCGCGGGGCATATGCTGGAGGCAGCCGTGGCCTTATATGAGTCCCTGGGCAAAAGGGGCCTTCTCGCCGTGGCGGAGAAGCTGGCCCAGCATATTATCAACCGGTTTGGCGAGGGTCAGTCTGTGGGTATACCCGGCCATCAGGAGATCGAGATCGGTCTGATGCGCCTGTACACCGCCACCGGCAAAGCCGCGTATCTGCACATGGCCCAGCGGTTTTTGGATATGCGGGGCCAGGACCCGGAGTACTTTATCAAAAACACCCCGGCCCATCCGGATATGAGCTACGGGGATTATGACCTGGACCCGACGGACACGGACTACAACCAAAGCTACGCCCCCGTGCGGGAGCAGCGGGAGGCTCGCGGCCATGCCGTGCGCTGCGCCTACATGCTCACCGCCATGGCGGCGGTGGCGGCGGCCACCGGCGATGCCGCCCTTAAGACCGCCTGTGAGCGGATGTTTGAGAACATTACGGAGCGGCAGATGTACGTGACCGGAGCCATTGGCTCCACCGCCCATCACGAGTCCTTTGCCGGAGATTTTAATTTGCCCAATGACCGGGGCTATGGGGAGACCTGCGCCTCGGTGGCCATGGCCTTCTTTGCCCAGAGGATGCTGCTTCTATCCCCGGAGGGGAAATACGCGGACCTGCTGGAGCGGGAGCTATACAACGCCGCCCTGGCCGGGATGCAGCTGGACGGACAGCGGTTTTTCTACGTCAATCCCCTGGAGGTGAACCCTGGGCGCTCCGGCGTGCTGCCGGAGCTTAAGCATGTCCTGCCCCAGCGGCCCCAGTGGTATTCCTGCGCGTGCTGCCCCCCCAACCTAGCCCGGCTCATCAGCTCCCTGGGCCAGTACCTGTGGAGCGAAACGGAGGACACCCTCTATAGCCACCTTTTTGTTGGAAACAAGATGCATAGCGGTCTAGCCGCTATCACCCTGGAGACCGAGTATCCTTGGCAAGGTCATGCGAGCTATCAGATACGGGAATGCAAGGCCCAGCCCTTTGCTTTGGCCATTCGCATCCCTCATTATGTGGATGCCGGTACCCTGGTCCTTACCTTGAATGGAGCGCCCATCAACGGCGAAATGAAGGACGGCTTCTGCCGCATTCACCGCCCCTGGCAACCCGGGGACCAGGTGGAGCTGTGCTTCCCCCTGGAATGCCGCCGGGTCTACGCCGATGAACGGGTGGCCGCAGATGTAGGCCTGGTAGCCCTGGCCCGCGGGCCTATCGTCTACTGCCTGGAGGGGGTGGACAATGCTACGCCCCTGTCCGCCTTGATCCTGCCCAAGGAGGCGGCGCTCAGCGCCCAGCCCTACGAGGCGGAGCTGCTGGGGGGCATCGTGCCTCTAGAGGCCGAGGGTCAGCAGGAGCTGGACGAGGATGGCGGACGGAAGGGGCCTGCCCGCATTCGCGCCATTCCCTACTACGCTTGGAGCAACCGCGGCGAGACCGAGATGCGGGTGTGGCTCCGGGAGTAGGGGGCGTCAAGCGAAAATTTAAGATTTATTCAAGCTTTACGTTCGATAAGGCTTTTAGCCGTTTACCTGCTTCCGATTTTGAAACGCGCTAAGCCCCTGGTTCAGCAGCTTGGTCTCCCGCTGAAGCTCCAGATAGCAGCTTACCAGCATCGCCACCATGCCTATGGCAAAAACCAACAGGAATACCGGCAAGCACCAGCCAGGGAACTGGTTGAACCAACCAAACAGCAGGCTGGCGGCAAGGGTAATGATCAGGCCCAGCACCACCCACACAGCGCCTCGGGACGTGGAATACTTCTCCGTTGGCAGGATGATCTGCTGAATGATGCCGATCACAAAGCTCACCATCATCATTTCAAAGGCCGTCCAGAACCCCAGGGTGATGGCGGGGTCCTTGGTGGTGAGGCCCAGCAGCAGATAGACCATCGTAAACGCCGCGTAAAATACGCCCATGGTCAGCTTGGCCTTGGTTACCCACAGGTACATCTTGCCGTATCCGGTATCCTCAAATTTGGTTTTCATAAATATGCCTCCTTTAGTTTAGCAGTCCCAGTTTTTCCTTCAAGCTCTGCACATAATGCCGGGAAACGACCATCCGCTCCCCATTCTCCAGGGTGATCTCGATGCGGCTGTTGGGCAGGCTTTTCAGCCTAGCTACGCGGTACAGGTTCACCAGCTGGCTTTTGCCGATGCGGATAAGCCCCGCCTCCTGGTGGGCCTCCTGCAACGCCGCCAAGCTATGGCCTGTTTCTAGCACCCTATCCGCCGTGTACAGAAAGGTCTTTCCGTCCACTGCCTCCGCATAGAGGACCTCCCCCGGAGCTACCAGGTGCACCTCGCCCTGCGCATACGCCGCCAGCTTGGCCGTTCGCTCCCGCAGCAGCGCCAGCACCTCCAGCGCCTCGCCGTCCAGCTCCTTGCACCTGAGCACCACCTCGTTTTCCTCCAGGTCGGCCTGCTCCACCCGTATCCTCAACCGCCTCACCTCCCTTGCTTTCCTTAGTATAAAGGCTTTTTCGGCATAAAACAATCTGCCGCACCCTAAGATGCAGCAGACGGGGGGCAAGTTGCAGGGGCAAAGCTCCGGCGGCCCTATTCCTTTTGTAGTTATCTAAGGCTTATCATAAGGGCGTCTCGTATATTGGGATCGCGTATGCCGTTACGCTTCCTCAATAAAGGCATGTCCTGCCTCGTCCTGCTGGACCCGGAGAAAAATATCCGCCTGGGCCCCGGCGGCATCCTGCTTGTCGGTGCAGGTCAGGAAGGTCTGCACGCCCTCTGTGCTTTTTAAAAGGGCGCTGCGGCGCTTCACGTCCAACTCGCTGAAAACATCGTCCAGCAGCAGGGCCGGGTACTCGCCCATTTCATTTTGAATCAGGCTTAGCTCCCCCAGCTTCATGCTCAGCACCGCCGTGCGCAGCTGCCCCTGGCTGCCAAAGGCCCTAAGCTCCTTGCCGCACAACAGCATAGCCACGTCATCCCGGTGAGGGCCGTAGGAGGTGTACTGCCTATGCATGTCCTCGCCCCGGGTGCGCTTAAGGCCCGTCAGCATGGTCTCGTAGGGCTGCTGGGCTGTCGCCAGGGGGCCGGTATAGCGCAGCTCAAAGGTCTCGGTGGGATCCTCGGCAATAGCGGCGTACTGGGCGGCGGCCTCCCGGCTCAGCTCCGCCAGGAACCAGCGCCGGTGCTGGGCCACCTGCACGGCGGCCCGGGCCAGCTGCTCGTCCCAGGTCTCCAGCTGGGTATTAAAATCCGCCATGGGGGCCAGCCGCTGGGCCTTGAGCAACGCGTTGCGGCTTTCCAAGACCGTCAGGTAGGTTTTCAGGCCCTTCAGGTAGGCAGGCCGAATTTGGCTCAGCTGCATATCCACAAAGCGGCGGCGGGCGGCGGGGCCATCCCGGACGATGCGGATATCCTCCGGCGCGAACATCACGCAGGTGGCGTGGCCCATCATGTCCCCGATGCGCTGGGCAGGCTTGCCAAAAAGGAGCACCCGCTTGTGCGGCTTCTCCAAGGGGTACAGCCGTACCTCCATATCGTGCTTTCCGTCCAGGCGCAGGGTCTCCCCCTGCACGCAGGCCACGGCCTGGCCTTCCCCTACCATCTCCTTGTCCGCCCCGGTGCGGTGGCTCCGCCCCAGGGACAGAAGGTGCATGGCCTCCAGCACGTTGGTCTTGCCGGAGCCGTTCGCCCCGTACAGGACCGTAATGCCGGAGGAGGGTCTCAGGGTGAGGGCTTCGTAATTGCGGAACTGCCTGAGGGTGAGGGAGGTAAAATGCATGGGAGCATCTCCCTTTCTTTTGCATGGGGACTGTATGGCAAGTGAAGTATCACTTTCGAGTAATTTTAACGGTCTCCTCGGCCTCGGTCAAGGGCTGGCCGAAAACGTCCTTATCATCCACTGCATAGCGGCGGATGCGCAGGGTGTCCGGGTTTACGGCTTCCACGTCCAGGAACCCCGTCTGCAGGACCCGCTTTTCCTGCCGGTGATTAAGCAGGGCGGATATCGCGCTCCAGTGGGTGGCATCGCCATTGTCCCATTCCATGGGCTGGCGGTTCCAGGGGTCGGCCATGCCCTGCATGCCCACCTCATCGCCATAGTAGACGGTAGGCGCACCGGGAAGGGCGCATAAAAGCTTCATGGCCTCCAGGTGCCGTTTCTTGGCCTTGCCCAGCTCCGGCTTAGTCAGCCGCACCTTTTGGGCCTCCTCCCGGGGCATCTGGATAATGCCCTCCTGGTCGTGGCCCGTCATGGCATTCAAAATGCGGACCCGGTCATGGCTGCCTAAAAGGTTCATCAGCGCGTAGTGGAAGGGGACCGGGTATACCTCCTGCTGATGCAGGATCACCCGCCGCATTTGGTACGCATCAATGACCCCGGTAAAAAAGTCGATGACCGCCCGGCGCAGGGGATAGTTCATCACGGAATCAACCGTATCCCCCAGACAGTAGCTGCGCAGGGCACCGTAGGCCACCTTATTGCTGGCATCCTCCCACACCTCGCCGATCAGCGTGGCTTCGGGGTCTGCGCCCTTCACGGCCCTGCGCATGCTCTTTAGCATGGGTACGGGCAGCTCGTCCGCCACGTCCAGCCGCCAGCCGCAGGCCCCCTGCCTTACCCATCGGGGCAAAACGCCGGTCTCGCTGTCCAGCAGATATTTCTGATATTCGGGGTTTTCCTTCTCCACAGCGGGCAAGGTATATATGCCCCACCATGCGTTGTACTTGTCCGGAAACTCATAAAAGCGATACCAGCTGGCATAGGGGGAATCCGGGCTCTGATAAGCGCCGACGGTTTCATAATTCCCAAAACGGTTAAAATACTGGCTGTCCGCGCCAGTATGGCTGAACACGCCGTCCAACAGCACCTTCATGCCCCGCATCTGGGCCGCCGCCATCAGCGCATTAAAGCTTTCCTCGTCGCCTAAAATAGGGTCGATCTCCTCATAGCTGCCGGTATCGTAGCGGTGGTTGGTCCGGGCCCGAAATACGGGGTTGATGTACAAAACACTGATGCCCATGGCCTGGAGATAGTCCAGCTTCTGCTGGATGCCCTTGAGAGTACCGCCAAAAAAGTCCAGGGCACGATTGTCCCCGTTGGCAGGGTCGATGTCCAGGGTGGGAGCCTCGTCCCAGCTTTCGTGGAAGGTGGCCTCCGGGTGGGCGACTTTCACCTTGCGCACCCGGCCCTTCATGCCGCCCTTATCCCGGTAGAAGCGGTCCGGGAATATCTGGTAGATATTCCCGTGGTGCAGATAGGCGGGGGTCTCAAAGGCCGGGTCATATACGGTGATCTGGAAGCTATGGGGCATGCCTTCATAGTACAGCGCGCCCTCGCCGCCCAGCTGGTCGTAAGCGTTGCCATAGCGCAGCTCGCCTTCCGGCTTGTGGATGATAAAATCGTACCAAAACAGCATGGGCGTTTCCGGCAGGGCGATCTCCGCCTGGAAAAGGTGCTCCTCTGCTTTCGTCATGGGGATAAAATGCTCAAAGCCGTCCCAGGTGCGCAGGGTCACGGCATCACATTCATCGCAAAAAAACGACAGGCGGACGCTCTGGCCCGCTTTCACTCCCCCCAGGGGATCTCGGTATGTCTTGTTATGGGAATCGTGAATCAGCATGTTCTTGCCTCCATCTTTTCATACCGCCTTATCATATCATGAACCCCGTTCATGCGCAAATGCAGCGGACGTGCCGTGATAGGATATGCAGGGGCGGTGAAAAATATGCGACGGCTGGGGGGCCAAGCTGAAGGCCTAAGCCGGGGGACCAAGCCGAAGGCCTAAGCCGGGGGACCAAGCCGAAGGCCCAAGCCTGGGGGCCAAGTCGAAGGTCCAAGCCTGGGGGCCAGGCCGAAGGCCCAAGCCGGGCTGCGAAACCCTCTGGGCGTCTGCAGGCTCCCATTGGCGTGCGCCCGCGCGCGCCAAAACGCCCGACGAAGAACGCAACTTCGCCGGGCAAAGGGAGGGAGTATTACAAGGTCTAGGGTCACACTATCTGCCCATTACAGCGCCGCAAGGCTTGCGTAGTTCCCCTTCAGGCTCTGGTATAGCTCGCCATACAGCTTATAGTAAGGCCCGTACGCCGCGCTATTCGCAGCCACAGGCGCTTGCGCCGGGTTTTGCCTGATGACTGCGTCGCAGCCCTCCTCCACGGAGGCATACGTGCCGCAGGCCACGCCCGCCAGCACTGCCACGCCTAGGGCTGGGCCCTCGCTGCCAGCAATGGTCGCCACGGGGCAGGCGTACAGGTCGGCCAGCATCTGCCGCCACAATTCGCTGCGGCCACCACCGCCGCAAACCAGCATTTCTTTCGGTGCTAGGCCCACGGAGCGGATGATCTCCATGCAATCCCGGAGGGAATAGGCCACGCCCTCCATCACAGCGCGGAGCATGTGGCTGCGGGTATGGATGCTTGATAGGCCAATAAACGCGCCTCGGGCATTGGGGTCCAGGTGGGGGGTGCGCTCGCCCATGAGGTAGGGCAGGTACAAAAGCCGGTCTGCCCCGATGGGTATCCGGGCGGCCTCCACGTTCATCAGCTCGTAGGGATCAACGCCCATCTGCCCTGCAGCTTCCCTTTCCGCCTGGCAGAAGGTGTCCCGATACCATTTCAGGGAAAGGCCTGCCGCCTGGGTCACGCCCATCACGTGCCAGGCCCCCGGCACGGCGCAGCAGAAGGTGTGAATGCGGCCTTTCAGGTCGATCACAGGGCTGGAGGTGTGGGCGTATACCACGCCTGAGGTGCCGATGGTGGTAAAGGCGCGGCCGTCTCGGACGGTTCCGGTGCCTACGGCGGCGGCGGCATTGTCGCCTGCACCGCCGGCCACCACAGTGCCCGCCTTAAGCCCGGTCAGGGCAGCAGCCTCCGGGGTGATCTTGCCGGTAACCTCGGGGGATTCATACACCTTGCCAAGCAAGGCCTTGTCGATGGACAGGGCGGACAGCACCTCGTCCGACCATTTGCGGCCCTTCACGTCCAGCAGCTGCATGCCGGAGGCATCGGATACCTCGGTGGCAAACTCGCCAGTGAGCATGTAGCGGATGTAATCCTTGGGCAAAAGGATGTGCCGGGTCCTTTCGTAGACCTCAGGCTCGTGACCCCGCACCCAGAGGATCTTGGAGGCGGTAAAGCCTGTCAGGGCGGGGTTAGCGGTGATGTCGATCAGCTTTTCTGCGCCCAGGATGCGGGTCATTTCCTCGCATTCCGCCCCGGTGCGCTGGTCGCACCAGATGATGGAGCGGCGGAGCACATGGCCCTTTTCATCCAGCATCACCAGGCCGTGCATTTGGCCGGAAAGGCCTACGCCGCCGATGTCCGCAGGGTCCACGCCACTTTTGGCGATGGCGGCGGTGGAGCTTTCGCACACCGCATGCCACCAATCCAAGGGGTCTTGCTCAGCCCAGCCGTTTTGGGGCTGGTAGAGGGGATATTCTACTGTATGGGAGGCCACCGGCACCCCGTCCTCTTTAAAGAGGACGGTTTTGGTGCCGGTGGTGCCAATGTCAATACCTAGCAAATAGGCCATGGTTTTTCCTCCAATCAGCTAAAGAGCACGGAGTTTACGACGCTCTCCAGCCATTCCTGCTTGCCGCTGCCTGGCAGGGCGGGCTGGCCGTTCTTCTCGGCCACGGCGGCCAGCTCTTGAAGGCTGGTCTTGCCGCCCCGGATCTTCTGGCCCAGCTCGGTGCTAAAGCTAGCGTAGCGCTCCTGAACGAAGCCGTCCAGTCGGCCGTCCTCGATGAGCTCCGCCGCCTTAATGAGGCCCAGGGCAAACGCATCCATGCCCAGGACGAACGCTTCGAACCTATCCTCGAAGGTGGAGCTGGGGCGGCGGTTTTTCGCATCAAAGTTAAAGCCGCCATTGGTGAGGCCGCCCGCCTTCAAAACCTCGTACATGGCCATGGTGGTCTCGTAAACGTTGGAGGGGAACTGGTCGGTATCCCAGCCCAGGAGGTAATCGCCCTGGTTGGCATCAATGGAGCCCAGCATGCCGTTGATAGCGGAGATCCGCAGGTCGTGCTGGAAGGTATGTCCCGCCAGGGTGGCGTGGTTAGCCTCGATGTTCATTTTGAAATCCTTGTCCAGGCCGTACTGGCGCAGGAAGCCGATGGCGGTGGCCGCGTCAAAGTCGTACTGGTGCTTCATGGGCTCCTTGGGCTTGGGCTCGATGTAGAAATCGCCAGTGAAGCCAATGGAACGGCCATAATCAACGGCCATATGCATCAGGGCAGCGATGTTTTCCTGCTCAAACTTTACATCCGTGTTAAGGAGGGTCTCATAGCCTTCCCGGCCGCCCCAGAACACATAGCCCCGGCCGCCCAGCTTCACGGTCAGCTCCAGAGCCTTTTTCACCTGAGCGGCGGCATGGCAGTATACGTCCACGCTGTTGGTGGAGCCTGCACCGTTCATAAAACGGGGATGACCAAACATATTGGCGGTGCCCCACAGGCATTTGATGCCAGTAGCGGCCATCTTTTCCTTGATGTAGTCGGTGACCTTGTCCAGGCGGGCGTTGGTCTCGGTGAGGTTCTCCCCTTCGGGCACCAGGTCCGCGTCGTGGAAGCAGAAGTATTCGATGCCCAGCTTCTCCATAAACTCAAAGCCCGCATCTACCTTGGCCATGGCATGCTCCAGGGTGCCGGGGACCTGCCCAAAGGACTTATCGGCGGAGCCGGAGCCGAACATATCCGCGCCGGTAGCGCACAGGTTGTGCCACCAGGCCATGGCAAAGGGCAGGTGCTCCTTCATGGTCTTGCCCATGACCTTGCGGTCCGCTTCGTAATACTTAAACGCCAGGGGGTTCTTGGATTTAGGGCCTTCATAATTTACCTTGGGCAAACCCTTAAAAATTTCAGACATGTGTTTTTCCTCCTTACTAATAACGGGTAGTCATCATTACAGTTGATTGTGCGCGGGCACATTCCGTGGGTCTTATTGGCCCTCCCTAAGGGGGGGCCAGGTATATGGATGCTTTCATCCATTAACCGTCTACATTTTCCAGGATCAATATCTGGTTTTCCATGATCATTCTTTCGCTGGCGGGGGCCCCGGATAAAATAAGGTCGTAGGCCGCCCGAACGGACTGATACCCCTGCTGGAAGGGCTGCTGGCAGACCACGGCTTTCAAAAGGCCGCTTTCCATATGCTCCCGGGTAGAGGGGATGTTGTCAAAGGCAAACAGCTCCACCCGCCTTTCCATTTGCAGGTCGTATATGGCCTCACATACGCCCTTAAGACCTGCGGCGATCAGCACCAAGGTGTCGATCATGGGGTCCGCCCGAAGCATAGCCCGGGTGGCGGCATAGGCCCGGTCATTATCGTCCTCAGCACTGCGCCTGGCCACGATCTCGATCTCCGGCCCAATATCCCGCAGATGGCTTTCAAAGCCAAGCAGGCGCAGCCTGTGACCCATCAGGGTATCCACTCCGGTAAGGATGCCCAGGCGGCGGGGACCGTGGATAGCCAGCCGCATCACCCCGGCGGCGGTGCGGCCGCCCTGCACATAATCGCTGCCTACATAGCAGCGGCGGGGGCTGCCCTCGATGTCGGTATTGACCGTAATGGTGGGGATGCCCCTGTCCGCCAGCTCCGCGATCTTGGCGGCGATGCGGGGGTCATCAATAGGATGCAGCACCAGCGCGGAAATGGATGGGGCTAGGCTGTCGATAAGGTGCAGCTGGGTGTCCGTGTTGTACCCGCGCATGGTTTTAAGCGTAACGGTCAAGCCGAAATCGCCCACCTCTGCCTCCGCCTTATGGATGCCGCTGAGCACCTCATCAAAGAAGGGGTTCCCCTCGCTGGATACGATCACGCCAATGGCAGGTGCATCCTTGCGGATGGCCAGGGCCCGGGCGGCGATGTTCTTGGTATATCCGGCCTTTTCAAGGGCCTTTAATACCCTCGCTTCCGTATCGGGCCTCACCCGGCCCCGACCGTTTACCACCCTGTCCACTGTGGCGGTAGAAACTCCACATTCTATTGCGATCTCCCGAATGGTCATTTCTAACATTCCTCCATCAATGAAACAGGATAAGCATCGCTATTTTTCCACCGCCTGTTGCACCTTGACCCTGCGCTTGAAGGGGTTTGTAAAGGCGGGGAGCGCGGTTTGCTTTTTGGAAATTACGTCGAAGGCTACCGCGAAAAGCAGCACCAGGCCCTTAACGGTCATCTGGTCGCTGGACGAGATGCCCACGATGGACATACCATTGTTAAGGATACCCATGATCAGCGCGCCGATGAGGGTCCCGCCCACGGTGCCGATGCCGCCGTAAGCGGATGCGCCGCCGATGTAGCAGGAGGCAATGGCGTCCATTTCGAAGCTCTGGCCCGCCAAAGGAGAGGCGGAGTTGAGCCGGGCGGCGAAGACCAGGCCTGCCACTGCGGACAGGAGGCCCATGTTGGCATAGGCGAAGAAGATCATTCCGTTGGTCTTTACACCGGAGAGCCTTGCGGCCTTCTCATTGCCGCCAATGGCGTAGATATGGCGGCCCATGACGGTGTTGGTAGTGAAGAAGCTATACACCAGCAGCAGCACGCCCAGGATGATCAGCACGGTGGGCACGCCCTTATACTGGGCCAGTATGAAAAACAGCGCCATGACCACTGCGGAGATGACCACCATTTTGAGGATCATCGTCCACAGCTTTTCCACCGTATAGCCCCTATGCCGGCGGTTGTTATAGCTGATGATCTGCATAGCACAGTATACCAGAACTATCAGCAGTCCTGCAAGCATGGCTGTGCCATTTACGCCTTTTGCCGTCAGGGGCAGCTTGCCGATGAAATCCCCCACAAAGCCGGTGGAGTATTGCAGGTATTCCTGGGGAAAGGGGGCGATGGTCATGCCGCCGAGAATGGTCATGGTAATGCCCCGGAAGATAAGCATGCCCGCCAGCGTAACAATGAAGGCCGGGATACGCACATAGGCGATCCAAAAGCCCTGCCACGCGCCGATGGCCAGACCTATGAGCAGGCACACGGCAGCGGTCAGGTACAGGTTGGCCTTCAGGGTAATGATCATCGTGCCCGCCACCGCGCCCACCAGGGCTACTACGGAGCCGACGGACAGGTCGATATTACCGCCGGTGAGGATACAGATAAGCATACCGATGGCCAGAATGACCACGTAGGCATTTTGGAAGATCAGGTTGGATACGTTCATGGGCGCCAGCAGAATGCCCTTAGTGGCGATCTGGAAGAAGATAACGATCGCCACCAGTGCGATAAGCATGGAGTACTGACGGATATTAGCGGATGACCTGGCCTTTTTTTTGGGTAGTGTTGGCGTCATTTGAGCTGTGCTGTTCATGCTCCGATCTCCCCTTTGCTTGCTTGCATAATATGGTTCATGATGATCTCCTGGCTGGCTTCCTCCTGGCTAAGCTCCGCAATGAGCTTGCCCTCGTTCATTACATAGATGCGGTCGCACATGCCCAGCAGCTCTGGCAGCTCGGAGGAGATCATCAGGATAGACTTGCCCTGAGCGGCCAGGTCGTTAATGATCTGATAGATCTCATACTTTGCGCCCACATCCACGCCGCGGGTAGGCTCATCCAGGATCATGATATCCGGCTTAGCGAAGACCCATTTGCCAAGCAGCACCTTTTGCTGGTTGCCGCCGGAGAGATTGCCCACGTGCTGCTCCACGGTGGGACATTTGATGCCCAGCTTATCCCGGTATTCTTCAACGCTGCCCTTTTCCAGGTCCTTGTCCAGGATACCGTGCTTGCTGATCGCCTGGGGATGGGCCATGGTAATGTTGTGCTTAACGCTGTTGCCCAGCACCAGGCCGTTGCCCTTGCGGTCCTCGGTAATGTAGGCTAGACCGCTTTTAATGGCGGCGGGGATGCCGTTTAGGTTTAGCTCCACCCCGTCCTTAAAGAGCCGACCGGTGATCTTGGTGCCGTAGGCTTTGCCAAAGACGCTCATGGCCAGCTCCGTGCGGCCTGCGCCGATGAGCCCGGCAATGCCCACCACTTCCCCGTGGTGCACTTTCAGGCTTACATTGTCTACCACCTTCTTGCCTGCATACAAGGGGTGATATACGTTCCAATCCTGGACCTCCATGGCCACCTCCGGGGAGATGTGCTTTTCCCTCTTGGGGAAGCGGCTGCTCATTTCCCGGCCCACCATGCCCCGGATGATCCGGCTCTCGGTGACCTCCCCGGCCTTCTGGTTCAGGGTCTCGATAGCCAAGCCGTCCCGGATGACAGTGATCTTATCCGCCACATACGCGATCTCGTTTAATTTATGGGAAATCAGGATAGAGGTGATCCCCTTCTCCTTTTTAAATTGCATAAGAAGATCCAACAGGTTGCGGGCGTCGCTTTCGTTCAGCGAGGAGGTCGGCTCATCCAGGATCAGCAGGCGCACGTTCTTGGTCAGTGCCTTGGCGATCTCCAGCAGCTGCTGCTTGCCCATGCCGATATCCTTGATGAGGGTGCGGGGGTTTTCCACTAGGCCCACGATTTTCATATATTCCTCGGCCTTTTGATAGGTGGCGTTCCAGTCCACGCGTCCGCCTTTTTGCTGTTCATTGCCTAAAAACATGTTTTCGCCAATGGACAGGTACGGTACCAAGGCCAATTCCTGATGGATGATAACAATGCCCCGGCGCTCTGAGTCCTTGATGTTTTTAAACTGACACAATTCACCGTCAAAGTAGATATCGCCCTCATAGGTGCCGTAAGGATAAATACCGCTGAGCACATTCATCAGCGTGGATTTCCCTGCGCCGTTCTCGCCGCACAGGGCGTGTATCTCGCCGTCCTCCACGGTGATGTTCACATCGCTCAGCGCGCGAACGCCCGGGAAGAGTTTGGTAATGTTACGCATTTCAAGCAAAGTCTTGCCCAAATTTGATCCCTCCCAGACAAAATGGTAAGGTACTCGGTTTTAATCTGAATAACGGAAAGTTAAGCTTAAGAAAAGAGGCGAGCGATGGAATGACCCCTCGCCCGCCTCCCGCGCAAACCATTTTCAGTTCAGCGGACACAGGCCGTGCGCCTGCTGCCCGCTAGCTGCGGTTGGGCGTAGCCATGGCCTATTATTGGCCAATGTCCTCCAGGGTGTAGTATCCGCTGTCGATGAGCAGCTCTTTGTAGTTGCTGGCATCGCCAAATACGGGAGAGCACAGGTAGGAGGGAACGACCTTCACGCCGTTGTCATAGGTGGTGGTGTCGTTGATCTCGGGCTCGGAGCCGGTCATCAGGGCCTGTACCATGCCAACTACCTTGTCAGCCAGGGTACGGGTATCCTTGAACACGGACATGGATTGCTTGCCTTCGATGATGTAAGGCATGTTGGGCTTGTCGCAGTCCTGGCCGGTCACGATGGGGAACTCTTCAAAGCCAGCATTTACCATCGCGTTAATAACGCCCATGGCGGTGGAGTCGTTGGAGCAGCAAACCGCGTCCAGCTTGGTGCCGGTGGCGTAGTTAGCGGCGATGATGTTGTCGAACCGGGCCTGGGCGGTCTCGGTCTTCCAAGCCAAGGTAGCGACCTGCTCGAACTCGGTCTGGCCGCTGGGGCATACCAACTGGCCATTCTCCAGGTAGGGCTTCAAAACGTCCATAGCGCCCTGGAAGAAGTACAGCGCGTTGTTGTCGTCGGGGGAACCGGCGGTGAACTCGATGTTGAAGGGGCCTTTGCCGTCCTTCAGGCCGAGCTTCTCCTCGATGTAGGTGCCCTGGATGGTGCCGACCATGTAGTTGTCAAAGGTGGCATAATAGTCCACGGCGTCGGTCTGTATGATCAGACGGTCATAAGCGATAACCGGGATGCCTTCTTCTTTGGCGGTGGCCAGGACCGTGCCCAGCGCGCTGCCGTCGATGGAAGCAACGACCAGTACCTTAACGCCGCCCAGGATCATGTTTTCCAGCTGGCCCACCTGGCGGTTTACGTCGTTATCCGCATACTGCAGATCCACTTCGTAGCCAGCGGCTTCCAGCATTTCCTTCATGTTGGCGCCATCCTGATTCCAACGTTGGAGGCTCTGGGTGGGCATTGCAACGCCGATCTTATCAGCGGCCATTGCGGAAGCGACCATAGCAAAGGACATAACCAGGACTACCAATACTGCTAAGAACCGTTTCATTGAGGGATCACTCCTTTTCTCTATGTTCAAGCATTGCTGCCTGAATACTGATTCAATTGACGCACATCTTTTCCGTCAATGTGCATAAAAGGTCTGAGCGATTCTGACAAAAAGCGATAATATTGTTGGTCGTTTTTGGTTAGTTTTGATGTTGTGGCAAGTATACCATCGTCAATAACCATTGTCAACCCCTTTCAATAAATAAATGTGTGCGCACCCGCAAAATAAATGTGTACGGATACATTATTTGGCCCCCGGCCTGCCTTTCCGAAAAAAAAGCTGCTCTTTTTCGCGTTCGGGGGATGAGATTGGCAGCGGATGGAAAAAGTGTTATAATGACCTTAGCCGTTATGTAAGGAGGCCTTTTGCTTGCCCGCCAAAGACTATATCAAACGCAACCTCACCATTCCCAACGTACTGACGCTTCTGCGGCTTTTGCTGGTGCCTGTGTACGTGATCCTATTTGTAAACGGGCAGAAGTATGCAGCGCTGACCGTCTTTTTGGTCGCCTGCTTTACCGACCTTTTGGACGGTATGCTGGCCCGCCGCCTCAACCAGATCACCGATTTCGGAAAGCTGGTGGACCCCTTTGCCGATAAGGTGATGGTGCTCACAGCTATGTTTTCCATGTCCATCGGCAACGCCCTTATCCCCCCGGTGATCCCCTGGGCCGCCGTCATCATCCTCCTGGCCAAGGAAGGGGTCATGATCGTAGGCGGACTTATTATGCTAAAGCACGGCATCGTGGTATATTCAAGCCTCATTGGCAAGGTGGCCCATTGCGTCTTTATCGGCGCGCTGGCCGCCAGCTTTTTTCACGACTGGCTGGTTGAAAAATGTATGGGCTGGCCCATCCCCCCGGATATGGCGCTGCTCTGGCTGGCGGTAGGGCTTACCCTGTGCGCCCTGCTTTTCTACGTCACCGACAGCCTCCAAAAGGCCAAGGCCCAGGGCATCATCGGCAACAGGGCCGACAGCTGACAGTCAGCAGTCAGCCGCTAGCAGCTAGCAGCCGACAGCTCATCACCGACAGTTCATCACCGACAGCCGGCAGCCAGCAGCTAGTAGCCAACATCTCACCGCCGGCAGCCAACAGCTAGCAGCCGGCAGTGATGGAGCGTCCGTCAAAATTTACAGTTTTTACACCCAGGCGCGGCCCGAAAGCGGGCAGCGCCTTTTTTTGAAGAAAAGGGTTTTTTTCTCTTGCTGTGGAAAATATAAAGGTGGTATGTCTTTGTCGTTCTAAACTGGAAGGTGGCGTGCTTAAGGCGCGCCTTAAGCCGTTGGGAGGTAGCCATGCAAGATACCATCGTGGTCTTAAGCAGGAATAATGCCCTGGCGGGGCTTGTTGCAAGAACGCTCCGGTCCCAGCAGGTGTATTGCAGGCTCATGCCCTGGGATACCTCCGCCTCCCAGCTGCTGACCCTGTCCCCCAAAGGGGTGATATGGGCGGCGGAGCACGGCCTCCAGGAGGGCCTTGGTTTTCTGCCGGACCTGGAGATACTGGACACGCAGATCCCCGTTCTGGCCCTGGGCCAGGCGGTGGCGGCCCTGTGCGCACATTTTGGCGGCAGCCCGACCGAAAGCCTTCCCGACAATCAGACTGTGACCCTGGACCTAAGCGATATACCCCTTTTTGAAGGCATCGAGCGGGGGGAAAGAATGCTGCATGATCTGCAGTGCCTGACCCTGCCCGAGTCCCTCTCCTCCATCGCCACCGCTACCCAGCGGTGCATTGGCTTCCGGCACGGGACCCTGCCCCTGTACGCAGTGGAATATCCCATCGAGCACAACGACCTGGACTCTGGTCAGCTGCTTTTTAACTTTGCCACGAAGGTCTGCGGCGCAGCCGCAGTCTGGGACGAGGATACCGTGATCCAGCGGGCCGTGGCCGCCATCCGCGCCGTGGCTGGAGAAAACGGCGTGCTATGCGCGGTCTCCGGCGGGGTAGACAGCGCCGTATGCGCCAAGCTGGCCCATTTGGCGGTAGGGGATAAGCTGAACTGCATCTTTGTGGAGACCGGCCTTCTGCGCAAGGACGAGGGCCTGCAGGTCCGCCAGGTCTTTGCGGATTCCGTGGGCCTGCCCATTCATAACATTGAGGCCCAGGACGCTTTCCTAAGCGCCATGGACGGCCTGTTAAGCCCCGAGGACAAGGAGCAGGCCACCTCTGCGGAGCTTGAAAAGATCCTCTCCCAGCAGCTTTCCCAGGCCGGGGACCTGTGCACCCTGGTGATGGGCACCAATTTTAACGATACGCTTTTTGGCCGCGCGCCCCAGCTGAGCCAGCGGGGCACCCTTATCGGCGCCACCCCCTTCCGCATGGTGGAGCCCATCCGCGACCTTTTCAAGTCCGAGGTCCGGCGGCTGGCCCATGTGCTGGGGCTTCCGGCCAGCATTGCCGAGCGGCAGAGCTTCCCTGCCAGCGGCCTGGCCGCCCGCATCGTCGGCCCGGTGACCCCGCAGCGGCTGGATATCCTCCGGGCGGCGGACTCCCTTTTTCTGGAGGAGCTCTCCGCAGGCGGCCACGAAAAGCGCCTGTGGCAAAGCTACGCCATGCTGATGGAAGCCCCCAACCGTCCCGGAAAATACATTATCTCTCTTCAGGCCCTCCAGGCCGCCCAGGGCCGCGCCTATGCCGCCCGCTTGCCCTACGACGTGCTGGAGCGGGTCACCACCCGCATCCGGACGGAGGTCCCCTGCGTTACCCGGGTGGCGTACGATCTGTCCCCCAGCAATCAATATCAGGAGCTAGAGTAGCGCTCCGTCCAGCGCCTTTGGCCCAGCCCGCTGGCGTTATCTGTGCCCTTTGCGCATAAGCTATATTCACTTCAATATATTGGCCCGTTTGAAAGGAGAGCTGGCTATGCTGATCTTCGATTCACACGCGGATACCCTTTATGCCATGCAGGACACCGCCCGTGATCCCACCCTGCCCTTGGATATCACGCGCAAGCGCCTCACCGCCACCCCCGACCTGCGGGTGCAGGCCCTGGCCCTGTTCACCGGCGCTGGCGGCATCGCCAAAAACCCAGGCATCGTGGAGCGGGAGCTGGAAATGCTAAAGGGGCTCAGGGTAGAGGGCTTTCACCAGATCACCGCCCTTTCTCAGGCCCAGCCAGGGGTCCCCAACGTGCTATTGACCATTGAGGGCGGTGATGCCTTCCACGGCGGCCTGGAAAAGGTGGATGCGTTTTTCGCCCTGGGCGTGCGCATGGCCGCCATTATATGGAACGATCCTAACCAGCTGGCCTCCCCCGCCGTAAACGGCGACGGGAAAGGCCTTACGGATTACGGCCTGGCCGTGGTGCGCCGGATGCACGCCCTGGGCATGGCTGTGGATATCTCCCATTTGAATCCCCAAGGGGTAAAGGATATTTTAGACCTGGGCGCCGCCCCGCCCCTAGCCTCCCACAGCTGCGCCTACGCCCTGTGCCCCCATCCCCGCAATCTTACCGACGACCAGCTGAAAGCCCTTTTTGCCGCCGGCGGCTACGTAGGCGTTAATTTCTACCCCACCTTTCTGGACACCAGTGGCAAAGCCGACATCGACCGGGTCATTGACCACCTGGCCCACATTTGCGAAATGGGCGGCGAAAAGCAGGTGGGCCTCGGCTCCGACTTTGACGGCATCGAGACCCACCCCGTGGGCCTCCGCCACGCCGGGGATGTACCGGAGCTATTTAAGCGCATGGAGGCGCGGGGCTTTGGCGCGGCCCTTACCCAGGATATTGCCGGGCTGAACGCAGTGGCGTATTTCGAGAGAGTGGCAGCATGCGCGGGGTGACGGCACAGCGGGACGACGAGACGATGCAGGGGAGACGGAGCAAGGGAGACGGGGCAAGGGCTCTGCCCTTGCATCCCGCCAGGGCTGAAGCCCTGGACCCAGCATTGACCGCGCTGTGCGCGATCAAAAAATTAAGCATGATCAAGAAAAACTTAATACGTATAGTATAAGACCGCATTGAATTTGATTAGAACAAACTCAATGCGGCCTTTGGTTTTCTGTTGCACAGTTCCATGCGTATGCTTACGTTTTAATCGTCGTTTATACGCAATGCAGCCTTGGCTTCACTATGCGGGAGGCAGTCATAGGACTTCCTCCTGCACATCCAGCAGGAACAATGGATCTTCCCTTTTGCCAAACGTCCGCCCGCGCCACGCGTCCAAGCCTCGATGCTTTCAGCGCCACCCATACGACCCAGTATCCCAAGCTTCCGTTCCATTGTACGCCGCCTTTGATAGCGGCGGAATGCACGACCACGTTGCATTCAGGATCACCCCTCAACATTTCGGGCAGCCTGCAAGGAGCCTTGAGGCGGTATCTCCTTACAGGCTGCCTATGTAGTTGAGGAAAAAAGGATACCAGATCTTCATACTATCACGCTTTCTTAACAACAAAATTACTGTGCGGTCTTACAATGATCAAAATAAGAAGGCTACCTTTGGAATCATAGAAACGCCTTCCCGATCCAGGCCACTCCACATCCACATCTACATCTACATTTGCATTTGCATTTGCATTTGCATTTATTATAGCATACGGCCGCCTTTTAGGGTAATGCTTTTGCTATGCTCTCCTCCAGCCCCTTTCCCAGCTCCTCCGCCGAGAGCTTTCCACCATAAAACTTCTTAAGCAGCGCATAATATTCATCGCCGGAGGGCTGCTGAAAATACACCAGCGTGCCTTCATAATGGCGGTAATCCTCAAGCCAGCCCTCCGAGATGGTATAGTACGTGCCGCTGAGGGATGGGGCGGTATAGCTCCCCGGCTTAAAATCCGTATAGAGCGTATATCTAAAGAAGAAGGGCTGCTGCTCCTTAAATTGCTCCAAAAAATCAAGTGCCTCAGGAAGCCACGGGCTCCCCGCCCGGACACAAGCTATATTCATATGCCCCAGCATCAGCGCAGGCTGGTCTGCCGTTATGCGCATGGGCAGGGTGTGTGAAAACCCGTAATCCCTCCCATCGTTGGCGTGCTCGCCACCGTTTATATCGCTTTGAAACAGCTGCAGCATTTTCTGCCGCTTGCTTTCCTTGGGCTCCGCTTCGTACAGCTTTTCCCCGATATCCCGCGTCCGCTCCGCCAGCGCCGCAAACTCCGGCGAATCGAAGCCTGGAGAATGAAAACCCACGGACTCTGCAGCAGGCTCCACGGCATACTCCTGCTGCAACAGCCAGCTATTCACCAGTATTTCCATCAGCCAGTTCGTATAATTATGCTTCTCCACGCCCGTATTCCCCCGGACCAGATGGGAAACGCACACCTTCTTTTCTGGCCTTTCCGCCACCCGTTCGCTCCATATTTCTAGAAAGTCCAGCAGCTCGGTATAGCTTTGGGGCACGTCCTCCGGCCCCAGCCCTGCCGCATCCCAGGCCTCCTGATACCAGTACACCGGGCCCGCCATGTGGACCACAGGCAGGCCGATGATCTCGCCTGCTTCAGTCGTCACCAGCTGCCGCGCCTCTGGCCGCATGCGGCCCACCGCCTGCCGGATGCTCTCGCTGCCGGACAGGTCCGAAAGCACCCCGGCCTCCTTAATGGCCGCAAAATCGCAGTTGTTGGTCCGCAGTATCATCACATCCGGCGCATCGTCCCCTTGGATGATCCCCAGCCGGTCATCCCAGGGGCTGTACCACGCGTCCTCCACCGGTATCTCCGGGTGCTCCCGCCAGTACGCGCTATCCCCGAGCTCCATAAGCTTCATGGCCGAGCGGCTTTCCTCCGCTATTGCCCCGGGGCTGCCCAGCGCCCCGCCCAGCATACCGGAGAAGCCCAGCGCCCCACACAGCACATAGGAACATGTCATTATGCAGACGCAAAGCGCCTGCGCCAATACTCTTTTCATTTTTGCCTCCAAGCTAATATGCACAAGGTATAAAGGCTGTGTGCACAAACTATATGGGCAAGCCGGATGGAGTCGTGCACCACCCGGCTTGCCATGCTCTTCCTTTGGCAGCAGGTCTGGCCTTGCCGCGCTTTACTTTACAACCACTTTGACTGTTCCATCGGTGATCATCAGGCTTTCCGGCAGGGTATCAATAGAAGAGGAGGTTTCCAACGTCACGGTTGGGAACCCAGCCACATTGCAATAACCCGACAGGTTAAGGCCCCCTGGCAGCTCCGCGCCATTGCCATCGCACAAGGATAGATTGTACAGCGTTCCATAGACATCCTCCATCGTCATGTCCGCCGGCAGGGTAAAGGTGGAGCTGAGGTACACCCCCGTGGCGTACCGCTTAGCCTTAACGCTTTCCAGCTGCAGGGCAAAGGCCTCCTCGCGGATCGAGGCTTTCGGCGCTGCGCCATCCAGCGCCGCATCTTCTGCCGCTGCCTGTACCGCTTCATCCGCTGCCGCATCGACCCTCTCCTCGGTTCTCATCATCACGGTAAGCTGCCCATCTCCCTCAGGCCTATACGTTTTTTCCTCCAGCATGGGCAGGGTGGAAAGAGTGGTCTCTTCCCGGGTCCGCCACTTTTCTATGGTCTCTTCGGTGTCGGGATCAAACTGGGTCACCGCCATGTACAGCGTTACCGGCAGCGTTTCTCCCGCGCTATCCGGGTCCAGCATGGGCATACTAAAGTACACGATAGAGCCATCCTCTGACCACAGCGCGTCCTCCATGCTTTCTCCGCCGCTGTAGGGCGCTTCCACCTCCACCAGGGCCCGTATGCCGTACAGCGGCAGGCCCAGCTCCTTGGCGGCATCCAGCCAGGAGGTACCCGGCTCAAGCCCATATTTGTCCACCACCGTCTTGTCGCCGATGGCGTCCACCGCATCGTAAATGTCAGTATCCATGGCGTACAGCACCTCGCTGCCGTCCGTGGTGTGCACCCCGGCGGAGCTGAGGGCGATATACCCGTCCGTCACCAGTTGGTTGTAGGTAAAGGTCATTGGGCCTACCTGGAAGCTTAGGGGCTTGGTCTGGTCCATAGCCTCTTGGGCCTCCTTGGGCATGTTGATATTATAAAGCTTGCCGAAGAAATCCGTCCAGCCCACATGCTGGGCCGCAATGGCCACCGCCAGCGTTGCCAGGGCCAGCGCGATCACCAGCACCAGGCCTAGTGATAGCTTCTTTTTCACCTTTTGCTCCTTATCCGCGCCATTTATAATGCGCTGTGCAAGCCACGGGTCGCCCTTCAAATCGGAAAAGCAAGTGTTTATGGCAGTTTGCACAAGGTCTCTGTCCCGCTTATCACTCATTGAAATACGCTCCTTTCATGGCAATGCGAAGTTTTTCTTTCGCTCGTTTCAGTCGATGGGATACTGAGGCATGGTTGATGCCCAGCACCTCCCCTATTTCATATACCGTCATACCTTGATAGTAGTACAGCAGCACGACCTCCCGCTGCTTTTGCGGCAGCCTGGCGATCTCCTCCGTCAGCTCCGCTGCGGTGAAGGCTTCGTCCGCAAAGGGCTCTGTCCCTTCGCTTTCCTTCTCCTGCAGCCCTTCCGGCGTGATCCAGCGATCCATATGCTTAAACCAGCCTGACCGCTTCATATCGTGGCAGGTGTTCATGGCGATGCGCATCAGCCATGTTTTCTCGCTGCACTCCCCGCGAAAATGAGCTGCGGCCTTGTACGCCTTCAAAAAGGTTTCCTGCACGGCGTCCTCCGCAAGGCTCCGATCCCTAAGATACAGGCTGCACATCCGCAAAAGCGGGGTCTGATACTGCTTCACCAGCTCGCTGAACAACGCTTCCCGGCTGAACAGCTCTTCCTGGACGATGTCTGGGCCCTTGACAACCTCCATTGACCGCTCACCTCCTTCTGCCTGTATTGACGAGTCAGCTCTAAAGATTAGTTGAATACCATTACCATTTTCTTTTGCGTTTTTCCTTTATTACCTTTTCCTTCACTTAAGCACTGCCTAAAGACCAGCACTCAGGATCAAAAATATGCGTTCGCCACCGAAAACCCGCGCCCATGATCCCAAAATCTCCGTCTCTTTCGAAAAATCGACCCTTTCCCTTGCAATATAAGCCGTTTGGCTTTATAATGACGGGATACTGCAAGTATGACTGATCAGTATGGAAGGAAGGCGCAGAGCGATGGAAACCCCCGAAGTAAGATCCAATTTCATCTGGGACGCTATTGACGAAGATTTACGGAGTGGGCGTTACCAAAGCGTGCATACCCGTTTTCCCCCGGAGCCCAACGGTTACCTGCACATCGGCCACTGCAAGGCATTGGTCGCGGACTTTTTGACCGCGGAGCGCTACGGCGGACTGACCAACCTGCGCTTTGACGACACCAACCCCGCCAAGGAAGAGACCGAGTACGTGGACGGCATCATGGCAGATATCCATTGGCTGGGCTTCGACTGGAAGGGCGGCCTGTTCTTCGCCAGCGAGTATTATCACAAGTGCTACGATATCGCCGAGGACTGGATAAACCGGGGCCTGGCCTATGTGTGCGAGCTCTCCGCCGAGGAGGTGCGAGAGTACCGCGGCACGCTGACCCAGCCCGGTAAAAACAGCCCCTACCGGGACCGTCCCGCCGCCGAAAGCCTCGATCTGTTCCGGCGTATGAAGGCCGGCGAATTTCCCGAGGGCAAGATGATCCTGCGCATGAAGATCGACATGGCCAGCCCCAACATCAACATGAGGGACCCCGCCATGTATCGTATCCTATATAAGGAGCACCACCGCACCGGCAAGGAATGGTGCATCTATCCCATGTACGATTTTGCCCATCCCATCGGCGATGCCATCGAGGGTATAACCCATAGCCTGTGCTCTCTGGAGTACGAGGATCACCGGCCCCTATACGAGTGGGTGGTGGACAAGGCGGCGGGTATGCTGCCCTCCCATCCCCGGCAGATCGAGTTCAGCCGCCTGAACCTCACCCGCACCATCATGTCCAAGCGCTACCTGCGCATGCTGGTGGAGGGCGGCTATGTGTCCGGCTGGGACGATCCCCGGATGCCCACCCTGTGCGCCATGCGCCGCCGGGGCTACACCCCCGAGGCCATCCGCGATTTTATCGACCGCATTGGCGTGGCCAAGGCCGACAGCACCGTAGACCTGGCGCTGCTGGAGCACTGCGTCCGGGAGAACCTGGGCGGCACGGCCCCACGGGCCATGGCCGTGGTGAAGCCCTTAAAGGTCATCCTTACCAACTGGCCCGAGGACAAGCAGGATGCTTTGGAGATGGAAAACCATCCCGACCATCCGGAAATGGGCAGCCACACCGCCACCCTTACCCGAGAGATCTACATCGAGCAGGAGGACTTCATGGAAGTCCCCGTGAAGAAGTATTTCCGCATGTTCCCCGGCAACGAGGTGCGCCTGAAAGGCGCGTACATCGTCCGCTGCGACGGCTGCGAGAAGGACGCTGACGGCAACGTCACCGCGGTCCTTTGCACCGTGGACATGGACACCCGCAACGGCACCGAGGGCGCCAATCGCAAGGTAAAGGGCACCCTCCACTGGGTCAGCGCCACCATAAACACGCCCTTTGAAGCCCGCCTCTACGAGCCCCTGCTCCAGGAGGAGGCCGAAGGCGAGGACGCCGAAGCTGCCGACAAGAAGGACTTTATATCCCGCCTCAACCCGGCCAGCATCGAAGTTTGCCACGGCTTTATGGAAAAATATCTGGACACCGCCGCCCCCGGCGACACCTTCCAGTTCCTGCGCATCGGCTACTACTGCAAGGACACAGATTCCACGCCTGGGCTGCCTGTGTTCAACCGGGTGGTGGGGCTGCGGGATACCTTCAAGAAGCAACTGGGGCAGTAAGCAGGAGCGTTGCCCCTGAAAAGGAGAATTTCATGATCAGAACTCGTTTCGCGCCGAGCCCTACGGGCTACCTGCATCTAGGCGGGCTCCGCACGGCGCTGTACACCTATCTGTTTGCCAAGAAGAATAATGGCAAGTTTATTTTGCGCATTGAGGACACCGACCAGGAGCGGGAGGTGGAAGGCGCGGTAGAGCTGATCTACAAAAGCCTGCGGCAGGCAGGGCTGCAATACGATGAGGGGCCTGATGTAGGCGGCGATTTTGGCCCGTATATCCAGACCCAGCGGAAGGACTCCTATCTGCCTTATGCTATGCAGCTGGTGGAAAGCGGCGCGGCCTATCCGTGCTTTTGCACGAAGGAGGAGCTGTCAGCCCGCCGGGAGAAGGCGGAGGCGGAGGCCCCCGGCCAGTGGAAGTATGACAAGCATTGCCTGAACCTCCCCAAGGAGGAAGCCCTCCGGCGGATGGAAAGCGGTGAAAGCTTCGTGATCCGGCAGAACATCCCCACCAGCGGCACAGCCAGCTTTGAGGATGCGCTCTACGGCCACGTGGAGGCCCCCTGCGATACGTTGGACGACAACGTGCTGATCAAGGCCGACGGCCTGCCCACCTATAACTTTGCCAATGTGATCGACGATCATCTGATGGGCATCACCCACGAGATGCGGGGCACGGAATACCTCAGCTCCACGCCGACGACCAATCTTTTATATGAAGCCTTCGGCTGGGAAACTCCGGTGTACATCCACCTGTCCCCGGTGATGAAGGATGCCAGCCGAAAGCTTTCCAAGCGCTACGGCGACCCCAGCTTTGAGGACCTGCTAGCCCAGGGCTATGTGCGGGATGCTATCATCAACTTCATCGCTCTTTTGGGCTGGAGCCCGGGAGACGAGCGGGAGTTTTTCACCCTGCCGGAGCTGGTAGAGGCCTTCGACCTTAAGGGGCTCAGCAAGGCCCCGGCCATCTTCAACACGGAGAAGCTGGTGTGGTTCAACCATGAGTATATCAGCCGGATGCCCATCGAAGAATACATCGCCATGGCTACCCCATGGTTTGACAAGGCCCTTGAAGGCAAGCATATGGACTATGCCTTCCTGGCTACGCTGATGCACACCCGCACGGAGGTCTTTGACCGGGTGCCGGATATGGTGCGTTTCCTGGGAGAGCTGCCGGAGTACGAGATCGACATCTACAGCCACAAGAAGATGAAGACCGACCCGGAAATTTCCCTCAAGGCCTTGAAGCTGGCGCGGCCTGCGCTGGAGGCCCTGACCGATTTCAGCGAGGACGCGGTGAAGGAATGCCTGATGGCCCTGGCCGCTGAAAACGAGATGAAGAACGGGCAGATCATGTGGCCAGTGCGTATCGCCATTTCCGGCCTGGCCTCCACCCCCGGCGGCGCTACGGAGATCGCGTACCTGCTGGGCCAGGACGAATGCTTGAAGCGTATTGATATCGGTATTGGGAAGCTGGAAAACCTTTCGTAATGGGCACCCACAAGCGGAAAAATGACCCGCGTCAGCGAGCCCGAAAGCCCATGACCATTTATGCCAATCAGCTTACAGAAATAAAATCATTTGTTAATTGTGGGATCCTTAAGGGATGAAATCCCTTAAGCGGTGGGTTTGGGAGGCAGCGCCTCCCAACGTCCCCTTCGCCCCGCCCCCACGAAAGGAGAAGCACAATGCAGGAAGAGCGCATGTACCAACCGGAGAAAATTGAAAAAAAATGGCAGGAGCGATGGGAGGAGAGCGGCGTATTCAATGCCGAGTTCCCCAGCAAGAAGCCCAAGTACTACTGCCTGATCGAGTTTCCCTATCCCAGCGGCAACGGCTTGCACGTGGGGCATCCCCGCTCCAACACCGCGCTGGATATCATCGCCCGCAAGCGGCGGATGGAAGGGTACAACGTGCTCTATCCTATCGGGTATGATGCTTTTGGCCTGCCGACGGAGAACTTCGCCATCAAAAACAAGATCCATCCGGCGGTGGTCACCCAAAGCAACATCGACCATTTCCGCGACCAATTAAAGCGGCTGGGCTTTAGCTTCGACTATACCCGGGAGTTCTCCACCACGGACCCGGAATACTACAAGTGGACCCAGTGGATCTTCCTGCAGCTGTACAAAAAGGGCCTGGCCTACAAGGCTGAAATGCCCATTAACTGGTGCGTAAACTGCAAGTGCGGCCTGGCCAACGAAGAAGTGGTAGGCGGCGTGTGCGAGCGCTGCGGCGGCGAAGTGGTCCGGAAGGTGAAAAAGCAGTGGATGCTAAAGATCACCAGCTATGCCCAAAAGCTGCTGGACGGCCTGGACAATGTAGACTTTATCGAAAAGGTAAAGACCCAGCAGCGGAACTGGATCGGCCGCAGCGAAGGCGCGGAGGTGGACTTTGCGCTGGCTGGCAAGGACGAAAAGCTGCGGGTATATACCACCCGGCCGGATACCCTTTTTGGCGCTACCTACATGGTCGTCAGCCCGGAGCACCCGCTGATCGACCGTTACAAGGGCGATATCACCAATCATCAGGCCATTGTGGACTACCGCATCGCTGCGTCCAAAAAGAGCGATTTTGAGCGGACGGAGCTGGCCAAGGACAAGACCGGCGTGGAAATTGACGGGCTTAAGGCCGTCAACCCCGTCACCGGCAAGGATATTCCCATCTGGGTCAGCGATTATGTGCTGATGAGCTACGGCACCGGCGCGATCATGGCCGTGCCTGCCCACGATGGCCGGGACTGGGAGTTCGCCCACAAGTTTAATATCCCCATGGTGGAGGTGGTGGCCGGCGGCGACATCACCCAGGAAGCCTTCTCCGATATCGAGGAAGGTATCCTGGTCAACAGCGATTTTTTAAACGGCCTTAAGGTGGCAGATGCCAAGAAGAAGATCATCGACTGGCTGATAGAAAAGGGCCTGGGCGAAAAAAAGGTCAACTACAAGCTGCGGGATTGGGTGTTCAGCCGCCAGCGGTACTGGGGCGAACCTATCCCTGTTGTGCACTGTGAAGAATGCGGCACGGTGCTGGTGCCGGAAAACCAGCTGCCGGTGCTACTGCCGGATGTGGAAAACTACGAGCCTACGGACGATGGCGAAAGCCCCCTGGCAGCCATCACCGATTGGGTGGAGACCACCTGCCCGGAGTGCGGCGGCAAGGCCAAGCGGGAAACCGACACCATGCCCCAATGGGCGGGCAGCAGCTGGTATTTCCTGCGGTATTGCGACCCCCACAACAAAGGGGCCTATGCCAGCCAGGAAGCCCTGGACTACTTCATGCCTGTTGACTGGTACAACGGCGGCATGGAGCATACCACGCTGCATCTTTTGTACAGCCGTTTCTGGCATCTGGTGCTCCACGATCTGGGCCTGGTAAAGGCTCCAGAGCCCTACCAAAAGCGCACCAGCCACGGCATGATCTTGGGCGAGAACGGCGAAAAAATGTCCAAATCCCGCGGCAACGTTATTAACCCCGATGATATCGTAGGCGAGATCGGCGCGGATGCCTTCCGGCTGTATGAGATGTTCATGGGCGCCTTTGACCAGGCCATCCCGTGGAACACCAACGGTGCCCGGGGCTGCCGCCGGTTCCTGGATCGGGTATGGCGCTTGCAGGATATGATAAAGCCCGGCAAGGGCTACCAGGAAGCCATGACCCCCCTCATGCACGAGACCATCAAAAAAGTGGGCGACGACTACGAGGCCATGAAGTTCAACACGGCCATCGCCTCCATGATGACCCTGGTCAACGAGCTGTATTCCGCTGGCGGCTGCACCCGGGACGAGCTGAAAACGCTTATCCTGCTGCTGTCCCCTGTGGCTCCCCACATCTGCGAGGAAATTTGGGAAGCCATGAGCTTCGGCGGCACCCTGCCACGGGCTCCTTGGCCCCAGTACGACGAGGCGGCCATGAAGCGCAGCAAGGTAGAGATCGCCGTGCAGGTAAACGGCAAGGTCCGCGGCCACCTGATGATCTCCCCGGATATGACAAAGGAGCAGGCGGAAAAGGAACTGCCGGAGCTTTCCGAAGTGAAGGAGCTGGTAGGGGACAAGACCCTTGCCAAGGTCATCTTTGTACCGGGGCGGCTGTGCAACCTCATTGTGAAGTAAGGTATAGGTAAGCGCCCCGCAGGCCCAGGCTTGCGGGGCGCATTTTAAAAAGGGGACTTTCTATGCTCATTTTGATCCTGCTTATTATAGGTCTTATGCTTTTATCCACGCTTACAGATAAGCGCTTTGAGGAGGTGCTGGCCCCGGCGGTATGCGGCACTATGCTTGTGCTGTACGCCCTGGCGGTCTTTTGCCAGCTGGCCTTGTTCCAGTGGCTGCTGCTGGCGGCGGTGGCGGTGGGGCTTGCCTTCGTGATCGTCCGGGTGGCCTTGGGCCACGGCAAGGCCCTGGGCCTTTCCCTGGGGCGGAATTTCTTCACCCCGGGCCTGGTGCTGTTTGCCCTGCTTAGCGCTGTTTTCTATATAGGCTCCCAGCCCCACATCGTTTCCGCCACGGATGATATATACTACTGGGCCGTGGAGGCCCGGTCCATCCTGGGCCATGGCGGGCTGGTAGGCGCGGCCCAGCATCTGTCCCCCCGGTTCATGACCTACACCCCCGGCGTTCAGCTGTGGGACTGGCTGGGGTTGACCCTCCTGGGCCAGTGGCAGGAAAGCACGCTGTACTTCATGCTATGGCTTTTGTACGCGGCGTTCCTGATGCCCTTTGCCAAAAGGATCACCTGGAAAAAGGCGTACTGGATGCCCGCCTTTCTCCTGCTGGCCCTGGGGCTGCCGATCCTGATGAACGGCGATGCCTATTCCATGCTGCGGGTGGATACGGCGCTGGCGGTGTGCCTGGGCTATGCCCTTCTCCAGGCCTATCAGGCTTATAAACAGCCCGCCCACGCCAAGCTCCACCTCATCTGCTTTGCCCTGGCCCTGTGCGCCCTTGTGCTGATCAAGCAGGTGGGCATGGGCTGGGCGGTGCTGGCAGTGGGCATGCTGCTTTTTGTATTCCGCCCCTGGAAAAGCGGCGGCGGAAGGCTGAGCGATGCCCTGTGGGCCTGTGTTCCCGCCTTCGGGGTCTTTGTAAGCTGGCTTATTTTCAGCCGCGTCCAGCAGCTAAACGGCGCGCATCTGAACAACGCCTCCGCCCAGCTCAGCGATATCCTCAGCGGGCAATGGACCGCCTTTGCGGGCTTTAGCGCTGTGCCCTCGGTGCTGCTCACCATCTTCACCAGCACCGCCCGGGGCCTGGGCCTGGAGGCGCGCTGGTTCGAGGTGCCAATGCTGGTATGGATCGCCCTGTTCCTGCTGATGCCCTTGGCGCTCTCCCTATGGAAGAAGGACAGCGCAGGCCCTTTGCGCAGGCTCTCCCTATGGCTGACCGTTTGCTTTGTGGGCTTCTTCCTTTCCTACATCGCCAGCTTCATGACCCTATTCTACGGGGAGGAGCTGGTCCTGGATAATTGGGCGTTTAGCTTCCCCCTGACCCAGCGGTACTTTGCGCCTTTCCTGCTGGGCACGCTGATGCTGTTCATCGCCATGGGGCAAGAGGCCTTCTCCGCCGAGAAAAAGGCCCGGGTGCGCGTGCCGCTTGTGTGCGCCGCAGCGGCGGTGCTTCTGTGCTGCAGCTGGACCAGCATCTACCAATGCCTGTCCCCTGCCTATCAAAGGGAGCACCCTGCCGCAAACGAATATATGGAGACCCTGGTGGTGGAGAACTCCTGGGTGGACGATCTGGAGGCGCCACAGGATGCCGTGGTGCTTTACGGCGTGGCGAGCTACCCCTTCAAGCCGGAATGGCTGCAATACGTTATCGCTCCGGCCAAGCTGGTCCTGACCGCCGAGACCGAAATGACCGAAAAGGCCTTCTCTGACCTCATTAAGTACAACCATGTGACCCATGTGATCGCCATGGATGAGGAAAACCCCATCTACGAAAACGGCCAAGGCTTTGCTGAAGATGAGTGGATGGACGTGTGGACGCTGTATACGGTGTCCTGGGAGGACGGAAGCCCCGTTCTGATATACTAACGACAAGGAGACACCTTATGTTGCTTGCTGTTGTGGTGATAGCCCTGCCCCTTTTGCTCTGCGTGCTCCTGCAAAAGCGCATCGAGCTGGTGCTGGCACCCTATGTATGCGGTCTGATCCTGGTATGCTATGGGCTGGCGCTGTTCCAGGGCCTAGGATGGCTTACGTGGCTGCTATTGGCGGCGGTGGCGGCTGCCGCCCTGGCGCTGCTCCTTAAGGCACTGCGGGATGCGAAAGGCCAGGGCCGAGCCATGCTACGCTCCCTGAACCGGACGATCTTCACCCCCGGTCTTTGCTGCCTGATCCTGGTGGGTGGGGTCTTCTACTTGGGCAGCCGCTCCCACTATGTGATCGCCATCGACGACCTGAACTATTGGGCCATTGAGGTCCGCTCCCTTTACGCGCAAAACGGCCTGGTGGACGCGGTGCACCACCTAAGCCCTGAATTTATGACCTACACCCCCGGCATGCAGCTGTTTCAGTGGATAGGCCTAACGATCCTTGGGGAGTGGTCTGAGCCCATCTTATTTTTCATGCTGTGGCTTTTTTATGCCATTTTCTTGCTGCCCTTCACAAGCTTTATCCCCTGGAGGAAGGGCTACTGGATCCCGGCCTTTGCGGTGTTCATCCTGGTGGCTCCTACTGTCATGATCTCCAAATGCTACCCTTTGCTGCAGGTGGACACCGCCCTGGGTATCCTTATGGGCTATGCCCTGGTGCAGGCCTGGCTGCTAAGAAAGCCCGGGCCGGACAGCACCTTTACCTGGATATGCTTTATCCTCTCCCTTTGCCTGATGATCCTGCTTAAGCATATGGGGGCCGCCTGGGCGCTGATGGCGCTGTTTATGCTCTTTTTTGTATCCGCTCCTCAGCGGAAGGGCGCAAAGCCCTTCTGGCTTGTGGCCGCCTGCCTGCTCCCGGCCCTGGTCTTTGGCAGCTGGCAGCTGTTTTGCCAGGTGAAGGGCCTTAGCGGCATACATCTTTCCCGCACCTCATCCCACATCCAGGACATATTGGCCGGCACCTGGACCCTTCCGGAGCATATGCTGAGCCTCCCCGCCACCCTGTGGACGGTCTTCACCGCCTCTGCCACGGAGCTTTCCTATGCCTCCGGGCAGTGGCTGGAGCTTCCCAGGCTTTTCTGGATCGTTTTCTTCATAGGCCTCCCCATCCTCCTTGTGATGCTCAAAAAAGGCCACAGGCAGACCCTGCTTCGCCTGTCCCTGGCATTGGGGATCACCTTTGTGCTTTTCCTTCTCAGCTACTGCTTTACCCTTGCCACCACCTTCTACGATGAGTACTATCATTTTTCGATCCTGTCCACCGTCGGCGTTTTGACCCAGCGCTACCTGTTCCCCTACCTTTTTGGTGCCTTCCTGCTGTTTGCCTGGGCGGCCCTGGAAGGGTGGACCGCAGCACCCCGCCACAGCCTTCCCCAAAAGGCCCTGTATGCCTCTCTTTTGGCGCTGGTGGTGCTGTGCACCGGCTGGTCCAGCGTTTACGATGCCCTGTTCACCGTTCAGCCTGGCCACCGCTGGCAGGATGTGCTCAGCTCCATCCAGGCGGAAAACTTCTGGACAGACGAGCTGGAGGAGCCGGAAACCGCCATCGTCCTGTATGGCAAGGACTCCATCGACCCCGCCCTGTACCCGCGCATACGCTATGCCTTAGGGCCCGCCAAGATCCTCTACTGCGTAGATAACGACCTGACCCCTCAGGGGCTTGCTAATATCCTTGGGGAGTCCCAGGTCACCCATGTGATCTGCATGGATGAAAACAACCCCCTCTACCGCAATGCCACCGGCTTTTCCGAGGATGAATGGCTTGAGCCTGTGACGCTGTACGCGGTGGAATGGGATGGCGACAGCCCCGTATTGGAATACTACTGATAAGGAGACCCTCTATGCTTCTTGCGATCGTCCTGATAATGCTGCCTATCTTGCTGAGTGTGCTGCTTCAAAAGCGCTTTGAATGTATGCTGGCGCCCTTTATATGTGGGCTGATCCTGGTATGCTATGGCCTGGCCATGTTCCAGGGTCTTGGATGGCTTACGTGGCTGCTATTGGCAGCGGTGGCGGCTACCGCCCTGGCGCTGCTCCTAAAGGCCCTCCGTGGCCAGGGAAAGGCTATCCTCCGCTCCCTGGTCAGCAACGTCCTCACCCCCGGCTTTTGCTGCTTCGTGCTGCTGTCCGTGCTATTTTATTTTGCCAGCCGCAGCCACTATGTAATGGCCTTTGACGACCTGAACTATTGGGCCATCGAGGTTCGTTCTATCTTTGCCCATAATGGCCTGGTGGATGCCGTGCATCATCTGGCGCCCAACTTCATGCTCTACACCCCGGGCATGCAGCTGTTCCAGTGGGTGGGCATGGCTGCGGTGGGCGAATGGAGCGAGCCCACCCTGTACGTGATGCTGTGGACCTTTCAGGCGGCGTTCCTTCTGCCCTTCACGCGCTTTCTGACCTGGAAAAAGGCGTACTGGATGCCGGCCTTTTTAGGGTTCATCCTGGGCGTGCCCACCATGCTCATCGCCAAGGTCTATCCCTTCCTCCATGTGGATACGGCGCTGGGCATTTTAACAGGCTATGCCTTTTGCCAAGCCTGGCTCCTGCGCAAACCCGGCCCGGACAGCCCTTTCACCTGGGTATGCTTTATCCTCTCCCTTTGCGCGCTGGTGCTGGTCAAGCAGATGGGCACGGTCTGGGCGCTGATGGCGCTGACGCTGCTCCTGTTCGTATCCGCGCCGCAAAGGAAGGGCGCTAAGCCCGCTTGGATCATCCTGGCCATCGTGCTGCCCGCCATAGTCCTGGGCAGCTGGACGGTCTTTTGTCAGGCGAAGGGCCTCAGCGGGATGCACGTCTCCCGGACCTCCATCCATATCAAGGACATGCT
>JAVBRJ010000026.1:0-21485 GCA_031548115.1 Eubacteriales bacterium | reverse complement strand
AGGGCAATCCCCTCACCGCGCTGCTTAAAAGCGGCGCACGGCTTGGCCGGGGCAGCCGCAAGGCCGCCCTTTGCAAAAGCAGCGAGGCGCTGCTGCTGGAGCTGGCTCAGCACGCGCCCTTGCCCCAGCGGCTGCTGGTGGCCCATCCCCGGCTCACCTTCCCGCTGATCCGCCTGCTGTGGCGGAAGCGGGCAGTGCTCAATCAGTTTTTTCTGTCCGAGCGGACGCTTACGGGGCTTTCCTCCGTGGGCAATGGCGTAAGCCAGCCGGAGAGCGCGGCCCTTTCCTTCCGCCAGACCACCATACCGGGGAAAAAGCTTCCTGTATGGAAGCATCTGATCCGGGAAAAGGTGGGCAATGAGGACTTGAAGGTGGAATGCGACGTGGAGCTGGAGCACAGCGCCCGCAGCCGGACCGGCGGCGAGGCCTGGGATGCCCTGGAGACCGCCATTGAGATCCTTTTTGACCGGGCGGTCATCGCGCCGTGCCTGTCGCCCTATATCACGGACGGCCGTTTTTACACCTCCCTTCGGGGCAATGTGTACCGCTTCTCGCCCTTTCTGGTGAACGGGGCGGAGGCCCTGGCAGGGGAGTGCACGATAACGGATGGCGCGCTGCAAACGGCGGTGCAGTTCTTCCGGCAAATGCTGTCCGTATAGGAGGATGGAATTGTTTTCGCTTGCCTATTTGCTTTTGTTTTTTGGAGGCGGCTGGTGGATAGCGCGGATGCTGCTGCCCCGGCTGCGGCCCGTGGTCCGGGGCTATATCGGCTTTTCCCTGGGCCTTTTGCTTATGATGTGGCTGCCGGCGCTGGTGGCCTACTTTATGCGCTTTACCCTGGCGGCCCATGGGGTAGCGGCAGGGGTGCTGACGTTGCTGTGCGGGCTGGCTTTTCTAGCGCGAGATAAGGGGAAGCGGGGCTCTCAGCCGGGGCAGCCCAAGCGGCCCTTGGCCCCCTTTGACGATAATGAAAAGCAGTTGCTTACGACCCTGCTGGTGCTGGTGGTGCCCATGGTGCTGCTGTCGGGCTATTTGCAGTATACCCATAGCATTCGCCCTGCGGCGGACGGTACCTACCACGTAGGCCAAAGCACCTATGGGGACCTTTCCCTGCACCTGGCGGTGACCACCAGCATCGTAAACGCACCCTTTCCGCTGGATAACAGCCTGATGCTGGGGGCCACCATGGCCTACCCATACCTGTCAGATTCCTTTGCTACCAGCCTGTACATGCTGGGCATGTCCCTGCCTACGGCCATGGCCTTTTCCGGCACGGTGATGATGACCCTGGTCTATACTGGATATGGGCTGCTCTGCGCCCAGCTGTGCAAAAGGCGGGGCGCGGCGGTGTTGGCGGTGCTTCTTTTGTTCTTCAATGGAGGCCTTGGCTTTTTCTATATCCTTAGCGGCAGGGTGGAAAACGGAGTCGTCACTACCCTATGGGATAACCTGCGCAATGTGATGGAGGGGTATTATCAATGCCCTACCAATCAACCTGACCCCAACAACCTGCGCTGGTCCAATATCATCTGCGATATGCTGGTGCCCCAGCGGGGCATTCTGGGCGGCTGGACCATGCTGCTCCCCTGCTTTAATCTGCTGTTGCCCCCCTTGTGCAACAAGGAAAAGCACGACCTGCGGGCTTTGATGCTGCTGGGGATATTCGCCGGCGGCATGCCCCTTGTGCATACCCACAGCTTCCTGGCCCTAGGCCTTTCCAGCACAGGCTTTTGTCTGTACGCCATGGCCCATGCCCCCAAGGGAGAACGGGGGAAGGCGTTTGTCCCCTGGCTTATCTACGGCGGCATCACGGCAGCCCTGGCCCTGCCCCAGTTGATCGGCTTCACCTTTGTGCAGGCCACAAGCAGCGATCATTTTCTACGGTTCCAGTTCAACTGGTGCAACAACCGGGGCGGCAACGGCCTGGTAGACCCCTACCTGTGGTTCTACATCAAGAATATCGGTCTGCCCTTTATCCTGATCATTCTGGCGCTTTGCCAGCGGGGCAAGGACAACGGCCCCTATCAAAACCGGCTGATAGCCGCCGGAGCCTTTTTGATCTACATCGTGGCAGAGCTTGTGCTGTTCCAGCCCAACGAGTATGATAACAACAAGCTTCTGTATGTTTGGTTCATGCTTTGCCTGCCCATGGCAGCGGACTATGCCTTGCTGCTGTATGAAAAGCTGAAAGGCCTGGAGGGTAAGCGGCTGATCGCGGCGGGCTTCCTTATCACTTGCTTTCTTTCCGCAGGGCTTACGGTGGCCCGGGAATGCGTCAGCGATTACCAGGCATACTCCCGGGAGGATATCCAGCTGGCGGAATTCGTGAAGACCGAGACCCCAGAGCACAGCGTCTTTATCACCGGCAACCAGCACCTAAACCCGGTCAGCTCCCTGGCGGGGCGCACCATCCTGTGCTCCAGCGATCTGTACCTGTACTATCACGGCTTTAATACCACTCAGCGGAGGGCGGAGATAGCGGCGTTTTACGCGGACCCCGAGGAAAACCTTTCGCTGCTTACAAAGTACGGGGTGGAGTACATCTATGTTTCCACCTATGAGCGGGGGGCCGCCTATGGCGTGGACGAGGCAGCGCTGGAGAGGCTGTTCCCGCTGGTATACGAAAGTGGAGACGGGAACCAGCGGATATTTGAAGTGCCGGAGGAAGCACGGAAAATCAGCGTTCTGCGTATGATGAGCGCAGCCCAAGCAGGATAAGCCATAAAAAAAGGAGAACCCTTATGGAGCGGTTTTTACGGTATTCCCTGGAGCATCAGCGACCCATTAAGGCTATGCTCATGCTGGATGGGGCGTTGACCCAGAAAACGGTAACGGTGCTGGCGCTGGAAAACGGCCAAACGGACCTTAAGATAGGCGCCCGTAAAAACCCCGTAAGAGTTAATGTGGAGGATATACTAAGCTGTGATTATGCCCGTGGGGACCACGGCGAAGAATAATAGGAGGGACCCCTGATGATTCGCAAGATCAAGAACTACCTGAATACCCACGAAAAGCAATATGAGCTGCTTCGCTATTTGATCGCAGGCGGATTGACCACGGTCTTGAGCTTTGTGGTTTTTTCCGTCGGCTGCATGATCCTTTCCGCCGATCACACCATAGACGGTGCTACCACCGCCCAGGCGAATGCCAGCAATGTGGTGGCCTGGATCATCGCGGTGGTCTTTGCCTTCTGGATCAACCGGGGTATGGTGTTCCGGCAGGTGGGTGGCAGCAAAAAGACCATATTTAAGGAGTTTTGCCAGTTTGTCGGAGGGCGTCTGGCCAGCCTGGTGCTGATCGAGATCGGCGTGTTCAACCTGCTGCTTACCCTGGGCATGGGCAATACGGCGGCCAAGCTGGTGCAGCTTGTGCTGGTGATGGTGTTCAACTATGTGGTGAGCAAGTTTTGGATCTACGGTAAAAAATCCCAAGCCAGCAAAGCCCCAGGAGCAATCCCAGCCGTGGAAGGGGATCCCCAAGAATAACCAGCGGCTGAGCCACCATCCCACCAAAGGCCTTCACTTCCAGCGGAAAAAAGAAAAAGATAATGCGGCACAGGCCGTAGGCTATCGCCCCGTGGGCTGCCCTAAACAGGAGCAGTGCCAGGGGGCGGATGCTTTCCCCGGCAAAGGTGAGGTTTTGCATCCAGATGGAAAGGCCTCCGAAGCTACACAGGCCGCACAGCAGCGCCAAGCTGTGCTCGGAGAGATACAGGGAGCCGCGGATGACGGCATAAGCGCCGCCGCCTACCTCCAAAAGGCTGTGCAGCACGGACCAGAGGCCTGGGTGTCCTGCCGCCCACGCGGGAAGGAGCCATGCGCACAGGCCCCTAATGATCGCCATGAGCACGGAAAACAGCATCATAGCCCCGCAGACGGACAGAAGCGCCTGGGCGGCCCCGGCAATGGCTTCGGGCAGGAGGGATAGCAGGGAGGGGACAGGAGAGGGCGCTGTAGATGAAGGCGGCAAAGTGGATGGGGTTGGCGGAGGCGAAGTGGCAGAAGACGCCGAAACGAAGGACCGGCTGGCCTGTGTAGCCCTGCCCGCCCTTCCCGGCAGCCACAGGCAGCCTATAGCCCCGGTCAGCAGCGCGGCCAGCCAATGCATGCCCAGCAACAGGGCGCAGGCCCTAGGCGCCTGGATCCACCGGGTCATACTACCCAGAAAAAACAGCGGGCTCATGACCCCGGTGGTAATGTACAGCCGGGCAGCCTGGGCAGAGGAGACCCGCCCTTGCCCTTGCAGCATGGCTATGCGCCGGGCTCCGGCAGGCGAGCCTGCCGCAAAGCCAAAGGCCACTGTGCCTATCAACAGGCTTCCCTGGGCTTTTTCCGAATAATGCCCCTTGCCCCCGCCCATGGGCAGACCCGCCAGCACCATCATGGGGAACAGCGCCGGCATGACCCCCGCCGCAAACACGGCGGCCGCCTCCTGGGCTGCTGCCATACAGGGCTCAGATAATGCCATAAGAAGTACAGTAAAAAAGGCCAAACTAATACTATTCATAACATTCCTCCGAAATCTGACGAAATCGTTTTGGATAAGCTGGGTATTTTTCACAAAAGCGGACAAAATGTTCGTTTTTTTGCGTTCATCCCTTTTCAGAAAGTTGATTTTGAGATATACTATTTTTGAACCAAGGACACGAGCCCAGCGGCTGTAAAGGAGCAAGAATGTGACGGACTTTGTAAGTAGTTGGAACAACGATCTACTAACGGTTCCCTTCGGACCCCTCGGCTTGATCGCCATGCCTGGCTGTGAGGACCTGGGCCAGAAGATCAACTCCTGGCTTATGAAATGGTACGAGCAGCAGGAGGCCTCGGACGAGACGCCCCTGTTCTCCCTGATGGGCCACAACCGCGAAAACTTTCTGATCGAAGCCGAATGCCCCCGCTTTGGCACCGGCGAAGGCAAGGGCATGCTGAAAAGCAGCGTTCGCGGTTACGATATTTATATTCTTTCGGACGTTGGCGCATACAACAAAACCTACAAAATGTACGGCCGGGATGTGCCCATGTCGCCGGATGATCACTATCAGGATTTAAAGCGCATCATCGCCGCCGTAGGCGGCCGCGCCAAGCGGGTCAACGTGATCATGCCCATGCTCTACGAGGGCCGCCAGCACCGCCGCACCAGCCGGGAAAGCCTGGACTGTGCTTTGGCGCTGCAGGAGCTGGAGCGGATGGGCGTATCCAATATCATCACCTTTGATGCCCACGACCCCCGGGTGCAAAACGCCGTACCGCTTATCGGCTTTGACAGCGTAAAGCCCACCTACCAGATATTGAAGGCCTTGTTCCGCACGGAGATCGACCTGCATTTGGATAAGGACCATATGATGATCGTCAGCCCCGATGAAGGCGCTATCGACCGGAATATCTTCTACAGCTCCGTGCTGGGCCTGGACATGGGCATGTTCTACAAGCGCCGGGATTATACCCGCATTGAGAACGGCCGCAACCCCATCGTTGCCCACGAATATCTGGGCGATTCTGTAGAGGGCAAGGATATATTCGTATCCGATGATATCCTGTCCTCTGGTGACAGCGTGCTGGATCTAGCCAAGGAGCTTAAAAAGCGCAAGGCCAACCGCATCTTCGCCAGCGCCACCTTTGCCCTGTTCACCAATGGGCTGGATGCCTTTGACAAGGCATATGAGGATGGGCTTATCAGCCGCATCATTTCCACCAATCTCACCTATCGCACGCCAGAGCTGCAAAATGCCCCCTGGTTTATCGAGGCGGATATGAGCAAGTATATTTCCTACATCATCGCCTCCCTCAACCACGACCGGAGCCTCAGCGGACTGCTAAACCCCTATGACCGCATCAAGGCGCTGGTCGGCCGCTATCACGAAAAGCAGACGGAAGCGGGTATTCGCTTTATCTGATGAAAAGTATCAAATTGCATAGCATCAAAAAGCCGCGCTCGGTCCTTAAACCAGGCGCGACTTTTGCCATTTCCTGCGTGCCTAACTTTGGGGCTTTCTGCCAGGGGCATCGTTACCGCTGGGCAAAGGCATGGGACTCCATGATCCAGCCCAGCAGGGTGTCGTCCACCTCTATGGGTGACGCTACGATCACGTGATGGGTCCAGCGATTAGGCCTGGGGTTGGCGGCTTGAAATATGCGTTCATCCTCCACCCGGTAGGCCAGGCCAAAGGACACGATAATGCAGACCTTGGGCATGGCCTTCGTCCTGCGAAAGGGCAGAGATACATAGGCAAAGGCCCGCTTGTCCTTGAAGTCGATCTGGGTCTTATGCACCACAAGGCTCGCCGCAGGCACCTTTTGGAAGATGGCCTGCTCAACGGCCTCGTACAGGGGCAGGGCGGCAGGGCAGCTGTCAAAAAACTCCAGCAGCGCAGCGTTCATAGGCAGGCCTCCAAGTGTTGTTATAGAGCGAGCAGGGCGAAGCCCCCGCATAGCGCCATTATACCACACCTATCTGTTCCTTGGTTCGATTATATGCTATAATAAGCCATTGACGCTACGAAGGAAGGACGATCTTTCATGACTAAGCTTTGGGCAGGACGCTTTGAAAAACCCACCAGCGCGCTGCTGGACGATTTTCAATCCTCCATCCCCTTTGACCAGCGGCTGATCCGCTGCGATATTCAGGGCTCCATAGCCCATGCCACCATGCTGGGGGAGCAGGGCATTCTTTCCAAGGAGGATGCAAAGGCCATCGTTAAGGGCCTGGAGGGCATCCTGAAGGAATACGATGAGGGGAAGCTGACCATCGACATGGGCGCGGAGGATGTGCACATGTTTGTGGAGGCCCTTTTGACAGAGCGCATTGGCGAGGCTGGCAAGCGCCTGCATACAGGCCGCAGCCGCAACGACCAGGTAGCCCTGGACGTGCGGATGTACGCCAAGGAAAGCTGCTTGCACATGATGGAGAGGCTGGAGGCGCTGCTGCGGGTGATCCTGGATCTGTCCAAGGAGCATACGGGCACGCTGATGCCGGGCTATACCCACCTGCAGAAGGCCCAGCCCATTACCCTGGCCTTTCATCTGATGGCCTATTTTCAGATGTTCGCCCGGGATGTGAAGCGGTTTGAGGCTGCCTATGCCGAGGCGGACGTAATGCCCCTGGGCAGTGGTGCCCTAGCTGGGACCACCTACCCGCTGAACCGGGAACGGGTGGCGGAGCTGCTGGGCTTTGCACAGGTGACGGATAACGCCCTGGATGGGGTCAGCGACAGGGACTTTTTGCTGTCCTTTTTGTCCGCCGCATCCATTTCTATGATGCACCTGAGCCGTTTCTGCGAGGAATTGATCCTTTGGTCCACCAATGAATTTTCGACGGCGGTGATGGACGATGGCTTTGCCACAGGGTCCAGCATCATGCCCCAGAAGAAAAACCCCGATGCCTGCGAGCTGACCCGGGGCAAAACGGGCCGGGTATAAGGCGACCTGATGACCCTGCTGACGGTGATGAAGGGCCTGCCCCTGGCCTATAACAAGGATATGCAGGAGGACAAGGAAGCCTTTTTTGACGCGGCGGATACACTGGATAAGTGCCTTGGCACCTTTACGGAGATGCTGCGGACCACCGCCTTCCAAAAGGAAGCCATGCGCAAAAGCGCCGCCCTGGGCTTCACCAACGCCACGGACCTAGCGGATTACCTGGTGGGCAAGGGTATCCCCTTCCGGGATGCGCACCATGTAAGCGGCACGCTGGTGGCCCAGTGCGTTCGGGAAAAGCGGGAGCTACTGGACCTGAGCCTGGAGGAAATGCGAAAGGTAAGCCTGGTTTTTGATGAGGACGTATACGAGGCCATATCCCTGGAGGCCTGCGTGGAGCGCAGAAGCCTTCGGGGCGGACCTGCCAAGGCGGCCGTGATGGACAGCATCCAGCGGGGCGAAAAGTGGCTCTCGCAGTATGGGGCCAGGCGGTAAGCCATAGGATAAAAGCCTTCGAGCTGAACGCAAGCCTATCATTTGATTGAAACCCTTGAAGGAGCGATCGTGCCAATGATGAAATGGGAAGAAAAGCTGGTAGACAGCATCAAGAAAAACGTGCTGTGGTGGGCGGTGGCCGCCTGCGCGCTGCTGGGGATATTTATTCGGTACTCCTTTATGCCGCTGATCGTAGCGGATATGGAGTTTATGCTGAGCAGCTGGTACGATGCCACAGTGGAAGGCGGCATGAACGCCCTGGGCACTATCAGCACGTACAGCCCGCTATATCTGTATCTGTTCCCTATTTTGGTGAAGCTGCCCCTGTCCTATTCCGATGCGATCAAGCTATCCACGCTGGCCTTTGAGGTGGTTCTTTTTGTCGCCAGCTGCCTGACGGTCTATCAGGTGGCCCCGAAGGATAAAAAGCAGCGGTACACCGCCCTTACCTTTATGCTGCTGTGCTTCCATCCGTTGCTCATTTTGAATGGCGCGGGCTGGGGTCAGGCGGATATCTGCTTTGCGGCCTTCTGCGTGCTGGCGGTGTGGTGCCTTTTGCGGGATAAAAGTATATGGGCTATGGTGCATATGGGCGTTGCACTGGCGCTGAAATTACAGGCGATATTGCTGTTGCCCCTCTTTGTGATCTACTACTTTACGGAAAAGAAATTTAGCATTTGGCAATTTCTGATTATTCCGGCTATTTTGGTGGTGTCCGGGCTGCCGATGGCGTTTTTCGGCCATAGCCCCTTTTACGCCGTTACCTGTTATTTCAATCAGGTGGATATGTACGCGGTGCCCACCTATAACTATCCTAATTTTTATGCCCTCCTTGGGGATGCCCTAAGCAAAAAGCAGATGATACAGGGCATGATCTGCCGCTATGGCATGTGCGTGGCTATTGCGGGACTAGGCGGCATGGCGGCATGGCTGATCGCAAAAAAGCGACACCTGACCGATAAGGCGGTGTTGCTGCTGGGGGCGTGGTGCGTGCTGGTGTGCGTGTTCTTCATGCCGCAGATGCACGAGCGCTACGGCATCGTCAGCGAGCTGCTGCTTTTGTACTGGGCGGTGTGCACGGGCAAGCCCCGGGGCTTTGCGTATGTCCTGCTGGGCCTGGTACCGGTAGCCAGCGCCTATTGTGAGTATATGTTCCGCCAGCCTATGTTCAGCTTGCAGCTGGGGGCGGCGGCGAATATGGTCCTGCTGGCGATCCTGACCTTCGAGGTGCTACGGGAGACTGACTGCCTGGGCGGCACGTGCCCCCGGTCAGACCCAGCTGAGCCGTAAGCAAGGAGGCGCATCCATGACCGAACGGAAACGCGTTGCCTATCTGGATAGCCTTCGGGGCATAGCCAGCTTCCTGGTGATCGTAAACCATACCAACAGCTATGTGTTTCAGGCCTTCGCGCCTGGGGATAGCCAGTGGCTGCTGTCCATTATTTGGTACTATGTAAGCAAGATGGCGGTACCTCTGTTTGTGATGCTTTCCGGCGCGCTGCTCCTGCCCAAAATGGACAGCTACCGCCGCACGGGCCAGCGCATTTTGCGGATGGTGGCAACGCTTATCGTGTTTTCCTATTTGTATTATGTGGAGGAAGGCCTTCGCCTGGGTGGCGGCTGGGCGCATATGCTGAATATCCCCGGCTTCCTGGCCCGGATTTGGACGGAGCGCATCACGGATTCCTTCTGGTACCTGTATTTTTACATCGGGCTGCTGGCGGGCCTGCCCCTTTGGCAGCGCATGGAAAAGGCCATGAAGCCCCGAGATTATGGCTATATGCTGGCGCTGCTGCTGGGCGTAGGAACGGTGTGGCCCCTGGCGAACCATTATGTGCCCGGCTTGGCTTTGCCGGAGTATACGGCGATCACGGTTCCCGGCCTTTTCATCGGACTGTTTTTCCTGGGACATTTGATCCATGCCCATGTGCAGGCGAAGCCCTGGCACATAGGGGCAGGCCTAGGGCTGGTGGCTGTGTCGGTGGCGATGTCGGCTGGGCTGACCGCGCTGGAATATACCCGGGTGGCTCCTGGCGAAAAATATTGGTTCATGGATGAGCGCACCCTGCCCTCGCTGACCATCGTGCTGAGCGCGGCGGGCACTATGCTGGCGGGCAAGGCGCTGAGCCGGCGGGACCCGGTCGATGCCCCAGCGCAGGCCCAGGCTATGCAGGCCGTCCAGCCTATCCATACCGAGGGCCAGCCGATCCTCTATAAGGAGAATAAAATAGCCGCCCTTGTAGGCCGCTGCGCTTTTGGAGTGTACCTTCTCCAGGATATGGTGATCGCTAAGAGCCAGCTTAAGCTTTTTGTGCCACTGTCCCAAAGCATACCGCCGTTTGCGGCGGTGCTGGTCTGGGAGATCGCGGTATATGCGGTGTGCTTAGGTATTTCCTGGGTGCTGTGCAAGATTCCGGTTGTACGTAAGCTGGTAGCGTAGAAACGCATAGAAATGGAGCTGTCTCAAAATAGGTTTTTGAAGGCCACTCATTGTAGAACCCCAAAATCAGCTTATTACATGCTGGCTTTGGGAGGCTTTTTTGTGCAACTTTTCATTCCGAGGCTGTTTTGAGACAGCCGATGCCCAGTGCAAATTCCAGCGTCCCCCTCGCTTTCACGAGCCCATCCTTCGCACGATCTTCTTCAGCGTGCCAACCCAGAAAGGCTCCATAGTCTTTTTCACTGTCTCCAGCTCGTCCATGATGGCGATGTGCTGGGGACATTGCTTTTCGCATTTGCCGCATTTAACGCACAAGCTGGGGGAATGGTCCTTTTCGGGGGTGGCGCTGGCGACGCTGGTCAAATATTGCTGGATGCCGGTAAACCTGCTTACGGCATGGTAGGCGTTATAGGCGGAGAAAGCACCGGAAATATTGACGTGGTGGGGACAGGGCATACAGTAGTTGCAGCCCGTGCAGGGAACCTTGTAAGCCTGACCAAAGATATCCACCACGGTGGCAATGGCGCGGTGCTCAGCGTCGGTCATCATGCCGGGGGATGAGACATTGGCGATGGACAGGTTTTCGTCCAGCTGGCTTTCACTGTTCATGCCGGAAAGCACCACGGTGACCTCGGGCTGGTTCCACAGCCAGCGCAGGCCCCACTGGACGGGCGTAGCCTTGGGATCGGCTTTCTTGAATACCTCTCGGGCCTTGGCGGGCAAGCCCGTGGCCAGCCGCCCACCCAATAAAGGCTCCATGATGACCACGGGGATGCCCCGGCGGCCCGCTTCCTGCAGGCCTTCCCGGCCGGCCTGGTGGTTTTCGTTTACGTAGTTGTACTGGATCAGGCAGACATCCCAGTCGTAATCATCTAAAAGCCCTACAAACTCGCTGCGCATGCCATGGAAGGAAAAACCTATCCGCCGGATAATGCCGGATGCCTTCTTTTCGGCTATCCAGCGCTCAATGCCCAGGTCCTTAAGACGGTTCCAGGTGGCGAGGTTGGGGAGATTGTGGATGAAATAGTAGTCGATATAATGGGTTTTGAGCCGCTCCAGCTGGATACCCAAAAAACGGTCAAAATCCTCGTAGGTCTTGCATTTGCCCATGGGCAGCTTGGTGGCCAGGTAGATCTTTTCCCGAAGCTGATGCTTGCTTAGGATGTCGCCCAGCACTTCCTCGCTGCCGGGGTAGATATAGCCGGTGTCAAAGAAATTGATGCCCTGCGCATAGGCCTTCAGGATAAGCTTCTCGGTCTTTGCGGTATCCACCTGCCCCAGGGTACGGGGAAAACGCATACAGCCAAAGCCCAGAATAGAAAGGGCCTGGCCGCTGCGGTCATCGGTACGGTATTGCATGTAAAACCTCCAGCAGTATATGCATTAATCCACCAGGTAAAGCCATTTTCAGGTGTACTCGTAGGCCCGCCTGCAACAGCGTTACGGGGCTTCATAAGCTACGTTATTGATCCTTTTGCTTCTCCCGGAGGATGAAGCGGATGGGCGTTCCCTCAAACCCAAAGGTCTTGCGGAAGAAGTTTTCCAGGTAACGCTCATAGGCAAAGTGCATCAGCTCTTTGTCGTTGATGAACAGGACAAAGGTGGGAGGGCATACCCCCTGCTGAGTGGCGTAGTATATCTTCAGGCGGCGGCCGCCGGAGGAGGGGGGCTGCAGGCCCGCCTGGGCATCCGCCAGGGCTTCGTTGAGCACGCCAGTGGCTACCCGCTTGCGGTATTGCTCAAAGACCTCCTTCACCCGGGCCAGCACGGTGTGCACCCGCTGACCGGTAAGGGCGGAGAGGAACAGCACCGGAGCATAGCTCATGAACTTGAGGTCGGAGATCACCTGCTTGCGGAAGGCTTCCATGGTGTTGGTCTCCTTCTCCACAGCGTCCCATTTGTTAACGACGACGATGACGGCCTTGCCTGCGTCCAGGATCAGTCCGGCGATCTTGGTATCCTGCTCGGTAACGCCCAGCTGCGCGTCGATAAGCAGCAGCGCCACATCGCAGCGGTCGATGGCGGCAATGGAGCGCAGCACGCTGTAGCGCTCCAGGGTCTCATCCTCCACGGCCTTTTTCTTGCGCATGCCGGCGGTGTCGATGATGTTGTAGCAGGTGCCATCCTCGGCCTCAAAAAGGGTGTCGATAGCATCCCGGGTGGTGCCGGGGATATCGCTGACCATGGTGCGCTCCTGGGAGAGCATTTTGTTGCACAGGGAGCTTTTGCCCACGTTGGGGCGACCCACCACCGCCAGCTGGATCACGTGCTCCGCGTCCTCGAACTCGTCCTCGGCGGCAGGGGGCAGCGCCCGTACCATGGCCTCCAGCAGGTCGCCCAGGCCCAGCATATTGGTGGAGCTGATGGCGATAGGATCGCCCAGGCCCAGGTTGTAGTATTCGTATAGCTGATCGCTAAGCCCCTGATGGTCCATCTTGTTGACCACCAGCAGAAGAGGCTTTTTGGTTTTACGCAGGTAGTTGGCCACGTCCTCGTCATCGGGGGTCAGGCCATCCCGGCCATCGGTGAAAAAGCAGATCACATCGGCGGTGTCCATGGCGATCTGAGCTTGATGGCGCATTTGAGACAGCAGCACATCGTCGCTGCGCATGTCGATGCCGCCAGTATCAATGAGCGTGAAGCGGCGGCCCATCCATTCCACGTCCGCATAGACGCGGTCCCGGGTGACACCGGGGGTGTCCTCCACGATGGAGATGCGGCGGCCCGCGATTTTGTTAAAAAAGGTGGATTTTCCTACGTTGGGACGGCCAACAATGGCCACAAGCGGTTTGGGCATATGGTTCTCCTTTTTATCTTGCGCGTAGCGCGTCGTATAGGTCTTGGCCGGTAGGGCCGACTATCTGTACAGGCAGAGGGGCTTTGAGCTGGAACTCCGCAAGTGACATATCATCCAGGAACAGATCGCCCTCGTGGCGGAGCATGGAGGAGGAGAGCAGCAGCTTGTCCCCGACGGGGTTTTTGGGCAGCTGGGAAAGGATATCCCCGCCGGTGAGCAGCCCCGTAACGGTGACAGTCTCCCCAAAGAAGCGATTGCGGATGGGCAGCACCTCGACGTGAGAAGTCTCTGGGGCAAAGCGGTCTACCAGCCGCCTGAGGTGCGGCGCGGCGGAGACTCCGGTGGCGATGAGCAGCCTTTGGGGCGGGGCGGGAGGCTCATCGTCAAAGGCGGCGGCTTCTTCCATTTCGCTTTCCAAAAGCCGCAGAAGGCCTACGCCGTTCTCGATCTGGGGATAATGCTCGTACCAATCCTCGGAGGGGATAGGGGTCCCGGCCAGACAGAAGAATTCGTCACTGGGGAAGGCAAAGGTTGTGCCGATTTCCTTTTGGCACGCCGCCTGAAAGGGCGCGATAAGGTCCAGCAGGGCCTGCGCGCTTTCCTTAGTAAAAGGCGTCACAGGGGCCAGCCCTTCCCGAAAGCGGGTGAGCCCCACCGGAACCATGGCCACGCTAAGGGCGGCGGGGTGAAGGGCTTTCAGGTCCGTGAGGGTGCGAAGGAGCTGCGCGCCGTCGTTGTGGCCGGGGCATAAAACGATCTGACAGTGGAAATGGATGCCTGCCTCGGCCAAGGCGCTAAGCCGGGTCAGGATATCCCCAGCAAAGCGGTTGTGCATCATATTGCAGCGCAGGGCTGGGTCTGTAGCGTGGACGCTGATATACAAGGGCGAAGCCTTCCGGCGGAGCATCCGGTCAAACTCAGCGTCATCCACATTGGTGAGGGTCACAAAATTGCCCATCATCAGGGAATACCGCCAGTCGTCATCCTTTACGTACAGGGTCTCCCGAAGGCCAGGGGGCATCTGGTCTATAAAGCAAAATATGCATTTGTTGCGGCAATGGCGGGGGGAGAGGACCATGCTCTCTCCAAAACGCAGGCCCAGAGGCTCGCCTTCTTCCTTGCAGATGGCAAGGGTCGCCTCCTGGCCCCCCTTGCGCTGGATGCTCAGGGAAAGCCTATCGGAGACCGTAAGGGCTTGGTAATCAATTTCATCCAGGAGGGGCTCCCCATTGATGGAGAGGATAGCATCGCCGGGGCAAAGACCGTGGCGGCTGGCTACGGAACCCGGCTGTACGTTTTCAATAATGTGCATGGTGTCCGCTCCTCTCTTATCCCGCAATATCTGGATGCGCATATGCGCTACCCTTCATTATGCCGGGATTAAGGCCGGAAGTCAAGCTTACAAGGGAAAAGTTTCAACTTGAAAAATATATTTTGGAAAAATGAAACTTTTTTGGGAAGATATACGTCATATATTACGTATGTATTACGTTGACGCATTATATCGGAAATGGTATAATATGCGCTGAACGGAAAATACATGGAATCATACGGGTTTCGTGATGCCTAACGTAACTAGTAGGAGGTCAAGGTAATAATGAAGAAGATGGTTTCTATTGCGCTTGCGTGCGCGATCGTGCTCTCCAGCGTTGGGGCGCTGGCGGCTTCAAAGGTGAAGCCTAATAAGTACACCATCCCCACCAAGAATGTAACGGTATTGCAGGACAGCGGAGATCGGGCCATCACCCCTCAGCAAGCCCCCGCCAAGCATGGCATGATCGCCGGGGAAAGCCCCACCACCGGCCTGCCCTGGTCTGGCAGCTATCTGCCCATGATCGTGCAGATATCTAACTCCACTGACTCCGTAAAGGTAAACGGCAAGACCGTAAAGGCCGCTGGTATTGGCGCACGCGCTCCCTGGGGCGGTCAGTACGCCGATATCGTTTATGAGGGCATCCTTTACCGCACCGGCGCTACCCGTATTTCTTTCCTGTTTAGCGATAGCTTTTCCGAAGGCCAGCCCACCAGCGTGGGTCCTGTGCGTTCCGCACGTATCGGTCACGTTCTGCTTCGGCAGGAGTGGCAGTCCGGTATTGTTTTCGCTGGCGGCCCCCGTCGGGAGGACAATAACATCAAGGAGCTGTTTGCCAAGTTTGGTGCGGACGAGCAGGGCGTTATCTTCAACATCCTCGATGGCGCTTACCAGGACTACAAATACCGCGTCTCCGGCGTAAAGGCTCCCGATAACTACAACATTGATGCGGTGGGCATGCGCAGCTTGATCCCCGCTGAGTTCGTATCTGAGCCCCGGGCCTTCCTCTTCTCTGACGAGAGCCCTTATACCGATGGTTATGACTTTGCCTATTCCATCAACCTGGACTGGGGCGATAAGCAGTATATCTCCCACTTCTACTATGATGAGTCCAACAACCTGTACTACCGCTACAGCGGCGATGCCCCCTACATGACCTTTGCAGAGGCTGAGGACCGCAGCCCGGAAAGCCAGGAGCAGCTGTCCTTCTCTAACGTCATCATCCAGCGGGTGCATTACGATTACGTAAACAACAACAAGATCATGCCTGATATGCAGGCTGTGGGCCAGGGCAATGCGGATATCTTCATCGGCGGCCGCTATATCCCCGGCTACTGGGTCCGCACTGGCGAAAACGAGCCTACCATCTTCTACGATGATAAGGGCAACGAGATCCTGCTGACCCGCGGAAAGACCTTTGTCGCGCACTTCCCGCCGGAAAGCCGCTGCACCTTTGGTGGTGTGGAATAATTACATACCCGATATGAAAAGCACCGACTGGTCCTCGCAAGGGGCCAGCCGGTGCTTTTTTGTCTTTCTAGGATCAGCTTGCTTTTTCCGCAAAGCCCAGGTATAGGCAAAGGCCTAAAAGGGTCAGCCCGCCGCCTGCCAAGACCCAGGGGGTAGGGGTCTCCCCCAGAAAGAGCATGGCGAAAAGCATGGCCCCTACCGGCTCGCCTAAGAGCGCGAAGCTGACCACGCTGGCGGATACCTGGGATAGGGCGAAGGAGAAGAGCGTGTGGCCCAGCAGCGTGCTGCCGATAACCAGCCCGGCCATATAGGGCAGGGCTTCTACCGGCATAGAGAAGCCGCCCATAATGGGTAGGACCAGCGCCAGAATGATCGCAGTGAGCAGGTACAGGACGGGGGTATATATTTCTGCGGGCAGGGTGCTGCGGATATGCCGCCCTACCAGCCAATGCCCGGCCATCAGCACCGCGCCTAGCAGCGCCAAAAGGCTGCTTACCAGGTTCTCCATGGAGCTATCTGCCTCTGGAGGCTTGTCACCAAGGAGGCCGGAAATGGCAATCAGCCCCGCCCCCAGCAGCGCCAGCCCCGCCCCGGGCACTGCCGAACGGGGCATGACCTCGTGGAAAAGGATATAGCTGAACAGGGCCACAAACAGCGGCTGGGTGCAGACCAGGGCCACGGAGGCGAAGGTGCTGGTGCCGGCCAGGGAAGTGATCCAGGTGAGGTAATGTCCGGCCAGAAGCAGCGCGGACAGCGCCAGCCAGCCCCACTGGCGGGGGCCAACGGCAAAGGGGATGCGGCGCTTTACACAGACCCGAAGCTCAAAGGGAAGCAGCAAAAGCCCTGCGGAGAGCATCCGCACCAAAGCCACGGAGGCCGGAGAGGCCCCTGCGTTCAGCGCGCCCTTTACCATCGGGCCGGAATAGCTGACCATGCATACACCGAAGATCACCAGGAAAAGGGCGGAACGGCTGGATTTTTGCGTGGCTTGTACTTGCTGGGTCATACGGGCTTCCTTTCTTTTTTCAGCCATACCATGAGCACCGCGATATCCGCCGGGTTTACGCCGGGGATGCGCCCTGCCTGGCTCAGGCTTTGGGGCCGCTTTTGGGCCAGCTTCTGCCGGGCCTCGATGCGCAGGCTGTGCACCTGGTCATAGTCGAGGTCCTCCGGCAGCCGCCAATCCTCCATGGCCCGGGCCCGCTGTAGCTGGGCCTGCTGCTTTTTCAGATAGCCGTCATATTTCACGTGCAGCTCAGCCTGCTCCTGCGCCGTGGGGGAGGCGGTGGCCAGCTCCGGAAAAAGGCTGATGAGGGTGGCAAAGTCGATAGTGGGCCTGCGCAGCAGCTCCTGGGCGGTAAGGGCGGCGGTGGTCACGGGCTGGTCCTGAGCCTGGAGCCATGCGTCCCGCTCCGGGGAGGGGGAAAGCCGCGCTCTGGAAAGCTGCGCAAGCAGGGAGACGGTCTCCGCTTGCTTTTTTTCGCACAGGGCCATGCGGCGGTCATCCGCCAGGCCGCGCATATGGCTCAGGGCCGTAAGCCTCAGGTCCGCATTGTCCTGACGCAGCAGCAGGCGGTATTCGCAGCGGCTGGTCATCATACGGTAGGGCTCGTCCGTGCCCTTCACGCACAGATCGTCCACCATCACCCCGATATAGCCCATATCCCGGGTGATGATGACGGGCTCCTTTTCCTGCAGATAGCAGGCGGCATTAAGCCCAGCCAAAAGGCCCTGGGCGGCGGCCTCCTCATAGCCGGAGGTGCCGTTTACCTGCCCTGCAAAGTACAGGCCGGGGATGCGGCGGCTGGAAAGGGTCAATTGCAGCTCCGTAGGGTCGATGCAGTCGTACTCGATAGCGTAGGCCAGGCGGGTCAGCACGGCCCTTTCGAGCCCCTTGACGCTGCGGTACATCTGCCATTGCACCTTTTCCGGCAGGCTGGAGCTCATGCCCTGTACATACCATTCCGGGCTGTCCAGCCCCTCTGGCTCCAAAAACAGCTGATGCCGGTCCTTGTCGGCAAAGCGGCGTATTTTGTCCTCGATGCTGGGGCAGTACCGGGCACCGGTGCCCTTGATATCGCCCCGTACCATGGGAGAGAGATGCAGGTTATCCTGAATGATCTGGTGGGTCATAGGGTTGGTGTAGGTCAAGTAGCATTTTGCCCGGTTTACCAGGGGATAGGCAACGCCTATATCGGCAAGCTCCGCCATTGTCAGGAAGGAGAAGGGGATGATGGGGTCGTCGCCCTCCTGGGGCTCCATCTGGTCAAAATTGATGCTTCGGGCATCCACCCGGGCGGGGGTGCCGGTCTTGAATCGCCTCAGGGTAAAGCCCAGGTCTTGCAGGGAGGCGGAGAGCCCCTCCGCCCGCATCAGCCCCTGTGGGCCGATATCCTTGGTATAATCGCCGATGATGATGCGGCTTTTCAGGTATACGCCGCCGCAGACTACCACAGCGCGGCAGGAGAGTGTTTCCCCGGTCATGGTCCTGATGCCGCTGACCTGGCCGTTTTCTGTCAGGATATCGCTGGCCTCGCCCTGGCGGACGGTGAGATTTGGGGTGGAAAAGAGGGTGTGGAGCATGTCCTCATGGTAGCGGCGCTTGTCCGCCTGGGCCCGAAGGCTGTGGACGGCAGGACCCTTGCCCTTGTTCAGCATTTTGCTCTGCAAAAAGGTGCGGTCTATAGCAAGGCCCATCTGCCCGCCCAGGGCATCCACCTCCCGCACCAGGTGGCCTTTTCCGGTACCGCCTATGGAAGGGTTGCAGGGCATCAGGGCCACGCTGCCCAGGTCCAGCGTCAAAAGCAGCGTTTGTACCCCCATGCGTGCAGCGGCCAGGGCGGCCTCGCAGCCCGCATGGCCCGCACCGATAACGATCAACGGATATTGCATATAATTCCTTCCCGCTATAGAGCGCTTAAAATAAAGAGATCATCTTTGGCAAAGGCAGCTTGAGCGTAGGCAGCTTGAGTACAAGCAGCTTGAGCGTAGGCAGCTTATACAAAAAATCTCGGACATAAGAAAAAGTGGCCTAAACCACTTTTTAATTCGTCATAAGCTGTATGTATTCCTCCAGGCACAGGTTCTTATCCCGCATGGGAATGCTGTGCTGCACCCCTACATACCGGATATGCCAGCACTCGGCAATGATGCCGGTGATTTTCTCCTTGTCCTCCTGGTAGCGGATGATGAAGCCATATTCCCAGCAATGCTTGTGCAGCCAGATCTGCTGCTCCGTGCCCTTGAAGATGGTGCCGGAGACGGTCATATCAAAGGCCAGGCCGGTATGGTGCTCGCTGGCGCCAGGGTCCGCCACGGTCAGCCGGGTGGCGGAGATGGCGCTGGCCTTGCTCCTGCCGTCGGAAAGGTATTCATCGACCTGCTTGTCAAACAGCTGCTTCTGATACTTGACGCTACGGTAGCCTGCGCTTACCTGAAAGCCCGTCACGCCGTCGGCCTTGGCAGCTTCCAGCATAGTTTGCAGGGCCTGGACGGCGGCCTTATCCCCCTGGATATCGCTGCCCTTCACCATCACCAGGCTGGAGGGCAGGGTGTTGCGAAGGTTCACCAGGCTGCCGGGCTTGTAGTTATCGGTCACGAGGTTTTCCTTATTCACCAGCATGGGCAGGCTGGCGGGGTCCGGGGTGGGGGTAGCCACCACCTGCTTGGCCTGGTCGCTGTACAAAAGCGCAAGTGTCTTTTCGGCGGCTATGCCGTCCACGTCCAGGCCATGCTGGCTCTGGAAAAGGCGCACGGCCTCCGTGGTGCCTCCGCCAAAATCCCCGTCAACGGAGGTGGTATAAAACCCCAGCTCCTTCAGCCGCTCTTGCAGGGCCGTGACCGAGCCACCCTTATCGCCCTTTTGCAGCATCGCCGGAGTGGGCGAGGGCGTAGGCGTAGGGATATAGGTAGCGGCGGAGCCGCTGAACAGCCAGGTAACGGTGTCATTCCCTGCAATGCCGTCGGCGGCCAGGTTATGCTGGCTTTGGAACTGCTTCACGGCCTCGGCGGTGCCCTGGCCGTACTTCCCGTCTACCTCGCCGCTGTAGAAGCCCAGCTCCTTAAGCCGCTCCTGAATGCGGGTCACCTCATCGCCTGCGCTGCCCACCTTCATAAGCAGGGGCGTAGGGGAAGGGGTGTTATTCGGGTCGATGGTCACCAGCAGCATGCTGTCCACCTGCGCGGTAGGCGTAGGCGTGGCGTTCAGCTCCGTTTGCATCTGCTGATAATCCGTCAGGGTCCCCGGGCCCAGCACAAAGACCGCCACCACGGACGCTGCCAGCACTATCCAAAGGACCAGAGTAAAAGGGGTGGGAGTTCGTCTTTCCATCGCTTGCCTATTTACCTTTCTTATGGGCAAAGGAGGGCCATATCATGCCAAAGGCGATTATTGCCGCCAAAGAGGCCGGGGGTACAGCCCATCCTCTGCTAGCTTTTGCAGGGCTTCGGCCACCTCGGCCCGGTCGGCGCGGTAGGTAACGCCGTACCACTTATCCGGCGTGGTATATACGGTTACCTCGGCGCGGCCTGCCCGAAGCTGCAGGTCCACCACCGTGGGCAGGAAGAACTCGCCCTTGAGGGGATTTTCCTGCAGGGTGGTTTTCAAAAACCGGGGAAAGGCCTCCTCCAGCCGGTCCATCATAGCGGCAGGGAAGCCCCACATATTCATGCTTACCACGGTTTTGGAGGATAGGCGCTGGTAGGTTTTTTCATCCTCTGTATACATAGGGCCATCCACCGTGGAAATGATGTGGGTGCGCTCTACGATATCCGTAAGGTGCTGGCTCTTATCCAGCGTGCACACGCCCCGGGCCACGGAGCCTGTTGCGCTGAGGGTATTTTTGAGGAGGTAGCCCACCATGGTATAGTCCTTATCGCTGCTAAGCTTTGAGAGATGGTCGTAGCAAAGGCGGAAGGCCTCCGCGCCGTAGTAATCATCCGCATTGATAACGCAAAAGGGCGCGTCTACCAGGTCCTTGGCGCAAAGCACTGCATGGCCGGTGCCCCAGGGCTTGGTGCGCTCGGCGGGGATGGCAAAGCCCTCGGGGATATGGCCCAGCTCCTGGTAGGCGTAGTCTATCTGCATGTGTCCCGATACCCGGTCGCCCAGCACCTCCCGGAAATCCTTCTCGTTCTCCGGCTTGATGATGATAACGGCCCGCTTAAAGCCCGCCCGCTTGGCATCGAACAAGGAATAATCCAGGATCAATTCACCGTCCGGGCCGATGGGGTCCATTTGCTTTAGGCCGCCGTACCGGCTGCCCATGCCAGCCGCCATGATCAGGAGAATAGGTTCGTTGGTCATTAGTCACAGTCCCTTTCCATTGCGGCGAAGGAGCCTTTCCTTCGCATAGTGTTATACAATGTATTATTATACCATGAAATCAAAAAAAAAGTAGTCCATATTGCCCTTTTTGCGAAGGAGAAGGGAAAAGGCTACATTAAAACGGGGCTGTCGCAATAAGAAAGAGCGCTGGGACGGAGTCCCAGCCCCTGCTAAAGGGCCATGCCCTTTAGCATCCCACAGTAAGAAAGATAAAATATGTTATCCTTTATGGTGGG
>JAVBRJ010000009.1:0-19836 GCA_031548115.1 Eubacteriales bacterium | reverse complement strand
GAAGGGGCGTCGCCCCAGCCCCCGCCTGGGCTAAAGCCCTGGACCCAAAATCACACGACAGGCTGTCCATGATAGCAGCCTGCCTTTTGCATATACGCTTTTATAAGCTTTACGCCCGGTCAGGGCCTTCCCCTGCGGCATCGTCCTCCCCGCAGGCTTCCCCCGCGTTGGCATCCACATCTTCCCCGCAGGCTTCCTCCGCGTTGGCATCCACATCTTCTTCGCAGGCTTTTTCACCGCCGACTTCCTCATGGGCCTCGACCAATGCATCCTGCTCGCCGCCGCCTGCCACGCGAATGTCATCGCTGGTCAGCAGCATCAGCGCGTCCCGATCAATAGCGGGCAGGGCCGCCAGCCGGTTGGCCTGGGCGCTTACGGCCCGTTCAAACAGGTTGCGCACGCCCCGGGCATTGCCAAAGCCCTTGGAATCCAGGCTGAACAATGCCAGCAGGCCCTTGAGCAGGTCCCTGGCATCCGATGCCAAGCAATAGCCGCTCTTTTCGCAGCGCATTTCAAAAATATCCAGCATCTCCTGCACAGTATAGTCCGGGAAGAATAGGAAACGGTTAAAGCGGCTTTCCAGGCCGGGGTTGGAGTGTACGAATTCCTCCATCAGCTCCGTATACCCTGCCACGATCACGATCAGATCATCCCGGTGGTCCTCCATGGCCTTTAGCAGCGTATCCACCGCCTCCTGGCCGTAATCCGTGCCGCCTCGGTTGGTAAGGGCATAGGCTTCATCCACAAACAGCACGCCGCCCATGGCCTTCTCGATGGCCTCGCTGGTCTTGATGGCCGTCTGGCCCACATAGCCCGCTACCAGGCCGCTGCGATCCACCTCCACCAGCTGCCCCTTGGACAAAATGCCCAGGCTCTTGTATATGCGGGCCATCAGCCGAGCGATCATGGTCTTGCCAGTGCCGGGATTGCCGGAAAACACCATGTGCAGGGATAGATCCGCATTCAGGGGGAGATCGTTCTCCTTGCGCAGCTTTTGCACCGTTACCAGATTGATAAGACTTTCCACCTCTTTTTTAACGGTGGTAAGACCTATGTACTCCTCCAGCTCCTTTTTCAAGGCTTCGATATCCTCAGGCGCGTCCTGCTGCTCCTGCTGGGGCTTTGCTTCCGCCGCCATAGCCCCTGCCGCAGCAGCGGGGGCCGGGGTCTCGGGCGCTTTCCCTATCGCGTTCTTTATATCGCCGGGGACCGCAGGCTCTGCCGTGGGCGCCCCCCACAGGTCATCGGATAACCGCCGCAAATTGTTCTGGGTCATCTGGTTTATGATATCCATTTGCAGCTTGATAATCTCTTCCTTACGGTCCATTTGTAAATCTCCTTTAGTAGCCTTTTATGGAATGCCTTTGCTATGCACAAAATCAATTGCGCACGGTTCATGGCGATGCTGGCCCAAGCGCTATTATGTGGGTCCAGCATCATGCTGGCTTTATTACTGCTGGATACAGGACTGCTTGATAAACAGCCGGCATGGCGCATTCTTGTAGGTGGCCTCCACATAGGCCCATTCCTCATCCATAAACGCCAGCAGGGTCACGGTGGTTCCTTTTTTCAGGGTGGTCAGCTTGCCCTTGCCATAGACCGGGTCGTCCGTGGCGGCGGCATCCTTGGCCAGGATCACTTCAAAAGCACCCAGGCCTAGCTGCGCCACTTGGTCAGCATTTTTCAGGGTAGAGACCTCGATATACCCCATACGGCCCTTGGAGCCATTGCCGATGGGATAGCTGACCAACACCCAGCCATTCTCAACTCCGTACACCTTTACGTTTTCATCCGTGGTCACCTGCCAGTTACGCTCCCGATAGCCCTCCTCGGAGGGGGTCAGGTATACAGGCATGGTCTTGACCTTTTCAAACTCCACATCCCCCAGCGCTGCCAGGGAAACGGCCTGTTGCTTTGCCAGCTCATAGGGAGAGGGCGAAGCCGTAGGCGTTGGCGACGGGGTGGGGGTAGGGCTTGGCGTGGGCGAAGGCGAAGGCGTGGGGGTCGGCGTGGGTACAGGCGTAGGCGACGGCGTCACCAGCTCCTCCGGCGGGATCTCGATGGCCGTCCGGTTCAGCACGTAGCCGGTCTGTGTATCATCGGCTTTCAGGGTAAATGCCGTATTGCCCCCGGGAATGATCTCTCCAGAGAAGGATTCGCTTTGGATATATCCCCCATTGAGGGTATAGTCCTCGACGCTGACCACCAGCAGCTTGCCATCTGCCGTAAACTGGTAATATTCATTTCCCTCGCTGCCCATCTTCTTCCAAAGCCCATGGGTCAGCAGGGCCACGATATCGCTGTCCGTGCCTTCAACAGGCATGGGTGTGGGGGTCTGCACAGGAGCCAGCGTAAAGACCTCGCCCGCTGTGACAGCGGCGGTCGGTGCGGGCGGCTCCGCGGCCAATGCCGGCGGCTCGGCGGTCGGTGGGGCCTGCGCTGCATCTACGGGCAGGGCCGCTTCGTCCTCCATGCCCTCGTCCATAGCTGTGTCAGCATCCTCGTCCCTAGGCTCGCTGCTTTCGTCTACGGGTGCTTCAAGGTCCTCCCAAAGCCCTACGGGCTGCTGGCCCGTCAGGTAGCTGGAGCGCAGCAAGGGCAGCTGCTCCCAGGGAACATCCACCACCACAGCATCCGGGGCCAAAAGCCCTGCCGCATAAATGCAACGAAAGACGCTTTCGGCCAAAAAATAGGAATTAGCCATGGGTACCTGCTCCGCGCTGCTAATATGTCCTGTAGCAATGGAGCCGTTGGCCGTACCTACCGTGAACACCGCTTCCTTGATGGCCGCGTCCACGTCCGCCTGGGTCTCGTCAAACAGATCGTACAGGGTCAGCTCCTTGCGAGCCTCCAGGTCGATAATTTTGTACATAAACAGGGTCTCCTGGGTCTTTTGGCCCGCCGCCCGGTTGGTGACGGTCATTTCCACAGACAGGATACCCTCAAAATCCATGGAGGCAAAATAGCCGCTGCGGATAAAATCCTTGCTGCCATCTGCGTAGGCTTCGTCCTCCGCCATCTGCCCCAGCTTGCGCAGGGCTAAAAAGGGCGTGGTAATAGTATCCGTCAGGTACTGTACCAACGCTTCATTGTCGCTTTGAAAGGTGGGATAGTCGATGGCCTGCTTTTGCTTTTCGCCTTCCTCCACCTGCTTGTTGCGGATGATGACAATGCCCTTCCCTTTTATGTCCTCGCTGGTCTCCGTTTCCGCCAGCGCCGTTAAGCCGCTGCCTGCCATAAGGCAAAGGGCTATCAAAGCCGCGATAAACCGTTTCATTCTGTCATCCTCCTATGTGCTAGATCACTGCTCACTCACTGCTCGATAGCCGCAGGGTATACCGAGCCTGTAGACAGTGCCACCATCTCTTGCTCGTCCCCCTTCATCAGCCTGAAATAGTGGGACAAGGGCAAGGGATACCGGGCCCCGGTCACCGCGTAAAGCTTAAAGCGGCTATCCCCTTGTTGTCTCCAACGTATATCGCATTCTACCGGAAGGATGCTGTCGTAGGTAAAGTCATAATGCTGCTCTCCACCTACGAACAGGCCGCATTTGCCGCTTTCCCGCTCCCGTACCACCAAGGCCTCGCAGTCCAGGTAGATGGACACATCATCGGTATAACACAAGGGCTGACTATAATCGGACAGGGCGATCAGCTCCCCTGTATCCATGTACACCATGCCGCAGGCCGCGCCCACCACGCCCTGGGTATCAGCGGTATTTTTCCATTTTGCCATCTCACCGCCTGTGGATAGCACATACAGGATATACCGTTCCTCCGGGTTTGTCAGGTTGCCTGTGTCCACATAGGCCACGGTCAGCTCCCCAGTAAAGGGAAAGGCCCTGGCGAACCAGAGGGTGCTGAGGATCTCGCCCTGGGCATTGATATAATTGTATTTGGTGCCTGCAGCATCGCTAATGACCGCCCATCCATTGACCATAGGACCCAGGATGGCATCCTTGCCCACGTAGCCCTGGTACAATGCAGGGTCGATCAGGGGCTTGCCCCGGCTTGAGACCAGGTACGGAGGCTGCCGCACATAAAAGCAATCCCCGGGCTGGGCTAAGAAATCCTCAGAGGATAGCCCTTCATAATAGCCCAGCAGCTGTCCATCCGCAGCGGAGAAGAGGTAATAATCGTATAAATCTTCTGCCGTCTGTACCCGCCCTGCCACGTTGGCGGCGGTGACGGCATAGGTCTCAATATCCATGGTGCCGCACAGCGCGGCGATATTATTTGTGGCCTTTTCGTTGATCTTGGTTTCCGGCGCAGGGTCGTAGCCCTTCACAGCGGCGGTCTCCACGCTCATATCCAGCGGGTCCACTCCGGCAGTAACGCTCTGGCTGCCTCCCTGGTACTGCTCCATCAGCCAGTCCCGGTTTAGAAAGGCCACTCCGCCAAGCACCACTAGCACGCAGGCCACTATGATAACGCGCCTTAGCGCCCGCTTTTTTCGCCGCTTGGATCGGGGCGCATCCGCCTGGCCTTCCTCCACCTTATACATCCGCTGGCTCATGGAAAGGCTCGCTTGGCGGGCCGTTTCCGCCCAGGTGGCCGCCTTGGGCTGGTACACGTTGGCCTGGGGCGCAAAGGTGGGGACCGCAGGCTCCTCCTCTGCTGCGTTTATGTTATATAGGTAGCTGGGAGCCTCAAACTTAGGGGGCGGCGCATACGCAAAGGCATCCTGGCTCTCCTGAGCAGGCTGCACATCGCCGGTGGGCCGGGCATAGGGATTATAGGCCGGGGCCGCAGGCGTCGCCGGGGCCACAGGGACCGGAGGCATCAAAGGCATCGCCGGGGCTTCATTGGAGATAAATATATCGTTGGTAGCAAAGCCGCCCCGCTGATAGGCAGGATCGGAATAAGCCTCCTCAGGGGAAAGGGGCTCCAGGGTATCCTCCGGATCGTAGGCACTGCCCGCATTGCGTGCCAAAAACAGCTGCTCAGCCTGGGTCTGGGCCCTGCGCCTTGTCCGGCCACGGTTTGTATCGCCTGTATGGAAATCGCTCATGGTTCACCTCGCAAAGTCTGCTTCCATTTCCATCACCTGTTAATTTACCATGTGATGACTTATTCGTCAAGCATTGCAAGGCCTTCCATATGTAACACTTCATTGGGTTTTATTGGGTCTTAACCGGATACCCTCCGCCTCCGCCATGCGCAGGGACAGGACCCTGAGGGCAGCCCTAAAGCATAGCAGCAGCGGTATAGACAGCAAAATGCCCATAATGCCGCTGGCCATGCCCCCCAGCATCACACACAGCAGCACCGCTACAGGGTGCAGACGAGTAGCATCGCTCATCAGCTTTGGGCTTACCATGCCGCTTTCCAGCTGCTGCACCACTACCACCACCCCCAAGGCCCAAAGCGCCCGAGAAAGGCCGTCTTGAAGGGCAAAGAGCATGATCAGCGCCCCGCCTAAAAAAGGCCCTGCATATGGAATAATTTCCAGCACAGCCATGGCCAGGCCCATCAGCAGCCAGGAGGGCATGCCGATGAGGAGAAGCCCTAGGCCGGTTAGGGCTCCTACCACGGCGGACACCAGTAGCTGGCCGCGGATGAAGCCCGCCGTCTCCCGGCGCATCTCCCGGAGCATGCGAACGGAGGTATCCCGCCAGCTAACAGGCAGCAGCATGAGCAGCCAGCCTCCGATGCGCTTGCGATCGCGCAAAAAATAAAAGGCAAAGGCCGGTGCCAGCATCAGCTTACTCAGGCTGGAAAGCATGCCGCCCGCCCGCTGCATGGTGGCGGCCCCCACCCTGGATGCCAAGGTCTGTGCATTTGCCAGCAGTGCATTTTTCATCTCTGTATCGACCAAAATACCATTGTCCAAAAGCCACTGCTCCCCTTTTTGCAACCACTCCCCCGCTAACGTGAATAGGGCGGGCAGCCGCGCCACCAGCTGGCGCACCTGCTCCGCCAAAAAGGGCACCAGCAGGATAAGCGCCCCTAAAAGCACCCCGGCAATGACAAGCATGGAAAGGGTGGCCGCCAGGCCCACAGGCATGCGGTTTTCCAGCCGTTTCATAATCGGCATGGCGAGCAGGGATACCAGCATGCCAAAGAAAAGCTGCAGGGCGGCTTGCCAAAGCAGCGAACGCGCCCAAACCACAACCGCTGCCAGGGCGATAAGAAGACCCCATTGCCACAGCCGTTTGGGCACAGGCGCGTTCCGCTTTGCTTCCAACATCGTTCCTTCTTCCCTATGCGGTCAGCGTTCTACCACATTTTGCTCATTTTTCGCAGGGTATCCACCTGCCGCTGCATCTGCCGTTTCAGCTTCTGATTCCCCGGCATGAGCATCGCACCTGCGCCTACCGCAAACCCGACAATACCCGTTACCGCCATCCTTGCTATATTCATGATAGTGCCTCCTTCCCATCCTCTTTTATCACCTGCGCCCAGGTGTGGAGCTGTGCCGCCACGATCTCGCAGTTGAGGCCCTCGGTTTTCCGGTAAGGCTCCGACCTGCGCACGCTGTACTCTGTGGCGTAGGCTCTGCGCCCCATAAGGCGGTACAGCGGTCCATCGCTTACCTCAAGGGCCGTCACCCGAAGGGTCTCCCCGCTGATCATGGCATCCGTCACCAGCCCTGCCCATTCCCCGCTGGTCAGATAGGCCCGGGTCAGGGTCAATTCCGGCGTTTTGGGCATGCGGGCCGTTTCGCCACATACCAAAACACAGGAACTGCCAATGGATAGTATCTGCGCCCGGCCGATCCACTTGGCGGTGCTCAGTCCCCGCCGAACCACAAGCCCCTGCAGTTTTCTGGCGCTTTGGGTAAGGACGCCCCGTTCCACGTACCCAACCGTCGTTCCCTGCCACACCACAGGCATACCGATCATTCGCCGCAAGCTGGTCACTGTTAGCCCTCCCTTGACGTTCACAAATGAGCGCAACGGTATTTTGTCCCGCTGGCCTTAAAAGCCCGCAAGTAAAACCTGTAAAGGCTTGCAAATGTTGCTTTAGCTCCCATGGGTGCGTTTTCCATTGCATGGCCGAATGCTGAGCGATCGCTTTTTTCGCCAGACATACCTGGAAAATAAGTCCAGCCCTGGTACCAGCCGTGCAAGGCTGGACAAAGAAGGAAGGCTATCGCAGGCCCACATCCTTCCATTTTTCTTCCGAAGGATGCCTGAAAACCCAAGTATTTCCATGGGTTTAGGCCCATTTCACGGAATATATAACTACGACCCTTCGTCAGATGGGAGAATGGCAACGGGCTCCCCCTTGCCAAAAGCAATAAGGAGGTATCCCCTATGCAAAAGACCCCTATCTACAAAAGATGCCTCTGGCTGCTCGTAGCCCTGATGATGCTGGCGCTCCCCATCGTGTCGCTGGCCGCTGAGGACTATATGGTAGTCAAAGGCGGTTCCCTCAACCTGCGTCAAGAGGCTTCCACGAGCAGCGCCGTGCTGGGCCAGTACCCCACCGGCACCTGGATGACCATCCTGGAAAAGGGCACCGACTGGACCAAGGTGACAGTAAACGGCATTGTGGGTTATGTGATGAGCAAGTATCTTAGCGATGGCAGCTCCTCCAACACCATGTATGTACGCACCAACACCGGTATCGGCCTGAACCTGCGCAGTGCTCCTTCCACGGAAGCCAGCATCCTGACCAGCTTCAAGCCTGGCACCGCGGTAAACGTGCTGCTCAAGGGCAATGGCTGGCACAAGGTCACCGTGGACACCCTGACGGGCTACATGTCCAGCAAGTACCTGTCCACCAGCGCCTCCAGCGGCTCCGGCACCTCCACCACCGGCTACCCCAAGACCGGCTACGTGAAGAACCCCGGCTCCAAGCAGGTCCTCCTGCTCCGTGAGACTGCCTCTACCGACGCCCGCGTTATTGGCTACTATGGCAATGGCGTGTCCGTAAAGCTGCTGGGCGAAAGCGGCAACTTCTACAAAGTGACCGTAGATGGGAAAAACGGCTACATGATGAAGAAGTACATCAGCCTGAAAGCCCCTGCGACCCCCGTTCCCCCTACCCCGGCGACCCCCACCGTGCCTTTCCAGGCCAAGCTGTGGACCGCCAGCGGCATGAACGTGAACCTTCGCTTCCTGGCTAACAACCTCAGCGATGCAAACATCATTTCCTCCTATCCTGTGGGCACCGAAGTAACGGTGATCAAGGTAGAAGGCGACTGGTGCAAGGTGACCGTAGACGGCGCCGAGGGTTACATGTCCAGCAAGTACATCAAAGCGATCTGATCCCGAGTGGTTATACTCAAAGGCTCCTGCGGCGCTCTCGCCGCAGGAGCTTTGTTTTTGGTTTGTTCATATATCGCCGTGCAGGAAAATTTACCTTCACGTCGAATTTTTGATATATCGGAGGAAGATAATATACAGCGAAAAGATATCGGCGTTATCGCCTTCTTTTCGACTTCCCTCGTACCCCTATCACATGTAAAGGAGCTACGCTTATGAAGACAACGATCACCTCCAAGAGCATGAATGTTTCTCCCGCCATTACCGAACGGGTCCTAAAAAAGACCAGCAAAATGGAACGGTATCTTGACCAGAATACGGAGATCCTAGTCCGGCTTTCCCGGGAAAAAAATAACCGCCGCAAGTGCGAGATCACCGTACCCTTTGAAGGGGTCCTGCTCCGGGCCGAGGCCGCCCACGACGACAACATGTACGTTTGCATAGACCAGGCCCTAGCCAAGCTGGAAAGGCAGATCCACAAGCACCGCACCAAGCTGGAAAAACGCCTCCGGGCCGATGCCTTCAAGGTAAAGGAATACGAGTACGTAGAAGAAATGGACATTTCCGCCCCCGATGCGGAGGCCCGCAAGGTCGTGCGTCAAAAGACCTTCCCGGTCCGCCCCATGTCCATCGACGATGCCATCCTGCAGATGGAGCTTTTGGGCCACAGCTTCTTCGTATTTGTGAATGCGGATACCAATCGCACCAACGTGCTGTACCTGCGCAAGGACGGCGATCTGGGCCTGATGGAGCCGGAAGCATAACGCTGCGGAGGTCTGATATAATTTGTTTTTGGGGGAAGGGCTGAGGCCCTTCCCTTTTTCTCTCATGAAATTCTCATGAATTATTTACGGTTTCTTCAGAGTTTTTTGGGCAAAGTCACTTTTACCCATCCTTCGCCTATGCTATGATAGCCCCGTAAGATATGACCCAAAAGCAATTTAAGGAGGGCGTCCCATGACCGATACCCACCATGACCCCTTAGGCCCCGAAGGCAGCTACTACGAAGCTAAAGCCAAAAAGGAGCAGGAGCACTATCGCCACAAAATGGCCGCCCTTTACCCCATCTTTATCACCGGACTGTACCTGGTGCTGGGCTGCTTTTTTGACCTATGGCACCCCGGCTGGCTGCTGTTTTTTACCATTCCCCTGTTTTACATGAACCCCACCACCCCGCTGCAGCGGCTGGGCAACCCGGTGATGATCACCCTGATCTACCTGGTGCTGGGGCTGTTCTTCGACCTGTGGCATCCCGGCTGGCTCATATTCCTGGCTATTCCCGTGGCGGCCATATTGGACCATCAGGGCAACAGCTAAAGCGAGCATCGCGCTAAGAGGAGTGCTCACATTAAAGCGAGCAGCATACTAAAAGGGCCTGCGCTATATCCGCGCAAGCCCTTTTGCATTCCGCAAAGCATATTCTCGAATGTTGCACACCTGTTATTTTTACATCTTGTACACCGGCAGGCCCGCCACGGCTTTCTCGTAGCTTTCGATCATTGCATCGGACCAGCGGTCATACTCCGGGTCAGCCTTCTGGCAGTCCGGATGGCTGTAAATATATTCCAATGCATCTCGCACACCCTGGTCGAAGCGGATGCTGGCGCAGAATTCCGGCACGGCCTGCTTGATCTTGGCATTGTCAAAGATGGCGTTGTTGGACTTGTCCCCAAGGAGAGAGCCGTTATAGTCCTCGCAGGCCGCCGCCAGAGCGTCGCTGGCGATATGCACGAGCTGCACCTCCACCCCAAGGGCCCGGGCGATCAGCTGGTAAATTTGGTTCCAGGTCAGCCGCTCGTCCCCCGTGATCTGGAATATCTCGCCCAGGGCGTGGACATTGCCCATCAAGCCGCAAAAGGCCACCGCAAAATCCTCGCTGTGGGTCAGCGTCCAAAGGGTGAGGCCGTCTCCGGGAACGATGACCTTCTTGCCCTGGCGGATGCGCTCTATGACGGAGAAGCTTCCATTGCGGCCATGGATGGCCACAGGGATGCTTTTTTCATTGTAGGTGTGACTGGGGCGGACAATGGTGACCGGGAAGCCGGTACGCCGATGGGCTTCCATCAGCACGTCCTCGCAGGCGATCTTGTCCCGGCTATACTGCCAGAAGGGATTCACCATGGGCGTGCCCTCATTCACAAAGGGATTGGACAGGGGCTTTTGGTAGGCGGAGGCGGAGCTAATAAAAATGTACTGGTCGGTCATTCCCTCAAACAGGGCAATATCCCGCTGCACCTGCTCCTTGGTAAAGGCGATAAACTGAGCCACTACATCAAAATGCATGCCTGTCAGCTTGGTTTGTACCGATGCCGGGTCGTTCATATCCCCGGCGATCACCTGGACGCCTTCTGGCACCAGCTCCGAACGATTGCCTCGGTTCAGCAGCCATACCTCCCACCCCTGGGCTGCCAGCCGCCTGGATATGGATGTGCTGATGGTTCCCGTTCCGCCGATCAATAAAGCCTTCATGAGGGATCAAACCTTTCAATTTTTCTTAGTAGGGTCATCATATCATATCCTTTACCCCTGCGCAAGGAAGATCGAATTGTTAAATCGCCGTAAAAAGCAGGAATAGGCCGCTTAAACAGGGAATTTTTAACATATCGTGTCAGTATCGGAGGTAGTAATCGTGGAGAACAATGCTAATATAGAAGCAAATGGGGACTTGCCAGAAATAGAGATGCACAGCGTTGCTCAGCCTGTGGAAGAAATCATTGCCGAGCTTCAGGAGGATCATACAGACAGCCTGGATGATCTGCATCTGCGGCTGATGACCCTGCAGCAGGAGATCCGGGCGCTTAAGGTGCCTGTGGTTATCGTGTTTGAAGGCTGGGACAAGGCCGGCAAGAGCGTGATGCTGGGCGAGCTGCTGGAGGGCCTGGACCCCAGAGGATATAAGGTGCACGTGAACAGCAAGCCGGTCTCCGCCAGCAGCCGGTATCCCCTTATGCATCGGTATTGGACGGCCATGCCCTTGAAGGGCGACATCTCCCTTTTTCTGGGCAGCTGGTACGGCGAGGTATCCACCGTCTGCCTGAAGGATAAGGATGTACGCCGCGCGCTGGACGAAAGGTATGCACAGATCATACAGATGGAAAGCCAGCTGGTAGCCGACGGGGCGCTGATATTGAAGTTTTTCCTGAACATTTCTCAAAAGGAGCAAAAAAAGCGCCTGAAAGCCCTGGCAAAGAAAAAATCCACCCGTTGGCGGGTCACCAAGGACAGCTGGGCCCAAAACGAGCATTATGAAGAAATGATGCAGCTTTACGATGCTATGATGGCGCAGACCCACTTTGACGGCGCGCTGTGGCACGTGCTTCGCAGCGAGAACAAAAAGGCCTGCACCCGCCAGCTTTACGAGATCCTCATCGACGCCTTTGAAAAGACCATCCAGCAGCGCAAGACCGGCGACATGCCCTGGGATGTGCCCGTGCTGCCCCATGTGGACAGCATCCCCACCTGCGCCATCCAACCCCTTTCCGCCTGCCAGCCGGACCAGCCCGAGAGCCCGGACTACAAGCAGGCCATTGACGCAGCCCAGAAAAAGCTGCGAAAGCTCCATAACGAGCTATATATCCGGCAGATCCCCCTGATCCTCTGCTTTGAGGGCTGGGACGCAGCCGGAAAGGGCGGCAGCATCCGCCGGCTCACCAGCGCGCTGGACCCCAGAGGCTTTGAAGTGGTGCCCATTGCCTCGCCTACCGCTGAGGAGAAAAGCCATCACCATCTGTGGCGCTTCTGGAAAACCATTCCCAAGGATGGGCATATCACCATATTCGACCGTACCTGGTATGGCCGGGTGATGGTGGAGCGCATAGAGGGCTTCTGCACCCAGCCCCAGTGGCAGCGGGCCTATGAAGAAATAAACCAGTTCGAGCACGAGCTGTATGTGCACGGAGCCGTAATCCGCAAGTTCTGGCTGCAGATCGACCCGGACGAGCAGCTGCGGCGCTTCCAAAACCGCCAGGAAATGCCCGACAAGCAATGGAAGATCACCGATGAGGATTGGCGCAACCGTGAAAAATGGCCAGTATATGAGCAGGCCGTAAACGAGATGCTGCAAAAGACCCACACCGACTACGCACCCTGGGTAGTGGTGGAGGCCAACAACAAGCGCTATGCACGGCTTAAGATCCTGCAAACGGTGATAGAAGCCATTGAGCAGGAGCTGGGCTAAAAAGTTTTCGCCCAGCGCTCCGGGCCTGAAAATAACCTCGGCCGAAAATAGCGGTGGTCAAAGATAGCGGCGGCCGAAAACAGCGGTGACCAAAGATAGCAATGGCTAAAGATAGCGCGGCTAAAGATAGCGCGGCCGAAGATAGCACAAGCATAAATTGTATGATCATAAAGAGGGATGTCTCAATATGTATTGAGGCATCCTTTTGGGTATGGGAACCCGGTTTTACCGGAGAGCGGTATTGGTGTATAAGGGAGATGCGTGAGCACGCGAGGACCCGCCCCTATTCCGTCCAGGGGTGATACTCCCCTGTGGCAAAAATATCTTTAATGTCAAAATACCGCTCGTGGGTACGCCATGTGCCCTGGGTGGGGTTAGTCGTAAAATCAATATCGCAGCCGGGCAGCGCGCCCTTGAGCTCGGCCTCGGGGATATTTTTTCCGCTTTTAAAGACCTTGAGCCGCTGCAAATGGGTCAGCCCCATCAGCGGCATATAATCGGCGATCTTATTGCGTGCCAGCTCCAGGTCGATCAGCTGGGTAAGGCCGGCCAGAGGCGAAATATCCTCAATGCGGTTCATAAACAGCTCCGCGTATTCAAGCTGTGCAAGCCTCGCCATCGGTGATATATCCGATATATTGTTGCAGGCGAGGATCAGGATCTTAAGCTTTGGCAGGTGTAAAAGGAAGGACAGATCGCCAATTCGATTATGCCCCAGGTCCAAAGCCACAAGCTCCGTGCAATACTTAAGCACCTCAAAATCCTTAGAGGTATGGGCAGGGGAGCTGTCGGAATGCAGGGTCGAAAAAGCCGTGGCATCCGTACGGATCACATGATCCTTGATCAGTATGGTCCAGCCAAAGCGAATGTGCGAAAACGCCTGCTCCAGTTCCGCGATGCGGTTGGCCCGGAGCTTGGTTTCGAACATATCCACTCGCTCAAGAGAGGGAAACAGCGCCAAAAACGCCATAAACTGCTGGAAGCTTTTGACAGGGGTGCGGCCTGCGTCAAAATAGGTATCACCGGTCTTTACCGTTACCTCGTTCCATTGTGCGGCATAATGAAGCGCTTTGCCCGGATGCTCGGCCACCAATGTGGTAAGCTGCTCAATGGACAGCGGCATATCTACAAGGGAAACCGCTCCTTCCCCTGCCGCTGCGATCCGCGCCCGGGCCTCATCCAGCAGGGCATCTGTTTTCTTCGCGGAGGCGGAGCTGCCCACTAGCAGCAAGAGCCCGGAGAGCATAACGGCCAGCCATCGCTTCATTCCGGCACCACTTCCGATTTGCATGCGCCGATCATGCTGGAGATATTGCGTATGCGCTGGCGATTGTTAAACGTGCCCGTCTGGTTGATCTTTGTGCCCATAAAGACTAACGCTGCGGTTTGCCCACCATCCAGGTTCAGCGCTTCCTGGGCGCCCAGCTCAAGCAGCTTTTCAGCCAGCCATTCGCAGCTTACGCCCTTGCTGCCTTCATGGCGGCCTTCCGTAACAACGCATAAATAATGAAAGGGCTCAATAATGCCAAAGCCCACCCGGGGCTCGTTTACACGGTATTCCTCCGCCAAGCGTGGGTTCACTACACCGTCGCGGACCAAGATCGGCCCAAAGGCAAAAACATCTGTAGCGCCCAGTTCAATATATTGGGAGGAGGTAAGCTCCTTGCTCTGGTACACCTTCAAGGTGCCATTGGGATAAAAGGCCATGGTATCCAGATTAGGAAAGGCTCGGTTGCCGTTTTTAAAGGTCCCATAGCTTATCACTTTACCGTCGCGGATGACGATACCAATGGTCTCTCTGTTATATCTGCGATCGCCATAATAATCATCGTTTACAGCAAATACCAGCCGGTTTGCCCGGGCCAGGTCCTCGGGGTTATGAAAGGAGGAGCCCGGTTTTTTTGGATGCTTGGTCACCGCCACCAGCGGGCTTTCCGGGCTGAGCCACAGCTCCGCCTCAAACCAGATAAGCGGGATGCTTTCATCCGTCTTCCGAATGATGCGGATCTTCGCATACTCGTTTTGATACTGCCATAGGCCTTTTTCTTCATCAATGGCGTAGGTCTCATCCGCCAGGCCTGTGGTGCATGGTAGCATTGCTAGGATCACTAAGAGTGCCAAGAGTATTTTTCGTAGCATAATAACCCCTCCGATAAATCTTTCTACTCGCGTCGTAGAGCTAGCGTGTGCGCAGTATATTGCGTTTATTTCTATGGATACCACAAAAAGGCCCACCCCGGCCCAAGCCCTTGCATTAAAATATCAAACGCCTAAGCGCTTTCCGTGGAAACGCATTTAGCGGTTGAATATAGATGGCTCCCCCCTCGCCGATATATTTTTCTTTACCTTCATTGCTATCAAGGGCGTCTGTTCACAGCACGTTTTCAGCACGCCCAATATATAATGTTTTTTTACGGCAGACACCCTTATCCTTTACTGGGAAAGGCGCATGACGATCTCCTCCAGCCCAGCCAGGCCATTGTGGAAGCCCTTGCCATTGTCCAGCACTACATCAGCGATGCTTTTGTAGATAGGCATACGCTCGTCATAGATACGCTGTATCTCCTCCCGGCCCTTCTGAGCCAGCAGGGGGCGCTTCTCCGCCCGAATATCCACCATGATATCGTCAATAGGCCGGTCGATGAGCACGATATACCCATGGTCCTTCATAATGCGGCGGTTTTCCTCCCTAAGGGCCACTCCGCCCCCGGTGGAGATCATCCCTGGGGATGCGTTTATCAGCTCCGCCAAGAGCCGTGTCTCCGCATCCCGGAAGGCTTTTTCCCCATAGACCTCGTACAATTGAGCGGTGTTCATGCCCGTGCTTTCGGTCAGATACGTATCCGTATCCAGATAAGGCAGGTGCAGCTTTGCCGCCACACGGCGCCCCAGCGCGCTTTTTCCGCTTCCGGGCATTCCGACCAAAAAGATGTGCCGATCCATCTTTTTTCCTCCTTAGTATCATTAACGAAAATACGTTACTGCTCTTCAAGCCGTGGGGCTTCCGCACGGGGCACCTTTGTCCCAGCTGGCAAGGTAAATAAGAATGAGGCTCCTTCATCGCCAGGGAGCAGGCGTATAGTCTGCCCGTGCATTTCCATGATCTGCTTGCAAATGCTAAGGCCAAGCCCGGTACCTTTGCCCGAAGTATGTGCCTTATCCGCTTTATAAAACCGGTCAAATATGCGAGGCCGGTCGGCCTCGAGAATGGATGACCCATCATTGGTCACCGTTACCGATACTATATCATGCACCATTTTCGTGGTAATTGTCAAGTTCCCTTTATCACTCACGAACTTAAGCGCGTTATCCACTAAATTGTATAAGACCTGCGTAATTCGGTCCTTATCCGCCCGAACCATGCAGGGTTCTTGCTCGAATTGCAAGTGTACATTGAGTTTCATGGCCTCTATATCATTCATGCGGCCAATGAGCACCCGGCGTATGGACTCGTTGATATCATAATCCGAAATTTCCAGCCTGTCTACGCCTTTATCCATACGACTTAAGAGTAAAAGGTCAGCAATAAGACGTTTTAGGCGGTTTGTTTCATCCCCGACGATCTGTAAGTATTTTTTATGTTCTTCTTGCGGAATGGTGCCATCCAGCATTCCCTCCACAAAGCCGTGGATGCTGGTGACCGGGGAGCGCAGCTCGTGGCTGACATTGGCCACGAACTCCCTGCGGCTTTCCTCCACCTGCTCCAGCTTCTCCGCCATCACGTTGAACGCCCCTGCCAGCTGGCGCACCTCGTCCACCCCGGTGACGTTGGCTCGCTGGCTAAACTTGCCCCGGCTCATGGCCTCGGCGGACTGAGTGATAACGGTAAGGGGCCTTACAATAGCGCGGGAATAGAACACCGCCGCCATAAAGGCCAGGAAGAACGCCAGAGAAAACCCAAAGAATATCTGCACCATCACACCCCGGTATTCCGCCTCGATCACCTGGGCGCTGGTGTGGATAAAGACCGCGCCCAGCACGGTGTCGTTCTGGGTCCAGGGCACGGCCACGGTGAAGATGGTGCCCTTGGCCGCGTTGATGATCTGAGTGCGGACCTCCTTGCCCGTGAGCACCTCCCGAAGGGTGCCTGCCACATCCGCCGCCGACAGGGACTGCACGGTATCCGGATTGTTTTTCACGGTGAAGACCATGTTGTCCATAATGCGGCCATTGCGGTCCACCACCAGGATATACGCACCATAGTCCTCATATACGGACTGGGCCTTCCACTGGAGATAGGCCGTGGTGGGCGTATCCACATCCAGGTATTCGGTAAGCAGGGTATCATCTATGCGGCTGGCCAAGAAGGCGATCTCGCGGGCCTGCACCATCAGATTCTCCATGCGGTATTCGATCATATTATTACGAATGGCCAGCACAGAAAAAGCCGCGCCTATAAAGACCACCGCTATGATCACCGCCATGAAGATCGCCAGGAGCCTGCCAAACAAGCTTTGAAACAACGTTCTCGCCCCGCTTATGCCTTAGTTGGTATTGGACCTGATCGGTCATAAGATTAATTGGTCTTGGTGCTGTACTCAAACTTGTAGCCTACGCGCCATACCGTGTGTATCTCCCAGCCATACTGCTCGCAGCCCTCCAGCTTTTCCCGAAGGCGCTTGATGTGCACATCCACAGTGCGGCTATCGCCGAAGAAATCATAGCCCCACACGCATTCCAGCAGCTGCTCCCGGGTAAAAACCATGTTGGGATGAGAAGCCAGGTAATACAATACCTCCAGCTCCTTGGGGGGCATTTCCACAGGCTTGCCCTCAAAGGTCACCTCATACCGAGCCAAACTGACGGTAAGCTTAGGAAAGGTGAGGGTATCGTCCACGGTCTCCGGTGCGCTGGACTGCACGCTGCGGCGGAGCACCGCTTTAACACGGGCCACCAGCTCCTTGTTTTCAAAGGGCTTGGTGATATAATCGTCCGCGCCTAGCTCCAGGCCCAGCACCTTGTCGAAGGTCTCATCCTTGGCGGTGAGCATGATCACCGGGATCTTGCCGATCTTGCGCATTTCCCGGAGGACCTCCAGCCCGTCCATCCCCGGCAGCATCACGTCCAGCAGCACCAGGGCCGGGTTTTCCCGCTTGAAGGCCGCCAGGCCCTCGTCGCCCCGGTGGGCCTCGGTGACCTCGTAGCCCTCTTTTTCCAGATACAGCCGCACCAGATGGCTGATGTTCAGATCGTCGTCTACCAACAAAATATGCTGCTTGTCCACATTGCTCCCCCTTTTACCCAAAAGGTGTTATGATGGTTCCCTATTTCAGGGCTTTGCCAGCCCTCGATCTTCACAAGGCCTATTTCAGCGTGACCACGGTCACGCCCTGCTCGCCCTCGCCGTATACGCCGTCCCGGTAGCTCTTTACATGCATGTGCTTGCGTAAATGCCGCTGGATGCCCGTGCGCAGCACTCCCGTGCCCTTGCCGTGAATGATCTGCACCTCTTGCCTGCCGCCCATCACCGCTTCATCCAGGTAGGTATCCACCGCTGGAAGGGCTTCGTCCAGGGCCATGCCCCGTACATCCACCTCCATGGGCACCGAGCGGCTCATGGCTCCGGTTTGGGTCAGGACCCGGGTCTTTTTCTCCTTGGGCGGTTCCACGATGCGCAGCTGGGACAGGTGGGCTTTCAGCTTCATAATGCCCGCCTGCAGCTGCACCTCGCCCTTGCTGTCCGGCAGGGCCAGGACCGTGCCCTTTGTCTTAAGGTGGACGATCTCCACCGTTTCCCCGACCCGAACGGTCTTAGGGGCGGTAAAGCCGCTGGCGCTGGGCTGGGCAAGGCCCTCGGACAGCGCGTCGATGCCCTGCTCCATGCGCTTTTTCAGGGCCTGCACCTCGTGCTCCGGGGTCTGGGCTTGCTTGCGCAGGGCCTTGAGCTCGCTGATGATGCTGTCCGACTCCCGGCGGGCGTTTTCCATAATGCGCCGTGCCTCGTCCTTGGCCTTCTGGGTGCTCTTTTCCCGGCGCTCCTCCATTTCCTTGCGCAGCTTTTCCGCTTCGTCCCGCATGCGCACGGTCTCCTGCCGCAGCTCCTCCGCCAGCTGCCTTTCCCGCTCGGCGATCTGCCGATGGTACTCCGCATTGGCGATGACATCCTCAAAGCGGATGTCGTTTTGAGACAGCAGCGTCTTGGCATCGTCAATAATGCCCTCGCCCAGGCCCAGCTTCCGGGATATCTCAAAGGCATTGCTCTTGCCAGGAATGCCGATGGACAGCCGATAGGTAGGCCGGAGGGATTCCACGTCAAACTCCACGCTGGCGTTCTCCACCCCAGGGGTGGACAGGGCAAAGGCCTTGAGCTCGCTGTAGTGGGTGGTGGCCATGGTGCGCACCTGGCGTCCCAGCAGGGCCGTCAAAATGGTCTGGGCCAGGGCTGCGCCCTCGGTGGGGTCGGTGCCCGCGCCCAGCTCGTCAAAGAGCACCAGGTCCCGGCCTGTGACGTTCTCCATAATATCCACGATGTTCTTCATGTGGGAGGAGAAGGTGGACAAGGACTGCTCGATGGACTGCTCATCCCCGATATCCGCAAATACATTTTCAAAAACGGACATTTCCGTGCCCAGCTGGGCGGGCACATGGAGCCCTGCCTGGGCCATCAGGGTCAAAAGCCCGACGGTCTTAAGGGTCACGGTCTTGCCGCCAGTATTAGGGCCGGTGATGATAAGGGTGGTAAACTCCTCTCCCAGCCACAGATCGCTAGGGACCACCTTTTCCGGGTCGATAAGGGGATGCCGGCCCCGGATGATCTTCACATAACCCCGCTGGTTGATCTTGGGCATAGAGGCGGACATGCTGCGGGCCAACGCGCCCTTGGCAAAGGCAAAATCCAGGTGGGTCAGCAGGTCGATATTGGTCTGGATGGATTCCACATGGGGTGAGAGCTGATCGGACAGGGCCTGCAAGATGCGGGTGATCTCGATCTGCTCCTTAGCCCGAAACTGCTTAAGGTCGTTGCCCAGCTCCACCACCACCATAGGCTCGATAAAAAGCGTGGCCCCGCTGGCGCTTTGGTCGTGGACCAGGCCCGGCACATTGGCGCGGCACTCCTGCTTCACCGGGATGCAATAGCGGTCCCCCCGCATGGTGATGATGGCATCCTGCAAATTCTTGGCAAAGGAGCTGCTGCGGATCATGCTGCTGAGCTTTTCCCGCATTTTCTCGTTTGCGCCGCGTATCTGCCGCCGGATCTGATACAGCTCGGTGGAGGCCTTATCGGCGATCTCCTCCTCGCTGATAATAGCATTCGTGATCTCCTGCTCCACAGCGGGCAGGGGGGTAAGGCGGCTGGCGATCCCCATTAGGATAGGGGTATCCTCCCTGTCCTTTATTAGGGCCGTGCGTGCGGCCCCGGCCGCCCGAAGGCACCCAGCGATGTCCAGCAGCGCCCGAGGATGCAGGGCAGCGCCCATTTTGGCCCAAATAAGCTGATCCCGCACAA
>JAVBRJ010000024.1:0-55907 GCA_031548115.1 Eubacteriales bacterium | reverse complement strand
TGATCAGGTCAAAGGCTTCCTGCTTGGCCATGTCGATGGCCTGCATGCCGTTTTCCGCTTCGGCTACCTCATAGCCTTCAAAAACGGCGTATTTGGTGATCAGCTGCCGGATCTTGGCTTCGTCGTCTACGATCAAAAGTTTCATACGGTGGCTCACTTTCTGGAATGGCTATGCATAGTATAGCAGAACAGGCCCAAAGTCACAATCCTATCGGGACTATGGGTCTGCGTGTGGCTGCACGGTGAGGGTCATTAGCGCTGGCACGGGAGCGTAACGCTGGATGGTGATCTGTACGGCTTCCAGGCTATCGCCGGTGGGGGCCTGGTCGTTAATATCGGCGGTGCCGGATACCTGCGCTCCGTTAAAGGCGGTGATGCGGTCGCCTGACCTAAGCCCGGCGGCGTAGGCGGCGGAGCTTTCGTCCACGGCCAGCACATATACCCCAAGCTGAGATACGTGAAAATAGGCAGCGGTCTCCTCGGACTGGATGTCGATGAGCACCATGCCCAGCGACTGGCCATAGGGGGAGGAAAGGTCAGGCATGGAAGGCTCCATAGGGGCTAACCCGTAATGGCTAAGCAGGAGAACGACAAGGGCTGCCCCTGCCAGCAGCAAAAGCACAAAGGCGATGATAGGTCTTTTTTGCACCGCCGTCACGACCTTTCTGTATAGCCTCGAGTATACTGTACTGAGCGGACGTGACGAATGTATGAACATCGCATGAAACTTCCCTGAAAGCACGAGGCGTGATATAATGACCCGGAGACTCAGGAGAGGGGTATGAGGATGGAAACGGTAAAGCACAGAGGCGACGGGGAGGAAATAGCGGGGAATCTAGATACTTCACTTTTGAAGGTTCTGGCGCTTGTTTTTATGCTGATTGATCACCTGGGAGCTATTATTTTTCCGGGTATTTCGGGAATGCGTATTATCGGGCGGATGGCCTTCCCGCTGTATGCCTGGTGCCTGGTGGTGGGCAGCGACAAGACCCACAATATATACCGTTATGGGTTGCGGCTGTTGCTGCTGGGCGTTGTTGCCCAGCCGCTGTATATGATGGCGCTGAACCATACCTGGGCGGAAATGAACATTCTTTTCAGCTTGTTCATCGGCCTTGTGGCTATATACGGCATTCAGAAAAGGTTCTGCTTCAGCCAGATATGGGTCCCGGCGCTGTGCTATGTGGCGCTAGGCTTTTTGAAGGTGGATTACGGCTGGAAGGGGCTTACCTTCATTCTCGTCTTATATGGTGCCCGGAAGAACCGCAGTGGCCTAGTGGCGGCGTATATGGCCTATGCGCTGTTCTGGGGCAGCGGAAGCATGGCCATAAATGAGATGTTTGGCTATCCGCTCTCTTTTTTGGGCTGGGTCGGGCTGGGAACGGCCCTGGCAAGCCTGTTTAGGCTGCAGGGCATGATCTGGCTGGCCTTGCCGCTGGTGGCCATCCCTACGCATTCCAACGTTCGTATGCCCCAATGGCTGGGCTATGCGCTGTACCCCATGCATTTTCTGCTGATCATCCTTTTGCGCCTGACGGTAAAGGGCGTTGCGTGGGGGGCGCTGTTTCAGGGCTTTTAAGTAAAGGAGCAATGGTTTTTGATGGTAACGATAAGCCTGTCGATGATCGTTAAAAACGAGGAGGAAGTCATAGCCCGTTGCCTTGATTCCGTCCAGGATATAGTGGACGAGATCATCATCGTGGATACGGGCTCCACAGACGCAACCAAAGAGATCGCGGGTCAATACACGGACAAAGTATATGATTTTGAATGGATCGACGATTTTTCCGCCGCCCGGAACGCAGCCTTTAGCTATAGCACCTGCCAGTACCGGCTTTGGCTGGACGCGGACGACGTGCTGCTGGCAAAGGACAGGGACGCTTTTTTGCGGCTCAAGGCGACCCTGGAGCCGGATGTGGATATCGTGATGATGAAATACAATTTGGCCTATGATCAAAGAGGAGAGGCCACCTTTGCCAACTACAGGGAGCGGCTCATCCGCGCGGACAGCGGCCTTGAGTGGATCGGGGTGGTGCATGAGGTGATCCCTCTGGTAGGCAAGATCATCTATGCCCCGGATATCGCCATATCCCATAAAAAAGAAAAGCCGGGGGACCCTCTGCGCAACCTAAACATTATGGAAAAATATATGGCAGAGGGCGGCAAGCTGGACCCGCGCCAGACCTTCTATTATGCCCGTGAGCTGGCGGACAACCGGCGGGACACGGATGCCACGGGAGTGTTCCAGCAGTTCCTGGCGGAGGGTCAGGGCTGGGTGGAAAATAACATTGAAGCCTGCCGAGGGCTGGCCCAGTGTCTTTTTCGCCTGAAAAGGGAAAAGGAAGGCCTGGACGCGCTGTTTTGCAGCTTTCGTTTTGATGCGCCCCGGGCCGAGGTGTGCTGCGATATCGGCCAATATTTTATGGGCCAGGAGCGCTACGAGCAGGCGATCTACTGGTTCGAGCAGGCGCGAAATATGCAGCCCCAGCTAGAACGGGGCGGCTTTTTGCTGCTGGATTGCTACGGCTATCTGCCCTGCATCCAGCTGTGCGTGTGCTATGACCGTGTGGGCATGCGAGAAAAGGCTATAGAGATGAATGAGCTGGCCGGAGCCTTTCGGCTCGGGGATAGTTCGGTAGCGCATAATAAGGCCTATTTTGCGGAAAAGGCATAGCTGTCCCAGCGCCAAAACAGAGCTTGTCAACTAGCGCTACTGCTGGCAAAAGACAGCCCTTATATGCGCTGGCAGGTATGTAAAGTTGGGGAAATGTCCATACTGGCCTTGGGTGATGACGATGGATTCCTTATGGAGCGGGGCAGTCAGCGAGCAGGCATTTCCAAGGCTGGAAAGCGACACCAAAACAGATGTACTGGTGATCGGCGGCGGTATGGCCGGTATACTCACCGCTTATTTTTTGAAGCAGTCGGGAATGGACTGCCTGCTGGTGGAGGGGAACCGCATTGGCTGCGGCGTGACTCAAAACACCACAGCGAAGATCACATCCCAGCATGGGCTTATATACGCAAGCCTTCAAAAAAAAGCAGGCTATGAAAAAGCAAAATTATATTTGGAGGCCAACGAGGCGGCCCTGGCGGATTGGCGAAAGCTATGCCAGGGCCTTGACTGCGATTTTGAAGAAAAAAGCGCCTATGTATTTTCGAGGACCGATAGAAGGGCCATCGAGAACGAGGCGCAGGCTGTGCAAAGTCTAGGGCTTCCCGCGCAGGTGGTGGACGGCATTCCTTTGCCTATGTCCATTGCCGGAGCGGTACGCTTTGACCATCAAGCCCAGTTTCATCCCATCAAGGCGCTAAGGGCGATTGCCAAGGAGCTGCCCATTTATGAGCATACCTTCGTTAAGGAGCTGATGCCCCATACAGCGGTAACGGAGCATGGAAAAGTTAAGGCCCAAAAGATTATTATTGCGTCCCATTTTCCGTTTCTTAATAAGCACGGGGCGTATTTCCTGAAGATGTATCAGCACCGCTCCTATGTGGTGGCGTTGGAAGGCGCGGCGCAGGTAAACGGAATGTACCTGGAGGAGACCCAGGATGGGCTTTCCTTTCGCAACCATGGCGGGCTGCTGCTCGTAGGCGGCGGCGACCATCGGACAGGGGCTAAAGGGGGCTGCTGGGATGTGTTACAGGGCTTTGCTAAAGTCGCCTACCCTACCGCAACCCAGGCATATCGTTGGGCCACGCAGGATTGCATGACCCTGGACAACATCCCCTATATTGGCCCCTATGCCCAAACTACAAAGGACCTGTTTTTGGCTACGGGCTTTGGGAAGTGGGGAATGACCTCCTCCATGGTGGCGGCAAAGCTGCTTACGGCTTTGGTGCAGGACAAGCCCAGCCCTTACGCAGAGCTGTTTTCTCCGTCCCGAAGCATGCTTACGCCCCAACTGTTACTCAACGGTTTTCATGCCCTGGGCGGCTATCTCTATCCCACGGCCCGCCGTTGCCCACACCTAGGGTGTGCGCTAAAGTGGAATCCAGCCGAGCACACCTGGGACTGCCCTTGCCACGGCTCCCGCTTTGACGCGGATGGCAAGCTGCTCAGCGGCCCCGCTACAGGAGGGATACGCCCATGAGACCTGGCTTTTGCGGATATTTCATTAGCTGGGATCAGTATAATGGGCTATTTTTGCGAGTAAGACGAAAAAGCATTACTGCATAAAACCGTGCAAGGGGCAAGCCTGGAATGTGTTAAGCAGCTTAGAAGAGCCGAAGCTGCTCCTCCCGGTGGTCCGGCCTGCGGGAGGGGATCGCCGTTGGGACGGCCATGTCTGCCACTTCTGTAAGGAATAAAACGGGCCTTTCGCCGCCGGTGAGGATCAGCTCCTCCTTAGCGCGGGTCATGCCTACGAAGAATAGCCTGCGCTCCTCCTGGGCTTTCATTTCGCGGGGGTCAAGCCCCAGGCCCAGGCCGGGGGCTTGGCTTGTCTCCGGTTCTATGGCTGACCCCATGTCCGGCCAGCCGCTGCCCACCAGAAATACCACCGGAAACTCCAGGCCCTTGGAGCCGTGGAGGGTCATCAGGCGCACCGCGTCCGGCTGGTAGCGCTGGGCAGAGCTGCGGCATATATCCGATTCCTCACCTGTGATAAGGGCCTGTATAAAGGCTGGCATAGTCTCATGAAAAACAGAGGTGTTCATAAGCCGTTCCAGGGCGGCGGTCTGGCCCGTCATTTCCGCCCAGGAGTCCAATAGCTTCCTGGGCTTTTCTGCGCCTATACGGGGGAGAAACAGCTCCACCGCTGAAAGCCATGGCGCAAGGACGGCAAATGCATCGAAGGCTGCGTGCAGGGCCTCCAGATCAAGGCAGGACCCATCCAGCGCGTTCTTGGGCCTATCAAACTCGTTTTTGGACCGCACGTTCGGGGTCATCTTCGCCATTTCCGCCTGCACTCGCTGCACCAGCGGGGCGGGGACCCGCCATGTACACCGGAGGACATCGGAAACGGCGGCCCCGTCGGCAGGCTCCAGCAGGGAGCGGAAAAAGCCCAGCGCCCCCAGAACGGATTTGTCCGTCAAAAAGGCCTCCCGGCCAAAGATATGGCAGGGGATGCTGTCGTGGCGGAGGGCCTTTTCGATATGCTCCAGCTGCCACCGAGTGCGGCACAGCACCGCGATATCCCCAAAGGAGCGGGTGCCGTGGCGCTTGCTGCCGCGATTTTGGGCGCTGAGCATATCCACGCCGCCTACCATCCGACCGATCTCCTTGGCGATCCAATGGCTTTCGTCCGGGTCCCGTTGGGCAGCCATAAGCCGTACAGGCTCCCCGACAGGGTGGTTGGCGTGGAGCATGCGGTCTGGGCCTGGGTTATGGCGGATAAGGTGCAAAGCGGCTTCAATGATGGCTGGGCTGGAGCGGTAATTTTCTGCCAGGGCAATGGTTTGGATGGCTGGGAAATGGGCTGCCAGCTCCTGGAAGCACTGGGCACTGGCCCCCCGGAAGCCATATATGGACTGATCCGGGTCGCCGATAACGAACAGGCTTTGGCCGTGGGCGCTCCAGTGCAGCACCAGCTGCCGCTGGATGGCGTTGATGTCCTGAAATTCGTCCACCAGCAGATGGGAAAAGCTAGGACCTTCGTGGGTGTCCAGCTTAAGGGCATCCAGCAGCAGATCGTCCAGGTCCCTGAGGCTTAGCTGGCAAAGGCGCACCTGATAGGCGGTGAGCAGCTCCTGGTCCAGGTCCGCCTCTATAAGGCTTTGGCCGTTTTTAACCAGGGAAATTTTGCGCAGGGCATCCAGGGGGGACAGGCTGCTGCTTTGTTCGGCCAGTATGTCCCGAAGCAGCGCCAGGGCCTCACTTTGGCCCAGCAGGGGCTTGGGATCCAAAAGCCCCAGGCAGATGGCGTGAAAGGTGCCGACGGTAAGGCCCTGGCATAGCTTTTTACCAAGCCGCTTTTCCAGACGCCCTCGCATTTCTGCGGCAGCCTGGTTAGTGAAGGTGACGGCGGTGATATGGGCGGCGGGTATTTTTTGCACTTCGATCAGATGCGCAATGCGCTCCACCAGGGTCTTGGTCTTGCCTGTGCCGGGTCCGGCGATGACCGCCACCTGAGAGGCACGGGTCAGCACGGCCTCCTGCTGCTGCGTGTTGAGGCGGGCGGGTTGGGGCTGGGGGCTATCCTCGGGCAGGGTATCCGTTGTGCTGATCGGCGCGCTTTGGCTAAGCGCCGCACTTTGGCTAAGCGCCGCACTTTGACTGACCAGCGCACTTTGACTGACCGGCGTGTCTGCCTTGGCCGGCTGTTGGCCCGCCTTCGCCTGCCCCTGGCCCGACCTGTCCTGGTGCTTGGCAGCCTTAGGCAGCCCTGGAAAGGTCAATTGACCTCGCAAGGCATGCAGCTCTCCTGGCTCAAACAGGGAGATAATACCGTAGACCCCGTCATAACCGGGCAAGCATTCCACCTTGCCCGCCCGAAGCCGCCGAAGGCCCTCTGCCATGGCAGGGCCAGCAGCTTTTTCGATATCGTCCAGGGGGACATCCCTAAGGATGGCAAACTCCGGGCCTAAAGCAGACAGCATGGCCAAATACTGCGACTGGACCTTTTTGCTGGCAGCGGATACCTCCATGCACGCAGCGATGACCTCCGGCAGGGGCATGATGCTTCCAAAGGGTTTGTCATTTTCCAGCACAAAGTCCTCTGGCCGGTCTGCCAGCTCCTCCACCCGGTGCTGCACGCCGATGGTAAGCTTCTTGCCGCAAACGGGACAGATGCCTCGCAGCTCACGGGTCTGGGCCGGGGTGAGCCGCAGGCCGCAGCTGCGGTGACCGTCCAGGTGGTATTTGCCTTCCTCGGGAAAAAACTCCAGCGTGCCTGAAAAACCAGCCCCGGTCTCAATAGCTTTTTTCATTTCGGGATAGGACAGGACGATATCCAAAAGATTAGCTTCCCGGCCCAGCTTGCTGGGGGAATGGGCATCGGAATTGGAGACCAGGGTATATCCGTCCAGCATGGATACCCGGCGGTTCATGGCCGGGTCGGAGGAAAGGCCTGTTTCCAGGGCGTGCACGTAGGGGGTCAGGTCCCCGTAGCATTCCTCCAGGGTCTCAAAGCCGGAAAATGCGCCAAAAACGGAAAAATGGGGCGTCCAAATATGGGCGGGAATATAGACGGCCTCAGGGCAGCTTTCCAGAATGATCTCCAGCAGGTCATGGCTGTCCAGGCCCAGGATAGGCCGCCCGTCGGAATGCAGGTTGCCAATGGCCTCCAGCCTGTGGGCCAGGGCCTCCGCTTCCTCCAGCCCCGGCAGGAGCACCACGTGGTGCACCTTGCGGGTCTTGCCGTTTCTTTTGTAGATGGTGCTGATCTCGCCGGAGATCACAAAGCTGGGGTCGGCCGCACTGGCCGCCGAGGGCAGGCGAAAGTCCGCCTTAAGGCGGTACAAGCCTTCCCCGGCAGGCTCCATGCATTCCCGAAGCTCCTTGCGCCAGACGGGATGGGTAAAATCCCCGGTGCCTATCAGGTCTATGCCTTTTTGTCTGGCCCATACGTCCAGATGGGGCGCGTCACAATCCCGGCTGGTGGCCATAGAATACTTGGAATGGATGTGCAGATCCGCTATTTTCATACAAATTTCCTTTGCCTTTGAAACTGTGATATGGAGTAGCTTTATTATAGCCGCCCTTGCTTAAAATAACAATCGAGTCCATCAAAAAGTTAAATTGCACCTTGACATCCGGTCTGTTTTTAGATAGGATTAAGCTATCAAGCAAACGATTGCACACTACCGAAATACCATCCAAAGGGAGGGCCAACTATGGGGTTTAAGATTGATCCATGGAAGGTTGTAGAAACGGGGCTGGACCTGGAAAAGATCCGGCTTTCGGAAAGCCTTACGTCCATCGGCAATGGATACATGGGCATGCGGGGCAATTTTGAAGAGGATTTTACCGGAGATACCCATTTGGGCACTTATCTGGGGGGCGTATGGTTCCCGGATAAGACGCGAGTAGGCTGGTGGAAGAATGGCTATCCTCAGTATTTTGGCAAGGCTATCAATGCCGTGCGGCTGATGGGTATCCATGTAGAGGTGGACGGGGAACGTCTGGACCTTAACACCGCCCATATCCTGGATTTCTATCGGGAAGTGAACATGCAGACTGGCGTTTTCCTGCGCCGCTTCACCGTTAGGACCCAAAGGGGCACCCTCAGGGTGGAGGCGGAGCGCTTTGTTTCCTTAGCCCAGAAGGAGCTGCTGGCGGTATACTACGCCGTGACCCCGGACTACGATGCCCAGATCGTGATGAAGCCCTACCTGGACGCTAACGTCCGCAATCTGGACAGCAACTATGACGAGACCTTCTGGGATATGCTGGAGGAAGAGGAGACCGACGAGGGCCTGGTGCTTTTGACCAAGACCAAGGAGAATCCCTTCGGCGCGCCCCGTTTTGCCGTGGCGGCGGCCATGAGCTGCTGGGCGGAGGGCATGGAGCTGGATGGGAAGACCCTGGAGCCGGGATATGTGGAGGCCTGCTATAAGGGCCAGGCCAAGGCAGGGGAGACCCTCTCCCTGGAGAAGTTCGCCCTGTGCTTTACCAGCCGGGATCACGAGCAGGATATCCTTACCACCATGGCGGTGAAGGCAGCTGCCCGGGCCAAGGATGTGGGCTATGGGGACCTGAAAAATCAGCATACCGCCACATGGAAAAGCCGCTGGGAAGGCTGCGACGTGGCCATTGTGGGGGATGACGCAGCCCAGCAGGGCATCCGCTTCAATCTGTTCCATCTGCTCAGTACCTATTCCGGGGATGATCCCCGGCTGAACATCGGCCCCAAGGGCTTTACCGGCGAAAAATACGGAGGGGCCACCTATTGGGACACGGAGGCCTACTGCCTGTCGGTGTACATGGCAGTGGCGGGCCAGGACGTGGCCAAGCAGCTGCTTTTATACCGGCATATGCAGCTGGACGGCGCCTATGAAAACGCCCGTCAGCAGGGCCTGGACGGTGCGCTGTTCCCCATGGTCACCTTTACGGGCATCGAGTGTCACAACGAGTGGGAGATCACCTTCGAGGAGATTCACCGAAACGGCGCTATTGCCCATGCTGTCTTTAACTACGCCACCTATACCGGGGACTATGATTACATGCTCCAGGAAGGCTTTGACGTGCTGGGCGGCATCGCCCGGTTCTATGCCAGCCGCACCCATTTGTCAAAGCGCAAAGGCCAGTATATGATCCACGGGGTCACCGGGCCTAACGAATACGAAAACAACGTCAATAATAACTGGTACACTAACCGCATTGCCGCCTGGGCTATCCAGCTGTTCTGCGATGTGGCAAAGAAGGCCACGGCGGAGCGGAAGGCCGCCTTTGGCATCGGCGAGGAAGAGCTGACCCATATGCGGGATATTGCTGAGCATATGTACTACCCGGAGGATAAGGAGCTGGGTATCTTTGTCCAGCACGATACGTTCCTTGATAAGGATCTGATGCCCGCCTCGGATATCCCCGCTGGTCAGCGGCCCATCAACCAGCATTGGTCCTGGGATAAGATACTTCGCTCCTGCTTCATCAAGCAGGCGGACGTGCTGCAGGGCCTGTACTTCCTGGGCCATCTCTACGACAAGGACACGAAAAAGCGGAACTTTGATTTCTACGAGCCCATGACCGTCCACGAAAGCAGCCTGTCCCCATGCGTGCACAGCATTTTGGCGGCGGAGATCGGCTACCACGAAAAGGCGGTGGAGATGTACCAGCGCACCGCCCGGCTGGACCTGGATAATATCAATAACGATACCGAGGACGGCCTGCACATCACCAGCATGGCGGGCAGCTGGCTGTCCATGGCCCACGGCTTTGCGGGCATGCGCACGGTGGAGGGGCTTTCCCTGGAACCCTTCCTGCCGGAGGCATGGCAGGGCTATGCCTTCCAGTTCCAGTACCGGGGACGGCTCATCCGCCTGTGCGTCACCAAGGGTAATGCCCTGGTGGAGCTGCTTAAGGGCGAGCCGATGGAAATGACCCTCTGCGGCGAAAAACAGACGCTAAGCAAGGAGATCACCCACGCGATTTAACACCTGACCCATCCCCAAAATCTACGCGGCGGCCCACTAGCCTGCGCACCCCCTTTCGCCCTTCGCATAAGATGCCATATCAAGCATCTGCGGGGGGCGATTTTTTTGCAGACCATTGGAGTAATAGGCGGCGACGAGAGAGCGTTGCGCCTTGCTACATATTTGGAAAATGAAGGCTACGAGGTATGTACCCTGGGACTGAAAGATAGGGATGAGACCCGCCTTACACTGGAGGCGGCGGATACCCTTTTGTTTCCTTACCCTTTTTCCGTAAAAAACGGTAACGTGCCCAATCTTATGGACCTTACCATAGATCCGGCCCGGATATTGGCGTGTGCCGCCAGCGGCACACGGCTGCTGGCAGGACAGGGGCTGCTGGAATATGTGGTGGCTGTCCAGGCCCTGGGCAAGGACCTAAGCTACCGCCAATATGCGGAGGATGTAGTCTTTCTGGAGGCCAACACGGATATTTCCGCCGAGGGGGCGGTGTGCCATGCCATGCAGCTTTTAAGCTGCACCATCCGGGACACGGCCTGCCTGGTCACGGGCTATGGACCCTTTGCCCAGGCCATTGCCAGAAAGCTGCTTTCCTTGGGCGCGGTGGTCACCGTAGCGGCCCGAAAGGATACCGCCCGTAGGCAGGCCCGGCAGGACGGCATGGAAGCCGTAACGATCAAGGACATTCCGGCCATAGCCGGAGGCATCCGGGTGCTTTTTAACACCGTTCCGGCCCCATTGCTGGATACGGAGGCCCTGGCGGCCTTCCCGGCCCATGCCATTTTGCTGGAGCTGGCCAGCGCCCCCTATGGATTCGACATTAAAAAAGCGGAGCAGCGAGGCCTGACAGCGGTGCTTTTACCGGGCATTCCCGGAAAGTACGCCCCGGAAAGCGCAGCAAAGGCACTGCTCGGGGCGGTCAAACGCCTGACGGAGGGAGATATCACATGAAAAAGACAGTCATCGGGTTTGCTATGACAGGCTCGTTTTGTACACTTGAAAAGGCCCTGGGCCAAATGGAGGAATTGGTGAAAAGGGGCTATGAGCTCCAGCCCATTTTTTCGGACCATGTGACCCAGATGGACACGCGTTTTCTTTCGGCCCAGGCGGTGTGGGACCGGGCAACGGCTATTACCGGGCATAAGCCGCTGATCACGCTACAGCAGGTGGAGCCTATCGGCCCTAAGCGCATGACGGATGTGTACGTCATTGCCCCTGCCACCGGCAATACCCTTGCTAAGCTGGCTAACGGCATCTTCGATACCCCGGTACTGCTTGGGGCTAAGTCTCACCTGCGCAACGACAGGCCCGTGGTCATCGCCGTATCCACCAACGATGGCCTAAGCACAGCCGCCCAAAGCATCGGCAGGCTCCTGACCCAGCGGAATATCTATTTTGTGCCCTTTGCCCAGGATGACCCCTTCAAAAAGCCCCGCTCCCTGGTAGCGGATTTTTCGCTCATTCCCAAGACCATCGTGTCAGCCCTTTGCGGGGTGCAGCTGCAGCCCATTTTATCGGACACCCACGTGGCCGAGGGCACGGAGGAGGAAAATAAAGCATTACTGTGACAGCCTGTGACAATTCCTGTTAGTGGGTGTAACAAACTTGCAACAAATGCCCTTTTAGTGTACAATAAAGGGACCACGAAAGGGGGAGGGCATATGCTGCATATGAACCGGAAAACCGTTGCCGCGCTTGGGAGCGTTCTTCTTCTCACCTGCGCCTTATGGCCTGCCGCCTTGGGCGCTGCCCCTGCCGTTAAGGAAGTACCCACTGTTATCGGTGAAAACCAGATCGTATATCCGCAGCTGGAAAATCTGGCAGATGAGAAGGTCCAACAGGCCATCAATGAAGATATTCTGGTAAGCGCGAATATTGCCAAGCATTTGATCACCCTAAGCACTTTGCAGCCCGGCGGCTGGGGCCTGAAGGTAGGGTATGAGGCCTACCTGGACGATAAAATTTTTTCCGTCGTTATCGGCGCTAAGGGCCAAATGCCAACGGGGCTTGAGGGCCAGACCTATACCGCCCTGTGCTATGACCTGACCACCGGAGAAAGGCTGAAGCCGGAGGATGTTTTTCGATTAGCTGATGAGGCCGCCGCTTACATGGAGGAAAGAGCCGTAGCTACTATGACAGAGGACCTGTCGGCCTATCTGGAAAACGGTGCGCTAGCCCCCTTCCCGATAGATAGCTTCTACCTGGACGGGGATGGGATCACCTTTTACTATCCTTACGACCAGTTTTCCCTGCTCAGCGGATATAGCGGTGCGTGTCAGTTTTACTACGAAGAGCTGTGGGACTATCTCGACCTGGAGGAAGACAGCCTCCTGAGCCACATGGGCATCCTACGCCCTGAGTACACTCCCGAGGAGACCCAGGCTAAAGTGGCCGAAACCGTTGCGGCGGGCCGTTTGCCCCATGTACCCGTAGCCATTGGGGATGAGATGACAGCTGTGGTGACTAAGTATCGGCTGCTCCGAGAGCCGGACCAGTTCCCCGGCGGCAAGTATTACCAGATGGAGACCCCGCAGTTTAGACAGGTGCTGGTCTTATCCACCACGCTAAACTATAAAGAGACTCAGGTGGAGGGGCTGCAAAGCACCCGGACGGACCTGTTTGGCATTAGCACGGGGAAGACCACCCGGACGGAATGGCAAAAGCTTCTGGGCCAGCCGGAAAGCACCCTTGTCTTTGACGAGTCCCTTGCCTATGACTATGCCCTCCCTGTGGGAGAGAGCGACTTCTACACCTTCGGCGGCGTTCAGCTCCGCCTTCATGCCGGGGCGGACGGCATCCTTCATTCCGTCCGCATTTCCCGATAATCTACTTTAGAACCTCGGAGGGGCATTGATGCAGCATAATAAACGCACAAAGAAAAAAACCGTGCGGGAATACTCCCCGGAATCCTTAATGTTTCGCAGTATTATGGGGGTGGTGCTTATCGCGCTGGGCGTGATAGCACTGCTTTCCATTTTGACCCGTACGGGCGGCACCATTTTCGATATGGTGCGGGATGTGGTGCAGGGCCTGGGAGGGATCCTTTGCTTGGGTATCCCTCTGTTTTTGGTGTGGGGCGGTATTTTGCTTACCTTCTCCGCCCGAACTACCATGCCCGTTCGCGGTATTGCCCTGACGTTTATTTTCTACCTCTGCTTGCTGGCGATCATCAATCTGCTCAGCAAGGTGGGGGAGCTTAACTTTTTGGAGCATATCGTCAAGTATAATGCGGAGCAGCAGCCTCCTGTGCCTCAGCCCAAAAGCTTTGGCAGCATGCTGAGCGCCTGCTATAAGTTCTGCGCCAGATTGAACACCTTTGGCGGCGCTTTAGGCATGATCTTTGGCTGGGTGCTGTGGACCTATGTGGGCACCACCGGCGGGGTCGTGGTGCTTGTCGCCCTGTGCCTGGTGTGCGCCATGTTCTTCTCCCGGTTCGATCTGATCGGCTGGGGCAAGGAATGGAAGGTCCGCTCGGACGAGCGCCTGGAGGAAAAGGAACGGCAGCGCCAGGAACAGGCCATGCAGCAGCCGGCGGCCAATAGTAAACCGCAAAATGTAAAAACCCCTGCTTTTTTACGCCGTGGCAAAAAGGGGGACGATACCGGGACCGATGGACCAGGGCCTGTTGGGGTCCCTCAGCCGCAGCCTGTGCCCATGGGCTTTGGTCCGATGGGCCAGGGAAATGTATTTCCTTTCCCGTTTCCTATGCCTGGTGGACAGCCTATGGGGCAATCGGTTGGGCAGCCCGTAGGACAACCTATAGGGCAGCCTATAGGGCAATCCGTTGGGCAGCCAGGCCAGTCGTCTACGCAGCAGGTGGAGCTGTACGATGAAATGATCCTGCCGCAAACGGGAGAGGCCCCGGAGTTTCAGCTAGGCGGTAAGAAAAAAGGGCGATCAGCGGCGAATCCCTTTGGCAAGCCTACGACCATTCAAACGGAGATGACCTTTACCCCCGGCGAGGTGGGGGGCGTGAAGCCTACGGGCCGGGAAGCCCGGAAGCTGGCCGCTCGGATGGAGGAAATATCAAAACGCAAGGCGGAGCTGGCCCAGGAGATATTCCAAGCGGGGCAGACAGAGCCCCTGCAGCCCGATGGCTTCCAGGAGCGGACCATTGCGGTCTCCACGCCTGTGGCCGCTGTGCAGCCCAGCTATCCTCAGGCCACCGTGGCCGTGGAAGGGCCTGCAGTGGCACAGAGGCCTGCAGCGGCGGAAAGGGTACAAAGGCCCGCTGCGGCAGTGGATAAGACCGCAGCGTACAAGCGCCCAGCTGCGTCCATAGAGCCTACCTCCAGGCAGGAGACCCTCATGACCGGCCAGCGCCTGGATACCCCAGAGCTGAAATTGCCCGATACACGACAGGCAGGAGAAGCCGTGCTTGGGGAAGAACCCAAGCAGCCCTACGCCTATCCCACCCTGGACCTGCTCAATATGCAGCAGGCCCGGCCTGTGGATACCCGGGAGACGGACACGGTCAACGCCGCCAAGCTGGAAAAGACCCTGGAAAGCTTCGGCATTCCTGCCCGAGTAAAACGGGTCACCCATGGTCCGGCGGTCACCAGGTTTGAGCTGGGGCTTATCTCCAGCGGCATCAACGTAAAGCGCATTACCAGCATTGCCGATAATATCGCCCTAGAAATGGCGGCCAACGGCGGCGTGCGCATCGAGATACCCATTCCCGGCACCAATCTTTTTGGCATCGAGATACCCAATAAGGAAGTTATGAGCGTTTCCCTGGGCGAGGTGCTGGTGAGCCCTGAAATGAGCACTGCCAAGTCTGCCCTGGCAGTGGCCCTGGGCAAGGATATCGCAGGCCGCGCGGTGGTGTGCGACCTGGCCAAGATGCCCCATCTGCTCATCGCTGGCCAGACTGGCAGCGGTAAATCCGTCTGCATCAATACCATTATCAACAGCATCCTTTTCCGGTCTTCGCCGGAGGAGGTGCGCATGATCATGATCGACCCCAAGGTGGTGGAGCTGCAATGCTATAATGTGGTGCCGCACCTGCTGATCCCGGTGGTCAGCGATCCCCATAAGGCCGCCGGGGCCCTGGCCTGGGCCGTGGCGGAAATGCTGGACCGGTACCACAAAATGCAGAGCAAAAACGTTCGGGAGCTGAACGCCTACAACGCGAAGATGGGCCCGGGCGAGGAGCGGCTGCCCCGCATCGTGATCGTTATCGACGAGCTGGCGGACCTGATGCTGGCCTGCAAAAAGGAAGTGGAGGAAAGCATCATTCGTTTGGCCCAGCTGGCCCGCGCGGCGGGCATACACATGCTGGTGGCCACTCAGCGGCCTACAGTGGATGTTATCACCGGCCTTATCAAGGCAAACATCCCTTCTCGTATTGCCTTCGCCGTTTCCTCCAGCATTGACAGCCGCACTATATTGGATATGAACGGCGCAGAAAAGCTGCTGGGCCGGGGCGATATGTTCTATTTCCCCACCGGGGCCAGTGCGCCTATCCGCGTGCAGGGCTGCTTCCTCAGCGACGGGGAGATCGAGCGAGTGGTGGACTACATCGGCGAGCATGGCCAGGCGGAGTTCGACCCCAATATTCTAGAGGCCCTGGAGGCCGAAAGCGAGCCGGTGAACGGCCTGGATGATATGGGGGACGGCGGCATTGACGACAAGCTACAGGAGGCCATTGAAATGGTCATTTCTGATGGACAGGCCTCCATCAGTATGCTGCAGCGCCGCATGAAGATCGGCTATGCCCGGGCCGGACGGCTGATAGACGATATGGCCGCCCGCAACATCGTGTCAAAGTCCGCAGGCAGCAAGCCCCGGGAGGTGCTTATGAGCCGGGAGGAATACGAGCGGCTGAAGGATACGCTGCTGAGGTAGCAGCGGCACGGCAGGAAGCCGGGTGGATGGAAATGCTGGTCAATAACGCAAGCGGCCCCTTGACGATGATCAAGGAGCCGCTTTTTTGTCCTTATTTTAGTACCATTATGGGTTAGGCAACGGGCGTATTATGGGGATACCGGGCCTATTTTGTGCTGGGTCAGCCCAATCCCTCGCCGGGCTTGGAGAAGAAAATCAGGGAAGGCGTGTCCGAATCGGTGAAGCTTACCCAGTATCGGCTTTGCGGGTCCTCCTGGTCTACGTACCAGACGAAATCCCATTTAGGCTGGGGCTTTGCATCGGCTTCGTCGTCCTGGCTATCGTCACCAAAGGAGGTATCAGCGTCGTAGCCGTACTCCAAGGTAAGTTTCAGGAACTCACTCTTGGTGATCCCGCATTTATCAAGCATCTGCTCTACAGCAAAGTCAAAGGCCTGCTGCGTGCTAAGGGCAGCGTCCGGTGCGATGGCGGCGGTGGCTTCTGTTAGGCCCCAGTAGTACCCGTCAAAGTGGAAGGTATCATCCTTGGAATAGGCGAGGAGATCCGTTTCCGGTTCAATGGCGGGGTTTTCCACTTCGTCGATAACGCCATTGTTTGTCATATAGCTAACATACTGCAGCCCAAAGCTGGGCGCGATCTGGCAGCTTATATCAATCAAGGCGGAGCCGTCCGCAGCATCCGTAAACTCGAAAACCACCACGCGCATATCGTCTGTGTCATAGTCGCCCCGGATGCCCTTTTCCACCAGCTGGATCCCTTGTAGGGCAACATTGCTAACCTGCTGAGCGTAATCCAGTATAACACCTTTTAGGTTGCTGGGCAGGACGGAGGGGATATTGTCTTGGGCTTCCTCACCTAGAGTATAGATATTTTGCCTGACGTAATCCAGCCCGCCGCCGCTTTTGAGGGTCATATAGTAAAAAGCCTTTTCGCCGCCCTCAGCGGGCCACACTTCGATGCGCCAGGCGATCCCGCCAGCTATTTCCATTAGGAAGCGGTACTCCTGCTCTATGCCTGCCTTATCCTCGGGAAACAGGGCGCATAGGTAGCGCTTGGCCTGGGCCTCGGCCTCGGTGGCGCTTATAAGAGGCGTAAGGGCTATCGGCTCGCCAAAGGCAGTCGTGGGAGCAGGATAAACGTCGTTTTCAGAAAAGGGAAACTTTGAAGGGCAAGTGGTTAAACGCTTCTGCTGGGCGGTGGATTCCGCCGTGGAGAACGCCCCCACGGTAAGCACCACCAGCATCATTGCCACCAGCGCCGCCGCCACCTTTCGCACCGCCTTCAGGTGCAAAATGGCGTTGACCCGGCTTTTCAGCCGTTTGCCGGTCATGCTCATGCCCGTGGCCAGCACGCCCGCCCCAGGCGCATAGGCCTGCTTGGCGGTGGTGACCAGGGTATTGGCGTAGTGCAGCCGCTCCTCGTCGGTGAGCTTGGCAGCCACCCGCGCATCGCAGGCCAGCTCGCAGTCCATCTGCACGTACCGCTGGGCGAGCCATACCAGGGGATTGAACCAGTGCACCGCCAGGCACAGGCACCGCACCAGCACCCACCAGGAGTCCTTTGCCTTGTAGTGGTACAACTCGTGCATCAGCGACTCGCAAAGGGATTCCGGAGGCAGGGTAAGGGGCAGGGCGATCATGGGCTTAAAGACCCCTACCAGGCAGGGAGAGGGCAGCGGGTCCGCATAGACCACAGGCAGCTTTTTCACGCCCAACTGTGCACACAGGTTCTCATATAGCGCCAGCTGCTCGCCCTCCAGGATGTTGACGATTTGCTTTTTCAGTTTTTTTCTAAAGCGGACATGGCGAACGCCGAAAACCGTCAGCACCGTAAGGCCGCCTATCACATACAACAGCAGGTAGGCCTTACCCAGCCAGCCGTAGGAGGTATAGGTGGCGACCTCATGGGTGAGGTTGCCCAGGCTTTGCTTGAAGGTATCAAGCTGCGAGGGGGATTCGTTAGGAACACCAGGGAAGGTGGTACCGGAGTACCGTAATTGCGAGGAGAAGTCCGAAAGAGCATCATGGGTGCGCACGCGAATTTGATCTGCCACAGGCCGGGCCTCGGCATCGGTGGACCACGTGGGACGGAACTCATCCATCAGGGGATTGGGCAGAGCGATAGGAACCAGCAACCGCAGGGCTATCAATACCCAGGCCAGGTATACCATCCGACTGCCGATCTGCTTGCGGAATACCCGGCGCAGGATCAGCACCACGATGATGAGGAGGCTGCCCGCCAAGGTGGCTTCCAGCAGGAAGTTGAAATAGGTCATGCTGCGAAAGGGCAGGGACTTGCCTGCGTGGAAAAACGAAAGAATGCTTTCAGGGATCATAAGCGTTCCTCCTTCATCTTTTGTAACAGTTGTATCATCTCGTCCAGCTCTTCAGTGGTCACGTTGCCATCCTCCACCATGTTGCTGATCAGCATGGTGTGGCTGCCCCCAAACAGGCGTTTTAGGAGGCTTTTGGTCTCCTGCTTAAGCAGCGCATCCTGGTGCACCAGGGGCGTGTAGGTCTTGGGGTAGGCATCCTCGTCCACGCTGACGGTGCCTTTAGCGATCATCCGCTTCAGCAGGGTGATCACCGTGTTTTTGGTCCAGGCGGTCTCCGGGAAGAGGGCCTGGGTTATCTGGGCCATGGTCTGAGGGCTGTGGTCCCACAGCACCTGCATGATCTTGAGTTCCGCATCGGAAAGTTGGATTTGGGCATTCATGTTGCACTCACCTCCATACTATATATGTCTTTTATGTACTACATTTGGAAAAATGGGGATCAGCCACGCCCTCACCGGGTCCTGAGAAGAAATGCAAGGCGGGCGTGGCGGAAGCTATCGCCCTTGGAATAGGTGAGGGCCTCCGCCGCCAGGGGTACTAAATGGATGGTAGACACGCGTCTACTACATACTACATGCGTCTACCGATTTTGTCAATACCCTATTTGTTTCATATTTGTAACAAGGGCAAAAAACCCCAGCGGCTTTCACCGCTGGGGTCTCATTTCAGTTAAGGATGCCTATTATTCGACCGAGTAGGGCATCAGGGCGATGGCACGCGCGCGCTTGATGGCCTCGGACAGTTGCCGCTGATGCTTGGCACAGTTGCCGCTCATACGACGGGGCATGATCTTGCCACGCTCGTTTATGAAGCGACGCAGGCGGTTGACATCTTTATAGTCGATGTATTCGATCTTGTCCACGCAAAAGCTGCACACCTTGCGGCGGGGCTTGCGTCCACGGGGACGAGGTCTTCTTTCACCACGATCCTCAGACATGGGCTGTTCCTCCTTACGGGCAAAGTAGGGGAATGGGTCTCATTCCCAATTAAAAGGGCAAGTCTTCGTCGTCTACCTGGGCAAAGCCGTTGTCCGCAGGGGCGGAAGCGCTTTGCAAGGCGGGAGCGGCGGAATATCCACCGTCCTCATTGCGAGAAGACAGGAATTCAACATCGTCGGCGGTCACTTCCAGGGTGAAGCGGGTGCCGCTGCCGTCTTTCGCCTCATAGGTGCTGACGGATACGGGGCCCACTACCGCTACCTTGCGGCCCTTGGCCAGGAATTTTTGACAATTCTCGCCCAATTGACGCCATGCGGTAACGCGGAAGAAATCCGCTTCGGGTTGATTTGCGTTTTGCGACGAGCGGCGGCGGTTAACGGCCACGGTAAACGAACAAACGTTAAGACCCGTAGACGTAGTGCGAAGCTCTGGGTCGCGGGTCAGATTCCCGATGATGGTCAGTTTATTCATATGCTGTCACCTAACCTTTACTCTGCGGGAGTCTCTACGACTTCTTCCACAACAACAGTCTCCACTACCTCAACCACTTCGGGCTGCGCAACGGGGGCTTCTTCAGCCGCAGCGGGAGCAGCAACAGGGGCCTGCACGCGTACGGGACGCGGCTTTACGCTCTGCTTCTTTTCCACGAGCTTGATGATCAAATAACGCAGTACGTTTTCATTGATCTCCAGATTACGCTCGATCTCGCGGGGAAGATCGCCTTCGCCCTTGAAGGTCACGAGAACGTAGTAGCCTTCCAGCATGTCGTTGATGGGATATGCCAGACGACGCTTGGCCCACGTTTCGTCTACCTTTTCTACTTCACCGCCGTTTTGAGCGATCAGCCCGGAGAACTTTTCGATCAGTTCCTTACGGGTATTTTCCTCCAGCCCGGCATTGATGATGTAGGTGAGTTCATACCTATTCATTACCATTCACCTCCTCTTGGACATATGGCACTGTATAGTTTACAGCGCAAGGATGTGCCAGTTAATAATTATAACAGCATTATGAATCAATAGCAAGGAAAATCGCAAATTATTTTATATTTCCCTTACTTTTTATCGTCCGTCAGCTTACGAATGACCTTGCTGATGTACATCATGCTTCGTAAAGCGCCTTAGGCGAATGGTCAGCTGATGGCCTGCATAGGGTAGAAACAGGATAGAAAAGGAGGGGATGCATGGATGACGCAGCAAGGAACAGCGGGGAGCATAGCGCTGCCGCCCCAGGACCCGGGATCGGCAGGGATGAAGGGCAGCATTCAGGCGTTGCTAGCGGAAAACCTGGGCCAGTATGTGGAATGTGAGTTTTTGATAGGAACTGATGCCATAGCCCGAAAATGCGGTATATTGTACGCGGCGGATTCCGGCTATGTAGTGCTTTACGACGAAACCTTGCAGACCTATGTAGTGGGGGATGCCTTCGCCCTTAGGTTTGTGACGATACGTCCGGTCGTGCCTGCCACGGATGTACCCCCGACCCTGCCGGAAGCAGCGGTACGACCAGAGACGGCGGTGCAGCCGGAAACAGCGGCCCCTGCGCCGCAGGCAACGCCTGCTCCTGCGCCGCAGGCAACGCCTACCCCTGCCCCTGAACCCGCGCCCACACCGGCACCCGAGCCTTTGTCCGGGGTGCAGCTGGTGAATGCCCGGGCTCAGTCCCAGGCCGCTTTTAACTACGCCAAGCGAAAGGCGCGGATATAAAGCGCTCTATGCAGTGGTGGTCAGAAGCTCGGCGTGTAGTCAAAGGGGCTGCCGCAAAATAGCCCTAAAATGAAAACCACACAAAATAACCTCCCAAAGGCAGCATGCAATGAGCTGATTTTGGGAGGTTTTTTACAATTGGTGGCCTTCAAAAACCTATTTTGAGGGCAGGCCCTTTGGCTATGGGATCATATGCGGTCATCGGGCCAACGATGGCGGTGGCTTACAGCGTCACGCCACGCTTGAAGATGGCCATGTCATGGATGCCTGCGTCCTCGTGCTTAACGGTCTTGCCGGAGGCAATGTCGATGACGAAATCGTACAGTTCCTGGCCCAGGCCGCTGATAGGCACCCCCTGGCTTATGGCGCGGCCTGCGTCAAAGTCGATCCAGCAGCCCTTGCGGGTGGCCAGAGGGGTATTGCTGCTGATCTTCACCGTGGGCACAGGGCAGGCGAAGGGGGTACCCCGGCCGGTGGAAAACAGCACGATGTGGGCGCCAGCAGCGGCCAGGGCTGTAGCGGCCACCAGGTCGTTGCCGGGGGCGCTGAGCAGGTTTAGCCCCTTCTCCCGGCAGGGCTCTCCGTAGGCCAGCACGTCCCGGACGGGAGCGGAGCCGCTCTTTTGGGTACAGCCAAGGGCCTTATCCTCCAGGGTGGAGATGCCGCCGGCCTTGTTGCCGGGAGAGGGATTTTCATATATGGGCTGATGGTGGTCCTCGTAGTACTGCTTAAAGTCGTTGATGAGGGCCACGGTCTTGTCAAAGACGGCCTCGCTTTCGCAGCGGTCCATCAGCAGGGTCTCCGCGCCGAACATCTCGGGCACTTCCGTCAGGATGGTGGCGCCGCCCCGGGCGATCAGCTCATCGGAAAAAACGCCAATGGCCGGGTTGGCCGTAATGCCGCTGAACCCGTCGCTTCCGCCGCATTTGAGCCCTACGATCAGCCGGTCCACGCTGACAGGCTCCCGCTTAAAGCCCTGGGCGTAGGCCATAAGCTGCTTAAGAAGCTCCAGACCGCTGGCCAGCTCATCCTCTGTATCCTGGCACACCAGGTAGCGGATTGCCTTGGGGTCATGCTCGGGCATGAAGGGCTTGATCTGCTCGATACCACTGTTCTCACAGCCCAAGCCCAGCAGCAGCACGCCGCCTGCATTGGGGTGGGTCGCCAGATCGGCCAAAATGGCCCGGGTGGCGTCCTGATCATCGCCCATCTGGGAGCAGCCATAAGGATGGGGGAAAGCGATTACATTTTGGACACTGCCCTCAACAAAGGGGGCTGCCAGCTTGGCCAGCTGCTGGGCAATGCCGTTTACGCAGCCCACCGTAGGCAGGATCCAGATATCGTTGCGCACGCCTACGCGGCCATCCGCCCGCACGAAGCCTCGGAAGGTGGCTGCGGGCTTTGGGGGCAGGGGCGCTCCGGAGGGATTGTAGGTGTAGGACAGCATTTCCCCAAGACCAGTGCGCAGATTATGGGTATGCACATGCTCGCCGGGCTGGATAGCCCGAGTGGCATGGCCGATGGGGCTGCCGTATTTGATGACCTGCGCACCTTCCGACATAGCTGCAAGGGCGATCTTATGCCCCTGGGGAGTGTCCTGGGCGGCGGTTAGGGCGGTATCGAGGCCGTGCAGGCTCTCGCCCTTGGCGACGGGGTGCAGGGCTACGGCTACAGTATCCGAGGGATGTATGCGAAGGACGTTTTGCATACTCAAGCCCCTTCCCCAAAACGCTTGGTAAGAGCGGCCTTCATGCCCAGGGTGCGGATATCGGACAGGGCATCGGCCACCATCGCGGACAGGCCGGGCTCCTGGGTCAGATCCTGGCCCCAGAAATCGGTATTCGATAGGAACAAGCGGGTCAGCTCTGCTGCGTCCTTCTGGCTGTTTTCCAGGAAGAACTTCAGCACGACTTCATCGTCCATGATGCGATAGGGCGCGCCAGCCCGGCTGCCGATCAGGGCGCCGTCCTCCATATGGTCGCCGCTGTCAAAGGCCATCAGCGCTGCCAGGGAGAAGGCTAAATGGGCCGGGACCAGGCCTTCTTTCTGGATGTACTCCAAAAGGCTGGGCATGCACCGGGCCCGCCACTTGCTGACGGAGTTTAAAGAAATGGAAAGGAGCATATGTTGCACAAAGGGATTGGAGAACCGCTCCAGCACAGCCTCAGCAAAGGACTGCAGGTCCTCCTTGGGCAGGGTCAGCGTGGGGATCACTTCGCCGAAGATGGTCTCCTTGATGAAGGAGAGGATCAGCGGATCGTGCATGGACTCCAGCACGGTATCGTGGCCGCTGAGGTAGCTGGCCAGTACAAAGGAGGTATGAGCACCGTTTAGGATGCGCACCTTCCGCTGCTTATAGGGCTTTTGGTTGTCGGTGAAGATAACGGGCAGGCCCGCACTTTGCAGGGGCAGCTCTGCAGAGATATCCTTATCGCTTTCGATGACCCACAGGGCAAAGGGTTCGCCGGTGACCAGCAGGCGGTCTTCATAGCCCCACTGCTCCCACAGGCCCTCCGCCTCGTCCTTGGGATAGCCGGTAACGATACGGTCTACCAGGGTGGAGGTGAACACGCAGGCATTATCCAGCCAGGACAGGAACTTATCGCCCAGCTCCCAGCGGACCGCCAGCTTCCGCACGCATTCCTTGAGGTGGATGCCATTGTCGTCGATCAGCTCCACAGGCAGGATGATAAGGCCCTTGTCCATGGCGTAGCCGAAATGGACGCAGCGCTCATACAAAAGCTTGGTCAGCTTGCCGGGGTAGGAGGCAGGCGGGGTCATGGACAGCTCGTCGGTCTCGCTGTAGGTAATGCCTGCTTCCGTGGTGTTGGATACCACAAAGCGCAGGGTGTCCAGCTTGGCGTAGGCTGCGTAGGCTTCATACTGGCTGTAGGCATCCACCGCGTCCACCACAGAGGTGACCACGTGGTTTTCCACAGTCTTTTGGCCGTTCTGCTGGCCCCGTAGGCTGACGGTATACAGGCAGTCTTGGTCGGCGAAGGTATCCAGAGAGCCGAAGGGAATGGCCTTAACGATGGCGATATTGCCGTTAAACAGGCCCTGTTCGTTGGTCAGGTCGATCATGTTATCCACAAACGCACGAAGGAAATTGCCCTCGCCAAATTGCAGCACACGGACGGGACGGGAGGTATGGGCGTATTTTTCTTTGATATTAACCATAGGGGAGCCTCCTTTTTGGCTTTGCATATGGGATGTAAGCCCTTACATAATATAAAATAATAATACCCTCCATTTGTCATTCTGTCAATAGGAAAATAAGAGCCTAAGGGAAGCCCTGTGTGCCATAATTTACAATTGTACTTTCAAGGATTTGTGCCGCTTCGTGTCGAATAGTATTGATTTGAATACTTTAAAGAAGAGGAGAAAAGCTTATGCTACGCAGATGGTTATCTTTTTGGGTCGCACTATTGCTTCTGCCTGTGACCCCAGCTTTTGCAGATGTATCACTTGCTTTTGCCGTAAGCCCCCACGAGTTTTTGCCGGGAGAAACGGTTCATCTTTATATCACGTCTTCCCAGGCTGGCCCTGTGGATCTGGTGGCGGTGAATGCGCAGGGGCAGGTAAGCGCTACCATCCTTGACCAGAAAGAGATCGCCGCCGGGGCAAACGATTTTTCCTGGGATGGCATGGTTAGCGGCGTGGCACTGCCTGCAGGGGCGTACAGCCTTCAGTTGACCCAGGAGGATATGACCGTGGATATGGACATAACGATCCTGGGGGATGGCGCGGCCCCTGCGCCTCAGGCGCAGACCCAGTCCAGCATCGACCTGGTGAGCGACCCCCAGAACGAGGGAGAAGTGGCGGGTGCCGATAAGGCCGCAGATGCCGATGAAGCCGCAGGCGCAGATGAAACCGCCGCTAGCGCGCCCGTGGAATCCGCTATGATGACCCCGGCCTATATGAGCACCTATACGCTTCCTGAGAAGCATAAAAATTGCTACTGGTGTACCCCCATGGACATCCACGATGAAGAAGCCGTCTGGGGCATGCTTACCGCTCCAGTCACCATCTTGGACGGAGAGCAAAAGGAGCAGGTCATTATCCGCAAGGAGCCCAACAATGATTCCGAGGGCGTAGGCGTGGTCACCTGTACCTCCCAAAGCGTCCACGTGCTGGAGACCCGGGATGACGGCTGGACGCTTATCGAATGCTACTCCAGCTCCTTTCACGATTCCAAGGTAAAGGCCTGGAACGCCTTTGTAATGGGCTATGTACCCACTAAGAAGCTGAAGACCAAGGAGCCCCGTACGGACTACGGCATCGTTATTGATAAGCTGACCCAGGAACTGTACATGTTCAAGGAGGGGCATCTTTTTACCACGCTGATGGTCTCCACTGGCAAATACGAGCCGGAGGCCAAGAAGCTGCAGCCCTATAACGAGACCCGCTCTGGAGAGTTTCTTTTCGTATCCCGGGTAGGGGAATTCCGTTCGGATAATCTGTTCTGTTCTCTGGCTATCCGCTTCAATTCCGGCGATTTGCTCCACGAGGTGCCCCACGTAAAGAACGCGGATGGCTCCAAGAACTATAAAAACACCGAGCCAAAGCTGGGCACCCGCGCCAGCCATGGCTGCATCCGGGTGCAGCGCCTGAAAAACGAGGAAGGCATCAACATGACCTGGATATGGGACAACCTGAAGCTGAACACTAAAATGGTCATTTGGGAGGACTATGCGGGCCGGCAGATGGAATATCCGGACCTGAACCAGCGGCTGTACTACAATCCCAATGGCGGCAGCAACTACCATGCGGCGGACAATTGCAAAGGTGTAAAGGATGAGTATTTGCCACTGGCGGGCAGCTTTACCTACGGTGAGCTGAACGATGAAAAATATAAGAAGCTTACGCCCTGCCCATACTGCAATCCCCTTCGATCCATTTCGGAGATCGACGAGATCAACGAGCTCCATAAGACCCAATCTCCCGGTATGATACCACAGCCCGAAAAATAGGCTATCTTTTAGCTCCATTTTTTAATTTCGATAAGGAGACCGCACAAATGAAGGGAATCGTTCTAGCAGGAGGCGCGGGCACCAGACTGTATCCCCTTACCATGGTCACCAGCAAGCAGCTACTGCCCGTCTATGATAAGCCCATGATCTATTACCCGCTGTCCACGCTGATGCTGGCGGGTATCCGGGATATCCTGATCATTTCAACCCCCGCCGATACCCCGCGCTTTCGGGAGCTGCTGGGGGATGGCAGCCAGTTTGGCCTGTCGCTGTCCTACGCTGTGCAGCCCTCTCCCGATGGACTGGCCCAGGCCTTCCTTATCGGCGAGGACTTTATCGGCGGGGAGCCCTGCGCCATGGTGCTGGGGGATAACATCTTTTACGGCAATGGCTTTTCGGGCATGCTCAGCAAGGCGGTGAAGGATGCCGAGCAGGGGAAGGCCACCATCTTCGGCTATTACGTCAACGACCCGGAGCGCTTTGGCATCGTGGAGTTTGACGCGTCCGGCAAGGTGCTGTCCGTGGAGGAGAAGCCTCAGCAACCCAAGAGCAATTATTGCATCACGGGCCTGTATTTTTACGACAGACGGGTAACGGAGCTGGCCAAGCAGGTGAAGCCCAGCGCCCGTGGAGAGCTGGAGATCACCAGCCTCAACGATATCTATCTCAAGGATGGCAGCCTGAAGGCCCAGATCATGGGCCGGGGCTTTGCCTGGCTGGATACTGGCACTATGGACAGCCTGGTGGAGGCCTCTGATTTTGTGCAGATGGTGGAAAAACGGCAGAGCATCATGATCGCGGCACTGGAGGAGATCGGCTACAACAAACGCTGGATCGACCGGGAGCAGCTGTTGGCTTCTGCCCAGCGGTACGGCAAGTCTCCCTACGGAGAGCATCTCAAGAGGGTAGCGGAAGGCCGCATCCTATATGACAAAACCAGGGAGGATGCAGGACTATGAAAGTTTTAGTTACCGGCGGTGCAGGCTTTATTGGCGGAAATTTTGTATATTATCAGCTGGCCCATCATCCGGAGGATGCTATCCTCTGCCTGGACGCGCTGACCTATGCGGGCAACATGGCCACCCTGAAGGAAGCCATGGAGAACCCGAAGTTTCGCTTTGTCAAGGGCGATATTGCAGACCGGACCTTTATAAACGCTCTTTTTGAAAAGGAAAAGCCGGATATCGTGGTCAATTTTGCGGCGGAGACCCATGTGGACCGCTCCATTGACGACCCGGAGGTTTTCCTGCGCACCAATATCATGGGCACCCAGGTGCTGATGGATGCCTGCCGAAAGTATGGCGTAGGCCGCTATCATCAGGTGTCCACCGATGAGGTCTATGGGGATCTGCCCTTGGACCGCCCGGACCTGTTTTTTACCGAGGAGACCCCTATCCATACCTCCTCGCCCTATTCTGCCAGCAAGGCCTCTGCGGACCTTCTGGTGCAAGCCTATGCCCGAACCTTTCGCCTGCCGGTGACCCTCACCCGCTGCTCCAACAACTACGGCCCCTATCATTTCCCGGAGAAGCTTATCCCCCTGATGATCTCCAGGGCCCTAGCGGATCAGCCCCTGCCCGTATACGGCAAGGGGGAGAACATCCGAGATTGGCTGTATGTGGAGGATCACTGCCGGGCCATTGACCTGGTGATGCGCAAGGGCCGGGAGGGCGAAGTTTACAACGTGGGCGGCCATAACGAGCGTACCAATCTAGCTGTGGTCAAGACTGTGCTTCGGGAGCTGGGTAAGCCGGAAAGCCTTATTACCTTTGTAACGGACCGACCGGGCCACGATATGCGCTATGCCATCGACCCCACTAAGATACATACCGAGCTGGGCTGGTTGCCTACCACTACCTTTGAGGACGGCATCCGGCAGACGGTACGCTGGTATCTGGATAACCGCAAGTGGTGGGAGGATATCCTTGCGGGGGAGTATCAGGGCTATTATGAGAAGATGTATAAAGGTCGCTAAGCCTATTGCTGCGGAAGCCTCAAAGTATACCCAAGGAGGAACCCGATGATGCTGATGAAGCCGCACGACCTAAAGCGCGGAATGTACCCGATATTCATGATAGCGATGCTGGCCCTGCGGCTGTTTTTTTGGATATCTCCAAGCCATGAGACCCAAATGATAGGCTCGTATCTGTGGCCGTCCATCGTGGCGGCCATGGCGCTGCTTATGGCCTGCCGCTTAAGGGGAATGTCCAAAAGCGGTATCGTTTCCATTTGTCTTGCACTGTGGTTTTGGGTCAGCTGCGTTTTGAACGGCGACTATTATCTAACGTATAATCTGCACTTTATCGTGGGCGTAACCTTGACCTTCGGCCTGGGCTTTCCGCTGTTTTTTACCCTGGAAGCCAGCGAAAAAGGCCGCTGGTTCGATGCGGTCTCCGGCTTTTATGTGGGGGCGATGGTCATCCTGGCTGGTCTGGGGGTTTATGTGGTGCTTACCGCCAGCTCCATAGGTACGCCCCTGTCCGAAAACGCAATAAAGGTGACAAAGGGCCGCCTGAGCGTTTTCGGGATGCACCCCAACGAGATCGCCAGCGCCATGTCCTTGGGGCTGTTTTTGGCTATTCGCCTTATTTTGAAAACAAAGCATATAGCCTGGAAGCTCGTCTACGGGCTGGGCGGGTGCATACTGTGTTTAGCTATCGCCTTTACTGTTTCCAGGACCTCCATCCTGATCAGCGCGGCGGGGGTGAGCGTGGCGGTATTTTTGTGGTGCATGGCTCGGCTAGCCAAGCGGAAGCTGCTGGTCCGCGTGGCCGTTAGCGGCACGGCAATGGCGGCAGTATTGATACTGCTAAGCGGGATGATGCTGGGCAATATATTTTCGCTTCCCCAAAAGCTGCCTGGCATTGTGGCGGGCCTTGCAGAAGAAGCACAGGAAACCCCGGCTACAGCTTTGGCCCCAGCCCCAACGGCAGCCCCCACGGCTGAACAGACAGCAGCCCCCACGGCGGACCCCACGGAAGCACCTAAAAAAAAGGCTCAAATCGCCGTGCGGGATATCATGGATGATCTGGGAACGTTTTCTGCTCGCACAGAGATATGGCAGGCAGGGCTCCAGTATATCAAGGACAGACCCATTACCCTGCTTATCGGCAGCGCGGACAGCGATGTGGCGCGGGTCCCCAATCGTTATCTGGGCCGCAATGTATACCACATGCACAATACCTGGATGGAGATGCTGCTTTTAACGGGCGTGCCTGGGTCACTAATGTATCTGTTCCTGATACTGTCGGTGCTGTGGGCAGGTTTTCGGCTGCTTCGTGCTAAGGGCCAAGCGGTGCATATGCAGTATTTGGCTATAGTACCCGTTTTTCCCCTGATAAACGGGCTTATGGAGATATATCCTTGCGTATCCGGCAATGTAGTGGATATTATGTTTTTCATCGTTTGCGGTGCGCTTATAAGCGCTGCTGAGGGACAAAAAAGCGGCGCTACAAAATAAAGGGTTCAGGATAAAGGTTTCGGGATAAAGGTTTCAGAGGCGCTATATCTGACAGGGATGTAAGGGGCGGAACCCCTTACATCCTTTACGATTCCGCATCGTTTCCATTTACCAAATGCTCCTTGTTGATCCAGCCCCCCAGGGCGGTCCTCAGCAGAATGATCAGGTCCAGCCCCAGGCTCCAGTTTTCAATATACCAGATGTCGTGTTCAATGCGCTTGGAAATACTGGTATCGCCGCGATAGCCGTTCACCTGGGCCCAGCCGGTAATGCCGGGGCGCACCTGATGCTTGACCATATACAGGGCGATGCTTTCTTTGAAATTCTCCACATAATATGGGGTTTCCGGGCGAGGGCCTACCAGGCTCATATCGCCCTTTATTACGTTGATAAGCTGGGGCAGCTCGTCGATGCTGAACTTGCGCAGGAAGCTTCCAAAGCGGGTCCGGCGGTCGTCATCGGTTGTGGTCCAACCGGTTTCCTGAGAATCGTTTATTCGCATGCTGCGGAACTTCAAGATCTGGAAATTGCGCTTGTTTTTGCCCACCCGGGTCTGCTTGAACAAAATAGGTCCGGCCATGGTAAGCTTAATACCGATGGCCGCTATCAGGAACAAAGGAGAGAGGAGAATAAGCGCCAAGACGCTGAGCACGATATCCCCCAGCCGCTTGAGGGCCGCGTAGCCAAAGTTGTCCAGGGGATTGCTGCGCAGGTTGATAAGCTTCGTATTTCCGATGATCTCAATCGTGGGCTTGGAGGGGATAATATCGTTATAAAAGGGAATGACGGAAACCTTAGTGCCGCTTTTCTCGCAGATGGAAATGACGGGCTCGATCCATTGGGTCTCATCGGGGGCCAGCGCGATAACCACCTCATCCACAGATACAGGAAGCTGGGGAAGGGCCATGAAATCCGCGAAGGAGCCCAGAAGCTTGCGCTCGTCCGGCGGGTTGCCATCGCCAAAATAGCCGTCTATGGCAAAGCCAAAATAAGGCTGCTTTTTAATGTTTTGGGCATAATTGCAGGCCAGGCTGCCAGTGCCGATGACATATACATGCTTAAGGTTATAGCCGTTGCGGCGCATATAGGATAGCCAGCCGTGGAATAGCAGGCGCTTTATGCAAAGCAGCAGCGAATCCATAATGAAAAATACACCCAGCACGCCCCGGGAGAACTCCTCCTGCCGGAACAGGAATAAAAGCGCGCCGACTGCCAGGATGCCCAGGGCATTGGCTTCTACTACGATCAGAAACTCTCGGCGCACAGGGCGTATCCGGGAGGGGTTGTACAGCCCTAAAATGGCAAACAGCATGACCATTGCCAGGGCATAGGCGCAGGCCGACAAGGCCGCCCCGCGCTGAATGGAATGGGAGGCTGCAATATTGTTGCCTGTATTGTTCAGCAGATCCAGCCAAAACCATACGGCAAATGAATAGGACAATATGACCGTTATAAAATCGGTGGCGCCATTGAAAAAGTTTAGAAATTGTTGATTTTTCTTTATCATAGCCCGTTCCTCTTTAATAAGATATCAATACCGCTTATATCATAACAGATTTGTCGAAAAAAGTCAGCTATACAGCCAGACGGAGGGTCACAGTCAGGAATAGCACGCCATAGCTAGAAATAGCAGGCCATAGCTAGGAATAGCACGCCATAGCCAGGGGCCGGAGCCTTACAGCCAGGCGCAGGAGGCCATGTCCACCCGGCCATCGGGCAAGAAAAGCACGCCCTCCGATTCCAAAAGCGCTTTTCGCATTTCAAAAAAAACGCCGCCGGCAATGGAGCCATCCGCCATCACCACCCGCTGCCAGGGCAGGCCCTCGGGGCAGTGGCGCATGGCCCAGCCCACCTGGCGGGCCCCTCGCGGCTGTCCCAGCATGCGCGCAATCTGTCCGTAGGACAGTACTTTTCCGTAGGGTATTTGGGCCACCAGCTCGTATACCTGCTCAAAAAAAGGCTGCATCGTTCGTATCTCCTATTTTTTTGATAGAATATCGCATTATTTTATGATCGGTTATTATTTTATCATTTTAAGGTCGTGCTGGAAAGCAAAAATAAAAAAGTTGAAAAAATGAGCCTCAGGGCCTATCCTTTAGGGCAGAGGCAAGGTCTAATGGGTGCAATTGCAGAAGAGGAAGCTTCTTCTTCGCCGGAAAGGCGGTAGGAATGTGTGTGAATAAGCAGGAGTTTGAAAAGCGCGCCATGGCAGCTGCGCAAAAGCTGCACCGTATTGCCCTGACCATGCTTCCGTGTGAAGCGGACTGTGAGGATGCGGTGCAGGAGGCGCTGGTGCGGGCCTGGATGAACATTGGCAAGCTACGGGAGCCTCAATATTTTGATACCTGGCTGTGCCGTATCCTTATCAATGAGTGCAAGCGGATACTGCGCAAAAGGAAAATGTACCTTACGGCGGAGCTTCCAGACAGCCTGCCGGAGGCCCAACCGGAAAGCCCTGAGCTATGGGAGGCTCTAAAGCGGGTAGATGCCGCCTACAGGCTGCCGCTTATGCTGCACCACGTGGAGGGACATGCCATTGCCCAATGTGCCCAGATGCTGTCCCTGCCCCAGAGTACGGTAAAATGGCGCATTCACCAGGGCAAGCAAAAGCTGGCCGCATTCTTGAGAGAGGGGGAAGAATGATGAACGAGTGGAATGAACTGAAAAAAGCATTCGCCCCCGCGCCTGAACGGTTTGAGCTGCGCATGCAGTATACTTTTGAGCATATGGAGGATTTGACCGTGAAACGCAGACATCATATTACTTTGGTAGCCATTGTGGCGGTTTTGGTGCTCATGATCGGGGTGGCGCTGGCGGCGGCCAGCTTTGGAGTAATGGACTTTTTGAGCTATAGGAACGAAGATGGCACAACGACCGTAAACGAAGCCCTTTGGGAATATGTGCAGCCTGTGCAAAAGGAACAGGAGGGGAGCGCGACCAGGCTTACGGTTCAGGATGCCATCTGCGACGGAACGACCTTCTCCCTGGCCTGGACGTTGGAAAATCAAGCAAATGAGCAGGTCTACGTATGCTGGGATGCCGTGCTCAATGATGGAGAGGTAGCGTTTAACGGCGGCAGCATGACAGGCTATGAGTTTTTTCTAGCGGAGAGGGAGCGGATGGACGGCGGTATGAGCATGAATCTGGACCCCTTGCCCGAAGGCGATACTGTGGATGTAAAGGTGTATTTCCATGTTTTAGCGCCCAAGGCGGCGGTGCTGGAGGGGCAGGCCTTGCGCGATACCATGACCGAGGCAGAGCAGCAGGAAGCCCTGGACAAGATGGAAAAAGACATGACAGATGGAAACCTGGTGATCGTTGGCGGCGAAATAGAGCTGCCCAATGGCGCGGCCAGGGAGGGCGAGCCAAAATGGCAGACCTTGGAACGGCTAGGGCTGATGAAGCAGGTGGACAGCTACGAAATGAGCTTCCAGCTGAATGTGACCACCCAATACCGTGACCTTTTGCAGGGTCAGCCTATGGAGCATGCCTTTGACGGGTACAGGGTGATCCTTTCCGAGGCAAAGGCTTCGCCTACCCAGATCAGCTATACGGTAGATTATGTTTTTGATTCTCAGGAGAGCCTTGAGGCGTTTCAGGATAAATGGGGATATATCTCCATTTGGCCCGTAACCGATGAGAAGGAAAGCTGGTTTGGCAATGGAAACGGCGATGACCAGCCACCGGTAAAGCAAGCCGATGGCACCTATTTGCAGCGCAATATCTATACCATTACGGACATTTGGTATATGCCCACTTCTATTACCCTTCTGCCAGGAAGTTTTGCTAAGGGAAGCACGAAGCCAGATTACCATGCGGAGGAAGCCTTTGTGGTAAGGCTGGCGGAATAAGACGCAAGAAAGACTGTATGACCGCAAACAAAAAGCGCCTCTTTTCCATGTATTGCACCATTGCATTATGCAAATGTATTATGCAAATGCATTTGATATGCAATACCTGCTGGAAAGGGGCGTTTTTCTTGACACTGCTTATAGGCGATGCTAGAATCAAAGCAGTACGCGCAGCGAGAAAGCTGCTTGAGAGCTACGAAAGAGCTACGAAAGAGGGCGCGTGAAATGGGGCATAGGCGTTGGCTGGGTCAATACCGAAACGAGCTGAAGGGGATAGCCATCCTGTGGGTGGTGTTTTTCCACGCGCTGATCCCCTGCACAGGCATATTGTGGGACATCCAAAAGCTTGGGTACGGGGGAGTGGATGTCTTCTTTTTCTTGACGGGCTTTGGCCTGTACCACTCGCTGAAAAAGGGCGGCGGTTTAGGCAGCTATATGGACCGCAGGCTGTGGCGCATTTTGCCCGCGTATCTACCGGTCGTTGTGGCTTGGATGATGTGCATGTTCCCGGGCTATGGCCTGACCACCACCCAGACCATCCGCAGCGCCATGGGCAATCTGTTCATGGTTGGGTTTTGGTTTGATGTGCCCAAGGTTTTCAACTGGTACGTAAGCGCGTTGTTTTTGTTTATTTTGCTGTCTCCTGTGCTATATGGCTGGCTTAGCGAAAGCCAAAAGCCGGTAAGGACGCTGATGATCCTCCTGGGGGCTGCTTTTGGCATAGGGCTGTGCTGCATTGGAGATGATCGGTATATGGGGCTGTCCCGCTTACCTATCTTCATACTGGGTATGGCCTTCGCTATGGACTGGCGGCCCGCCATAAACGTCCACGCCAAACGGGCCCTGTATATCAGCTCCTTTGCGGTGGGCTTGGCCCTTGTGCTGCTGTGCCACACCCGCTATCCGGAGCTTCTTAATGATTACGCTATGTACTGGCATCCCTTTGTGCTGATCACGCCGGGCTTGTGTGTATTTCTGAGCTTCTTGTTCCATAAGGCTGAAAGGGTCAAGGCAGTTTTCGCGCCGCTGCGTATTATGGGCGAGGCTTCCTTTGAGATATACCTGGCCAACATCTGGCTGGTGGAGCTAGCCAAGCAGCATAAGCTGGAAGGCAGCGGCCCTTGGGCACTTATCAGCGTGGGAGGTATTCTGCTAGGGCTAGGGTATCACCTGTTAGTGAATGCTGGGGTAAAAAGGGTACGCCAAAGAAAGCAAGCTTGAGGACTGCTTCGGTTCCGCTACTTCGCGTCTCTGCGGCTCAACAAGAAATCGACATAGGCTTCTACCATCTCAAGCTCTGCCTGGGTCAGCTGGGATAGGCTGGCTTGCAGCTTGGTAGAGGTCAGGGCAATGGCCTCCACCGGAGCAGAATATAGGGCAGAGGTCGGTGTAGTAAGCTGTGCAGTAGCCTGCTTACTACCTTCTTCGCCCGTTAGATAGGCAAGGCTTACGTCCAGCGCCTGTGCAATAAGCCCCCATTCATGCTCTGTGGGGGCACTTTTATTACGCTTCCAGTCGTATATACGGGAAGGCTTAATGCCCAGCACAATAGCCAAATGCTGCATTTTGATCCCCTTTTGCTCCATCAGTTCAAATATGCGTTGATTCATTTTGCACACTCCAAAATAAATTGGAAATACATATTGACATCCTAAAAAATTTGGAATACAATACTACTGTAAATGGAAAAAGGGGCTAACCCTTTCGGATTAACCCCTTTGTATCCATGAGTATCTACCTATTGGGGTACTTATTCAGCCAGATACGCGGTATGGAAGAACTTGTAGCCCAGGGGGGTGATGCCCCAGCCCTTAAGGGAAGGCAGCACGCCGTACTCGTCAGAGTAGTAGTAGATGGGAGCGCAAGCCCAGTCCTGACCGATCAGGATGTCTTCCGCTTCGTGCAGCAGCTGGTCGCGCTTGTCAGGATCGGTCTCCGCAAAGGACTCGGCGATCTTGGCATCGAAGGCTTCGCTGTTGTACTTGCCATCGTTGTTGCCGGAGGTGGAGAGGAACAGGGTCAGCATGGTGGCGGGGTCGTTGTAGTCGCCGATCCAGCCGTTACGGGCAATGTTGAAGTTGCCGTCGCGACGGTCTGCGGTAACGGTGGCCCACTCAGCAATGCGGATCTCGATCTCTACGCCCAGCACGTCCTTCCACATCTTCTGCAGCGCTTCCGCGATCATGATGTGGCCGGTGTTGTCGTTGAGGAGGTATTCGATCTTCGGGATGCCTTCGCCATTGGGGTAGCCAGCTTCGGCCAGAGCGGCCTTGGCAGCTTCGCAGTTAGCGGCGTAGTCAGAAGGAGCCATGTAGGCGGCATAGCCATCACGGAAATCCCTGCTGGCGCCGGAGGTGCGGAAGCCAGTGCCTACGAACGCTTCAGCGGGAGCAACAGAGCCTTCACGCAGCACGTTGGCGATGAAGTCGGTGTCGATGGCCAGGGTCAGAGCCTTACGAACCAGGGGGTTGTTAAGGGGCTCTTTTTCTACGTTAAAGCTAACGTAGTAGGTGCCCAGCTGGGGAATGATGCCGTAGAGGCCATCGGCCTTCAGGGCAGTGGTTTCTTCCTGAGGCATAGCATCAATGAATTGGGCTTCGCCAGCGCGCAGGGCGGTCAGCTCGGCTTTGTCATCCACCAGGAACAGCCAGGTGATCTTGGAGGGCTTGATGCTGGCGGCATCCCAGTAACCGGGATTGGGCACAGACACCATGGCCTCGTCCAGGGTGAAGCTTTCCATCATGAAAGCGCCGTTGGTTACATAGCTCTCGGGGCCCTTTACCCAGTTGTCATCGCCGTACTTCTCGATGATGTCCTGACGAACAGGAGAGAACACCGGGAAAGCAGCGATTTCAGCAAAGAAGGGGCAGGGAGAGGACAAGGTCACTTCAAAGGTCTTGTCGTCGATCGCGCGTACGCCCAGCTCGGTGATAGGCATTTCGCCCATGGCGCAAGCTTCGCCGTTCTTGATGAAGGAACCCATGTCGCCGCCGTAGGGGCAGGCCAGATCGGGGTTCACAAGACGACGGTAGGCATAGTCGAAATCCTGAGCCTTAACGGGCTCGCCGTCAGACCACTTGGAATCGCGGAGGTGGAAGGTCCATACCAGGCCGTCTTCGGACACGTCATAGCTTTCGGCCATGCCGTATTCCACGCCGGAACCATCCCACTTATACCGCATGAGGGGCTCAAACTGATGGATCGCGTAGCACGCGCCATCTACCGCAGAGTTACGAGCGGGGTCGATGGTTTCGGGGCTGGAAGCCAGGGAAATTACCAGCTCGTCACCGCCGTTTTCGTCCGCCAGAGCGAAGCTGGAAAGCATCGACAGGCAGAGCACGAGAACCAACGCCAGAGAAAGGAACTTTTTCATACTCTTTTTCCTCCTTTTTATATTACCTTAACAATGGAAAATTCCATTGGTGGGTACACAGGGAATGGGGTTACAGGTTGTGGCAGGCGGCAAAATGCCCGGGGGATACTTCCCGCATCTCGGGGGCCTCCTGCGCGCAACGCTCTGTAGCGTGAGGACAGCGGGTGCGGAAGCAGCAGCCGCTGGGGGGATTAAGAGGGTTGGGTACGTCGCCTTCCAGGATGATGCGCTTCGCTTTGCGGGAGGTGTCCGGGTCGGGGATAGGCACGGCGGAGAGCAAAGCCTGGGTATAGGGGTGCACGTGGTGATGGTACAGCTCGTCCGACTCCGCCAGCTCCACCAGCTTGCCCAGGTACATTACGCCAATTCGGTTGGAAATGTAACGTACCACGGAGATATCGTGGGCAATGAAGAGATAGGTGAGGCCCATATCGTTTTTCAGGTCAATGAGCTTGTTGATGACCTGAGCCTGGATGCTTACGTCCAAGGCAGAGATGGGCTCGTCGCAGACGATGAACTCCGGATGCAGGGCAAGAGCCCGGGCAATGGAGATACGCTGGCGCTGGCCGCCGGAAAACTCGTGGGGATAACGGTTCATGTGCTCGGTGTTAAGACCTACCAGGTTTAGCTGTTCTACGATCTTCTCGTTGCGTTCCTTGGGGGTAGCGTAGGACTTGTTGATATCCAGAGGCTCGCCTACGATATCGCCTACGGTCATGCGGGGGTTCAGGGAGGAATAGGGGTCCTGCAAAACGATCTGCATGCGGCTGCGGTAGGGCTTCATATCGCCGGTGGTGATGTCCTTGCCGTCAAACTCGATGGTGCCGCTGGTGGGCTCGTACAGCCGCAGGATGGTCCGGCCCAGGGTGGACTTGCCACAGCCGGATTCGCCTACCAGGCCCAGGGTCTCGCCCTTGTTGATGTGCAGGGAAACGCCATCCACAGCCTTTACGTAGCTCTTGGGGGTAAAGGGGGCGGTTTTGACCTCGAAATGCTGCTTCAGGTCCGTAATACGGAGTAAAACATTGTCGCTCATTGGTTTTCCTCCTCCTTTACAGCCTCTGTGGCAGGGGCTTGTGCGGCCTTAGCAGCAGCGGTATCTGCGGTATCTTCCGCTTGGGTGCTTTGTGCTGCTTGCGCGCCTTCTTCTTTGCCTGCGTGGAGCCAGCACTTGGCGGTGTGGCCCTCGCCGAAATCGAAGATGGGAGGATCTTCCCTGAGGCAAATTTGCATGCAGTGCTCACAGCGGGAGGCAAAGGCGCAGCCCTTGGGGATGTTGAGTAGGTCGATGGGTTGTCCCTCGATGGGGTGGAGGGTTTCCCGGTTGCCTGCGTCTACCTTGGGCAGGCAGGCCAGCAGGCCCTTGGTGTAGGGATGCTGAGGACGGTAGTAGATATCGTCGATAAGGCCGGTCTCCACGATCTTGCCAGCGTACATGACCAGCACCCGGTCGCAGATATCGGAAACGATACCCAAATCGTGGGTAATAAGGATCACCGCCGCGTCGATCTCCTGCTTGAGGGACTTCATCAGGTCCAATATCTGGGCCTGGATGGTAACGTCCAGCGCGGTGGTGGGCTCGTCCGCAATAAGGAGCTTGGGCTGGCAGGCCAGCGCCATGGCGATCATGACCCGCTGGCGCATACCGCCAGAAAACTCGTGGGGGTACTGCTTGACCCGGCGCTCCGGATTGCTGATGCCCACCAGACGCAGGCTTTCGATGGCCCGTGCCTTGGCTTCCTTACGGCCGACCTTGGTATGGCAGCGGATGGTCTCCATCAGCTGGTTGCCAATGGTATATACGGGGTTTAGGCTGGTCATGGGGTCCTGGAAGATCATGGCGATATCCTTACCCCGGATCTGCCGCATTTGCTTGTTGTCCTGAGCCAGGATGTCCTTGCCGTCAAAGAGGATGCTGCCGCCCACTACCTTGCCAGGAGGGGTCAAAAGCTGCATAAGCGCCGAGACGGATACGCTCTTGCCGGAGCCGGATTCGCCTACGATGCCCAGCACTTCGCCTTTATTGAGGTCATAGGAAATGCCATTTACGGCCTTTACTTCACCGGCAGGGGTGAAAAAGGAAATGTGCAGATCCTGAATATCAAGAAGTCGTTCGCCTAAATGTTCACTCATAATCATACCTTCTTTCCACTTCGTTCACAGCGTGCTTTCGATGGGCATCAGCTGCGAAGCCTGGGGTCCAGAGCGTCGCGGAGGCCATCTCCAAAGAGGTTGAAGGAAAGAATGATGAGGCCAATCATCGCGGCGGGGAAGAGCATCAGGTAGGGGTAGCTGGCCAGGCCGTCCAGTGCCTTGCTGGCCAAGGAACCCAGGGAAGCCATGGGAGCCGCAACGCCTAGGCCCATGAAGCTGAGGAAGCTTTCGGTAAAAATAGCGCTGGGGATCTGGAACATGGCAGTGACCAAAATAGTGCCCACAGCGTTGGGGATCAAATGCTTGGTGATGATCCGGCCGCTGGAAGCGCCCAGGGCGCGAGCTGCCAGCACGTATTCCTGCTGCTTAAGGGAAAGGATCTGCCCCCGGACCATCCGGGCCATGCTCACCCAATACAGCAGGGCAAAGACGATGAATACGGAAACGATGGCCGTACCCATGGCAAAGTTTGGAAGCAGCGCATCCAGCGCGGATTTTAAGCTGATCTGGAGGATGATGATGACCAGCACATCGGGGATGGAATAAAGGACTTCACATATACGCATCACTACGTTGTCGATCCATCCGCCAAAGTAGCCGGAAATAGCGCCTACCACCGTACCGATGATAACCACTACGATAGCGCAGAAAACGCCGATGGCCAAGGAAATGCGGGTACCAATCATGGTACGCACCAGCATATCGCGGCCCAGGTTGTCCGTGCCGAAGGGATGCTCAAAGCAGGGGGCCATGCGCTCGTGGCCGCGAGTTTGGTCATCGTAGGTATAGGGGGTAAACATGGGGCCTACAAAGGCAAACAGGCCAATGACGATGATCATAATAAGGGCAAAAACAGCCGTTTTGTTCTTAAAGAAGCGGCGCATAGCATCCCGCCAGTAGGTGGTGCTTTCCCGCATGATGACCCGCTGGGTCTTTTGATCCTCTGTGGCAGGCTCCATATCCTTGATGTTGAGGTGAAAGCTGCCGGGTTTATTGAACATGCGCACAGAAACAGCGCCAGTTTCGCGTTCCTGCTGCGAAATAACATTTTTGTTGGGGTTCATAACGCTGCCTCCCTTTTAATATTTGATGCGCGGGTCGATAATGGTATAAAGGATGTCCACGATAAGGTTGGCGGCGATCAAAAGCCCCGCCAGGAAGATGGTGGTGCCCATGATCATGGGGTAATCCCGCCCACCGATGGAGTCGATAAAATAGCGGCCCAGGCCGGGGATGGAGAATACCCGCTCCACAATGAAGCTGCCGGTGAGAACGCCGGTGACCATAGGGCCAAGGTAGGTGACCACAGGGATCAGGGAATTGCGCAGGGCGTGCTTAAAGAGCACCTTACGCTCGCTCAGTCCCTTGGCACGGGCGGTCTTGAGGTAATCCTGCCCCATTACATCCAGCATGCTGGAGCGCATAAGGCGCGCAATGTAGCAGGTAGGGGACAGAGACAGGGCAAAAACAGGCATAATATAGTTAGCCGGTGTTTTGAGCCCTATCGTTGGGAACCACTGTAACCACATGCCAAATATATATAGAAGCGATGTGGCGATAACGAAGCTGGGCAACGCGATGCCTAGCGTACATATAAACATGATGATCCGGTCGGCCAGCTTGTTTCGCTGATAGGCGGCCAACACGCCCATGGGTATGCCTATCAGCAGGCTTACCAATATGGCGATGCCGCCCACCTGGGCCGAAATGGGGAATTTCTCGGAGATGATCTCCACCACGGTATAGCCCTTACGTTTAAAGGAAATACCCATATCTCCCTGCAAAAGCTTGCCAAGATAGTTCACGTACTGTACGGGGACCGGCTGGTCCAGGCCGTAGCTAGCGTTCATGACCTCCATCATTTTAGCCGAGACCTTTTCACCGAGAAAGGGGCCGCCAGGTACCAAAAACATAATAAAAAAAGTAATCGTTGTGATGACAAACAGCGTCAATGCTGCCATCAGGACCCGTTTGGTTAGATATTTAAACATATCCAAGCCACACTCCTTGCCGTTGCATTCCTTTGTATTTGCGCGCAAGGGGAGCGGTAGCTTCGTTTGCGCACGTAACCCTATGTCCACGGATGCGGATTCCCAATACAAGTAATGGTTACATTCATGAACATTTATTTTTGATTATATCATCATATGCCGCAATCCGCAATGAAAAACAAGAATTTCACATATGCATGCAGATATTCCCAGTCCACTACATGTAGTGGTTTAAACGTTTTCGCTTTCGCAATATGAAAGATTGCGTGAAGAAAAAAGCAATATGGTAATAGGTGATATGTACTAAATATGTTTTTCCAAGGTGCGGGCGATGGCATCCAGGAAGGCCTCGCTGCTGAGGGCCTTGGCCTCGCCGGCAAACAGGGGGACCAGATCCTTGGTCATCTCGCCGTTTTCAATGGTAGCAAGGGTGGCTTCCTCCAGCTTTTCGGCAAAGCGGCAAAGCTCCGGCAGGTCATCCAGCTCGCCCCGCTTGTTCAGCGCGCCTGTCCAGGCAAAAATGGTGGCGACGGGGTTGGTGCTGGTCTCCTCGCCCTTTAGGTGCTTGTAATAGTGGCGGGTAACCGTGCCGTGGGCCGCCTCGTACTCGTACTGGCCACCCGGGGAGACCAAAACGCTGGTCATCATGGCCAGGCTGCCAAAGGCGGTGGCCACCATGTCGCTCATCACATCGCCGTCGTAGTTTTTCAGCGCCCAAATGAAGCCGCCCTCGCTGCGGATGACCCGGGCCACGGCATCGTCGATGAGGGTGTAGAAATATTCAATACCTGCTTTTTCGAAGGCATCCTTATATTCCTTTTCATAAAGGTCGGCAAAGATATCCTTGAAGCGATGGTCGTAGGTTTTAGAAATAGTGTCCTTGGTGGAGAACCACAGGTCCTGCTTTACGCTCAGGGCATATGTAAAGCAGGCGTGGGCAAAGGAGGTGATGCTTTCATCCGTATTATGCAACCCCTGCATGATGCCGCTGCCCTTGAACTCAATGATCGGCAGGCGGGTCTTCTGGCCATCCTCGCCGGTAAAGACCAGCTCGCCTTGGCCCTTGCCAGGCACGGCAAACTCCGTGTTTTTATATACATCGCCATAGGCGTGACGGGCGATAGTGATAGGCTTTTTCCAGTTTTTGACGCAGGGCTCGATGCCCTCCACCACAATAGGAGCGCGGAAGACCGTTCCATCCAAAATAGCGCGGATGGTGCCATTGGGGCTCTTCCACATTTGCTTGAGGGTATATTCTGTCATGCGTTGCGCATTGGGGGTGATGGTGGCGCATTTAACAGCTACGCCATATTTCAAAGTAGCCTCAGCGCTTTGGACCGTGATCTCGTCATTGGTCTCATCCCGCTTGGTAAGGCCCAGATCGTAATATTCGGTTTTCAGGTCAATGTAGGGCAGCAGCAGCTTTTCTTTGATCTTCTGCCACAGAATCCGGGTCATTTCGTCGCCGTCCATTTCAACCAGCGGCACGTTCATCTTAATTTTGCTCATTTTACGGCGCTCCTTTTCTGCGTAGTATTACACTAGGGGTCCGTCGAATATTGTAACGACTTTGTGAATGTATTGCAACCAAGGTACAGCAAAAGAACAGTGGAGCGGGGATGGCAGTATAGAAAAAAACATGCTATACTCTGGGCGTAAGGTAATGATCGTAAAAGAATAGACCTACGCAGGAGGCCGGATATGAGCACGTTTATGGATACTGAATACCCTCAGGATCAACAAGCCCTGTATCAGCTGCTGGTGGAGCAGGCCGGCGGGTTGATGGAAGGCGAGCGGGATGCGGTGGCCAATATGGCCAATGTGTCAGCGCTTCTCAACGAAGCCTTGCGGGATATCAATTGGGTGGGCTTTTATCTTTTAAAGGAAGGGATGCTTGTGCTAGGGCCCTTCCAGGGAAAGCCTGCGTGCATCCGCATTCCCGTGGGGAAGGGCGTTTGCGGCACGGCGGCCAGCACGCGGCAGGTGCAGCTTGTGCCGGATGTGCACGCTTTTCCGGGGCATATCGCCTGCGACGGTGCGTCCCGCTCGGAGGTCGTTGTGCCGCTTTTATATGGAGAAAAGCTGGTGGGCGTTTTGGATATCGACAGCCCTGTTTTGGCGCGGTTCGACGAAGCGGATGGCCAGGGCCTTGCACAGATCGGGCAAAAAGTAGCGACAGGCTGCGATTGGTAAAAAAAGAAGCCCTGCTATTTGAGTTGCAGGGCCTCCTGATGAAGGGGTCAGTTTTTGGACGTCTGAGTGCATTTACCAGCTGGCTCTGCTGGCGGAATCAACAGCCTTCTGATGATTCGCGTCCACCTTCTGGGTGCCGTGGGTCTTGCTGTTCTTAAAGTGGATACAGAAGTGGCCGTCGAAGTTGTTGCCGGAGATCGTGGTGGTTCCGTGAGGCATACCGTTCATAGAGGCGGCATACACATGCCCGTTATACTGGATGAGGATGGGGCGGCGGTTCCAGCTCCAGGAGCCGCCGAAAATGCTCTTCATGATCTTTGTATCCTCTGCGGAGGCGGGCTCTGCATCCAGGTGATTGACGCCGGACCAGCGAACGGCCTTAAAGGTCTTGCCGGTGCGTACATCCTTGATGGTAAACTTGGCGTTCTTGGGGATAACGTTGGTCACATTATCGTCAAACCAATCCAACACCTCGGTTTTATACGATTTGTCAGAGGCGCTGGAGGAGCTGCCTGAGCTGGACCCCTTGGTGCCGTTGGTGGAACCAAAGAGCACCCGGATGGTGGAGGAACCGGCGATGCCATCCTGCTTCATGCCCCGGTTTTTCTGAAATTTCTTTACGGCTTGCACGGTCTGCTCACCATAGTTTCCATCAATGGTCCCGGAGTAGTAACCCAAGAGTTCCAGCGCTTGCTGCAGCTTCTTTACATTGGTACCGCTGTCGCCTTGCTTGGTGGCGGATGGAGCACTGCCTATCTCTTCCATGGTGCTGACTGTATCGGCGGAGGAAGCGGCGCTGGACGAGCCGGAGCTGCTGGAAGAGCCAGAGCTGCTGGAAGAATCGGAACTGCTGGAGGCGGCGGTATCAACATTGCTGGTTTTGGCACAGGTACCAAAGATAGCGGTGATGGTGGCTTTGCCGGCCACGCCGTCCGCCTCAAGCTTTCTGTCCTTTTGGAAATTGATCACGGCAACGGTGGTGCCGCTGCCGTAATCCCCATCCACCTTGCCATCGTAATAGCCCAGGATGGATAAGGCCTTTTGCAGCTTTTTTACGTCCTCGCCCGTATCCCCAATCTTCAGCGGGCCGGGAGCACTGCCAAGGGCATCTATCTTGGAGGCGTTGGCAGCCACAGAGTTTTTGGAGACCTTTACATATTTTTTGAGCACATAGCCGGTGTACTTGCCGTAATTGACTTTATACCAATCCCCAGAGGAATTGACCAGCACTACCTCGTCTCCCTCAGGAAGGGTCTGCAGCGCCTTGGATTCCTTGTCGGGAGATTTGCGAAGGACTACTGTGGCCTTAAGCAGGCCCGTTTCTTCGGCAAAGGCCCAGTGGATGCTTAAGCACATTATTAAAAGAAGAAGTGTCGCCATCAGCCGCTTGGCGGCAAAGTGAGCGGGCGAGCCTTTACATTCCTGCATGAAGATGCCTCCTAACTAAGTGATAGGTAAAACAGTTACAGGCTCATTATATTACGAAAATGTTAAATGTCAATACAATTTTGTAATCATTTACAAAGATGTAGGGGTAAAAACATTAAAAAGTGAGATATAATTTCGAATCTAAAGGAACAAACTATTGACGAATGGTTACTTCATGATTAAACTAGAAAGCAGTAATTCATTTTCACCTTATTCTTTAATATCAAATTTCACGGCTTTGGAGGGGACAATTACTATATGAAACAAATGAACGGTACAATTACGCTGTCGTTTGTAGAAGAAGACAATAAGCAGCGGGTTATCTTTCGGGTTGTGCCGCTGTGTACCCGTGAGGGAGCGACGTTTCACGATGCGATGGAACAATTTCCGGATGAAGCGAGCCTTCGTGTAGTTCCAGATAAACGGGAGCAGAGCACTTTTAAGGAGCGCATGCGAGGGATGGGCCATCTGTGCGCTATTGAGCTGGCAGCCAGCGACGGCAAGGAATTGGGCAAAATTCGCCCGAACCGCAATTATGACCCCGCCCAGGGAGAACGCAACCAGTACGCTATTTATTCTGATGTGATCATGGAGTTCGCCCCGGATGCAATTTTTGAGGTAATTGAATGGAACAACGGCAGCCCCGTAGCATCCCAGGGAACGGCTATGACCCCCCAGGTTTTACTGCTGTCGGACAAGGTGCTCTACGGGCCCGTAGCCTCTGAGGAAGTAGCCCAGGCGGATATTTCCAGCCTGAAGCCCTTTGGCAACGATCATTTTCTGCTGCATACGGTGGAGATGCCGGATCATCAGGGCCATACCCTGTACTGGAATCCGGAGGCCATCATTAATTGGCGGCAAAAGCGGAGCAGCCTGCGCCGTAAGAGCGACAGGAGCGAAAAAGCTGAAAATGCTGACAATATTGAAGCCCAGGAACCGGAGAAGGTAGAAAAAGGCGAATCCAAGCATGCGCCTACCATCGACCAGCAGGTGGCAAAGCCCGTGGAAGCAGCTCTGCCAACGGTGGAGAAGGCTCTTGTGGTCCAACTTCAAGCAGCGGAAAAAGAAAATAAAAGCATTGAAACAGCACTTCCCATTGGGCAGAAGCTGGAAATTTTGGATGTCAACGCATCCTTTGAGCAGCATATCTCCAGGCTGGACCAGCCTGTGTCCCAGAGCGCGAACCGCCTTACCGCGGAGCCTGCGTCCGCCCCCAAGGCTTTTGAAGAGCCTATGACAGGGCGCTTTTCCGGCACGCCTCTGGTGCGGGATGCGGCCCATACCGCTCGGCCTGTCAGCCGGCCGGAGCCGCTGCATCATGTGGTGGAGCAGCAAATGCGTATAAGCCGAGACGAGCGCGAAGGACTGGAGGTCTATGGCGGTCCCTTGGCCATCGTGGACAATCCGGTAGAAAATTTGATGATGGCCATTGAAGCTGCCTGGCAGGATACGGAGACCCGCAGACAGGCTATTTTAGCCTTGCTTGACAACGAGGGCTTTATGCAGGCGATGCTTGAGGAGCGCCGCAGGCAGGGTACGGCGTTCCAGCCGGTGGCAGCGGCGTATGCGCAGCTGGAGGATATCGAAGCGGAACGGTTAAGCCTGCTGATGCAGCTGGATACGGCGCAAAACGCCCAAAAGAAGTATCAGGATCAGGCACTGGCCAGCCTTTCTCAAAAACGGCGGGAAGAGATCGAACGTCTGAGCCGTGAAAAGGCGGCCCTTGAAAAGGAGACCGCCGCTATGGAAGAAGCACTGCGGGCGCTGAGCCAGCAGAGCCAGGAAGAACTGAGAAGCGTGCTGGGGCAGCATTTGACCGCCTGCGATGGCATAGCGCAGCAGCACATTGTGCTTTCCCCTGTGATGGGCGTGCACCGGGAAGCCCGGGAGCTGTCGGAAACGCTGGGGGCCAGCCTCCGCAATGCCGGCTTCGCTATGGAGCCGGACGATGCCATGTCCCTGCTTATTTCCTGGTCCATGTGCCCCTGCCTGTGCATTCAAGGAGACCAGCTGGCGGATGCACAGCTGTTTGCAGAGGCCATGATCCGGGCTTTGGGCCTGGAAAGCGTCAGTGCGGCAGTGGGGCCCAATACCCGGGTAGAGATCGCCAGCCTGCTGACGGAGGACGCGCACCGCACGCCCACCATAACCCTGCAGGAGCTTGGCAGCGACAGACTGCTGGCCTACGGCCATAAAACGCTGTACCTGGCCGATGCCTATCAATGCATGGACCATGCGTTTTTGGCCTCTTGCTGTGTGATCAGCGTTCCCCTGTGGAATTCGCAGCTTCGAAGCGAAAACGATATAGAGAAGGCGCAGCCTGCGGCCCTCTCGTCCTTCTTCGCGGTGTGCAAGGATAGCCAGCCGCTGCGGGAAGACGGTGACCGCTGGATGCTGGGCCTCCGACAAGAAAACGGCATTTTGGCGGCCATTATGGCGGAGGCTTCCTTGGGCCATATACGGCAGTTTGTGGAGATCGCATCCAGAAAGCTGAGAGGCGGCTTCCTGGGTGCTGCAGATTTGGCGGTATGTCAATGGATCGTGCCGCAGCTCAAGCAGCGCCAGGTGGAGGCGGAGCAGGTGGCTGAGCTGTTTGGGAACCTGCCCCGGTCTATGGAGACCATGGGCTTGCAGTAACAGCAATCACCCGCCAGAAAGCACCCTTTGCTTGCAAGCCATGGAGACGGTGCACAAGGATAGCTATGAAACGATAAAGACCGGGCACGAGGAGCCTCCTCATGCCCGGTCTTTTGCTTTGTCTTTTCTGGCTCTTCCTGATCGGTTTTTGTGCTATTGCCCGCCTGCCATGGCTTGGGTCAGCTGGCCCATGGCCGCCGCCACGTCGCTGGAGCTGGGGGAGCCATTGATCAGGCTTTGTAAATAGTTTACGGCATTGGCGATGCTTTGGTACCAGGTGGAGGAGGGGTCCAAAGAGCCTAGCAGGCTTTGGGCACTTTGAATGAGTCGTTGGGCATCGGGGATCAGCGTATTATCCAGAAGCGGATCGCCGCTGCCGGTATCCTCAGTATATCCGTAGCCATGAATAGTGCACACCGCTACATTTCCGCCGGTGGAGGCGCCCAGGTACTGGGTGATGACGGGGCCGTACTTACTGTCGTTAACGAAGCTGGAAAGAGGATGCCCGTTGGGGATCGCCACAACGCCTTGCTCCGCCCGATATGCCTGGGGACACCACTCCGTAGCCAGCATATGGCTTTGGGTGCAAACCACCATGCTCTTATGCATTTGGCAGCTTACCGTAGGGATGGTGGGCTCGTACCAATAGTCAGTCACAACGCCATAGCCCTTGGCATCGTGGCGGCAGGCATCTGTGGCCAGCTGGCCGCTTACGGCGCAGGTGGTGACCTTTTTAAGGCCAAATTGGGAAGGATCGCCTTCGATGATATCCTTATTGGCCAGGCCCTTAACCTCGTGAATCTTCTTCATATAGCTCTGCCAAAGGGGGGTGGCGTTGCTGCCACCGGAGGCCTTGGAGGATAAGGGCTTGTAGTTGTCGTGGCCGATCCACAGAGAGGAGGAGTACCATCCGGTAAGGCCGCAGAAGAAAACGCCCCGCTGATCGCTGTTGGTGCCGGTTTTGCCAGCCACGGTCTGGCCGCTGATCTTTGCTCCGGTGCCGGTTCCGCTTGCAATGGCGCTTTTCATCATGTCCACGGTCAGCCAGGCAGTGGAAGGCCGGAATACCTGGCGGCGCTCCTGCTGGGCATGGCTGTCGTATACGACCTTGCCATTGCTGTCGGATATCCCCAGGAAGGAAATGGGCTGCTGATAGACACCGCTGTTGCCCAGCACACCAAAGGCCACAGCCATCTCCACCGGAGTAATGCCGCTGGAGCCCAAGGACAGGCCAAAGGGCGTAGCATCAATATTCTTGCGGCTTACACCCAGGCGCAGCAGATAATCCACGGAGCGGTCCACGCCCACAAGGGTCATCAGGGTTTGAGCCGCGCTGGTATTATGGCTCTGCTTCAGGGCGGAGCGCAGGGTCTCGGGGCCCGCGTATCGGGTGCTGCCGTAGTTTTTTGGCCAGGAGTCCTTGCCGTCGGAGCCGGTCCAGCCCTTGATAGGAATAGGCATATTGTAGACGACGCTGGCGGGGGACGCACCCAGCTCGATGGCCGGGGCATATACGGCAATGGGCTTGATGGATGAGCCGACAGGCATTTGCATATCCGTAGCCCGGTTGAGAGTCTTGCGCTGGGTAGGCGGCGTGCGTCCGCCTACGATCGCTTTTAATTCGCCTGTGCGGTAGTCCAGCACAACGGCAGCCGCCTGGGGTTGGATGATCTCCGTATAGGTACCGTCGCTATTTCGAGCCCGGTATATTTTATCGCTGGGGTCCCGGAGCGCGGGGTATTTGGTCCAGTTTTCCAGAGCATCCTCCACGATCTGCTGGATCTGCGTATCAATGGCCAACGTTACGTGGTAACCGCCTGTGCGGAGCTCCGTCTCCATCTTATAGCGGTTTTCGCTGGTATCCTCCAGGTTATTGAGCTTCAGGAAGCACGAAACGATATCACGGACGGCGTACTCCACATAGTGAGCATAGGCATACATGCCATCGCCCTCCGTGGTGGATTTTTCCAGCACGGCCGCAGTGGCAGGGTCTAGAGCGTCCTGATATTCCTGATAGGTGATGAATTCACTTTCGTACATGCACCGCAGCACATAGTCCGTCCGGTTGTTGGTCAGCAGGGCATAGTCGGTCTCGTCAGATTTTCGAGTATAAAAATTCCGGCGGGGATTGTAATAGTAGGGATTGGTGGTAAGGCCTGCCATCATGGCACACTCTCGCAAGGTGAGCTCGGACAGCGCCTTGCCAAAATAGCCTTGGGCGGCCACCTCCACGCCATAATAATTTTCGCCTAAATAAATGGTGTTGAGGTAGCACTCCAATATCTGTGCCTTGGTATACTGGGTCTCCAGCTGCATGGCCAAATAAGCCTCTTGAATTTTGCGCTTGTAGCTTAGCTCATCACTTAAGACGGTGTTTTTGATGAGCTGCTGGGTGATGGTGGAGCCACCCTGTTGGGTATTGGAAATAAAGTTTTGCACGAAGGAACCAATAATACGCTTAAGGTCCACGCCGTTATGGGTGTAAAACCGGCTGTCCTCCACGGCAACATAGGCATGCTGCAGGTTTACGGGCATTTGGGTAATGCTTACCATTACGCGGTTTTCCGTGCCCTTATAATCGGTGATAACATTGCCCTGGGCATCATAAATAAAAGAGGTTTTATCCTGCTCATCCAGCAGCGCCAGATCCAACGAAGGCGCAGTTTCCACATACGCCTTCGCGATGCCCAGCACGGCCCCTGCCCCTGCCAGGCCCACGAGCACCACGCAAAGCAGTAGCAGCCGAAAGGCATTTACCAGCACGGATAAGATGAAATTGGGCTTGGAGAGCCTGGGGCGAAAGATACTGCGCTTTTTGGGCCCGTCAAAAAAATCCTCATCCGGGACCTGATAGGCCGGATCATAAGCGGAATCCAAGGGCTGCTCGTCGCTCTGGTCATACGCATCGTAGCCTGGAGCGCTATATGGGTTGGGATCCTGATACAAGCAAAGACCTCCCTTGCCGGGTATTTCAATAGGGGTTTGCCCGAGCATTATACCATAACTACAGGTCTAATTGCCAGCAAATGCAAACTCAATGGCCGTGCCTGTAGTGTAAAAGATTCTCATGGCATAAGAATGTAACGAAGGAGATGAAGAAATGACTGCATGTCCTAAGCCCGGATCAAAGAGCCGGATGATAAGGATCATAGTGCTGATCGTGCTTGTGGCGACCATAGCCCTTATGATGGCGGAGACGCAGCTCAATCAGATCATGCTGGATCTGGCTTATGCCCAAGCGTACTCTCTGGCGGTGGAGACGATTAACCAAGCGGTATGGGATGTGATGCAAGGCGGGGTGACCTATGACCAGCTGATCACAATGGAAAAGGATGCGCAGGGGCATATCACTATGCTAAGCGCCAATACCATACTCATGAACGAGCTTGCCACAAAGATCGCGCTGATGGCGGAGGCGGAGCTGAGCCTTGCTGAAAACCAAATGATCGGCATTCCCTTAGGCGCGGCCTTGGGCGTAAAGTTTTTGGCGGGCGCAGGACCCAGGATCAATGTAAAAATTATACCTGTAGGTGCGGTAAGCACGCAGTTTGCCACGGAATTCCAATCCGCAGGCATTAACCAAACTCGCCATAAGATATCGCTTTTGATCGCCACCACCGTGCGGCTGGTCATTCCCACGGGATCCCAGCGGGTGGACGTAATAAGCACGGTGCCCATTGCGGAGAGCATCATCGTAGGTACGGTGCCCAATACCTTCATGAACATTGGAAACGATGAAACACTGCTGAATTTGTTGCCCTGACAGCCGCCCAAAAGGGCATCCATAATTTGAAAATACAGGACGGATCGGCAGGCTGCGGCCAGGCTGATTCGTTCTATTTCTGTTGCGAAGCGTGCGGAAGGGCTTGTTTTGCTTGACACAGCTTTGCTTTTGCAATACAATGGATGGGTACAAAGCTATGTATTTCCTGCTTAAACTGCATATTTGCATACAGTATGGTAAGCATAACCTTGTATTGGGTAGGTAGACATATAATCGGCCATCTGTTTGCCGAAGGGAGGAAGGGCGTATTTTTTCGCCCGCAAAATCCATGAAACGGAAGTTGTTCATTGCTGTGCTGATGGCAGCCGCCTTGCTGCTGGTGGCCGGGCTTGCCACCGCCGAAACGGATCCCATAGTATGCAGCATGGAAGTTACACCCGCCAGGCTTACGGGCCCTGGAACCGTGGAAGTCACCATATCCATTTCTAATTCAGGCAGCGAGGATATGAAGGACCCGGTGATTTTGTATAACCCCGTCAGCCAGGTCGTCTCCGAATTTGGCACCAACGGCGCTGTTATCTTGAAGGCGGGGGAAACCAAGACCTGGACCGGCAAATGGGATGTTAATCAGCGTACGCTGGAAAATGGCTCGGTGGTCTTTTTTGTAAAATATACCTTATATAAGGATAGCGGTGAAAGCTATTCTCAAAGTCAGCCTATCCGGGGCAAGATCGCCTACCAGGCGGGGGACGAGGCGGGGATTGAGATCAAGCGTACCATCAGCCCCAGCATGGCCCGGGAGGATCAGGTCGTCACTGTAAAATATGATATTATCAATACAGGCTCTGTGCCTATTACGGGCATCGTGGTGCAGGAGAGCATTACCAAGGAGCCGCAAAAGATAGACACCATCGAGGCGGGCAAGACTGCCCAGGTAAAGTTTAACGTCAAGATGGGCAAGAAGGATCTGGTGAGCAAGGCCACCATTACCTATGTGGCTGGTGGGACGAGCAGTACGGAAACCGTAGATGAGCAAAAGATCACCTACGGCGAGCCTGCCATGATCACCAAGCTCACCTCCAGCTCCAAGGGCGTGCCGATCAACGAAAAGATAACCCTGACGCTGGAGATCAAAAACAATGGGACCGTGGATTACAGCGATTTGCGCGTCACAGACCCCATACTGGGAGACGTATTCACCAATCAAGCTTTGAAGGCAGGCGGCGAACTGAAGCTTGAAAAGGAAATCACCCTGACTGCCACCACAGATTATCAATTTACCATCACCGCTATTGATAATACGGGCACAGAGGTAAGCCTTACTACGGATGCTGTAACGGTTACCGCCGTAGACCCGAACAAGGCCCTTCATCTGGAAGTGGTGGCCACCGCTGACCGTACCGAGGTATTCGAAAAGCCTGGTCGCGTTCGTTTTTCCATCAAGGTGACCAATGACAGCGAGATAGAAGCCAAAAAGGTAGGCATTTATCACAGCAACACCAAGATATATACCTTCGAGAGCATTCCGGCTGGGGAAAGCCGGAGCCTTACGCGGGATGCCGCCTTGTCTCAAGCCGGCAAATATCAGTTCACAGCCAGCGTGGTGGATGACCTGTCCAACACTTTAAATTTCAAGAGCAATGAAATGCAGATCGCGTTTTCTGTGCCTACGCCTGCGCCGGCTACCCCTGAACCCGTTGGAGCGCCGACCCCGGAGCCTGTGTTCGTTCCGGTGACGATGCCGCCTATTACAGACCCCAGCATAGGGGCTTTCCCTAAGATGGTCCATACTATTCTATGGCCTATTCTTATTGTTTCCGGCGTGCTGCTGATCGGCTCTGCGATACTGCTGGCTATTGCCACTAAACGCCGGGCAGAACAGAAAAAGGCTTCGGAGGCCGCTTATGATCACCTGGAACGTGCTAAGCGCAGGGACTATGTGACCCCGGCGGAACCGGATGAGGTAGCCGAGACCCCCAAAGCCTCCGCCCGTGCGCACGGGGATGAAGAGGACGAGCGTGTTTCCCGGGAAAAGGTAAGCGCCCGGAAGAAGAAAGCAGCCCCAAGCCAGGACCACGAGGCCGCCTATGAAATGCCTACGGGAGCGGCGGCCCATGAGGGATTGGACGAATTTGAGCTACCTCATGTGAAATATTGGCGGGGCGCTTATGAAGACGAAAAAGAGGCAGAAGGCCAAGCCGAGGCTGTCCGAGAATCCCGCAGCTTGCTCGATGAAGACGGCTATGAGGACATGGACCTGTATACCAAGCCAAACCTGGATGACGTAATGTTTGAAGCGACCTCCGAGGAACCCTATGATGACGCGTATGGAGACGGTTACGGGTATGCGGAGAGTAGCGATTATGCGGCGGCCAACACGGAGAGCGGCCTGTATGCGGCGGTCAATGCCCAGGGCGAAGCGTACGATGAGGAATACTACGACGAGGCCTATGATGCTGAAAGCTATGAAGCGGAAGGCTATGACGCGGAGGGCAATGCGGATGATGGCCTGGGTGGGTATCCGCAGGGCGACCCAGCTGACGATGGGTATAGCGTAGGCTATGGCCTGGGCTACGAGGAAGAAGACGCAGGCAGCCCTCGCGGCGGCAGGGCGGAAAAACCCGGCGATACCTTTGATGCCGGATACTAAAAGCAAAAAGTCAGCAATAGCGCGCCGCATTTTGCGGCGCGTTTAGCATAACGGGCGGCAGGCGGCGCAGCTCATGCTAAGGGACCTTCTGTAATTTTTTGCAGGGACCCTGCTGTAATTTTATGGGTTGAATTTGCAGGGGAAAGCTTGTATAATAGGTTAGAAAGGGTGATAGAGAGCATGTTTCAGGGTTTTCCGGAGGAAACGATTCGTTTTTTTCTGGACATCCGTTTTCATAACGAAATATCCTATTACAAGGCCCATGAGGATGAATATCGGCAATTTGTAAAAGAGCCGTTCTATTCCTTTATTGAGGCCTTGGCTCCGTATGTGCAGGAAATTTCGGACGATATGGAGGTCCGGCCTGTGAAGTGTCTGGCTCGTTTGCGGCGGGACACCCGCTTTACCAAGGATAAATCGCCCTTTCGGGATCATTTGTGGCTGCTGTTTCGGCGGTCCGGGGAGGCCCGGGATACCTCGGTGATGTACTGGTTCGAGATGGGAACGGAGCACGTGGACTGGGGCCTGGGCTTTTGGGGGGATAATCGCCCCGCCATGGATGCCCTGCGCAGGCGGATGCTCTACCGGCCCAGCGAGGTGCTGGATGCCTTTAAGGAGAGCGGGATTCCCGATCCTGCAGGCGGCTTGCAGGTCTCCGGGGATGCGTACCGGCGCATGAAGGTGCCCGAGGAGGTGCCTCCTCCGCTGATTCCAATGTATCCTTTGAAGTCCATTTATATCAGACAGACAGGCGTACCCTTCAAAACGGTATATACGCCGAAGCTCGTGGATAAAGTAGCCCAGGATATACTGAGGCTCAAGCCGGTATATCAGCTGCTGCGGGCTGCGGCGGATGAGGGAATGTCCCAACTGGACGCATAGAAAAAAGGGGATTGTATGAGTTATCAGCAACTGAAAAGTGGTTCCGATGTTCGTGGAGTAGCCGTAGGAGAAAACGTAAAGCTTTCTGCCGATGTAGCCAAAACGCTGGGAATGGCTTTTGCTCAATTGATCGCTAAAAAAGAAGGCAAGCGGCCCAGCGATATTTCTATAGCCTTGGGCCGGGACAGCCGAGTGAGCGGGCCTGCGCTTTTGCAGGCCGCCGCGGAGGGCATCGCCGCCACAGGGGCCACTGCCGTGGACTATGGCATGTGCACCACCCCCGCCATGTATATGGCCATTTTGACGGAGGGCTTCGCGCCGGACGGCTCCATTATGGTGACGGCCAGCCATCATCCCTGGCAGATGAACGGCCTTAAATTCTTCACCCGGGAAGCGGGGGTCAGCCATGAGGAGCTGGACGAGATCCTGCATATAGCGGAGAACCTGTCCACCGCAGCGGGCATCGCCACCGGCGACATTCGCACGGAAGCCTTCCTGCCCACCTACGAGGAGCATCTCAAGGGCCTCATTCGTGAGGGCATCAATCCGGAAGTGGCCATGCCTCTTTTGGGTCTCCACGTAGTGGTGGACGCCGGCAACGGCGCTGGCGGCTTTTACGCGGGCATGCTGGAAAGCCTGGGGGCCTGGGTGGAGGGCAGCCAGTTCCTGGAGCCAGACGGCCATTTTCCCAATCACATCCCCAACCCGGAAAACAAGGAAGCCATGGCTTCCCTGTCGGCGGCTGTGCTGAAGGAGCAGGCGGACGTAGGCGTTATTTTCGATGCGGACTGCGACCGGGCCGCCATCGTGGACCATACTGGCAAGGAGATCAACCGCAATCGCCTGATCGCTATGATTAGCGCCATTTTGCTGGAGGAGCGCCCTGGCGGGACCATCGTTACGGATTCGGTGACCTCCTCGGGCCTGGCGGAGTTTATCCAGGAATGGGGCGGGGTACATTATAGGTATAAGCGGGGCTATCGCAATGTCATTGACGAAGCCATTCGCCTGAATGAAATGGAGATCGACTGCCCCCTGGCTATTGAGACCAGCGGCCATGCGGCCCTGCGGGATAACCATTTCCTGGATGACGGCATGTATCTGGTCACGCTGCTTTTGATCAAGGCCATGCAGCTCAAGCAGCAGGGCGAGACTCTTAGCAAGCTCCTGGATGGCCTGAAGGAGCCTATCGAGAGCACGGAGATCCGTTTACCCATTACCTGTGAGGACTTTGCCACTGCTGGCAAGCAGGCCATCGAGTGGGTGCTGGAGTACGCCAGCGAGCATCCCGACTGGCATGTGGCCCCGGATAACCGGGAGGGCGTGCGGATTTCCTTTGATCTGGATAGTGGACTGAATAACGGCTGGTTCCTGCTTCGGCTGTCCGTCCACGACCCGGTGATGCCGCTGAACGTGGAAAGCGACGTGTCCGGTGGGGTCCGCGCCATCATCAAGGAGCTGTATGCCGCCTTGAAGGAAGCAGAGGATATTGACGTTACCCCTATTGAAAAAGCGTTGGCGGAAGTATAATAAAAAAATCGGCTAACATAAGCAGCGGGCTTTCGGAATGCATCCGAAAGCCCGCTTTTGGCGGTGCGCCCGGCATGGGCGATAGCTAGGCGGTGGAAGACCGCTGAGGACTTGGCAGTAGGAACCTCTAGCCAAAAGCAAGGGTGTCCGCCGCGAGGCGGGATCTGAAGGAAGCCGGAGGCAAAGTCCCGAGCCGACGAACA
>JAVBRJ010000011.1:0-216941 GCA_031548115.1 Eubacteriales bacterium | reverse complement strand
TGTAAATGAAATCCCCCGGCTGTGCCGGGGGTTCGAAAAAGCTTTAGCTATGGGAAAACCTCCTGAAGCCTACTAAGCAGTCTAGCCAGCTGCAAGAAAGGCAAGAGGAGGATTGCGCAAAGGCAACAACAAAAGTGTAACATAGAGTACGTGGCATTTCAAATACACAATGGATATGTACTCGAGTATGCTTGGCAAGCAATCTATAAACAAGAGACAAGGCTTCCTTGCGGCTGGCGGACGTTGGGTGCGCCTTAAGGCGTTGCAAGTAACAGAGGGCTATGCCCGCATATGAAATACCCCCGGCTTTGCCGGGGGATCATTATTAAAAGCCGAGCATGCTGGCTTCTATTCCATATTACGCTTCGGTTTGAGAAGTTTCAGCGGGCTTCGCTACCTCCTGCTTGGGGCGGGGCAAGATCTGATTGAGCAACAGCGCCATCAGCGTTGCTACGACTACAGGGGAGCGGCCAAAGATGGTGGTGATCTGGGTGGGGAACTTGGCCAGCGCGCCCAGCGCCTGAGAAAGGCCTACGCCCAGCGCAACGGAGAGCCCTACGATGGACATGTTGCGGTAATCCAGCTTTTCAGAGGCAATAAGACGGATGCCGTTCATGGTGATCATGGAAAATACGGTGATGGTAGCGCCGCCCAGCACGCACTGGGGAATAGTAGTCAACAGCGCGGAGAATTTGGGGAAAATGCCTGCCAGCAAAATAATGATGGCCGCAATGCCAAAAACAAAACGGTTTACTACCTTGTTGGTAATGACGATGCCTACGTTCTGGCTGTAAGTGGCCGTAGGCAGCCCGCCAAAGAACGCTCCAAGAAGATTGGTCACGCCGTAGCAGGTGATGCCGCCTTGCAGCTCATCATCGGTAGGCTCACGGTCCATGCCGCCAGTGGTGGTGCCTGTGAAGTCGCCAATGGCCTGAATGGAGTTGATGAAGAACAGCACGCCCAGGGCAATGCATGCACCCACATCAAAGCTCATGCCAAAGGGAAGCACCTGGGGCGCGGCGATGATACCGGCCTCGCCGATCTTGGAAAAGTCCACCATGCCAAAGCATATGGCGGCTACATAACCAATAGCCATACCGATCAGCAGGGAGGCCAGCTTAACGATACCCTTGCCCCAATGGTTAAGGGCGGTCACAGCGGCCAAGGTGATAAACGCCACCACCCAGTTTTGCCAGGAGCCGTATTGCAGGGCCTCTATAGCATGGTTCATATTGCCGGTGCCGCCTGCCATGTAGTTGACAGCGGTGGGATAGAGCGAAATACCGATGGTGAAGATGACCGTGCCGGTAATAAGCGGTGGGAAAAATTTGCGAATGGGCTTAATAAACAGACCGACCAGGAAGGCTACGATACCGCCTACCACCATCGCGCCTGCGATCTGGGCCAGCGCCTCCGCCCCACCTGTGGAAACGATGCCCTGCAGGCTGGGCAGATAGGCAAAGCTGATGCCCATGATCATGGGCAGCGCGGAGCCTAAGCGGAAGCCGCCCTTTTTGCCGATAGGATACAGCTGCAGGATGGTGGATATTGCCGCCACCACCAATGAGGTTTGGATCAGCAATACCTTATTGGCCTGGGTCAGGGCCAGATCCCCCATATTTCCGAGAATAAGGGCAGGGGTAACGCAGCCTACGATCATAGCTACCACGTGTTGAAGTGCCAGGGGCAGCGCTGCCTTGAGTGTCGGCCGCCCATTCAGGTTAAAAAGGGCTTCCTGTCGGTCCGAAATATTCCGTTCCATGAATAGATCCTCTCCTTTTGTAATTTTGCTCTCATTGTTGTGAAATCCCGTTGGTTTTTTACTATTCCATTACTTCCGATATGCGGTGTCTTCCATCGGAAGCTTATTTCTCAGCTTGCCATCCACCCGGCTGGCTGCGTGGGCAATAGCGGGGGCCGTGGGAATGGCGCTGATCTCGCCGATGCCCTTGGCGCCAAAGGCCAGACCGTCCACCTTGCCCTTTTCCACAAAGATCACATCAATAGGCGGGGCATCCGTAGCCCTAAGGAGGCCCAGCGTACCATACTTGCTCTGCACATGCCCCTTTTCCATAACAAAGTCTTCCGTAAGGGCATATCCCATGCCCATCAGCACGCCGCCCTCCACCTGACCTTCGCAGGCCTTGGGGTTTACCACCCGGCCTACGTCATGGGCCGCCACGATCCGCTCCACGCGCTTATTTTCATCCATGATCGCCACCTGCACAGCATAGCTGTAGGCTACATGGCTGACAGGGTTCTCTTTTTCACTGCCCATTTTGTCCGTAACGCCTAAATATTCGCCCTCGAACAGCTGGCCCTCCAGCGCCTCAAGGCTCTTGCTGGATCCCAGCTCAGCCTTTAGCTTTTCGGCCGCCACCCGGGTGGCTTCCCCAGTAAACAGGGTCTGACGACTGGCAGTGGTGGTGCCGGAGTTAGGCGTGATCGCCGTATCCGGCCGCTCGTGTATCACCTGCTCGGGCTTAAGGCCTGTAACAGTGCATACCATGGCAGTGCACACGGTGGCAATGCCCTGGCCAATGCATGCCGCAGAGGTGCGGATATATACCTTGCCGCCGGAAACAAACAGCTTGCACCTGCCAATATCCGGAATGCCTACGCCTAGCCCGGCATTTTTCATGCAGCCTGCGATTCCAGCATAGGGATGGGCCTCATAAATATCCTTTACGGCCTCTAAGCATTCCACATAGGCCGTGTCCTCATCGGTGATCTGCCCATTGGGCAATACTTCTCCGGGGCGAATGGCGTTTTGATAGCGGATCTGCCAGGGGGAAATGCCCACCTTTTCCGCCAGAAGGTTCAGGTTTTGCTCCGCGCCAAAGCAGCTTTGCGTCACGCCGAAACCGCGGAACGCACCGCCGGGCACATTGTTGGTATATACGCAGATGCCTGTGATATCCACGTTTTGGAAATGATATGGGCCGCCTGCATGGGTGCAGGCGCGCTGGAGCACCGGACCGCCCAAGGAGGCATAGGCCCCGCAATCGGAGATAAGCATGGCCTTCATAGCCGTAAGGTTGCCTTTTTCATCGCAGGCAGTGGTTATATCCATTTCCATTGCGTGGCGCTTGGTATGGACATTCAGGCTTTCCTGACGGGAAAAGCGCACCTTTACAGGCCTGCCGGTATGATATGCCATCAGTGCCGCATGATGCTGCACGCTCATATCCTCTTTGCCGCCAAAGCCTCCGCCCACCAGCTGCGCCTGGCTGCGCACCTTTTCCGGCGGCAGCTGCAGCATGCGGCTGATCTCCTTTTGCTCGTCATAAACCGATTGGGAGGCAGTATAGAGTAAAATGCCGCCTTCATTATCCGGGTCCGGCATGCCAATGGCGCACTCCGGCTCCATAAAAGCATGGTCCGTCATAGGGGTGGAATAATGCTGGGTAACCACATGAGCGGACTCGGCAATGACCTTATCCGCATCCCCCCGCTTTAGCTCCTGTTTGAAAAGGATATTGCCCTTTTCGTGGATCTTGGGCATGCCCTCTTTCATCGCTTCCAAGGGGTCTGTTAAGGGCTCCATCACGTCATATTCCACCTGAACAAGAGCCAGCGCCTCGTCCAAGGTCTCGCGCTTTGATGTAGCTACCAAAACAATTGCATCTCCCACATAGCGGGTAATATCCCCTTCCTTGATGAGCACATCCCAATCCTGTATGATATGTCCAGTTTTGTTAAAGGGCACATCTTCTGCGGTAAGGATCTTCACCACATCCGGGTGCTTGGCCGCTTCCGTGATATCAATTTTGTTGATCCTAGCCCTGGGATACTTGCTTCTGAGGGCCTTGGCATACAGCATCCCGGGAAGGGTGATATCGTCCACATAGACCCCTGTCCCCAGCACCTTCTCACGGGTATCCACCCGGGTAAAATGCTGACCCACGGCCGCATTTTCTTCGGTCTTAGGCACAGGCTTGTTTTCACGGAAAAATTCCGCAGCCAGCAAAATGGCTTCTTCGATCTTTACGTAGCCCGTGCAGCGGCAAATGTTGCCCTTTATGGCTTGCTTTACATCTGCACGAGTAGGGTTGAGGTTTTCATCCAAAAGGGCTTTAGCACTCATAACCATACCCGGTATGCAGAAGCCACATTGCACCGCGCCGGCCTGTCCGAAGCAATGCACATAGACCTCCCGCTCCCTTTCGGTAAGACCCTCCACGGTAAGAATATGCTTACAGTCCACCTTGGCAATGGTAAGTACGCAGGCGCGCATCTTCTTGCCGTCCACCAGCACCGTACAAGTGCCGCAGGCCCCCGACCCGCAACCACTCTTGACCGAGGTCAGGTGCAGTTCATCCCTAAGAAAATCAATCAAACTCATGTTCCGATCAATCTCATAGGCATGATGGTTTACATACAGCGCATACACAGTTTGAAGTCCCTCCTTTCACTCCTTAAAGCATGGGCAATGTCCTGGGTATATATTTCCCTTGTCTGAGGCCGCAGGGCTCGCCGTCTTGCACCACCAGCTCACCTCTCAGGTAAACTGCCTTGGCACGCCCTGCTGCTTGAAAACCCTCGTAGGGGGTATAGTCCACGTTTTGGTGCTGGGTCTTGGCGGAAATAGTCCCAAAATCTCCCGTCTCCCATAGCACGATATCCGCATCGCTGCCGGGCTGGAGCGCTCCCTTTTGGGGATAGAGGCCATAGGCCTTTGCAGGGGCCGTGCTGAGCAGCTGCCCCATTTGTTCAAGGCTGATGATCCCGGCCTGAACAAGGCCGTAGATAAGCGCCGGACGGTGCTCAATACCCGGGAGGCCGTTGGGTATTTGGGAAAAATCGTCTTTGCCAAGCTCCTTTTGCCCCTTGAAGTTGTAGCTGCAATGGTCTGTAGCGAGGGTGTCGATCTCCCCGCCCGCCAGCGCTTCCCTAAGGGCTCTGATGTCGCTTTCTTTTCTGAGGGGCGGAGAGCAAACATATTTGGCGCCTTCAAAGTCCGGCAAAGCCAGCAGGCTATCATCCAGGAACAGATATTGGGGACAGGTCTCCACCAGTACCTTTTGCCCCATTTGTCTCGCTTTGCGCACTTCGTTCAGCCCTAGCTGGCTGGACAGATGCACCACCGCCACAGGCCATTCCGCTATCCGGGCGATGTACAAAAGCCTAGCGATGGCCTCCGCTTCCATTTCTGCGGGGCGGCTTAGGGCGTGGGCTATGGGAGACAAATGGCCTTCCCTGCGCAGCCGGGCTACCTCGTGATTGATCAGCGTGCCGTTTTCACAGTGGACACCCATCAACCCTTTTAGGTTTTTCATTTCTCTTAATATATCCAGCACCTGCCCATCGTCCACCCTGAGGGCATCATAGGCCAGATAAATTTTGAAGGAGGTTATGCCCTGTTCCACCATCCCGGCCAGCGCCTGGCGGGTCTCCTCGTTCCAGTCGGTTATCGCCATATGGAAAGCGAAATCGCAGAAAGCGTGGGTATCCGCCAGACCATGCCACTTTTCAAGAGCTTTTTGCAGGGTTTCCCCCTTATCCTGGGTGGCGAAGTCGATCAGCGTGGTCGTGCCACCGCATATAGCGGCCTGGGTGCCTGTCTCAAAGGTATCGGCGGTGATGATCTGACCATTATCCATGCTCAAGTGGGTGTGCGCGTCAATAAAGCCAGGAAAAACCAGCAGGCCCTCTGCGTCCACCCGTTCATCCTGCGGGCCTGGGGTGATGGAGCGTGAAATACTATGGATCACGCCGCTCTCGATAGCTATATCCGCCTTATACGTACCAGCAGGTGAGACCAAGGTACCCTTTTGAATAATAAGCACAGCTCTTCCCCCTTTTTTCAGCCCCCGCTTTGCACACTCCCGTTTATAGGCACCATGCGTAATCGCTGATAACGGCCTTCATGATGGCGCCTATGTTGGATGTTTCATCAGCCACAAGGACTTCCTTTACCTGCCCTTCAAGGCGCAGCTTCACTTGGCCCTTTTCAACATCCATCACTAGGAAGCCTTGGTTCTCGCTGTTTTCAAAATCCTCTTCCGAAGCGAAAACAGTCAGCTTTTCCCGGTAGGGCGAGCTGTCGTAAGGGCAGAAAACAGTGCAGTTGCCGCATTCGTTGCACATCTTGTCGATATGCACCACTTGCTCCTTTTTAAGGCCGGGGACCTTCACCGCCACGTTGGCCCGGTTGGGGCATACGTCCACACAGTTTTCGCAAACTGCGGAGCATTTCAGGCAGCGGTCCCCCTCCTGGCAGGCAGCCTCCGAATGGCAAAGGCTATTGCGCACAGCCTTAAGGGTCTCTGCCGCTGCCATGCAGGGGGTATCCATAGGCTTCGTGCCCAGGATGCCTTCCACGGCCAGCGTAGCATCCTTGATGGCTTCCACTACGGTAGCAGGGCCACGAAGGGCATCGCCCACCACATAGACAGCGCCGTTCGCTAAAGCTTCGGGCTTGCCGCGGGTCCCAATGGCTACGCCGCCCTGCGCCAGGTAATCTGTGTCGATCTTTTCGCCCACCGCGCTGATGACCGTATCTGCAGGAATCGTCCGCTGCTCGCCGGTTTTTTCCGGGCTGCGGCGGCCGCTTGCGTCCGGTTCGCCCAGGCGCATCACATCACAAAGGAGCTGTCCGTTTGCGTGGCTCACAGGCGCCAGCAGCTCCTTGAACTCCACGTTGTCGTGAAGGGCTAATTCAAGCTCCTCCGCATCGGCGGGCATTTCCCGCTGGGTGCGGCGATAGACCAAAGATACGGTCTGCACACCATCCAGCCGCTTGGCTGCACGGGCGGCGTCCATGGCCGTATTGCCACCGCCCACCACGGCCACGCTTTTGCCGAGGCTCACGGCCTTTGGGTCGCGCTTTTGCGCCTCTAGGAAGCTGAGCACGTTCATAGCCTTGCCGCTTTCCAGCCTAAGCTCTCCCGGCATCCAGGCCCCAATGGCCAAAATGACGTGGGTAAAGCCGCTGGAAAGCAGTTCCTGGCTGGAGGGAGCTTCGGTATTGAGCAGCACCTTCACGCCTAGCTTTTCAAGCATGGCAGCGTCGCGCTCAATAGCCTCATCGCTGATGCGGAAGCCCGGGATCACATGGCGCACGATACCGCCCAGGGCATCCCGCTTTTCATACAGGGTCACGCTGGCGCCAGCCCTAGCCAGCAAATGCGCCGCCGCCATGCCCGCCGGGCCGCCGCCCACGATGGCCACGTTTTCACTGCGCTTGGCAGCTGGCCGAAGATTCTCGATCGCTGCCCCATAGCCGCCCTTGGCTGCTTCCAGCTTGGCGGAGCGGATCGCCACAGGCTCCTCGTAGAAATGCCGGGTGCAGCTCGCCATGCAGCGATGGCTGCAAATGGTGCCGGTGATAAAGGGCAGAGGATTTTTGTTCAGGATCACTTCCAGGGCTTTATCCATATCCCCCTTGGCTACTAACGCCAAATAGGCGGGGATATCCTGCCCGATGGGACAGCCTGCTTCGCAGGGGGCCATAAAGCAATTATCCAGGGGCACAGCCGCGCTTACCTTGCGCACGGGAATAGGCTTTAGGGGCTTTACATGGTGGGCATCCGTAAGCGCGCTTTGGCTGAGGGCCGCCACCTTGTCCGTGTCCACCTTTTCAAAGGGAGCATAGGATACGCTCTCAAAAAGCTGAGCAATAGGCAGCATGCGGTTATACCCACCGGGCTTTAAAAGGGTGGTGGCCATGGTGATAGGCCATATGCCCGTGTCAAAGATCTTTTCGATATTGAACTGGTCCGCGCCGCCGGAATAGGAAATGCGCAGCTTGCCCTCAAAGGCTTTGGACAGCTTTTCACACAGGGCAATGGACAAAGGATACAGGCTCCTGCCGCTCATGTACATTTCTTCGCCGGGCAGCTCGCCCCGAGCGATCTTTACCGGGAAGGTATTGGTAAGTTTTACGCCAAAGGCAAGGCCCTTTTCGTCGGCCACGGCTTGCAGACGCTGAAGCATGGGCACGGCATCGGCAAACTGCAGGTCGTTTTTGAAATGATGGTCATCAAAGACCAGATAATCATAGCCCATTTCGTCCATGCGCTGGCGGGCAAACTCGTACCCTAGCAGCGTAGGATTGCACTTGATGAAGGTATTGAGGCCCTTTTCGGTGATCAGATACCTTGCGATGCGCTCGATCTCGTCCGGGGGGCAGCCATGGAGGGTGGAAAGCGTGATGGAGCGGCAAACACGCGCGTCAATAGCGTCGATAAACTGCGCGTCTACATGCTTGAATCTATCCAGATTATTCTTTGCCCACTGGGTGCATTCCTGCCAGATGGGGGTATCCTTGGCGTTTTTCAGCCCTTCGATGAAGCGGTCGATCTTTTCGGACTTGATGCCCTCCAGGTCATAGCCCACGCTCATGTTGAACACAAAGCCATCCGGGCTGCCCAGGCCCAGCTCGCGGCTTAGCAGCTTTAGGGCGAACCAGCCCTTTACGTATTCGTCATAGGCCTGGGGCACATATAGCTCGGTGCTCCATTCTACATTGTAGCATTCATCCTGGGCCAAAATGCAGGGCTTGGATACGGGCAGGTCCTCGCCGTCCAGTATCTGTACGGTTTTCAGCTCGAAAAACCGCGCGCCGGAGGCATAGGCCGCGATCAGGTTTTGGGACAGCTGACTGTGAGGGCCTGCGGCAGGGCCAAAAGGCGTTTCGATCTTCTCGCCAAAGATGGATAAGCTCTTATCCCCTTGGTGGCGGTAAAGGGCGTTTACACCAAAGAGGGTATTCTGGGCCTCGTATTCCTTAAGAGCCCAGTTCATCAGTTCCTTAAACGGGATGGGACGCATAATATCACTCATATTTTTATCCTCCTTAACGGCCTTGGTTGATCCGCTGGCCCAGGGCTGCTGCACGCTCCCGGCAATGGGCCATGACCTGCTCTTTATCAACGCCTGTCAGTTCCCTGTCCTGCATGAGCACCTTGCCACCTATGACCGTGGTCTTTACGCTGCGGCCATTCATGCCAAACATCACATGGGAGTTGATATTGCTCTCGTTCATGGGGGTCAAAGGGGTGTAATCGGTAACGATCACGTCTGCCGCAGCGCCAGGGGCCAGAATGCCCATGGGCCTGCCAAAGAAGGTCTCTGCCATGCGGCGGTTGTTTTCAAACAGCATGGTGGGGATCTCGCCCCAAGCGGCGGTGGGATCGTGCAGCTCATGCTTGTGCAGGATATTGGCCACCTTGTAGCTTTCCAGCATATCGTTTGTATAGCCGTCCGTGCCCAGGCCGATAAGGATGCCCTTGTGGAACATACGCATCACCGGCGGGCAGCCAATGGCGTTGCCCATGTTGCTTTCCGGGTTGTGAGCTACCATGCTCCCAGTCTCCGCGATCACATCCATCTCCGCCTCGGATACATGGGTGCAGTGGCCGCAAATGGTTTTGGGCCCCAGGATACCCAGATCGTGAAGCCGGAAAACAGGCCGCTTGCCGTAGGTCTTTAGGCTGTGATATACATCCTCGATGCCTTCCGCCACGTGGATATGGTATCCCCCATCCGTAGGCGCATTTTCCATGCAATAGGTAAAGGTTTCGTTTGAGAGCGTAAAGGGGGCGTGCATGCCCACCATGCCCGCCAGCATGCCGGAATCGTCCTTGGCTGCATAGGTCATAAAATCCGCGTTTTCCTTAACAGCGGCGCGCATTTTATCCTCGCCGTCCCGGTCGGATATCTCATAGCATAGGTTGGCGCGGACCCCATAGCGCTTTGCGCTGTCTGCAATGGCGAAAAGGCTGCCTTCCACCTGACCATAGCTGGCGTGATGGTCGAAGATGGTAGTAGTGCCATTCTCAATGCAATCTATGAAGGTAGCATCGGCGCTGGCCTGCGTGTCCTCCAGGAGGAGGTTTCGGTCGATGGTCCACCACAGATTATCGAGTATCTCCAGAAAGGTATGATTGGCCGGGCCTTTGATGTTCAGGCCCCGGGCAAAGGCGGAGTATATGTGATTATGGGCATTGATGAAGCCCGGCATGATCACCCCGCCTTTAGCATCCACAAAGGTAGCATCGGGGTATTTGGCCTTTATGGCATTCAGCTCTCCTACTTCTTTGATTTGTTCATTTTCGATGGCTACACAGCCGTTTTCAATAAAAGGGGTCTTAGCATCTCGGGTCACGACCCGGCCATTTCCAACTAACAACATATTTGATCGTTCCTTTCCCTATGTGTTGAAAAGTGCTTATTTACAACAAAAAAACCGTTCGTTTCTCACTTCGAACAGCCTTCCACATCAATGTAATTTACGAGCAGCAAAAGTAAGCGATCCCAAATGTGGAATAGCCCGTGCGCAAGGCACTTCCTTACAGCCACTGTCCCTATTTAATTTTATGCATCCCTAAGCCAGCATCCACTCCTTTTCCCTCTTGATAAAATATTCACACTTCTTTTGTATCATGATAGCACAGCGCCGATGTACATACAAGGGCTCCTGCTAGTTCAGTTTAAATTTAATCATTTTGTAATATCTGGTCCTGTTTTTTCCAGTCGCACCAAATCTTCTTGCATATCCACGTCCTCCAGCTCCCACGAGCCCATGGCCTCAATACGGTTGATGCTGTCAAAATACCGCTTCATCACCGCGCCGCCAGACTGCCCCCCTTCCAGAGACAGCAGCTCGCCATACAGCCGGGAAGGGAAAATAGCAGGATTCCCATCCCGGCCTTCAAAGCATAGTCTGGCGATTTGGCTGGGCTGTTCCACAAAGCCGTCTATAAGCCGCTCTATGGAAGCCTGGGTCAAAAGAGGCTGATCCCCTACTACGAACATACAGCCATCGGTGCTTAGAAAATGTCCAAGTCCTATCCGTACAGTATCGCTGATATCAGGCTGCTTATGACACAGGGCCTCCAGCCCGTTAGCCTGGGCTAAAGCCGCCACGGCCTCCTGCCGGGTGACCACCAGGATATCCAGCCTTTTCCTGGGCAGCGCCTTAAAAACGTGCTGGATCAGCGGCGTGCCCTTAAAAGGGCTCAGCAGCTTATTGCCCCGAAACCGCACCGCATCCCCGGAAGCCAAGACCACACAGCCTATCTTCAGCTTTTCCAGCACTTTTCTCCGCTCCCTTTTTTGTAGCCTGTGCCCGCAATAGGCTTACTTGCCTTGGATGTATCTGTCCATGGCGGCGGCGGCCTTTTTGCCCGCGCCCATGGCCAGGATCACCGTGGCAGCGCCCGTTACAGCATCGCCGCCAGCAAAAATGCCCTCCCGGCTGGTCTCGCCATCCTCATCCTTGGTGACGATGCAGCCGTGGCGGTTCGTATCCAGGCCCTGGGTAGTGGAACGAATGAGCGGGTTAGGGCTAGTACCGATGGACATAATGACCGTATCAACGTCCAGGGTGAAATCGCTGCCCTCTTTGACGATGGGCCGTCTGCGCCCAGAGGCATCCGGCTCACCCAGGGTCATTTCCACCAGGGTCATGCCCTTTACATTACCCTTTTCGTCCCCCAGCACCGCTGTGGGATTGACCAGCGTCTTGAAAATAATGCCCTCTTCCTGGGCGTGCTCCACTTCCTCATGGCGGGCGGGCAGTTCATCCAAACTGCGGCGATAAACGATATATACCGTTTCCGCGCCTAGCCGCTTGGCACAGCGCGCCGCATCCATGGCTACGTTGCCGCCGCCCACCACCGCGACCGCGTGGCTTTTTTGGATAGGAGTGCTGCTCCCTGGCATATACGCCTTCATAAGGTTCACCCGGGTCAAATATTCATTGGCGCTGTACACGCCCTTGAGGCTTTCGCCCGGAATGTTCATAAAGTTGGGCAGGCCTGCGCCGCTGGCGATGTACAGGGCTTCATAGCCCATCTCAAACAGCTCGTCCACGGTCAGGGTGCGGCCTATGACCCTATTCGTCTGGATATCCACCCCCAGCGCCTTAAGGCCCTCGATCTCCTCGGAAACAATGGCCTTGGGCAGCCGGAATTCCGGAATGCCGTATACCAGCACGCCGCCTGGGATATGCAGCGCTTCAAACAACGTCACCTGATACCCCAGCTTTTGCATATCCCCTGCGCAGGTAAGCCCGCTGGGGCCTGCGCCGATGACCGCTACCTTGTGCCCATTGGAGGCGGGCTTTGCAGGCTTTGGGGGGCTTGAGGCCCGATGGGTATCCGCCACGAAGCGTTCCAAACGGCCAATGCCCACGCTTTCCCCCTTGATGCCACGGACGCACTTACCCTCGCATTGGCTTTCCTGGGGGCACACCCGGCCGCATACTGCGGGCAGGGCGGAGGCCTGGGATATGACCTCATAGGCCCCTTTAAAATCTTCCTCCGCCACCCGCTCAATAAACCCCGGAATATCAATGCACACCGGGCACGCGCCTACGCAGGGCTTGTTTTTGCAGTTCAAGCAGCGCCTGGCCTCGGCCACAGCCGTCTCCGCCGTATAGCCCAGGGCCACCTCATCAAAGTTTTTATTGCGAATGTCCGGGGCTTGGGCGGGCATTTCGGCCTTTTTAGGACTCATATTTCGCTCAGCCATATTACCGCGCCTCCTTTTGATACAAATAGCATGCCTTTTCCCGGGCGATCTCTTCAAAGCCGCGGTAGGTCGCACCTCGTGCCATGGCCTCGTCAAAGTCCACCAAATGGCCATCAAAGTCCGGGCCATCCACACAGGCAAACTTGGTCTCCCCGCCTACGGTCAGCCGGCAGCCGCCGCACATGCCCGTGCCGTCGATCATGATGGGGTTCATGGATACAGTGGTCTTAATGCCGTGCTTTTTCGTGACAGCGCAAATAAACTTCATCATGATCAGGGGGCCGATAGCGATCACTTCGTCGTATACATTGCCTGCCGCGATCAAGGCCTCCAGGGCATTTGTTACAAGGCCCTTTTCGCCGTAGCTGCCGTCATCGGTCATGATGGTAAGGGAATCGCTGATCGCTTTAAAATCATCCTCCAGGATGACCAGCTCGTGACTCCGGAAGCCGGCTATGCAGTGGACCACAGCTCCCTCGGCATGCAGCTTCTTGGCCACCGGATAGGCAATGGCGCAGCCTACGCCGCCTCCTACCACGCAGACCTTTTTGAGGCCCTCGGTATGGCTGGGGGTCCCCAGGGGGCCCACAAAGTCCTGAAGACTATCCCCCACGTTCAAGGCGTTCAGCTCCATAGTGCCTGCGCCTACGATCTGATAAATAATAGTTACTTCGCCCTTTTCCCGGTCAAAGTCCGCAATGGTCAAGGGAATACGCTCGCTGCTCTCGCCAGCCCGAAGGATGATAAACTGGCCCGGCTCCGCCTTTTTCGCCACGAAGGGAGCCTTGATGACCATTTTGACCACGGTAGGGTTAAGGGGCTGCTTTAGAACGATCTCATATGACATTTGTCCATCCTCCAGCCTTAGGCTTTCACCGCAACGCATTCGATCTCCACCAGGCCACCCAGGGGCAACGCCGCCACCTGCACGCAGCTGCGGGCAGGGAAAGCACCCTCAAAATAGCCTTCGTAGATCTTGTTTACGGTGGCAAAGTCTGCCAGGTCCTTGACGAAGATGGTGGTCTTTACGATGCTGCCATAGCCAAGGCCCGCTTCCTTCAAGATGGAGCCCAGATTGCGCATGGCCGCGTGGGCCTGGTTTTCGATGCCCTCCGCAAGCTTGCCGGTAGCTACGTCGATACCCAGCTGGCCGGAGGTAAAGAGCATCTCCCCTGCCTGGATCGCCTGAACATAGGGGCCGATAGCCTTGGGGGCGAGGTCCGTGTGAATGGTCTGCTTAGTCATGTTTTTTCTCTCCTTTAATTTTATTCTACTTTTGAGTCTATATAGTTATAAAGGGTATATTTGGATATTTGGAAGAACTTGCTCACCTTGTCGCCAGACTTTGTGATAAGGAAAGCCCCGGTCTCATTCAGGAACTGAATGGCCCGTATTTTGTCCTCCTTGGTCATCAACGCCACAGGCTTGCCTACCAGCTGCACCGATTGCTCGATAAGCTCATCCAGCAGATCATTCACGTTTTGTACGATCCGCTCCGGCTCCCGCTGATCCTCCCCCTGCTTAACGGATATCAAGGGACTGATAGCGCTTTCCAGCAGCATAAGGTTTGTAATATCGTAATTGATGGCGAATATCCCGATCACCTTATCCTTTTCATCCCTTATATAGATGGTGGAGGATTTAAGAATACGGCCATCGGAGGTGCGGGTCAGGTAGTTCAGGTGATCTTGAAGGGCCACGCTCTCGTTTCCAAGGGCCATCAGCACCGCTCTTGAGGGCCCATCCCCCACACTTCGCTTGGAAACATGTCCGTTTTCAATATAAACGATGGTGTGCTCTGTGTTTTTTTCGTCAAACTCATGCACTACCACTTCACATTGCTCTCCAAATTGCTGGGCAATTCCATTGGCCAACCGTTTTAGAAAGGACAACGTCGTTTCGTTCATCATCTTTTTCATCGCCTCCTGCATTGCTAGTGCAGTATAGCACAAACTTTTCTCATATTCAACTAAAATTTTTTTAGCACTCAAAAAAATTTTGTTGACATTCCGATTTTCTATGCTATACTAGTCTCATCAAAGGGTAACAACATTGAAAAAGGAGCGTTCAACATGAGCATCCGCTGGATAGACAATCACATGCCCAAGACGGACGATAAGCATTTGGAAGTAATGTCCGTCGAGAACATCAAAAAGGCCCGGCATTTCCACGAGAGCTTTCCCCAATACGCCGTAACCCCTCTCGCCTCCCTAAAGGGCCTCTCCAAGGAACTGGGCCTGGGCGGAATGTACGTCAAGGACGAGAGCTACCGCTTCGGCCTGAACGCCTTTAAGGTGCTGGGCGGCTCCTTCGCCATGGCGCGCTACATTGCAGGTCAGCTTAACAAGGATGTGGCCGAAACAGACTACGCGTACCTCACCAGCCAAAAGCTAAAGGATGAGTTCGGACAGGCCACCTTCTTCACCGCCACCGATGGCAACCATGGCCGGGGCGTAGCCTGGGCCGCCAACCAGCTGGGGCAAAAGTCCGTAGTGCATATGCCCAAGGGCAGCGCGCAGATCCGCTTCGATAACATCGCCAAGGAAGGCGCCACTGTCACCATTGAAGAGGTAAACTACGACGATTGCGTGCGTATTGCCGCCAAGGAAGCCGCTGAGACTCCCCGGGGCGTAGTGGTGCAGGATACCGCGTGGGACGGCTACGAGGAGATTCCCGCCTGGATCATGCAGGGCTACGGCACCATGGCCGCCGAGGCGGCCGAGCAGCTCAAGGCCGCAGGCATCAACCGCCCTACCCATATTTTTGTCCAGGCGGGCGTAGGCTCGCTGGCAGGTGCGGTGCAAGGCTATTTTGCCAACCTGTACCCGGAGGATCCCCCAACGGTGGTCATCATGGAAGCCCAGGTGGCCGATTGCCTGTACCAGGGCGCTTTAGCGGCCGACGGCGCGTGCCACATCGTGGATGGCGACCTGCAGACCATTATGGCAGGGCTGGCCTGTGGCGAGCCCAATACCATCTCCTGGGATATCCTCAAGAACCATGCTTCCTTCTTCGTTTCCTGCCCGGACTGGGTGGCGGCGAGGGGCATGCGCATCCTGGGTGCTCCTGTAAAGGGCGATCCCCAGGTCACCTCCGGGGAATCCGGCGCGGTAGGCGCAGGGCTTATCAGTACCCTGATGACCAACGAGAACTATGCTGACCTGAAAGAGGCCATCGGCCTTAGCGAAAGCTCCCAGGTGCTGATGTTCTCCACCGAAGGGGATACCGACCCGGAAAACTACAAGCGGATCGTATGGGAAGGCGCCATGCCTTCCGAGAACAAATAACAAGAACAAACAAGAGGAGGCCATTCAAATGAATTTCGACTCGATCAAAGCATCTGCCCAGGGCTACGAAGCCCAAATGACTAAGTTCCTGCGAGACCTGGTGGCTATTCCCGGCGAAAGCTGCGGCGAAAAGGACGTTGTGCTTCGCATTGCGGAGGAAATGAAGTCCGTTGGCTTTGACAAGGTAGACATTGACCCCATGGGCAACGTGCTGGGCTATATGGGCACTGGCGCGACCCTTATCGGCTACGATGCCCACATCGACACCGTTGGCATCGGCAACCGGGATAACTGGACCTTCGATCCCTACGAAGGCTTTGAATCCGATACCGAGATCGGCGGCCGGGGCACCTCCGACCAGCTGGGCGGCATCGTATCCGCTGTGTACGGCGCGAAGATCATGAAGGACCAGGGCCTCCTGAGCGACAAGTACACGGTGCTGGTCACCGGCACTGTGCAGGAGGAGGACTGCGATGGCCTTTGCTGGCAGTACATTATCAACGAAGGCCAAGTGAAGCCCGAATTTGTGGTCATCACCGAGCCCACCGACGGCGGCATCTACCGGGGCCAGCGTGGCCGCATGGAGATCCGCGTAGACGTAAAGGGCATTTCCTGCCACGGCTCCGCGCCCGAGCGAGGCGACAACGCCATCTACAAAATGGCCGACATTTTGCAGGATGTACGATCCCTTAACGAAAATGGCGCAGAGGACGGCACTCAGGTCAAGGGCCTGGTGAAGATGCTGGACGAAAGGTACAACCCCCAGTGGCAGGAAGCCCGCTTCCTGGGCCGTGGCACAGTCACCGCTTCCCAGATCTTCTACACCTCTCCCTCCCGCTGCGCCGTAGCGGACTCCTGCGCCGTGTCCCTGGACCGCCGCATGACCGCTGGCGAGACCTGGGAAAGCTGCCTGGACGAGATCCGCGCCTTGCCTGCTGTTCAAAAGTACGGCGATGATGTAAAGGTGACCATGTACGACTATGACCGTCCTTCTTATACCGATCTGGTATATCCCATCGAGTGCTACTTCCCCACCTGGGTCATCCCGGAGACCCATCCCATCACCAAGGCTATGGAAGAAGCCCACAAGGGCCTCTACGGCACTGAGCGCCAGGGCACCGCAGAGACTGCAGCCATGCGCAAGGCCCGCCCCCTCACCGACAAATGGACCTTCTCCACCAACGGCGTAAGCATCATGGGCCGTAACGGCATACCCTGCATCGGCTTTGGCCCCGGCGCAGAAGCCCAGGCTCACGCCCCCAACGAAAAGACCTGGAAGGCCGACCTGGTAGAATGTGCGGCGGTCTACGCGGCACTGCCCACGCTGTACTGCAAGTGAGGCTTTGCCTCCATCCCGATGATTATTAATTAAGGAGATATCACAATGAGCGAGTTAAAAAAGTATTTGGACGTACTGAACCAAATGGACGAGAACACCATGTATGACGGCGATTTCTTCCTTACCTGGGAAAAGAGCGAAGACGAGCTGAAGGCTGTTTTTGCTGTAGCCGAGGCCCTGCGGAACCTCCGCGAGCGCAATATCTCCACCAAAATTTTCGATTCCGGCCTGGGCGTTTCCCTTTTCCGGGACAACTCCACCCGTACCCGTTTCTCCTACGCCTCCGCTTGCAACCTGCTGGGCCTGACCGTAGCCGACCTGGACGAGGGCAAGTCCCAGATCGCCCACGGCGAGACCGTCCGCGAGACCGCCAACATGATCTCCTTCATGGCAGATGTGATCGGCATTCGGGATGACATGTACATCGGTAAGGGTAACACCTACATGCACGAAGTGGTAGACGCCGTGACCGAGGGCCACAAGGATGGCGTTTTGAACCAGAAGCCCACCTTGGTCAACCTCCAGTGCGATATCGACCACCCCACCCAGGCCATGGCCGATGCCGCGCATCTCATTGAGCATTTCGGCGGCATTGAGAACCTCAAGGGCAAGAAGATCGCCATGTCTTGGGCCTAGTCTCCCTCCTACGGCAAGCCCCTGTCCGTGCCCCAGGGCATCATCGGCCTGATGACCCGCTTCGGCATGGAAGTGGTTTTGGCCCATCCGGAAGGCTACGAAGTAATGCCCGAGGTGGAAGAGGTCGCCATGAAGAATGCGCAAGCCTCCGGCGGCAGCTTCAAACGCACCAACAACATGGCGGAAGCCTTTGAAAACGCCGACATCGTATATCCCAAGAGCTGGGCTCCCTTCGCCGCCATGGAAAAGCGCACCGAGCTGTACGGAAATGGCGATTCTGACGGCATCAAGGCCCTGGAAAAGGAACTGCTGGCCCAGAACGCCGAGCACAAGGACTGGGAATGCACTGAGGAGCTGATGGCTAAGACCAAGGATGGCAAGGCACTGTACCTGCACTGCCTCCCCGCTGATATTTCCGGCGTAAGCTGCAAGGAAGGCGAAGTGGAAGCCTCCGTATTCGACCGCTACCGCACGCCCCTCTACCGCGAAGCCTCCTTCAAGCCCTATATCATCGCCGCGATGATCTTCATGGCCAAGGAAAAGAACCCCGCCGCTACCCTGGAAGCCCTTGAAAAGGCTGGCACAGCGCGCTGGGAGCAGAAATAAGCAGAAAAATGGGTGACTCAAATGGGAAAGAAAATTGTCATTGCCTTGGGCGGAAACGCCCTTGGCAACAACCTGCCGGAGCAGATGTTAGCCGTTAGGGAGACCTCCAAGGCGATCGCGGATCTGGTAGCCGATGGCCACCAGGTGATCCTTTCCCACGGCAACGGCCCACAGGTGGGTATGATCCAAAACGCTATGGCGGAGTACAGCCGTAGCCACGACCAGCCCCTAGCGCCCCTGTCCGTTTGCGTGGCCATGAGCCAAGGCTATATCGGCTACGATCTGCAAAACGCCCTTCGGGAGGAGCTTTTAAACCGTGGCATGCAAAAGCCTGTTTCTACCGTGCTGACCCAGGTACGGGTAGACCCGGAGGACCCTGCCTTCCTGAAGCCTACCAAGCCTATCGGTGCCTTTCTGACCAAGGAAGAAGCCGATCAGCTGATCCGGGACAAGGGATATACCATGGTGGAGGATTCTGGCCGTGGCTGGCGGCGGGTGGTGGCCTCCCCAAAGCCCGTGGAGATCGTAGAGATCGAGACCATTAAAGACCTGCTGAGTGCAGGGCAGATCGTTATCGCTGCCGGCGGCGGCGGTATTCCCGTCATTGCCCAGGGCCATCACCTAAAGGGCGTGGGCGCGGTCATCGACAAGGACTTTGCCTCCTGCTGCATGGCTGAAATGCTGGATGCGGATGCGCTGATCATCCTGACGGCTGTGGAAAAGGTAGCCATCAACTTTGGCAAGCCGGACGTTAAATGGCTGGATAGCCTCACCCCCGACCAAGCCGAGGCATATATGGCGGAAGGGCATTTTGCCCCCGGCTCTATGCTGCCCAAAGTGCAGGCCGCTGTAGCCTTTGCCAAGAGCAAGCCCGGCCGTACAGCGCTGATCACGCTCCTGCAAAAAGCCAATGATGGCATTGCCGGAAAAACTGGCACCCGGATCGAAAATGCCTAACTGTAAAAGCGGCCCCAGCGTGGGCCGCTTTTTTTGCGAATAAGTATTTGACAAAAACGCCGGGACATACTATACTATTTGCACAAGGAAACTGGCAAACGAATTGCATATGCTACGACTTATATATATCCGAAATGTGGTCGGATGTTTCTACCAACCGCCGTGAACGGTTGCCTATAAGTCTTTCCCCATAAAATTAATTTTGGGAAAGATGCTAGGCAATTTTTAGGGCGGTTTCCTCTTATCCTAGAGCAAGAAGATAGGAGGTAAAAAATGTCTGCTTTTGTTCTCAAAGGTGACCTGTGCTACAGCACCGATCCCCGCACCCTTCGCACCCTTCCCAACGGATATCTGGTTTGCGAAAACGGCGTGTCCGCCGGCGTATGGAAGGAGCTGCCCGAGAAGTATCAAGGGCTGCCCCTGATAGACCACTCCGGAAAGCTGATCCTGCCAGGCCTCGTAGATCTGCACAAGCATGCGCCCCAGTACAGCTTTCGGGCTCTGGGTATGGACCTGGAGCTGATGGATTGGCTGAACACCCACACCTTTCCCGAGGAAGCCCGCTACAAGGATGTGGCATACGCCAAGAAGGCCTATGACCTTGTGGTGGAGGACCTGCTTCACGGCCCAAACACCCGCACGGTGCTTTTCGCCACAGCCCATACCCAGGCTACCCTGCTCTTGATGGATATCATGGAGCGATCCGGGCTGGTGAGCTATGTGGGCCGGGTGAATATGGACCGCAGCGCTCCGGATACCTTGCAAGAGCCCAGCGCGAAGGCGTCCCTTTCCGCGACCCGGGAGTGGCTTGAGGCCGCCAAAATCTACGAAAATACCCAGCCCATACTCACCCCTCGTTTCATTCCCAGCTGTTCGGATGCCCTGATGCGCGGGCTGGCCCAGTTGCAGCAGGAGCTTCAGTTGCCGTTGCAATCCCACCTCTGTGAAAACCTCGGAGAGATCGCCTTTGTCAAGGAGCTTTGCCCTGCCAGCACCAGCTACACAGCGGCTTATTACGATGCAGGCATGCTCCGTGGGCTGCCCACCATCATGGCCCACTGCGTGTGGAACCAAGAGGATGAGATCCAGCTCTTAAAGCAAAGCGGAACCTATGTCGCCCATTGTCCCCAGTCCAACACCAATCTTTCCAGTGGCATCGCGCCTATTCGCCGCTATCTGCGGGAGGGCTTGAAGGTAGGCCTGGGAAGCGATGTGGCCGGGGGCTGTCACACCTCCATCTTCCGGGCCATGACGGATGCCATCCAGGTCTCCAAGCTACGCTGGAGGCTGGTGGACGCAGAGGATGCGCCCCTCACCTTCCCGGAAGCCTTTTACCTGGCTACCCTAGGCGGCGGCTCGTTCTTTGGCAAGGTAGGCTCCTTTGAGGAGGGCTATGAGCTGGACGCCATCGTGGTGAACGACGAAAGCCTAGCCTCCCCTCGCCCACTTTCAGTGGAAGAGCGTTTGGCAAGGGTCGCGTACCTGTCGGACGATCGCCACATCGTGGGCAAGTATGTACGCGGCAAAAAATTATTTTAGCCAGATATTTATGTTAAAACTGTTGCCGTGATCCCACCAATATTCAAACTGATCCAGTATTCAAACTGATCCAGTATTTAACCGATCCAATATTCAAACCAACTTTTGATGGGAGGTATGTCCAAAATGAGCGTTGGCAAGAGCATCAAACGGGTAGACGCTTATGAAAAGGTCACGGGCCGAGCCATGTACACCGACGACCTGTGCCCCAAGAATGCTTTGGTATCCAAGATCGTACGCAGCACCATCGCCAATGGCCTGGTCAAGTCCTTCGACTTGGCAGAGGCAGAAAAGGTACCCGGCGTAGTCAAGATCCTTACCTGCTTTGACGCGCCCGAGATCAATTTCCCCACGGCAGGCCATCCCTGGTCTACCGATCCCGGACATCAGGATGTAGCGGATCGGCAGCTCTTAAACCGGCGGGTCCGTATCTACGGGGACGATATTGCCGCCGTTATCGCCGAGGACGAGATAGCGGCTGCCCGGGCTGCACGGCTGATCAAGGTGGAATACGAGGAATACCCGGCCCTGGTCACAGTGGATCAGGCTACAGCTCCAGAGGCCGTACAGCTTCACGACCATGCCCCAGGCAATGTGCTTCGGCACACCCGCTCCCATAGCGGCGATACTGGCTATGAAGAAGGCAAGGGCGGCGCGGATATAGAGCTTTCCGGCCGTTTTGAGACCCAGGTGGTGCAGCACTGCCACATCGAAGTGCCTGTTAGCTACGCCTACATGGAGAAGGGGCGCATCGTAGTGGTATCCTCCACCCAGATCCCCCACATCGTACGCCGAGTGGTGGGCCAATCCATGGGCATTCCCTGGGGTAATGTGCGCATTATCAAGCCCTATATAGGCGGCGGCTTTGGCAACAAGCAGGAGGTGCTTTACGAACCCCTCAACGCCTGGCTCACCACCCAGGTAGGCGGCCGCCCGGTGAAGCTGGAGCTGAGCCGGGAGGAGACCATGGCCTGTACCCGCACCCGCCATGCTATCCGTTTTGACCTGGATACGGCAGCCCGCAAGGATGGGCGGCTTATTGCCCGCCGCGTTGTGGCCAAATCCAACCAGGGCGGCTATGCCTCCCATGGCCATGCCATCGTAATGAACGCCATGAACGTGAACCGCATGCTCTATCAGGATGAAAACACCCTGGAGCTGGATGCCGCCACCATCTATACCAATATCGCCAGCGCAGGCGCTATGCGGGGCTATGGCATCCCGCAGGCCATCTTCGCCCTGGAATCCCACATGGACGACCTGGCCCTGAAGCTGGGCCTTGACCCCATCGACATCCGCAAAAAAAACTGCATGCCTCTGGGCTTTGTAGACCCCGGCACGGGCATCACCTGCTATTCCAGCGGGCTTCTGGAATGCCTGGATAAGGGCGCAGCCTACATCCGCTGGGATGAAAAGCGTAAAGCCTATCAAAGCCAGACTGGGCCTGTACGCCGGGGCGTGGGTATGTCTCTGTTCTGCTACAAGACCGGCGTATATCCCATCTCCCTGGAGACCGCTTCCGCCCGCATCATCCTCAACCAGGATGGCAGCGTACAGCTTTCCGTAGGCGCTACCGAGATCGGCCAGGGCGCGGACACGGTATTCAGCCAGATGGCGGCGGAGACCATCGGCATTCGTGATGAGATGGTGCACATCGTATCCACCCAGGATACCGATCTTAGCCCCTTTGACCCCGGCGCGTATGCCTCCCGCCAGACCTACGTAACAGGCATGGCCATCAAGCAGACCGCCGAGATATTCAAGCAAAAGGTGCTGGACTATGCGTCCTACATGCTGAAAGTGCCTGCGGATACCCTGGATATTTGCGAGGACCATATTGAAAGCATCGACCATGGCGAAAATGTGCTCTCCCTGGAAAACCTGGCTACAGAAGCCTTCTACAGCCTGGAGAACAGCCAGCACATCACCGCCGAATCCACCCACCAGTGCAAGGATAACACCTTTGCCTTTGGCGCGTGCTTTGCGGAGATCGAAGTGGACATCCCCGTAGGCAAGATCAAGGTGTTGGATATCATCAACGTCCACGACAGCGGCGTTTTGATCAACCCCAAGCTAGCAGAAGCCCAGGTGCACGGCGGCATGAGCATGGGCCTTGGCTATGCCCTCAGCGAGCAGCTGCTCTACGACGAGAAGGGCCGTCCCCTCAACGACAACCTGCTGGACTACAAGCTTCCCACCGCACTAGACACCCCTGAGCTGATAGTGGACTTTGCCCAGACGGTAGACCCCTCCGGCCCTTACGGCAACAAGGCCCTGGGCGAGCCCCCCGCCATCCCCGTAGCCCCTGCTATCCGCAATGCGCTTTTGCAGGCTACAGGCGTAGCGGTAAACAGCCTGCCCTTGAACCCGCAAAAGCTGGTGGAGCACTTTACAGAATCTGGATTGATCTAAGAAAGGGGTAGAAACGAGTGTATGATATCCAAAAATACGTGCAGGCTGCCTCAGTGGAGGATGCCATCTCGCTGCTTGAGCAGGATGAAAAGGCCATCGTCATTTGCGGTGGCAGCGACGTGCTGATAAAGATCCGTGAAGGCAAGATGGCCGGATGCTCCTTGGTCAGCATCCACGGCCTGGATGAGCTGACAGGTGTTACCCTGGAGCCTGATGGAACCATCGTTATCGGTCCGGCCACCACCTTTGCCCAGGTCACAGGCAGCCCCATTATTCAAAAATGCATTCCCACCTTGGGCTTTGCCTGCGATCAGGCTGGCGGCCCTCAGCTGCGCAACATCGGCACCATTGGCGGCAACATCTGCAATGGCGTGACCAGCGCGGACAGCGCTCCATCCCTGCTGACCCTCAATGCCGAGCTGGTGATCGAGGGCCCGGAGGGCACCCGCAGGATGAAGCAAGCGGATTTCTATGCTGGGCCTGGCCGGGTGCATTTGGCCCACAACGAACTGCTGACCCAGGTGCGCATCTCTAGGCAGGACTATGAGGGCTACTTCGGGCATTATATCAAGTACGCCATGCGAAACGCCATGGACATCGCTACCCTGGGCTGCGCCGTGCATGTGAAGCTGGATGGCAATTCCATCGCCGATGCCAGACTGGCCTTTGGCGTGGCGGCGCCCACCCCCATCCGCTGTCCCAAGGCGGAAGAGGCGGTAGCCGGGAAGCCTATCTCTCAGGAGCTCCTTATGCACTTTGGCAAGATGGCCGCCACCGAGGTCACCCCCCGCACCAGCTGGCGCGCCAGCAAAGAGTTCCGGCTGCAATTAGTGCAGGTGCTAAGCGCCCGTGCGCTGCGCCAGGCCATCATTAACGGAGGAGGTGTCATCGAATGAAGATCATCAACATGATCGTAAATGGCAAGGAAACCGAGGTAGCCATTGATATTCGGGAATCTCTGGCGGACACGCTGCGTAACCGTCTGGGCCTTACCAGCGTTAAAAAGGGATGCGAGGTAGGCGAATGCGGGGCCTGCACTGTGCTGGTGGATGGTGAAGCTATCGACAGCTGCATCTATCTCACCGACTGGGCCGAGGGAAAGCGTATTTTGACCGTAGAGGGTCTTTTAGGGCCCAATGGCGAGCTTTCTCCTATCCAGCAGGCCTTTGTGGATGAGGCCGCCGTGCAATGCGGCTTTTGCACCCCTGGGCTTATCATGACCGCTGTGGAGATCGTAGGCACGGGCAAAAAATACACCCGTGAGGAGCTTCGTCGGCTTATCTCCGGCCATCTGTGCCGGTGCACTGGCTACCAAAACATCCTTAATGCCCTGGAGCGGGTCGTTAACGAGGTCCACAAGGTAGTTGGCGTATAAGCGGTTTACTCCGTTTCGCCTGCATGGCATAGGATGAAGTCCATAATACTCTGTTTTACCTGCTCCCGGTTTCCCGCGTCCAGCGTTATAATACAGGCGGCTTGCGAAAGCCGCCTTTCCATTTCCTGGTGCCTTTCCATGAGCGTCTTTGGCAGCCCAAAAACGGAGGCGGTATGCGCCAGATTCTCTTTGGATTTCCATACTCCAAGGCAAGGTATCCCGCTCTCCAGCAGCCGCCACAGCGTACCTGTAAAGGCATCCGAAAGCAGCTCCGCTCCCCCGATCTCGTCCAAAACAAGCAAGGAGGGCTGTGCGCCGGGGACGGCTTTTTCTGCGCAATGGCTATCCCTTTCCACCTTGGCTATCGTTTCTTCCAGCACGGCCATATTTCTTTGGCCCTTTAGCATAAACACGCCTGCTTCCTGGCCCGTATATTCCGCCTCCGCTGGCGGAAAGCTACCTGCTAAGGCAACGGCTCTAAAGCCCACGCGCTTCCCATCGGCCAATAGGCGCTGCTCTACAAAGCCCTGCAGCCTGCGCTCATAACGCAACAAGGCTTGCCTTAGCAACGTGGATTTTCCGATCCCCCGCTCCCCTTGAATAAATAAATGCATGCTATGCCTCATTTCAGGTCTCATTTCACGTCTCATTTCAGGTCTCACTTGGGAAATACAGCGAACCGGCCCTTGTGCTTCAAAACTTCAATATCCCCATAGACCCTGGAAAGCGCTGCCGCTACCTCCTCAGCAGAGGTTTCTTCCGTCAGGGTAAGCACACCTGCCACTTCCCCATCCTGCAAAAGAAATATCTTATGACAGTACTGAAGCGCCGCATTGGGATCGTGCAGCGTAACGAGCCCTGCCTTTTGCTCCCGTGCGATAAGCTTTCCAATGGTTTGGAGGATCGCATGGCGATTAGGCATATCCAGGGCGCTGTCCGGCTCGTCCATCAGCATGACGGGGGTGTTTTGCACCAAGGTGCGCGCCAGGATCACCAGCTGCTTTTGGCCCTCGCTGAGCTTGGCAAAATCGCAGTCTGCCAGCCCTTTGACCCCTAGCTGATCCAGTATATCCTCAGCCCGTTTTCGCTCCGCCTGGGTGGGCGAGCCTAAAAAGGGCAAGTGCGGATTATAGCCCATCAGTGCCGTGTCCAGCACCGTGACCCCTTGCAGCTTGCTATGCCGCTGGGGAATATACGAAATATACCGTGCTCGCTTGCGCTCATGAAGCCCCGTGCAATCCAGGCCCTCCACCAAGCAATGGCCGCTTTGGGCGGGTATCAGCCCACAGATAGCCTTGAGCAAAGTGGTTTTCCCGGAACCATTTCGGCCCAGCAGCGCGCAAAACTCCCCCTGCCCCACCTCTATATGCACATCATGGAGCACGGCTCGGCCTTCATACCCTGCCGTTACCCCATCCACCACTAGCAGCCCGCTCATATCCGTCCCGCCCTTCTGGACCGCATAAAATAGATCAAGCAAGGGACCCCTATCAGCGTGGTCAAACTGCTGATGGGTATCTCAGCGCTATATAGGGACCGGGCCAGGCAATCTGCCGTGAGCAGGATAAATGCGCCAGCCAGCGAGGCAAAAAGCGAAGCTGCGAAGCTGGTCCTCTTCATGATCAGGCGGGCGATGTGAGGCGCGATGAGGCCAACGAAGCTAATAAGCCCTGTCATGCAGATAACAGAGGTGACCATCAGCGTGGAAAGGCTCAGCACCCCCATACGGATGAGCCCTACGCGGACCCCCAGCATGCGGCTCTCCTCCTCCTCCAGCCCTAGCAGCGCCACTTGGCGGCGCATCAGGATCAGCCCTACAAAGCCCAGTATAAAAATGGGCAGGACCACAGTGAGCTTCCCCGCCGTAATATTGCCAAAGCTTCCCATGGACCAAAACTCAATGGCCGCCAGCTCCTTTTCTGGATCGGCAAAAAATTTCAAAAGCATGATGCCTGCTTCCGACACCGCCTTGAGAATGATCCCGGCCAAAATATAGGTGGTGGTATTAGGGCTTCCGGTGGAGCGCACCAGCAGCACCAGCAACACCAGCACCAGCATGCCTCCTAAGAACGCCGCCGTCGCCATCATAGGCACATTGTAGCCGAAGATCACGATGGCTATGGCCGCCCCTAAATTGGCGCCATTGGCTACACCGATAATATCTGGCGCTGCCAATGGATTCCTGAAAATATTTTGGTAGACCGAGCCCGCCATGCCCAGGCCCAGGCCTGCCAAAAGGGCCATGACAGTCCTAGGAAGCCGCAAGGTAAAAAACACATTGCGGGTCATTTCATCTACCTGTCCACCTGTCAGCAGACTCCCGATGGTGGGTAAGCTGATGGGATACTTTCCCACGCATGCAGACAGCACAAAGGCGGCCATCACAAGGGTGGCCGCAATAGAGAATACATAGGTTTGACGGTGCGTACTCATCCCTATTTCCCAATCAAAGCTGTGTCGATGTCCACACCGTAGAACTGCTGGTAGAAGGCCGCCGCATCCGCCTGCAAGGAAGCCAGCGGATAGATATCCTCATGAAGGGCATAGAGCATCCATTTAGTGCCCAGTACGCAGGAGGGCACTGGGGAATCCCAGGCTTCAAAGGCCGTGGGCATCTGATAGATACGCCCTTCTTTTACGGCTGTGATGTCCTTAAGCTGCGCATCAGTCAGGATATCCTCCTGGGTGTAGGTGGCCTCTGCGGGAATAACGATCACGTCCGGGTTCATGGCGATGAGCTGCTCGTAGGAGACCTCCGTCCAACTGTCGCCATCCATATCCCTTGCAGCATTGATGCCACCTGCAGCCTTGATCAACGTGGCCTGATACATATCCTTGGGGGTCGTGCTCAGGTAGGCGCTATTGCCGGCCATGTACACGGTGGGTCCTTCGGGCAAGGGTTCGGTCAGCCCTTCTGTCTCCGCAAGCGCCTTGTCATAGTACTGTATCAGGCTATCCGCTCTTTCCTGGGTCCCCGTGGCCTGCCCGATCAGCGCGATCATATCCACCAGGCCCTGATGGCTTTCGGGGTTTACCAGTATCACAGGGATACCGAGTTCGGTCATCGTTTCGGCACTGTCCCGAAGCCTGATGGGCAAAATGACCAGGTCAGGCTGCAAGGCAATACAGCCCTCCAAATTGAACTCTTTGGCAGTACCTACATTAGGCAGGTCAAGAAGCTTAGCGGCGGCCAGTGTATAGATGGGACGGCTGGCCGCTTTGGCCTCAATGCCGACCAGCTTATCCTGAAGGCCCAAAGCAATGCAAGCGGAGGAGGCTATATAATATCCACTGACGATACGCTCTACAGGGCCTTGCATGCTGACTTCCCTGCCCGCCTGATCCGTGACCACATAAGCCGTTCCTTCCAGAGGCTGCGCATTAGCGGCTGCCTCCTCTGCCAGCGTGGCGCAGCCGCCGGGTAGCGCAAATACAAGCACCATTAAAACCGATATAAAAAGCCGAATATTCTTTTTCATTCATTTTTCCCCCTTACGTAGTGCTGGATATTTTCTATTTCGTAACCTCAGCATATCACAAAAAAGCGTTGTTGTCGATAGGCATAACGCTTTTGAAAAAAGTTACATATGCTTTTAGAAAAAGTTATTGCTGCTTTTTGGGGGTGAAAATGCTATTATTAGCTTAATAAGCGCGCCGTTCATTGCGCAGAAGCGGAGGCAAGCCATGACGACCCAGGGTCCCTATCAATTTTCGCTGCGTATCCGCATGCTGCGCAAGGGCGAGGTCCTTTTTGGCAGCGGCATTTCACTGCTACTGATAAAGACGGATGAGCTGGGCTCTTTGCACCTGGCGGCTCAGGCTATGGGCATGTCCTATCGCAAGGCACTCAAACTGATAAGCCAGGCAGAAGGCACCCTTGGAAAGCCCCTGCTTACCAAGGTGATCGGAGGAGCCGGAGGCGGAGGCTCTGCGCTGACGGCCTTTGCCAAGGAGCTCGCATACCGTTTTAATGACATGGAAGAAAAAGTGTTTACCTATCTGGAAACGCTCTGTGCTGATTACTTTGACGGCAGCGAGCTATAACCCCAGCCGTCTTTAGCTGCGCTCCTTACTGCTACAGAAGCTTATTCTTTTCCCATACATGGCTCTTATACCGCTTTACGAACATGATGATCCGAAACAGCCAGTCGATCTGCATGGCCATCCACACGCCCAAGACCCCGATCCCGCATACCTTGGCTAGTAAATAACCAAAGGCGATCCGAAACGCCACCATGGAGAAACAGGAGACCTTCATGGTAAATTTTGCATCGTTTGCCGCCCGAAGGGCGTTAGGCAGGGCAAAGGAAAGCGGCCACAAAACGATACATCCGGCCCCGTGCAGCGCAATGATGACCCTGGCCATGGCGCTTGCCTCCTGCGAGAGATTAAACAGGCCTGCGATGGGTCCGACGAAGAACAATATCAGGGCGTTTAATATACCCATCAGCAGATAAGTCAGCTTCATGAGTTTTTTTACATAAAAACGGGCTTGGTCATATTCCTTTGCGCCAACGCACCTGGCCACCACCGTTATCATCCCCAGGCCGATAGCCGCCCCCGGAAGCGTTTGCAGGCTGGTCATGGTATTGCCCACAGCGTTTGCCGCGATGCTTGCCGTTCCAAAAGTGCTTACCATGCCCAGCAGCAGCAGCTTCCCCAGGCTAAAAAAGCTGTTTTCCAGCCCCGTTGGAATACCAACGGTCAAAATGCGCCTGGACATATCGCCCTGCCACTGGAAGCGAAAAAGCTGCTGGCGTGTAATAAGCGCACCTGAGCGGAGCAGCACGATCATCATGATGATGGCTCCCACGATCCTGGAGATAAGCGTTGCGACTCCCGCGCCAGCCACGCCCCATCTCGCCCCGTAAATCAACAAGGCGTTTCCGCATACATTGACCACGTTCATAATGGCGCTGACCTCCAGGGATACCTTTGAATTGTTGACGGAGCGCAGCAGCGCAGCCGCAGAATTGTACACGGCGATAAAGGGGAAGGAGAGGGTGATTATCAGAAAATAGGTCTGCGCATTTTGCATCACGGCCGCGTCTATGCTGCCAAAGATCAGCCGGAGCAGCGGATGCCGAAGGATAAGGCAAACAAGCATGATCACAAGGGAGACCGCCATTGCCACATATATGAGCTGCTTTGCGGCGCGGCTGGCATTGTCGCTTTCTTTTTTACCCAGGTATTGGGAAACCACCACCGTACCGCCTGTGGCCAGCGCAGCAAACAGGTTGATCAGCAAAATAGTGATGGAGTCTACCAGGGAGCAGCCCGATACGGCGGCCTCGCCGCAGCTGGCCACCATAACGGTATCCATCATGCCGATGGTCACGTTCAGCGCTTGCTCCAATATGAGCGGAATCAGCAGCTTTTTCAAGTCTTTATTAGAATACAACATATGATCTCCTGCGTATATATGAGTCTTAGGTACAGGGTCCTTATAGCACGTCCACCAGCGTATATGTTTCAAAGGGCGATGTCAAGCCCTAAAAGGAAGCGCAACGTGCTGACCCAAAAAGAAAGCAGCCAGCTAAACGCAAGCTGGCTGCGAATTAAACAGACCTTTGGTATGGCTTGTAACGCGGGCTTGTGTGCTGCACAATGGGGGCTAGGCAATGGCTCTGCCTACAGCCTGGTATCCCACCGCCCGCAGAAGGGGTCTACCGGGCTTGTACCCTTGAAGCCGCTTCGGCCCATGAGCTTTTCTATCAGGCTTTCCAAAACGTATTCGTTGCTGGTATAGGCGTTCACGAAGGTCTTGATCATAGGCACATCCAAGAGATGATAGGGATTGGCCAGGCTTACGAACAGCGTAGGGATCTCCTTGACGAACCATGGGTTATCGTTGCCAATACCCATCAGGCTGTGCCAATTGATGCGCACCACGGTATTGTTGCTGGCGGTTTCAAAGTTAGCTGCATACAGCACCAAATCGTATTGACATTTGAAATCCTCCACCTTCCCCATCACTTCCATCATAGCCTTCATGAGGACCTCAGGGTTTTCCTGGATGGAGGCGGCGGAAAGGGCAGGCATGGCCCGGTCCTTCACGGTGACCTCGAATCCTTCCTTTTCAAGCAAGGCCTTGAGCTGGCTTCTCAGGGGACTGTTTATATCATCATTGTCTTCCAGCACGTTAAGCAGCACCCGCTGGGTTTTGGCCGGGCTTAAGGGTAAAAGTCCCTGGGTATCCTTTACAAGCGTAATGGCCTTATCTGCGCATTCCTTGGCCCAGGCGGCAAACTCAGGTTTCTTGAGCTGACTGAGCGCCGCTTCCTCCGGCACTAAAGTGCCTTCCCTTTGCTTTTGATGCAGCTTTAGGGATGCCTTGGTGGCCAGGATGCGCGTGACTGCGTCGCTTAGGCGTTCGTCTGTAATCACGCCGCTGGTATAGCCATCCATCATGAACTGGTAATCCTCCTCCAGGTTCTTGGTGAACAGGAACATATCCGCGCCGGAGGCGATAGTATGGGGTACGGCCTGCTTGCGGGGCATGGCGGCGGTAAAGCCGATCATCTGGGTGGCATCGGTGACGATAAGCCCGTTAAACTGCATCCTCTCCCGCAGAAGGCCCTGTAAAAGCTCTGGGGACAGGCTGGCGGGCATAATATCCTCATCCTTGATGTCCGGATGGATCAGGCGGGTATAGGCGGGCTGGCAAATATGCGCCACCATCACCGTCTTGGCACCCTGGTCGATAAGCTGCCTGTATATGCGGCCATAGGAGGCCTCCCATTCCTCCACGGACAGGCTGTTCACCGTCATGTGAAGGTGCTGGTCCCGCTCGTCTACGCCGTCTCCGGGGAAATGCTTGATGCTGACGGCCACGTTTTCCTCGTCCGCGGCCTTCAAGTACCCCGAGGCCATTTTTAGCACGATGTCGGCGTTTCCTCCAAAGGTGCGCAGGTTCGTAATGGGGTTTCTGAAATTCATGTCAATATCCACAATAGGCGCAAAGGCCCAGTTACAGCCTACCAGGGCCCCTTCGCCGCAGGCCACCTTGCCCAGATAGTAGCCCATCTTGGCATCGTCCGTAGCGCCCACCTGCATGGGCTTGCCAAAATTGGTGCCATCCAGGGCACTGCCGTTTCCGCCAGCTTCCAGGTTGGCAGCCAGCAAAAGCGGAATTTTGCTGTAGCCTTGCAGCATACGATGGGCCTCCTGCACCTGCTTGCCCATCTCCGGCCGGTACATTACGCCCCCTACGCCCAGCTGCTTTGTGAGCAGCTGGATATAGCCTTCATCCGATGACATGCCCAGCACGCAGAACAGCTGGCCTATTTTATCCTGCACGGTCATGCCCTGTAGGGTGTCCTCGACCCATTTAATGCCCTCATCATCCAGGTAAAAGGGATTGGCTCTTAGATTGATCATTTTTTCCTCTCCTTTTTGGGGTTCCGCTTCCTTTTCGTTTACCATTTTAATTATGAGCTTACATTTCAATGCTGCACATTGGCTTTCATCATGCTCATAATGTTGAACTTGGGCAGCACCTCGTTCATAAGCGTCATCAGCTCATCATCAAAGTTGTTTTCCACCCTGCACGCCCGGTCGAAGATCATGGTAGGCTCTGTGGCTGGCGTAACAGGCGCCCAATCGGGCAGGTCGCCGCCTGCCGGGCTGCCCGTGCGGACAAAGCGTACCAGCGCGTCAAACATCCGCTGCTCCAGCTCATCGGAAACACCGAGAATATTAGCGCTTTCCACCCGGTCCGTATTGCGGAAGAAGAAGGGAATGTCGGAGCAATGCCAAGCGGGCTTGCCCTGCTGGATATCGAAGTTCAAGGTGAACTCGTACAGGTATGCTGGGGCCTTTCCGCCCTGGGCGTGAAGCTTCGCCAGCGCCTTGGAGGGAACCCGGAACACCCGGTCCAGGGACAGCAGGTCTACAGGGTGCTTATCGGGGAAAGCCTTCTTGAACAGCTCGATGGCCTTTTCCGCGTGCTTTTTATAGTCCTTGGCCACCAGCGCCAGGGTCGCCTCCTCGGTCAGGTCTGCTTTGCTGTACTCCGCAGGAGCGAAAGCAAATTCCGCCATCACCGAGCCGACCATCAGCGGGATGGTCCTAGCGTGCTCAGTAAAGCTTCCGGTGATCAGCGGTTCCCCAAGGTAATAGTCATTGGGCGTGGGGGCCATGGCGATATTGCCCCCGGTAATGGCGATAGGCATAAATACCTTGTTATATGCCTGGGCCAGATCGTGATAGGAGGCGGTCTCCAGCGCCTTCACATCGCCTTTTCCAAATGAGAAACGACTTTTTCCACTGAGCTCCTTGGCCATAGCGTTAGCCAGCCGCGCACAATCACCCTTGGGCACGGGCATAAGGCTTCCATCGGATACACCGCTCATCACAAAGGCTTTGTGGTACAGCCCGTCTGCCGCAGGGATCTGCATCAGCCCGGTCACCTTCATGCCCCCGCCGGACTGTCCCCAGATGGTCACATTGCCCGGGTCGCCTCCGAAGGCTTCGATATTGTCCCGCACCCACTCCAGGGCGGCCACCAGATCGCACAGGCACAATACCCCGGAATTCTTATACGCTTCCCCGTAAGAGGACAGGTCCAGCAGCCCTAGCAGATTCAGGCGGTGGTTCACCGTCACTACCACCACGTCCCCATGGGTGCACATATTAGCGCCGTCATAGGCTTCCTGCTCAATAGCGGAGCCCATGGTATAGCCGCCGCCGTGAAGCCACACCACCACTGGCTTTTTCTCGTCCGCTTTAAGGGCCCTTGACCATATATTCAGGTTCAAGCAGTTTTCATCCTGGGGCCAATAGCGGTGCGGCACCATGATCTCTCCTGTGGGTTTGTCCGGGTTTACCAGCGGGCACACCGGGCCATAGGAGGTGGCATCCTTTATGCCTTCCCAGGCCGGTATCGGCTCCGGCATCCGAAACCGCTTAGCCTGGGCATAAGGAATGCCCTTGAAGATATAAACGCCATCAAAAAAGTACCCTTGAAGCTTGCCCGCTTTCGTTTGTACGGCAGCCTCGTCGTCCATTCTAAATACCTTAGCCACGAAAAACGCGCCCCTTTTCATATGAAATTTGGAAAGGGGCGGATACGAATGCTCCGCCCCTTTCGTCTGTTATGAGTCTATTTTCGTTTTGCCCGCTTTCAGGTCCTTCATGACCTGGGGATAGATTTTATCTAGCTTGTAGAAATAGTAGATAATGGGCAGCAAGACCAGGAAGGGCAAGGAGGCGATCAGGTACAGGTTTTTAAGCACGGCCATAGCGGCTTCCGGCTGCGCCGCCAGCAGGCCGTCATAGCCCGCCGCGCCCAAAATGCCCATGGCAACCGCGCCTGCCACGCCGCCGCCGATCTTTGCGCCAAAGGTCGTGGTGGAATACAGCATACCCTCTACCCGGATGCCGTTTTTCCATTGCCCGTATTCGATGGTATCCGCGATCATGGCGAACATAGTCCCCATGCCTGTGGCCGTGCCAATGCCCTTCACCACAGAGCATATCATCAGCCAGCTAAAGGACAGCGGGTTGATAAGCATCATCGCTTGCCCCAGGAAGCTGATGATAGCGCCTACCATGGCTACATTGCGCTTGCCGACCTTTTTGATGATCCCCGTCATCATCGGCATGCAGATAAGCGCTACCAAGATCATCGTGGCGGAAAGATAGCCTACCAGCGTTTCATCCCCCAGCCAATATTTGGCGTAATAGGTGCCCACGGACATGCCCAGTGCCATGCCCAGTGCCATAACGATCCATGCCAGCACCAGCAGCAGCCATTGGTCGTTCTTCATGCACAGCTTAAAGCTTTTGCCAAAGGATATCTTTTCAACGGGAACATCCACCCGCTCCTTGGTGTTCTTGAAGCACAGCAGGAACAGCAGCGCCGCCAAAGCGCCATACATGCAGGAAACGATGATCCAGGCCTGCTGGCTGGCCGTGCCCGCTTCCCCGCCCACCGCCTTGACCAGGGGCAGCGTAAGCGCGTTGATGGCTAAGGAGCCTACCTGCGCCATGAACATGCGGAACACGTTGATGATCATCCGCTGATGCTGGTCCCGGGACATCCGGGCCGTCAGCGCGCCGTAAGGAATATTGATGGCTGTATACAGTACCGTGGTCACCAGGTTATAGGTAATGGCAACGTAAATATATTTGCCTACATCGCCCATGTTGGGCACGGTGAACACCAGCAGCGTCGCAATGCCAATGGGCACCGCCAGCCATAGCATCCAGGGCCGCGCCTTGCCATGCTTGGACTTGGTCTTATCCATGATATACCCCATGGTGATATCCGTTACACCGTCCAAAAGCCGGGATATCATCATGATCATACCGATGATAGCGGGGCTTAGGCCCAGAGCATCGGTATAGAAGAAGGTCACATAGGTGGAGGTCAGCACCAGGATCAGATTGCTGGCCAGGTCACCGCCGCCATAGAAAAATTTCTCCCTAAAGCCAATTTTTTCCGTCAACGCCGTATCCTGCTGGGTGTTATTATCCATATTATGCCTCCATTATAATTTGAGCCGTTCTCCAAGGGCAGGCTCGTTCAATATAAACCTGCGCTTTAGGAGGGTGAAAAGGGCCAGGGTGATCCCCGCGCCGCAGAGCACGTCCGTAAAGAAATGCGCCCCCATGATGATCCGGCTCACCATGACGCATACCATCCAAAGGGCGGCAAAGGCCCATAGCGTTCCCTTCCAGGCCGGGGTGCGAAGCCTTGGGCAAAGCACGGGCAAAAGCGTTATCCAGAGGATACAGGCGGCATTGGCCGAATGCCCCGAGGGGAAGCTCATGTACTCGTTGCCTTGGGCAAAGGGCTTGGGCATAAACCAGTGCAAGAATTCTGTATCCGGGTCCGTCATCATGCGCATGCGGGGCCGGCCCCACACAAACTTGATCAGGTTGACGCCTACAATGGCCAGTACCACCATCAGCAAGCCCACCAGCGCAACCTTCCGAAGCGCATCGCCTTGGGCCTTCCCCATTTTCAAGGCCAGCATGAAGAAGCCCGCGGCCAGTACCAACCCCAGAAAGGGCAACGTATTGGGCAAGCCTTCGGCGTATTGGGCAGGAAACATGGCCGCCCCTACGCTGAATAGGACCGTCAGCAACCCAAAGCCGATAAAGCCCGCTACATCCGCAGCTTTGCTTTTTTTACTTCGGGTGGCCCAGAGCGCAGCGCTTGAAAAAGCTGCCACCAGCATGCACGGAACTTCGCCAATGGCTTCAAACAGGTGGCCAAATGGGCTGTCCTTATTATAAAGCACCTTGGACAGCGGCAGATCCAGGAAGATACCCAGCACCATCAAGAGTAAAAACCCACCAACAAATAAGAGATCCTTTCGTCTTCTTTCCATTCATTCCCCTCCTTCATAATGAGCGGTGCTATGCAATTCTCTCAAACCGGGGGTCCTTATGATGATAATAGTAGACAAAAAATAGGTGGCATGATATCATAATTTTAATAATTATATTACTGTTTGACTGTGAAATGGGATAGGTCCACAGCAGGGGGAAAGCCTATGAAAAAGGAGCCGTTGCATTTTCAAAATCTCCTTCACAGCTTAGAGGCGCAGGGCAAGGATGTGGATATCCTTTTTCAAATGCGAGAGCTTGGGGAGCAGCATGTGCCCTTTGAGATCGAAAAGCAAATATGGTCCGCCATCGCCGCAGGCCGCCCGGATACCCTGCGGGAGTTTCTTTTGCATACGGACCAAAGCATGGAGTCCAACGACTACCGCACAGGACTCTTATCCACAGACCCACGCCGAAATTGCCAATATATAGCCGTTACCAGCGTAGCCGTTTCCTGCCGGACAGCCATGAACGCCGGAGTTCCCGAAGCTTTGGCCTATGCGCTGAGCGACAGCTTTATCCAGCAGATAGACGTAATGACCGATCCTGAGCGCATTATGCACGAAGCCATTTTCATCCAGATCCGCTTTGCAGAGCTGGTAGCCAAATATAAGCAGCACACCCAGTATTCCAAGGCAGTGCGCATCGCCATAGGCTATATCGCAAAGCACCTGCACGAACCTATCACCGCAGAGGTCATCGCCGCAGGCACCCCTTATTCTCCAAAATATCTGGCTATCGTATTCAAAAAAGAAACGGGCCAAACCTTGACCCGCTTCATACTTATACAACGCATCGAGGAAGCCAAGCAGCTGCTATCGCAAAACCGCACCTGCAAGGAAGTGGCCTATTTGCTTGGTTTTTGCAGTCAGAGCCATTTCATCCAACGTTTCAAGCAGGTGACGGGCTATACCCCCCAGCAGTACATGAACAGGTAGCCATGATATACTTAACAACTGCGGAGCTCAAAGCCAAAGATTTTTCTTAATTATCTTGGAAAATGCACATTGACAGAATGGCTTTGAAGCCATACAATCAGCCCAGGATAGCTATATAGAATAGTTTTTTTAGCCGACATACGATTATTGGTGAAGCCATTTAGGAGGCAAAGGAATGCAGGCATTAACTTGGGTGGTAGGCGCAACCAATGAGGGAACAAGGATGCCCGAACGCTTTGTGCCCGCCACTGTACCCGGCGCGGCCAATCTGGACTGGGCTCGGGCCACCGGCATGGCCGACTGGCGCGAAGGGCTCCACGCTGATGACTACCGCTGGATGGAGGATCAATGGTGGGTGTACACGGCGGTGCTGCCGGAGCAGCTCCACCATGAGGGAAAGCGGGTCTTTTTTGTAACACAGGGCATTGATTATGAATATGATATCCGACTGAATGGCGCCACACTGCTTCACCATGAAGGCATGTATACGCCGGTGGAGGTGGAGCTTTCCCAGATAGCCAAAGCCGGGGACAAGCTAGAAATTTGGATACTGCCTATACCCAAGGATACCTTAGGCGAAGCTGGCACAAGGCAGGAGGCGGCCCAGTGCTGCAAGCCTGCCGCAAGCTATAGCTGGGATTGGCATCCCCGTTTGGTGCCTACCGGCATGTGGGAGGAGGCGGGCCTTATATGGCGCGATGAGGATTGGCTAACAGATGTGGCCATGACCTATGCGCTTTCGGAGGACCTAAAAAGCGCTGCGCTGCAATTTCAGGCATCTACCCACCAGGGCGATGGTCAGGTGCTCTTTACTCTGCTGTCTCCCAAAGGACAGCCCGTGCTCAGCGATGTTCCGGCAGGCGAATACCGCCTGGACGCTCCCCAGCTGTGGTGGTGCAACGGCTATGGCCCGCAGCCGCTCTATACCTGGACGGCAAAGCTGGCCCAGAACGGTCAGACACTGGATACCCGTACGGGCCGGGTGGGCCTGCGGACGGTTGAGCTGGTGATGAACCCCGGCAGCTGGGACGAGCCGGAGGCGTTCCCCAAGGGCCGCAGCCCGGTGCCTATCACCATGCGCCTCAACGGCGTTGATGTCTTTTGCAAGGGCAGCAACTGGGTGACCTCAGAGGTCTTCTATGGCACGATCACCAAGGCCGATTACGAGGCGCAGCTGTCCCTGGCCAAAGAGGCCAACTTTAACATGCTGCGCTGCTGGGGCGGCGGTATTATGAACAAAGAAGCCTTTTTTGAGCTTTGCGACGAAAAGGGTATTATGATCTGGCAGGAATTCCCCTTGGCCTGCAACGATTACCGCGGCACGCCCAAATACCTTGCGGTGCTTGAGCAGGAAGCCCGCCAGCTGATCACAAGGCTCAGCCGCCACGCCTGCCTGGCCCTGTGGTGCGGTGGAAACGAGCTGTTTAACAACTGGTCGCTGATGACGGACCAGTCCTTGGCGCTCAGGCTTCTGAATAAGCTGTGCTATGAGCTGTGCCCGCAGACCCCCTTCATCGCCACCTCTCCCCTCTTTGGCATGGGCCATGGCTGCTACCTGTTCCGCTATGTGGATGGCCGCGAGGTGTTCCAGGTGATGCCAGCGGCACACTATACCGCCTATACGGAGTTTGGCGTGCCCTCCATTTCCAATAAGGAGACCTGCCTTTCCTTCGCTACGGAGGAGGATCTGTTCCCGCTTCGGGAAACGGAGCTTACCAAGGCTCACCATGCGTTTCAGGCCTGGGGTGTGGCCCCGGATACCTGGTGCGAGATATCCACCCTTCAGGATTATTTTGGCACGCCCTCCAGCCTGGACCAGCTGATCGAGTGGAGCCAATGGCTGCAAAGCGAAGGTTACCGCTGCATATTTGAAGAAGCCCGCAGGCAAAAGCCCTACTGCTCCATGGCGCTTAACTGGTGCTTTAACGAGCCTTGGCCTACCCTGGCCAATAACTCCCTCATCAACTATCCCTGTACGCCTAAAGCGTCCTTCTATACGGTGGCGCAGTCCTGCCGGGGCGCCTTGGCCAGCGCACGGATACCCAAGTTTTCTTGGATAGAGGGTGAAACCTTCCAGGCGGACCTGTGGCTGCTAAACGATGGGATCAATCCGCTGCCCCAAGGCAAGGTGGACGTGTACCTGACATGGCAGGGAAAACGCACCTTCTTGCTCACCTGGGAATACCCGGAGATCCCCGCCAATGAAAACCTGATAGGGCCTACCGTGCGGCTACCTTTGAAGACCCAGGCGATGGCCCGGACGGTGAACAATACCCAGCTTAACATTGGCCCTGCCCAGCGCGAGAAGGGGGCGTGGCATCCGCTTACGCTTACCTTGCAGGCAGGCGTGCTTTCCTCGGAATATACTTTGCTTGGCTATGAAGTGAAGTAATCAAATATAATATAAGCATAGCAGGAGGTACACTATGGAAAACAAAGCAAAATGGCAAAGACTGCGCTACATGCCCCATATTCCTCTGGGCGAGGACGGCCGCCGGGCAACTGGCTCTGATGCACACATCGCGCTGTCACGGAGCGCTGCCCGGGAAGGTATGGTGCTGCTGAAAAATGACGGGGATGCCCTGCCCTTCAAGAAGGGCACGAAGCTGGCCGTTTTTGGCAAGGCCCAGGCGGACTACGTAAAGGGCGGAGGCGGCAGCGGTGATGTGACCGTGGCCTATATCCGCAATCTTTGTGATGGCTTTGCCGAAAAAGAAACGGAAGGAAAGCTTTCTGTTTTCACCCCCTTAACGGAGTTTTACGGACAAAATGTTAAGGAGCAATATGCCAATGGCGTGATGCCGGGACAGACCGTGGAACCCGCGCTGCCGGACGAGCTGCTAAAGGCCGCCCGGGAATATACGGATACGGCGCTACTGTCCATCTGCCGTTTTTCTGGCGAAAGCTATGACCGCACCGGTCAGCCCTTTGACGGCGACTTCTTCCTCAGCCGCGAGGAAGATGCCATGGTGCAGCAGGTCCTGGCCTGCTTCCCCAAGATCGTTGTAGTGCTCAATACCGGCGGCATGATGGACACCCTGTGGTTTAAGGACGACAGCCGTATCCAGGCGGCGCTGCTGGCTTGGCAGGGCGGCATGGTGGGCGGCATGGCCACAGCGGATGTCCTTTGCGGCGATGAATGCCCCTCCGGCCGATTAACGGATACCTTTGCCACGGATTTCGCCGCTTATCCCTCCTCGGAAAACTTCAACGAATCTGAGGACTATGTGGAATATCAGGAAGATATTTACGTGGGTTACCGCTACTTTGAGACCATCCCCGGCGCCCAGGCGAAGGTATGCTATCCCTTCGGCTACGGCCTGAGCTATACCAGCTTTGCCCTTGCCGATGCTGCCTGCGCAGAGCAGGGCGGCGATATCTGCGCCACCGTAAAGGTGACCAACACCGGAAAAGTGGCTGGCAAGCAGGTGGTCCAGGTATACGCCCAGGCCCCTCAGGGCAAGCTGGGCAAGCCCTCTCGCGTGCTTGTGGGCTTTGCCAAGACCGAGACCCTTCAGCCCGGAGCCAGCCAGCAGCTGACCATTTGCTTCCCCGTCTCCACCCTGGCCAGCTATGACGACACCGGCGCGGTGCAAAGGTCCGCCTATGTGCTGGAGGCGGGCGATTATTATTTCTACCTGGGCGTAAATGTTCGGGAGGCTGAAAAGCTTTCCTTCGTGTATAGCGTATCTCAGGACCGCGTGCTTGAGCAGCTATTGGCCCGGTGCGCACCGCGCCAGCTGGAAAGGCGTATGCGTCCGGATGGTACGTATGTTGCGGTGGAAAATGCGTCCAAGCTGCCCAGGCCCGATTATGACGAAGCCCATATACCCTTTGATGGTCAGATCCCTTCGGAGTGCAAATGGGATGATCCCCGCTGTGCCTGGACTGAGCCTACGTTGCCCCAATTCAGCGATGTAGCGGAGGGCAAGCTTTCCCTGGATGCCTTTATGGAGAAGCTGACCCTGGAGCAAAAGGTGCATCTGCTTTGCGGCCAGCCTAACCGGGGTCCCGCCAACACCTTCGGCTTTGGCAATCTGCCGCTATACGGCATTCCCAATGCCATGACGGCGGACGGCCCGGCAGGCCTGCGCATTCGCCCTGCCTGCGGCGTATATACCACGGCCTTCCCCTGCGCTACGCTCTTGGCCTGCACCTGGAATGAAAACCTGCTGTACCAGGTAGGCGAAGCTGCCGCAAAGGAAGTACGGGAAAACGGCTTTGGCATTTGGCTGACACCAGCCATCAACATACACCGCAATCCCTTGTGTGGCCGTAACTTCGAGTATTACTCGGAGGACCCGCTGGTGGCGGGCAAGCTATCCTCGGCGATGATCAGGGGCATCCAGAGCCAGGGCGTTGCAGCCTCCTTGAAGCATTTTGCCTGCAACAATAAGGAGACCAACCGCCGGGAGTCCGACTCCCGCCTGTCCGAGCGCGCCCTTCGGGAGATCTATCTCAAGGCCTTTGAGATCTGCGTAAAGGAAGCGCAGCCCTGGACCATCATGTCCTCTTATAACATCCTTAACGGTATCCGGGCCTCGGTAAACCATGAGCTTTTGACGGATATCCTGCGGGGCGAATGGGGCTTTGACGGCGTGGTCACAACGGACTGGTACACTCATGCATGCCAGTATGAAGAGATCGCCGCAGGCAATGATATCAAGATGGGCTGCGGCATGCTGGAGCACACCCTTGAAAAGCTTGCTTCCGGCGAGCTACTCGAGGCTGCGGTAGAAACCAGCGTAAAAAGGCTTTTGGAGCTGTTCCTGAAGCTGGCATAAGGGAATAAGACTTATTTTGAAAGGCACCCCATCTGTCGGCCGTACACTGCGGGCTAACGGATGGGGTGCTGTTTATTGTGGACATGTTGCATGAAAGACAGGCGGCGTGCATCGTGGTGATCACTCCGTGAGCAAGGAGGCATTCAATATGCCTCGGGCGAACATATCAATGCCCTCCCGAGCACGCTTGCTGACCTCCTTGCGTTTGCTTTCGTCCAGCGAGGCCAGCACAAAGAGCATGTGCGAAAAGGAGACCAGCTGAAAGGCAAAAGGCTCATATGGGAAAGGCTTCACCTTGCCTGCGGCGATCAGCGCGCTGAAGGCGGATTCAATATATGCCATAGGCTCATCAAAAAACGCGGTTTGAAAAAGCTTTTGCGCATCGGCATTTTCAAGCTTCATATCCATGACGATGCGGGATATCTTCATCATCAGGGTATATTCTTCCTCCGTGCCAAAGGTGTAAAACAGCATGGGGATCACCTTTTGAAGCGGCTCCGTGTCCATAGCCCTTATAACGGTATCCAGGGGCGTTCTGTACTTGTTAAAATTGATCTTGTAGTATTCGAAGATATCCAGCAGGATATCTTCCTTGCTTTTGTAATGATTATAAATGCTGGCGTTTTTGATGCCTACGGCGGCGGCAATATCGCGGATAGTACAGCAATTATAGTTTTGGGCGGAAAACAGGTCCACCGCTGCGTTGAAAATTTTTTGCTTTGTCGATATATCCTTGGGCATAATTTCGCCTCCCGTGTACTATCAATTGATAGTCATATATAGAGTACAGCAAAGCAAAGGATTTGTCAATTGATAGGGACATATAACCAATGTAACAATGCTGCTTTTGTTGACAAGATAAATATCGGATGCTATAATTTAGATGAAAACTAGCGAGCGGTAGTTCGTATTGAATGAAATACTTGACCATTCTTTCGCCGTCTCATTGCAGCATCCAGCAGCAGGCAAAAGCAACCCCCACAGTGCCTGCGTGAAATGCAACGGAAAGCGAGGGATCAAAAATGAAACCCCGCAGCTCCAAAAATAAATTTGCAAATATTAACCGTATATACGGCTTAGCATTATTAATCAGTCTTGTTTTTCTCGCCATTAGCGTTACCTTTATCCTGCATGCTAATCGCTTAAGTCAAGAGGAAACCCTGGGATATATCAAGGCGGCCATTCAGCAAACAAAGTTCGACATCGAAGCCAATATACAGGAGGAGTTTGATACGCTGATGGCAGCAGCCACCGTTGCCCAGGACAGAGACCTGCTGGCTGACGATGAAGTGCTATTCGCACTGCTAAAAGGCCTGTATACCCATAATACCTACGTACAGATCGGCTTTGCAAATACAAAAGGAAATGCTGTATGGCTCGATCAATACGATCGGAAATATTGTGACGACCTCTCCGCCGAAGGGTATATACAGCGGGCCCTTTTGGGCGAAAACGCACTGAGCCGAATACGAAGTGTGCCCCTAAACGGACTAGATATCCATTACTTTGCTGTGCCGATCTATGATGGAAAGACCGATGCCGTAGAAGGCGTTTTATTTGCTGCGGTCACCCAGCAGGAATTGCGGACCATTATTGACCGTTCTCTCCACGCAGGAGTCGGCCTGGCGCACATCATCGACAGCCAGGGAAACTATATCTTGAAGTCTGACAGCCCATTGGTCATCGGTATCGGAAACAATATATTTCAAATTGGAACGCCCATAAGCAAGGCTTCCCAGCAAGAGATTCTGGACAATTTATCGGCAGGAAAACCCGGGCATTTGGTCCGTTCCTTCTACGGAGAGAATAGGCTGATCGCCTATGCCCCGCTTGCCATCAACGATTGGCATGTGTTCTATGCTGTGCCGGAAAACATGGTCAGTGCAGGTCTCAAATACGTTACAACAGGAACGATCGTGATCGTAGCGATAGCCACCGGTATTTTTATTCTGTTTGTTTTGTTGCTCCACAAAATAAATGCCAAAAACCGCAAGGCCCTGGAGACCCTTGCGTTTGTAGACCCTATTACAGAGCACAATAATTTTCATAAGTTTTTGGTGGACGCTAAAGAGATATTATTTGAGGCCAATGGCACTCACTATGCCATCTGGTATGCAGAAATCAAAAATCTGAAATTCATCAATGATCTATACGGGCGCGATCTGGGGGATCGCCTGCTTAGGTATATGGCTGACTTTTTGCAAGCCACCCTGGATGAAGGCGAGGTGGCTGGGCGTGTAAATAGCGATTCCTTTGTGGCGCTGTACAAATACCATCGCAAGAAGGAGCTGGAATTTCGCTTTGCCAGTGCTATCCACCACATGGCCATCTTTCCCGAAACCTTTTCCAAGGGGTATAAGGTGGATATATGGGGCGGCGTATATATGCTGGATGCGAAGGATGGCGACCTTTCCATCAACGATATGCTGGACAGGGCCATAGCGGCACAGGAGGATGGGGCCCTGTCCGGGGAAACAAAGCGGTTTTGCTTTTACTCTAATGAAATGCGGGAGAAAAAGCTGTGGGAGACCGAGCTGGAGACCCACATGGAGGAAGCCCTGGAAAATAATGAATTTAGGGTATACCTGCAGCCTAAGATCGACATTCAGCAGGGTAACCGCATCTTTGGCGCAGAGGCGCTGGTACGCTGGGCCTCCTATGAAAAAGGTATGCTCCTGCCGGCGCGCTTTATTGATCTGTTTGAGAAAAATGGTTTTATTGTGGAGCTGGACAGGTTTGTATTTGAAAGCGTGTGCTGGTACTATAAAGAAAACGTCCTGGAGGGAAAGATGCCCGCCCTTGTCCTGTCGGTAAACGTATCCCGGCACAGTCTGATGCAGCCAAATTTCATACAGACCTATACATCCATTAAACAGGCCCTCGGCATTCCCGATAATGCTATCGAGCTGGAATTCACCGAAAGCCTTGTTTTTAGAGATCAGGCCCTGTTCCGGGCCCTGGTAGCCGATTGTAAGCGCAGCGGGTTTCTGTGCTCCATGGATGATTTCGGCTCAGGCTATTCCTCGCTTAATACGCTCAAATCCATTCACGTGGATGTGCTGAAGCTGGACAAGCAGTTTTTTCGTCATGACGATGATGCCCAGCGGGGCCGGGAGCTTGTGAAGCACATCATTTCTATGGCAGAGTCTTTGCATATGAGGACAGTGGCCGAGGGCGTTGATGATATGGCCCAGGTGGAGGAGCTGCGCCAAATGGGCTGCGATGCCGTGCAGGGCTATGTTTTTGCCAAGCCCATGCCTATGGAGCAGTTTAAACCTTTTATTGAAGCTTGGGACCCGTAGACCCCAAAGCAAGCTTAGATTTATATCATGGCAATGCAGGAGGGCGAAACGATCAGATGCCAAAAAGGCGCCATGGGGTCCTGGAAGCCTGCCTGCTGTGCTCTCTGGGAGTAAGGCAGCAAGGGCATATCCAGCTCCTCAATGGTCTGAAACTCGCCAGCCAGATATGCCTGCAGGCGCTCCTGTGCCGTTTTGCAGCGCTGCATAAGGCCTCCTAGCCGAATATCCAGCACGTCCATGCCGGCGGCCTTGTTTTCCGTTAGCCAACGCTTGTGCAGGCTGGTTATGAAAGCTTGAAGGTCCGCTTCAAGAACGGGCAAGAGCTGTTGGCAAACGCGCTGCAGCAGCTGTGCGTCCTTTTGCTGCCAGCCCTTTTGCAGGGCCGCCTGCACCTCGCATTTATCCCGCAGCACCTTGCACAGCTGCGCGTTGCATTCGAACAGGTAGCTCCAATTTTCATTTTGGGCCGCTGCCGCCAGCTTTTCTTCGCTCTGCTTTAAATGCTTTCCGTAGGCGACCACATCCATCTGATGGCTGAACAGCGGGATCAGCACATCCTCGTAAAGCAGCGTTTTGGTGGCATTCACGGCGCAGCGTCCCGGCGCGGGGTTATCCGGGGTGAACACCGGCTCATCCAGCGCCATAAAATCATCCCATTTCCCATCCGTGCAGGCGGCAAACTGCGCTTTAAGCTGCGCTTCATCCGCTTGGCCACACCAGCACAGCTCCGCCCAATATTGTAGCGAGGGCAGCACCGCAAACAGGGAGCACTCCGCGCCATTATCGGCCCACATGGTCACCAGCACATTAGAAATACCTTGCTGTATACAGGCTTCATGGGCCAGCCTGCCCCGATCTATGCTGAAATGGTTGCAGGGCGAAAAGCCGCTCCATTTCCACGCGCCTGAGGCGAAGATCGTATTGGGGGTCAGCTGCAGATGCTTGGAAAGCATAGCGTCGTAGATCTCTTTTTCGTCGCTGTAATAGTCCCAATAGATGAGGGAGGTATCCGCCGGAAGCCGTTTTGCGATAGAGGGGTCCAGCGGGGAATCCGGCTGATAGTACTCGCCCTTGGTGGCCAGGCGGAAAAACATATCGCTCCAGAGCATGGGTTTAAAGCCATGGGCATTCGCCATTTGATGGACTCGCTCAAAATGCCGAAGCATCAGGTCCGTCCGGTCGGTATAGCCGTGCTCGTCCAGATAGCGGCCCAATCCCAGCATATGCGCTTCGTCCATACCGATATTGATATTGGGGGTGCGCAAGCATGCCCGCATCTTCGCAAACATGGCATTGATCAACTCATAGGTCTTATCATCATCCATCAGCAGAATATCGCCGCAATCCACATAAGGCCTCATGGCATCCCACTTAAGCGCCTGCCCCTGATGAGCCAGCGTCTGTATAGCGGGGATCACCTCAATACCAAAGGCATAGCCATAGTCGTCCAGCTCCCTTAGCTCCCCGTCGGTATACGCGCCCCGGCCATAGCTGAAATAGGGATAGTCCTCCAGCAAAAATACATCTTCCATGTACAGCTGCAGCGTATTATAGCCCATCATGGACAGCGTGCGGATAAACTGCTTCACGGTTTTGACGGTAGGCACCGCGTTGCGGGAGCAATCCAGCATGGCCCCCAGCTGCTTATAGCAGGGCTGCTGTGAAAGCTGAAAGCCCACCGGAGCCTCCCTGTGCGCCTTTATCAGGGCAATGGCGCGGCTGAGCCAGCCCCTTTCGCCCAGGGTGACCTCCCAGCCCTTTTCACTGCGAAGAATGGAGATGCCCTCTGTGCCAGCTGTAACCTGGGTCAAGGCCTGCAGCTGGCCTTCCCCCAATTCCTTCCAAACAAAAGCCGCCTGCTCTATCGTATTCATCAATAGTTCTTCCCTTCACAAATCAATCGAGAGCGTTAAAGCGCTGTCCCTTTTTGAGGAACGAACAGCCTGGTCATGTCGACACCTTCCAGCTCAAGGAGCTTTTTCTTTATTGAAATGCCGCCAGAAAAACCGGTCAGGCTACCGCCAGCACCCACCACGCGATGGCAGGGCACAATGATCGAGATGGGATTATGGCCCACCGCACCTCCCACCGCTTGGCTCGACATGCTTGCCTTCCCAAGCTTTTGGGCCATCTTTTCGGCAATGGCGCCATAGGTGGTAACCTCCCCATAGGGGATATCACGCAGGAGCTGCCATACCTCTTGCCGAAAGGCGCTGCCGATGGGCGCAAGGGGCAGTTCATCCCTTGCAGGCTTTTCGCCCGCAAAATATTGATCGAGCCATTTTCGGGCTGCCACAAATACCGGTAGGTCATCTTTGGTCACCAGTGTGTCGGGAATAGTGGCACTATAGTACTTTTGCCCTTCCATCCACAGCCCCACCAGATGGCTGCCATCGTTATCACAGGCAAGCATTAGGGAACCTACAGGCGAAGCATAAAACGTTTGATAATACATCCTTTTGTGCTCCTTATCATTTTGGCTCGATCGCTAAATAGTCTTTGGCGACGGCCGCCGTCACGCACCTGCAGCCAATGCCAAAGACAGGGAAAGATAAATGATAATATAAAGCACAACTCCGGCTCTGTCAAGGGATATTTCAAATTGTCAAAACCAATTATCAAAGCACCCTTTTGAATGATCTGAATACTAACTAGCTAAATATTGACTGCCGGATGGCCCGGAGCGTGGCAGGCATATCCGCCGCTTGGATAAGCTGATCAATTCGTTCGACCCCTAGCCTTTCTATTATGCGGTCATAGTCCATCATGCAGCGGATGCTCTCCTCCACCGCGTCGATGGCGTTTTCGCGGTATGGGAATATATCCACAGACAGATACCCCTGGTAATCATACTTTTTAAGCAGATAGAAGGTTTCCAGGGCCTCGTTCAGGTGCACTGAGCCCACCATCATATCATCGTCCCAGGTCCCATAATTATCGTTCATGTGCAGGTTGTACAGCGCGCCATGGCGCATGGCCAGCATCAGGGAGGGCCCTATGCCCTGGCCCCCACAAAGCGCATGGCCGGTGTCCAGCGTTACGCCTAAATTATCCCGCTGGGTCTCCAGGCGCAGGAGCAGCGCGGTCTGCACATTGTCCACCAGCAGGTGGTTGCGGGGTTCCCGGGCCTTGGGCTCCAGGGCGACAGGCATTCCCTCGGCATAGTCGCATAGCTCCCGGAGGCTATCTGCCAGGGCCTGCCATTGGCTGCGGTAATCTGTTTGGAAGGCATAGTCAAAGCCATCCTGCCCCAGCCACAGGTTTACGCCTATGGCTTTTAGCTCCCTGGCGCGATCAATCGTTTCTTTTATGCGCTTGACGGCCTGGCGCCGCACGGAGGCATCCGCTGCCGAAAGGGAGCCAAAGCGCCACTGCCGCTCCCCGTAGGTCCAGGCGTTCACGTAGGTAACGGGCATGTCGCCCAGGGCCTCTTTCAGCGCATCCATATCCGCCTGGGTCTCCGTGCCGCGATGGTGAAGCTCCACCCCTTGAGCTACCTTTCGGGCCCCCATGGCCTGTACTACCTCAGGAAGGGTCAGTGCCGTTTCTTTGTAACCGGAGCGCAAATAGCGGTCGCCGCTTTGGCACAGCGACCCTGCAATGAACGCGTATTGAGTAAGCATCTTATATAGCCTCCATCTTTTCCCGTAAAAAACTGACCGTCTCAAACAGCTCTTTGTCTACATCCTGGCTCAGCTTGCGCCATATGTTCATGCGGCTGGGCAGGGACCCATGCGGGCCGGGCAACGCCTCCATGGCGATAATGCCTGTATAGCCAATGCCATGCAAGGCCTTTAGCGTGCCCTCCCAGTCGATATGACCGTGACCGGGCAAGGCCCGATTGTTTTCGCAGGCGTGAAAATGTGCAAGCCGCTTTCCCGCGGCGGCGATGGCCGCTGTGGGGCTGGCTTCTTCTATATTCATATGAAAGGTGTCCAGCAGCAGTCCCAGGGCTGGGCTTTGTATCTTTTCGATGGCCCGCAGGCCTTCCGCACAGGTGTTGATAAGCGGCGATTCAAACCGATTGACTACCTCCAGGCACAGGCTGACCCCGCAGCCGTAAGCTGTATCCGCTGCGGCCGCCAGGGCGGCGGCGGCGCGGGCCGCTGTCTCGTCCCGCCGCTTTTCTATCCCCGGGGGAAAATGCTTGCCAACCCCTGTAAGAATGCCTCCCAGGGCTGTACCGCCCATGTCGCTGACCATGTGGATATCGTCCTTCAGCCGCTTGACCCCGGCAGTGCAAACAAAAGGGTCTTCGCTGGCGGTGTCCTCCCCAGGGGCAAGGGCCGTGGCAAAGGTAAGGCACAGCCCAAGCTGGGCCGCCTTACCTGCGATGGCATCCCGCTGCTGGGCGGAGAGTGCGCGCAGCTTTGGCGCGCTCATCTCCAGCCCATCCAGCCCCGCTGCCTTGGCCCTGGAAAGGCTGCTTATCCAGTCCACTTCATCCAAGGGGTCCAGGAAGGCGTAATATATACTAAGTTTGTTGTTCATACAATCCACCCACAGCTTTCGCTGTAACAGCTTCATTACAGCTGTTACAGCTTTTTCACCAGGTTTTCCACTGCGCCTACCCAGGCATGGGCAGGATCATTAGAGCGGTAAAAGCCCTGATGTTGTCCGGCCATCAGCCACAGAAAATACGTGTTATACCCGGGCGCGCCCACGGTGGTATGGTACCCCTTGGGAAATTCCACCAGCTCATCGCTTTTAACCCGATAGGCCTCGTCGATCTCACCATCGGCGGTATACAGGCACTGCACGCCGAAGCCCTGCTCCGGATCGAAGATAAAATAATAGATCTCTTCCAGCACGCCCTCTGTGGGCATATTGTCCTCATCGTGCTTATGAGGCGGGAAGCCAGCCCAGTTGCCGGGGGTCACATAGGCTTCGCCAATGGTCAGCTTTTTGGCGTTGGTGGAGCCGTCCACGATAAAGCTGGTATCCCGTTCCCAGGGCTTCACGCCCAGCCGCGCCACCCGCACATCCTCCTGATGGATGGCCTGGGGCTCGCTGTCTTGATCAATGGGCGTAGCGCATACGGCGATCTTCACGTTCCAAGGGCTGCTGATCTCAACCGTGCAATTCCTGGGGGCATAAAAGGCCTCCGCTTTCGGGCTTTCAAACACCGAGCGCCGTACGCCCAGCATGCCGTAGTCCTTACCCCCTACGGTAAAGCCCGCCTTGCCGCTGATCACGATAAAGGCGACCTCTCGATCCTGGGTCGCGTAGCTGTACTTCTGCCCATCGGACAGCATGAGGATGCCAAATTCCAAGTCCTTCAGTGAGCATTGGCCAATGGTGCAAAGCGGGGTATAGCCGTTTGCGGGGGTGTAGGTCTTCTTGTAATTCATGGTCGGCCCTCCTTCTTTATGCTTGCTTTTCAATTTGTGATGGCTTGCTGTGGCTTTACGTAGCTTTACTGAGGCGCTGTTCATGTTTTTCTTGCTTTAGCTTTGCTTAGCCTGCGCTATCATAGCATCGCATACTTCTTCCCAGTCTGCCGCTATGCCGTAATCCGCATAGGAGAAAATAGGCGCGTTTCGGTCCCTGTTCACGGCGATCACCTGGGCAGAGCCGTTCATGCCCACGATGTGCTGGACCATGCCGGAAATGCCAAAGGCAATATACCGCTTGGGCCGCACGGTGACCCCGGTTTGCCCTATCTGGTGGGCATAGTCGATCCAGCCTGCATCCACTGCGCTACGGGTGGCGCCCACAGCGCCGCCCAAGAGGGCCGCCAGCTCAGATAGCTTTTCAAAGCCCTGCTTGCTGCCGATGCCTTTACCTCCTGCGATAATAAGCGGAGCATCCTGCAAGGACAGGGTATTCTCAATGGGTGTAAATCCGGTCAGCTCCATGCGGGCTTTGATGGGGCGAACCGCTAGCCTCACTGCATGGGCTTTAGTATGTCCAACAGATAGCTTCACTGCTTCTCCCTGGGCAGCGGTCATATCCGGCACCGGGAAAATGCCTGGGCGAACGCTGGCCATTTGTGGACGGGCTGTGCGGCAGAGGATATCTGCCATCAGATTGGCCCCAAAGGCAGGGCGGCTTTGCAAAAGCAGGCCCTCCGCTGTGCGGGAAAGCGCCGTACAGTCGGCCGTCAGGCCTGTGTCCAGCTTGGCGGCCACCCATGCGGACAGGAAGCGCCCCCGCACCGTGGCAGAAAAGAGCACCGCATCCGGGGCCAACTGGCGCAGCGCCTGGGCTATTCGTGTGCCCTGGGCGCAGGTATCCTCGCATTTTTCCAGTCCATATACCTCATCCGCTCCTGCGGCAAAGAAGGTGCTGAGATCGGCGCTTTCGCCCTCTGCCAGCGCTATCACATGCCCGCCGAGCTCTCTGGCCTTGCCCAAAAGCTCCGCTGCCGGAGCCTGAGCGCCTTCGCAAAATACAACGGTTTTCATTGTAGCACCTCCAGCAGCTGCGGAAGGTTGAGCCGCTTGCAATCCCGCACGCCCACAGGGCGCGGCTCCGCATGGATGACCCGGGTAGGCGAGCCTGCAAGCCCAATACCTTGGGGTGCTAAGCCCAAATCGCCGGCGGTAAGGCGGCGTATCTCCTGGGTCTTGGCCCGCCGAAGTCCACTAAGGGAAGGCAGCCTCAGCGCATAGGTCCACTCGCACAGGGTCACAAGCCCTGGCAGCTCGCACCGCCAGCTAAGGGTGCCCGCTTCTGTTAGCTGCTCGGCAGTCAGCATGCTGCCAGCCACATTCGCCTTCGTAGCATTAGCTACGCAAGGGATATCCAAAAGCGATGCTACCATAGGCCCTACCTGGCCTGTTTCTCCGTCTATTGCTCTGCGGCCCATTAGTATCAGGTCAAACCCGCCCAGGACATGGATAGCGCCTACAAGGGTCTTGGCGGTGGCCAGGGTATCCGCTCCCGCAAAGGCGGAGTCCGTCAGCAGCACGGCTTCATCCGCTCCCCGTGAAAGCATCTCCCGGAGCATTCCCTCGGCCTTGGGGCGGCCCATGGTCATCACCGTCAGGCTGCCTCCAAGCTTATCCCGCAGGGTCAACCCCAGCTCCAGCGCGGATTCATCCGCCGGGTTTATCACCTGGGCCACAAAATCCCGCTGCAGAGTATAGTTGCTGGACAGCTTGACCTCTAGCGTGTCCGGCACTTGCTTTATACACACCAGTATCTTCATAGCTCATGATAGATGGGAGCCAGCGCCGCCTGAATGCGCTTGTATATCCCAAAATGCTCCTCATAATACTGCACGCCCTGGCTGTCCGGCAGGATCTCCCCTGTCACCCGCACGCAGCGGTCGATGGCCTCTCCGTGGCTGGCAAACACACCGGCTGCCACCCCGGCAAGCATTGCGCTGCCCAGGGAGGAGTCCGCGTCTGCTACGGTTTTCAGCGGGATATTCAGCATATCCGCCATGATCTGCCGCCAAAGCGGAGCCTTGGCCCCGCCGCCGATGAGGACTGCTTCCTTGGGCGCGATACCAAGCTCCTGCAGCGTTTGGCAGCAATCCTTCATGGAATAGGCCACACCCTCCAGCACGGCCCGGTTAAAGTGTGCCTTGGTATGAAAGCCCGTAGCGCCCGTAAAGGAGGCTCGCAGCTTATCATCCATGTACGGGGTGATCTCCCCTTGCAAATAGGGGTGAAAGAACAGCCCCTCACAGCCTCGGGCAACGGTGGCTGCCGCAGCGCTCATTTCGCCGTAGCTTCCCCCAAAGGTATCCCTGTACCAGCGGTTGGAGGCCGCGCATGCCTTGGTAGCTGTGCCCGGATACCAAAGGCCCTCTACCACGTGGCGGTAGGTGACCAGCCGGGGGTCTACCACGGGATGATCCGTTATGGAGCAAATGCGGCCTGCTGTGGCCAGCTTTACCGTGGCCTGCCCAACCTGCGCCGCCCCTGCCGCATATACCTCCATCACCGTATCCGTAGCCCCGGCAATAACCAGGGTATGCGCCTCCAGCCCCGTATCCTCACAGGCCCTTGAGCAAAGCGGCGATACCGGCTGGTCAGGGGCTACGATAGCAGGCAAAACACTGGGATCAATACCCGCCAGGGCGCATAGCTGCTCCGACCAACGGTTCTCCCGGGCATCCAGCAGCAGGCTGCCCATGGCTTCTATGGTGTCCGTCACATGATCCCCTGTAAGGCGACACCGGACATAATCCTTCATGAAAAGCAGCTTATGGGTGCGAGCAAGCGCTTCCGGCTCATTTTCCTTGAGCCAGAGTAGCTGAGGAAGCGTCCACAGGCTGGATACATTGTTGTAGCACAAGCTGGAAAGGGTATCCCCGTGCTGCGCCTTGAGCCGTTTAGCCTGCTCTCCGGCCCGGGCATCCGTCCAGTAGATGGCGTTGCGGACTGGCTTGTCGTCCTTGTCTAGCAGCACGGCGGTATGGGTCGCCGCATCTAGCGCCAGCGCCGCTACAGCCTCGGGCTTTATGCCGGAGGCAGCCAGCAGGGCGCGAATATTAAGCACCAACGCCTGGTACGAGTCCTCCGGATCCTGCTCCGCCCAGCTGTTATGAGGGTAATAGGTTGGGTATTCATGGCTGGCCGTAGCGTATACATGTCCATCCTCGCCCAGCAGCGTCGCCTTGGACGAGCTGCCCCCAAAATCCACACCGATCAAGTATTTCATCGGCTCACCTCTTTTTTATTCCACAATGACCCCTACCCCGTCCGGGATCACCGCAATATGCGGCTCAGCACCGGTTAAGGTCTCCGCCAGCGCCAGTGCCTCCTCGGGAGACCCGGCCCAGCGCATATGCATGCTTTCTATGAGGGGACGGTTTTTTGCCTCAGTTACAAAAATGCACGCAGCCTTGCAAAGGACCCTTGCCAGTATTTGCGCCTCCCATTGGTCCATTTCGGTGGCCTCAGGCGGAATATCCTGTATGGCCTGACGGGTCGCCTCCGGGCTTTCGTGCTGGGCCATCCACTGATAGAAGGCTTCGCCTCCGTGACCATCCGCCAGCGCCGCGCACATGATGATCACGCCTCCTGGCCTCACGCAGCGTTCTGCTGCTGTCATGCCCTTGACGGCCTGGTATACATTTTGGTCCAACGGATAGCCGCCATTGGAGACCACTACGATATCCGCCTCCACCGCAGGCACCCGCGCCAGCCTATGGCTGAGCTGGCATCCGGCCTCATGGGCCGCCTGTGCATCCCCCGCAAAAGCGGCGATCACTCTTTTTTCGCTGTCCAGCAGCACGTTGAGTATGAAAGCCAGTCCCGCCGCCTTGGCCGCAAAGGCCATATCCTGGTGGATAGGGTTATTTTCAAGCACACCCTGCCGCGCATGGGTATTAGTAATAAAGCTCGCATTGTGGTTGTAAAGAACCGTTCTGCGTGCTGCTATTCCCGGTAAAATACTCTTGCGCCCTCCTGAGAAGCCTGCAAAGAAATGGGGCTCGATAAAGCCTTCTGAAATGACCAGGTCTGCCCACTGCACCCGCTGGTTCAGCCACAGCGCCCCACCGGAGGAAAGCGTTCCCAGGCAGACCATGTCCGTTTCTATCTCAGCGCGGTGGACCTCGATCTGTTCATGATCAACGATAGCGTCTCCCAGCTTGGCGCGAAGCTCGGCCTCGGTGGTGGGGCGGTGCACGCCGGTAGCGATCAGAATCACAATCTCGGCGGCGGGATTCCCTGACCGTATCTCCTTAAGCAAAAGCGGCACGGTCAGGACACTGGGCACGGGCCGGGTATGGTCGCTGGTGATGACCAAAATACGCGCCTTGCCCCTGGCCAGGTCGCAGAGCCTGGGCGTACCGATGGGGTTTTCCAGTGCGGCTTTCACAAGGCCCTGCTGGTCCGGCTGGCTTTTTTCACTGCCCAATGGCTTGAGGCCAGCTGGCTCAAGCACGCCCACCAGCTGGCTTTTTTGTATCGGAAAGGACAGCCTACCCTTTCCATATGGAATGAAAAAGGTCTGCATATTGTTTAAACCACCTTTCCGGGGTTCAAAATGCCTTTGGGGTCAAATAGCGCTTTAATGCCGCGCATCAACGAAAGCTGCTCCGGGCCTGCAGTCTGGGCCAGGAAATCCCGCTTGGCATGACCGATGCCATGCTCGCCAGATACCTCGCCCTTCAAGGTCCGGGCCTCCTGATACAGCTCTTCCATCACCAGGGCCACAGCCTTTTCCCACGCGGCCTGCTCCAGCCCGTCCTGGCAGGCGTAGATATGCAGGTTGCCGTCTCCCGCATGGCCAAAGGAGCACAGGCGCACCCCCAGGTGCCTGCCTATCTCCATGCTCTTCTTCACAAAGGCCGCCACCTGATCCCTGGGCACCACTACATCGCATTCGTCCATGCTAGGCGTGCTGCCCTTGATGGCCTCCAAAAACGCGCCACGGGCATTCCAGATGCTGTCCTTCCGTTCGTCCGTATCCGCCAGCAACACATCCTTGGCCCCTAAGGCAAGCGCCAGGTCTGTTACCGCATCCACAGCGGGCATCATCGCCTCAGCGCTGGGGCCATCCAGCCGTACCAGCAGGTAGGCATCCGCGCTGGCATCCGGGAATTGCTTGCCCAGATAGGTCTCGGCGCTGGCAATGACCTCCCGCTCCATAAATTCCACCGCTGTGGGCTCGCAGCCGCAGCCGATCACCGCTGGGACCGCCTCAATGCACTTATCCAGATCGTCAAAGGGAATCAGAAGGCTTAGGTTGGCTTTGGGCTCGGGTATTAGCTTTACCGTCAGCTGGGTAAGGATGCCCAGAGTGCCCTCGCTGCCTATCATCAAGTGCATCAGGCTATATCCGCTGCTGGTCTTTACGGTCTTGCCGCCCAGGGTCATCTTTTCGCCGCTGGGCAGCACGATCTCCATACCCAGCACATAGTCTCGGGTCACGCCATAGCGCACCGCTCGCATACCGCCCGCATTGGTCATTACGTTGCCGCCCATGGTGGCGGTCTTTTCGCCAGGGTCCGGAGGATAAAACAGCCCCGTACCTTCCAGGGACTTGGGAAACTCCATCAGCAGCACTCCAGGCTCTAAGGTGGCGGTCATGTTGCGCTGGTCCACCTCCAGCACCTTTTTCATCCGCTCGGTGGATAGCACCACGCCGCCCTCTGTGGCCACGCAGCCGCCGCAAAGGCCCGTCCCTGCGCCCCGGGGCGTGCAGGCGATGTTCTTCTCGTTGCAATAGCGCAGCACCGCGCACACCTCATCCGCCGTAAGGGCCTGCAATACCGCTTCGGGCTTAAAATGCCCGTATTCGGTCATCTCATCATGGTCATAATCATCGCTGATGGCTGTGCCTGAAAAAGCACGCCCCGGCATCAAAGTTTCAAAGAACGCCAAATCGGTGGCATCTACCGTTTTGAAGGGCTTCATACCAGGACCGCCTCCTCTCCCACATGGGCAAACCGGGCTATCAGCTGGGGCAATATCTCGTATAGATCGCCCACCATGGCCACATGGGCCACGTCGAAGATCGGCGCGGATCCGTCGGTATTGATGGCAATAATATGATCGCCTTGGTTCATGCACGCGGTAAACTGGATGGCCCCGCTGATGCCACAGGCAATGAGCAGCTTAGGCCGCACCGTGCGGCCCGACAGGCCGATCTGCCGGCTGTTAGCCGCCCAGCCTTTCTCCACCAACGGCCGGGATACCGCCCAATCGCCACCCAATAAAGCCGCCAGCTCTTTTATCATTTTAAGGTCCGCTTCCTTTTGCAGGCCGCGGCCCCCCACCACCAGTATCTCCGCATCGGAAATGCTGGCAGCGGCGGGAACGGGAATGGTGCTTATATGCTTTACAGGGGAAACCAGCGCTGCCTTGGGGATGGTGCGCATTGCGATCTGGCCGAAGGCTTCCTCATGGCGCTTTGGTGCGTCCATCACCTTATAGCGCACGGTGGCGAACTGGGGCCGGGTATTAAGGGTCACGATCTGCGCCATGATATTGCCGCCAAAGGCAGGGCGTATCTGCACCAGATCGGTGCTTTCCCGCATCTCCAGTCGGGTGCAGTCCGCCGTAAGGCCCGTGTGAAAGCGGGTGGACAGCCTCGGGGCCAAGCTGCGGCCCAGAGACGTGGCCCCCACCAGCACCACAGAGGGCTTTGCATAGCGGATATAATCCTCCGCACAGGCGGCGTAGGCATCCCCACGGAAGAACGAAAGAGCAGGGTCATCGTATACGGCGATCTCATGTACGCCATAATGCCTGAGTTCCTCCGCGCTTTTTTTGACATCCTGCCCCATCAACAAAGCCTTGACCTTATATCCTACGGGTTTGGCCAGCTCCTGGGCTTTTCCGATCAGCTCCAGGCTTACAGGGTGGAGCCTGCCCCCGGATATCTCCCCTATGACCAAAATATCGTTCCACAGGCTTTTGTCTACGCTGGCTACCTTAGTCTCCAGCTTTACAATGGCCTTTTCAGGGCAGGCCTTCAGGCACATACCGCAGGTCTTGCAGGCGGCGTTCAGCTCTGCCTTGCCATTTTCTATTTCCAGCGCACCAAAGGGGCACGCATTTACACAGGTACCGCAGCCATTGCATTTACGGCCAACAATAGCGATCTGAGCCATACATAGTCCCCCTTTCTATTTCTCCGCCGATGCGATGAATTTCCATTTTTCCAGGAGCGTATACAGCCTGTCTCCAAGCCCTTCCCCTGTCCATCGCTCCTGGACGGTATCGTTCTCCGGCGGGAAAATGCGCTCCACCTGGGTGGGGCTACCCTCCAGGCCATAGTGGGAGGCATCCTGGTCCATAAATGCGCTAAGATCCAGAAAGGTAATGGGTCGGTCCTTCACCTTCCGCGCCGTGAACAGCGAAGGCAGCCGGGGCATATAAATATCCTGTTCCACAGTCACCAGGCACGGAAACGGCATCCATACCGTTTCGATCACATCCTGCAGCTGTTGCTCCGCACAGATACCGCCGTCCTCCATGTGCAGCCCGGAGACCCAGGCCGCATGGGGAATGCCCAAATGCTCGGCAACGGACGGGCCTACCTGTGCGGTGTCACCGTCCGTGGTCTGCTTGCCGCAAAGGATCAGGTCAAAATCGCCTATGCTGCGTATGGCTTGGCTTAGGGTGTAGCTGGTGGCCAGCACATCCGCACCGCCCAAACGACGGTCGGAAAACACATAGCCCTCGTCCGCGCCCATCATGTACGCTTCCCGGACTACGGCCTGCGCCTGGGGCGGACCCATGGTACCCACCACTACGCGGCCCCCATGCTTTTCTTTCAGCCTGAGCGCTGTTTCCAGCGCATACAGGTCGTAGGGATTCAGCTTGCTGGCTACGCCATCCCGCTTCAGGACGCCTGTTTGCTCGTCCACCTGCACCTTGTTGGTGGCCGGTACCTGTTTGATGCTCACAAAGATATTCATGTATACCTCCAGACAATGATTTTAACTAGCAGCGCTGGTTTAATAACACGAAAATATCATGGTATTCATAGCCCTCCGGCACAGCCCGGCGGAGCGCCTCGGTGCTCTGTGGGCAGGCGGCGATAAGCGTTTTGGCGGTCGTGCGCTTCGCGTCCGCCCAGCGCCCCTCGGCGAACTTAACAGACAGCTCAGGCCGCATTTGCCCCATAAGGCTGCTGCCAGCGGCTTTGGCCAGACGGCGGTTTTGGAACATTTCATATATCTCGCAGCCCATAGCGGCCAGGATATCCCGAGCGGGCTGATGCTCATCCAGGTCCCGGGCCAAACGGCTGCCATCGTGATAGGTCACAGCAAGGGCTTCCTTTTGGGGCTGCAGCTTGCCCTGTTTCAGCAGCTCTGCCACAAAGGCCGTGGCGGTGACTACCTCAGGCAAAGCAATCCCCCAATCCCGGTATTCGTGGCGGAAGGCGGAAGCATCATAGCTATCCAGCACGACCACCTGCTTAGCCCCTGTGCGGCCAATAGCGGCGGCGGCCTGCTGCGCCTGCTGGCGCACATCCTCGATGTACCCCGCCAGGTCCCCCAGCGCTACGCCGGAAGCAGGCTCATCCTTAAGCACCGCCACATCAACCCCGGCCTTGCGGCACAGGCTCAGGAAGGCCTCCACCACCTCTGGCACCTCGTAGCGGGCCGTAGCGCCCAGCCACACCAGGATATCGCCGCTTTCGGGATACCCGTCCAAGTGCACCTTGGCTTCCTTAGCGCCATATACGTTTCCCGTCTCCATGATCCGGTCCAAAATTTTCTGTGCCCAGGAGGGAACCAGCTCGTTTACGACGGTCTGGGCGCGGGCCTCCCGGATAAAGACCGGAGGCTCAAAGCCTGTTACACAATCATTGGTGCACGCCCCGCAAAGCAGGCATTCATACATGGTCTCGGCGGTGCTTTTCTCCATCTCAAAGCCGCGCTCAATAAGCGATACCAGCAGGCCCTTGGCCCGGGGCGTATTGGCCTCCTTGCCAGTCACCAGCTGCACGGGACAAAGATGGCGGCACATCCAACAAAAACGGCATGCATCCGCATTCTTCTTCGATTTTTCACTGAACATTATTTCCACTCCTTTTTATTCGGTGGCTATGTATCAAAATCCTGGTTCGACAAAGTTTTACAATCCTAACTTATACGGATTCATGATCCCGTTAGGATCAAGGCTCTTTTTCAGTCCTTCCATCACCTGCATAGCGGGGCCGTACTGCTCCTTCATCAGGCGGGAAAGCTTAAGGCCGATGCCGTGGTGGTCGTTGATAACGCCGCCATGCTCCATGGCCGCCCGTACGCCTGCGTTCCAGATCTGGTTATGCAATCGGATAGCTTCCTCCGGGTCTTTGGGCGGATCGTCCATGATGAAACGGTCATAGATCATCGTGCCCCACTCATACCAGTGGCTGCAATGGGCAATAAAACGTACCCCAGGAAAGTTATCCTCGATGGCATGCTTCATGGCCCAATATATTTCCTCGATATTGTCAAATCTGGCTACGGTATCCATAGTGCCAAACATTTGGGGAATGTCCATGATATGGCCGGGATAGAAAAAGGTGATCCGGTTTTCGTACCATTTCTCACCATAGTCAGCGCCCAGGTCCTGGCCGCCCCACTTGGCGCAGATATCCCCTATGACCTCCAGCTCAATATCCACCACCCGCTCAATGCCTTCCACCGCCAGGTTCATAAAGCAGCCCTTTTTCTCAAAGCCCAGTATCTTCTTGATGATGCTGGTGGTTTCCGCCTCGTCAAAAAAGCGAAGGATGGAGGGCTTTACCTTCTGCATGATATCCCGGCCAGCCATCAGGCCAGAGTGCATATCCGGAAACAGATACGCGCTGAACTTACGGCTTTCAGGCTGCTCAAACAGCTTGAAGGTAGCCTGGGTGATCACGCCCAGGGTCCCCTCGGAGCCGATGAATATCTGGTTAAGGTCTGGGCCTGCCGCGTGCTTGGGCACAGGCAGAGTATTGATGATATCGCCATTGGGCAGCACCACTTCCATAGACAGGCACTGATCGTCGATCTTGCCGTACTTGGTGGACATAATGCCAATGCCCCGGTGGCCCAGCGCACCGCCCAGGGTGCCGCAGGTAAGGCAGCTGGGGATATGCTGGCAGGAATAGCCCCGCTCGTTAGCATACCATTCCAGCTGCTGGAAGATCATGCCCGCTTCGGCGGTGATGGTGCGGGAGGTTTCGTCGATGGCGATCAGGCGGCTCATGCGCTTCATATCCATCATGATGCCACCGGCCATGGGCAGCGCGCCGCCCTGGCTGCCGGAGCCGCCGCCCCAGATATTTACGGGAATTTTATAGTAGTTGGCTATCTTTAAAATTTTGGATACTTCCTCCGTGCAGCCGGGGCGAACGATCCAATCCGGCATCGGAGGGGTCTGTCCACGATCCGCCCACATACGGCCGATCCAAAAATAATCCACGCCATAGGTAAGGCGGTCCGCCTGAGCCACGGATACGTTTTCTACCCCTACCACATCTTCCAGCTCCGAACGGATCATATCGCACATGAATGCTTTGCGTTCCATGGTATCACTCCTCATAATGGATTTGGAAATTCTCCCCGCGAAGGCCCGGATATGCGCCTCTTTGGATTACGGCTGCGTTCTCTGGATGGGCGATGAGCCATTTATCTCTGGCCCACAAAAGCCTTCCGTCGCCGATCTCGACCCTTGGATTTTCCAGTGGCAGGTTAGTGCCCCGGGGCAAAATAACGATACAGCGGAACCCCTCCGCCGAGACCTGGCAAGGACAAAAATGCATCGTCGTGGCATAGACCTCGAGCACAGTGCCCTTGGGGCAGTAAAAGCCTGTTATTTTGCCTGCTGGCAGCTCCAGCCCTTCCATGTCCTGCCGAGAAGCCACCAGCAGCACCATGTCGCTGACGGCTATATTAAACTCGCTGGCCCGGTGATACTCAAGGCAGCCCAGCATGCTGTTATAGCCCCAGCAGCACCCTATCTGGCAGCTGCCCTCCCCCATCAGGCCGTTCTTGATGGCGGCAAAATCTGAGATCGCCTCCAAGGGCTCAAGGGAAGGCACATACCGAGAACCTGTCTCTGGCATTACGGCTGCCTGCTGGCAGGCTGCCATAAGGCTTGAAGCCTCCCACTCTATGACCCGGCCAAAGGGCCTGAACGCCTCGTCCTGTACGCAGTAAAACGGCAAACCAGGGTTCTGGGCTCGTAAACGGCTAACGATATCCATAGTATCATCTCCTGCTGTTTGTAAGAGTGCTTATACCGCTTGCAATTATGTTTGGTTATAATGCGACCCCTTTTATAGTGCGGCCCCTCTATCGGCTAAAAAGGCTCTGCACTCCGCGTCCGTAGGCATGCCATGCCTTGCGCCAAGGCGCGTGCACTTGATGGCCGCCGCCGCACTGGCGTAGCGGCAGGCTGCCTCCGGCGGCATACCCTTTATATAAGCCGCTACAAACGCACCATGAAAGGTATCCCCGCAGCCGTTGGAATCCACCACGTCCACCGGGTAGCTTTCGTAGCGTTTCATTGCCTTACCATCATACAATAGGCCGCCCCGCACGCCCTGGGTAAGGACGACCAGCTCGGGCTGATAGTCGTCAAACAGCTTTACTGCCGCATTCTCTGCTGTGGCCTCTCCTGTTATTTTCAAGGCGAACTCCTCCGACGGGATCAGATGATCCACGTAGGGCATCAGCCTTTTGACGCCGGGATACGTGCCGCCCGCGTCATAGCTGACCTTAACGCCCAGCTGGTTGCACAGCTTGGCGGCGTGGATAGCCGCCTCCAGCATATGTCCGTCCAGGTGCAGCACCTGGGCATGCCGGAGCACCTCCACATCCAGATCCTCAGGCGTGGGAGGCTTTACCGTGCCGGGGTTCCATATGCAGGTCCGGCTTCCGTTTGCACGGCTCAAAAGCACCACCGCATGGAAGGAAATGGCCCCCGGTTCCCGGCGCACATGAACGGTATCCACGCCCCAGTGCTGAAGGTCCGCCAGCATATAGTCTCCGAAGGGATCATCCCCCACAGTGCCCAGGTAGGCGCTGGATACCCCCAGCCGTGCCGCAGCCACCAGGGCCGTAGCGCAGGGCCCGCCACCCTGGACCTTGGTTTCAAGGCCCATTATCTTCGTGTCCTCAGGGGGGAAGCCGTCCACCACCATCAGCGTATCGTACACGGTAGAGCCAATGCCGATAACCTCAGGCCATTTTTCAGCCATTGCTATTCTCCGCCCTTAACAGTTTGATCTTAGAGAGTGCAAAGTTCTTTACCGACTGGATAGGGCCCCGCATAAAAAGGTCCACAGCGAAGATATCCCGGCTTGTATTGAACACCTCATCCAGGAAGGCATAGCACACGTCGGTGCCAAAGTTGATCTTGCGGATACCCGCTTCAATGGAAGCTACGATCTGCTCATCCGGCACACCGCTGCCCCCGTGGAGCACCGGGGGGATCTTCGTGGCTGCCTTGATCTCGCGGATGCGATCAAGGGCAATGACCGGTGCCTGAGCATAGTGACCATGGGCCGTGCCTACCATAATGGCCAGCATATCCACTCCCGTCTTTTCCACGTACTCCACAGCCTCGCCTACCTCGGTATACTGGGTGGAGATATGCTCCTTGGTGGTACCAATATGCCCCAGCTCCCCTTCCACGGCTACGCCTACCGGGCGGCACAGGTCCACTACCTTCTTGGTAGCGGCGATGTTTTCGGCAAGCGGCAGGGCGCTGGCATCCCGCATGATGCTGGTGCAGCCCCAGCGCAGCGCCTTGCTCACCGCGTCGTCATCCGCACCGTGATCCAGATGGAAGGCCGCCTTCACCTTGGCCCGTTGGGCCGCCTCCACCAGCGAGGGCGCTAGAAATTCCGCCTCCTGGTTGGAAAACAGCCGACTGTACATCTGTACGATCACGCAGGCATTGCTCTCCTCGGCGGCCAAAAGCACGCCCATGGCGGTCTCCTGGTTGTATACGTTAAAGGCAGGTATGGCGCATCTTTTCTTTTCGGCGATCTCCATCAGTACTCTGGCATCAGTAAGCATGAGCTGATTCCTCTTTTCTTCATTAAAAATGCATGCTACCGGGCTTGCATTCAACCTTTCACGGTGTCCAGCTGGAGCGAAGGTATGTATTTGCAGAATTCTTTCAGTTCCTCGGTCCAGTCCCCTTCGATCTCCGCCATGTGATGGATATAGGGGCCTTCGATGAGCTTCCGCTCCCAGGCGGGCAGATCGTCAAACTCGGCCCACAGGTAAGTGCCGAAGGTATAGGGGCCGTCCGTAGAGTGGCACGTCCCCGCCAGTAGGCTGTATTCGCCGCCGTCCTGGTCAAAGCGGGTCAGGGTATACTGGCCATCCTTCACCTGGAACCACTGACGCATGTTCACGTTCTTGCAAGGGCAGCCGTCCTTTTTCAGGCTATAGGCAAAAGGGCCGCAGTGCCACAGCAGCTCGCTGTTGGGGTTTTCGGGATGCCGCACGGTAAACTCCCCAAAGAAAGGGATTTTTTGACCCAGCGTTGCGCAAGAAAGCAGCGCCATGCTGATGGCTCCGTGCAGGTCGCTTTCGCAGGAGATGATATAGCCCATATCCGCCAGGATGGAATACGCCGTGCAGGGCATGGCCCCTACGCCCAGCTGCATGGCGGTCCAGCATTCCGCAGAGACCGCCTGCACATGATAGGTCTCAAAGACCCATTTAAACAGCAGCACAAAGGCATATACCTTTTTGAGCAGCGGCGGGGTGATATCGTCCATTTCATAGCGGGAGAGCAGCAGCTTTGCGCCTTCTTCCAGCTCTGCATCGCTTTCCGCTACAATTTTCTGATATTTATCAATGACCACTGCCATATTGACAGGGATCATCTGAATGCCGAACTTCTCTATCAGCTCGCCCTCATTAAAAATGACAGAGCAGAAAGGCTTGGGCCGCATACCTACCTGGGCGATACGCATGCCCTTGAAATTATTGACCATGCAGGCCACGGAAACGAACCGCCTAAAGCCCATGCTAAAGGTTTCGCTATCAATGGTGCAGGTCTCGATATAGCTAAAGGGAATATGAAAACGTTGCAATTGACGGCTGACCCCAAACAGGCCGCACTGGCTGTCGGTATAGCGGGTCCCATCGGGCAAGAAGCTGTCGTCCATGGGTGCCCAAATGCATATGGGCTTGCCTACCCCTTTGGCTACCTGGGCGCATATCTCTTCATTGCCGAAGTTGCAGTTGATCACAAGGATCGCATCCACTTTTTCAGCGTTGAAGCGCTGGATGACCCTTTCCGCATCCGCTTCGCAGTACATCACCGCTACGGGATTAATACCCTCCAGGTCCACAAAGCTCACGTTTTCAGAAGCAAAGTGCTCCTTGATATAGCTTACCGCCTGGTGTCCCCGCTTTTCCGCCTGCTCCCAGTTGAAGATGCCAGGGCGTGGCGTAACATCGCGGCGCATAGGCGCGAGGCCAATTTTCACTTGATAATTCAGCATCGTCAGACCTTCTTTCGTCAGTATGAAGTTTCCCTGGGATTATTGTAAAATTCCAGCCCGTATAGCGTCAATATTCCAAGTTCATCATTTTATTAAGCAAATCCACATCTTAATGAGAATGATTTTTGAAGGAAAATGAATAAGTCCATATATTGTCTGTTTTTCAGCGTGCCGTATAATAGAGAAAAGGAGTGAGCGCTAATGAAAAAGCTAAGGATCGGCATAGCAGGCATGGGCTTCATCGGCCGCCAGCACCTGGACGCAGCGCGGCGGGTACCCTGCGTGGAGATCGTGGCCGTTTGCGACCCGGACGAAAAAACGATCCGGGCCATACGCGAAGAATATGACATACCCAAAACCTATACAGATTGGCGAGAAATGGTAAACGATCCAGAAATCGACGTGATCCACAACTGTACCCCCAACGCCTTGCACGATGTCATCAACCAGGCGGCGTTGGAGCAGGGAAAGCATATCTACTGCGAAAAGCCGCTTTCCAACAGTGCCGCTGCCGCCCGGGAGATATGGCAGCTGGCCGAAAGAAAAGGGCTGGCCCACGGGCTAAACCATCAGTATAGGCTGAACGCCGCTGTCCTTGAAATGCGGGCTCGGGTCCGAAAGGGCCTTTCTGGCAGGCCGCTATTCCTGCACGGCTGCTACCTGCAGGAGTCCGGCGCCCGGGCATCGGACTTTTCCCACAGGATGGAAAACACCGGCCCAGCTCGTGCCCTTAACGATATTGGCGTGCACTGGGTCGATACCGCCGTCAGCGTCCTGGGGCAGCCTGTCCATCAGGTAATGGCGGACCTGAGCATCCACCACCCCTTGCGCACGGATGCAGATGGGAATACCCACCCCATGAATACCGAGGATACGGGGCTGATACTGCTGCGCTTTGCGGATGGCACTCCGGCTTCCCTGATCGTATCCAAGGCCGCCAATGGCCACAAAAACGATCTGCGGCTGTCCATAGAATGCGATGGATACAGCATGGAATGGATACAGGAGGAGCCGGACCGATTGCGGATCGGCAAGCGGGAGGAAGGCCTGGAGCTCCTCTGCATGAATCCCCGGACCTGCCAGGAGGAGGTGCGCCCCTATATCACCACACCTATGGGCCATGTGATGGGCTGGTGCGATGCCCTGCGCAACGCCCTTTCGGCCTATTATGCTTCCATCCTGGACGGCAGCTACAAAGCAGGCCCTGTAGCTTACGCCACCTTTGCCGATGGCTTTCACGGCATGGCGTTTGTGGAGGCATGCCTGCGGTCCCATAAGGAGCATGGCTGGGTGGAGGTGAAAAAGCCATGATCCATGTACTGGTATGGTATGAAAACAAGCCGCTTCCCGAGGCCGTAGAGGCCGAAAAGCGGCTATATCCTCAAGGTATCCACGGCGCGCGGGCCGCGCTTTTGGGCAGCCAGCCGGATATAGAGGCCCGGGCCGCCACCCTGCAGGACCCTATGCAGGGGCTGTCCGATGAAGCACTAGACTGGGCAGATGTGCTGGTCTATTTCAGCCATAAGCATTGGCGGGAGGTGGACGACAGCCGGGTGGATGCCATACAAAAGCGGGTGTTGGAAGGCATGGGGCTTATTTTGCTGCACTCCTCTCACGCCAGCAAGATATTCAGCCGCCTGATGGGCACCCGGACCCAAAGCCTGCGTTGGCGGGAAAACGACGAGTGGCAGCGAGTATGGCTGGTGGCACCCTCTCACCCTATTGCCGATGGGCTGGAGGGAGAGTTCTTTACCATTCCCATAGATGAGACCTATGGGGAATACTTCGAGATCCCCCAGCCGGATACCCAAGTGTTTTTGACTGTATCCAAAGGGGGCGAGGTGCTCAGAAGCGGATGCTGCTGGCAGCGGGGCGCAGGCAGGATATTCTATTTTTCTGCCGGACATGAGACCTATCCGGTTTATCAGCAAAAGGAGGTCCAAAGGGTGCTGGTCAACGCTGTTCGTTGGGCCGCTCCGACCCAACGCCGCAAAGGCTGGCCGGATTGGGCCAGGGAATCCTCCAATATTGATTTGTGAGGGCTGGGGCGAGCAGATAAAGGAATGGAATGCCAAGGAAACGATAGGCCATTAAGAGCAGAAGGGGTTGTCTCAAAATGGCCCTAAAATGAGAAATTGCAGAAAAAGACCTCCCAAAGTCAGCATGTAATGAGCTGATTTTGGGAGGTTTTGATAATCAGGGGCTTTCAAAAACCTATTATGAGCCAGCCCCTTCATTCTTTATGGGACTTCAAAGCTTTACTGGGCGGCTCTGTCCGCAATCATGGATTTAACCTTCATGAGGCGGGTCAGGCTTCCCCGTTCGTTTTCGTCCAGCTTCATGGAAATATAGCGGATGGTATCCTCTAGCTGAGGAATCATCACGTATTCCAGCGCATTTACCCGGCGGCGGGTCTTCTCGATGTCGTCAGCCAGCAGATCGCAGGCTTTTTCGACTTCCGCCAGGCGGATCAGCTTGGGCAGCAGCTCCGCCAAGCCCGCAATGGCTCCGTCCAGCTGGGCGGAGGTCTCTGCCAAGCCATAGCTGAGCTGGGTCTCCTGCATGGTCTCCTCCAGCACCTTCAGGGAGGGCACATGGACGCTGAGAATGCTGCGCATAGCCATTTCCACCGCCACATTCCGGGCGGGGTACAGCAGGGCTTCCTCCATCAGCTCCGGCTCCGTTACGGCGCGGGCCATGGCGAAGTTCCTAAGCGCTACGCTCAGCTCCGCTTCCACCTCCTGGCGAAGGGCATAGTTTTCGCGGATGAGCAGGATAAACTGGCGCACCATTTCATCCCGCTTGTCCTTAAGCAGCTTATACCCGCGCTTGGCCGTAACCAGGCGGCGCTTGATCCGCGTCAGCTCCATCCGGGTAGGATTGACACGCATGACGCTTGCCATTAGATCTCCTCCTCAGGGTGGTGGGTAGCCACATCGTCAGGATGGTGCAGGTACTTATCCAGCATATCATCACGAATACGCTTCAGCTCCGTCCGGGGCAGCATGCTCAAGAGGCCCCAGCCCAGATCCAGCGTTTCCTGGATGGAACGGTTGTCCTGATAGCCCTGGCTGACATACTGCTTTTCAAAGCTATCTGCAAAAGCCGCATACTTTTTGTCCACGTCCGTCAGCGCCGCATCGCCCAGGATAACGGCCAATTCCTTGGCATCCTTACCTCTGGAGTACGCTGCGAACAGCTGGTTCATGGTGGCGGCATGGTCCTCACGGGTCTTGCCCTTGCCAATACCCTTATCCTTCAAGCGGCTCAAGGAAGGCAGCACGTCGATAGGCGGCTGTATGCCCTTGCGGTATAGCTCGCGGCTGAGGATGATCTGGCCCTCGGTGATGTACCCGGTAAGGTCGGGAATGGGGTGAGTCTTATCATCTTCAGGCATGGAGAGGATCGGGATCTGGGTGATGGAGCCAGGCTTGCCGATCACGCGGCCTGCCCGTTCGTACATGGAGGCAAGGTCGGTGTACAGGTAGCCGGGATAGCCGCGGCGGCCGGGCACTTCCTTACGGGCGGCGGAGACCTCTCGGAGGGCTTCGGCGTAGTTGGTGATATCCGTCAGGATGACCAGCACGTGCATGCCCTTTTCATAGGCCAAGTATTCCGCAGCGGTCAGCGCCATACGGGGGGTAGCGATACGCTCAATGGCGGGGTCGTTGGCCAGGTTCATGAACAGAACAGCCCGCTCGATAGCGCCGGTACGGCGGAAGTCGCTGATGAAGTATTCCGCTTCCTCGAAGGTGATACCGATGGCACCAAAAACTACCGCGAACTTGGCATCGGTGCCCAGCACCTTTGCCTGACGGGCGATCTGGGTGGCCAGCTGGGCGTGTGGCAGACCGCTGCCGGAGAATACAGGCAGCTTCTGGCCACGGACCAGGGTATTCAGGCCGTCGATAGCGGAAATACCGGTTTGGATAAACTCATTAGGATAGTCGCGGGCAGAAGGATTCAGCGGCTCGCCGTTGATATCCATACGCTTTTCCGGGATGAGGGCGGGGCCGTTATCCCGGGGATTGCCCATGCCGTCAAAAACCCGGCCCAGCATGTCCTCGGATACGCTCAGCTCGATACCATGGCCTAGAAAGCGAGCCGTGGAGGTATCAATACGCAGGCCATTGCTGCTTTCAAACAGCTGTACCATCGCCTTGTCGGCGTTGATCTCCAGCACCTTGCCACGGCGGATCTCTCCGTTTTCCTGGCGAATCTCTACCAGCTCGTCATAGGTCACGCCTTCGACGCCTTCTACCAGCATCAGAGGGCCTACGACCTCTTTGATCGTACGGTATTCCTTAAGCATCTTACAGGCCCCCCTTTTCTGTCAGCGCAGCCATTTGACCGGCCAGCTCGTTTTCGATTTGGTTGAACTGTTCCTTGGAGGCCTCCGGAATGTACTTGCTGCGGCCAATGCTATCCCGCACAGGTAGATTCAGGATCTCCGACAGGTTCGCTCCAGCCTCCAGGGCCCTTTTGCCCTTGCCGTAGTAATCAAGGATCAGTCGGAGCATCAGGAACTGCTTATCAAGAGAGGTATAGGTGTCAATCTCGTCAAAAGCGTTCTGATGCAGGTAGTCCTCGCGGATGGATCGGGCCACTTCCATGGTCAGTCGATCCTTCCAGCTCAGGGCATCCATACCTACCAGACGGACGATCTCGTCCAGCTCCGCTTCCTCCTGCAAAACCAGCATGGCCGAAGCCCGCAGCTCGTTCCACTCGGGAGAAACGTTGTCGTTGAACCAGTCTTCTAGCTTGTCAATATACAGGGAGTAGGACTGGAGCCAATCAATAGCGGGGAAATGCCGCTTGTAGGCAAGGCCCGCGCTGAGGCCCCAGAATACCTTTACGATACGCAGGGTGGCCTGGGAGACTGGCTCGGAAATATCGCCGCCAGGAGGGGATACAGCGCCGATGGCGGAAATGCTGCCTTCGCGGTTATCAGGCCCAAGGCATTTGACCTGGCCAGCGCGCTCGTAGAACTCCGCGATACGGCTTGAGAGGTATGCAGGATAGCCTTCTTCACCGGGCATTTCTTCCAGACGTCCGCTCATTTCGCGGAGGGCCTCGGCCCAGCGGCTGGTGGAGTCGGCCATGATGGCGACCTTATAGCCCATGTCGCGGAAGTATTCCGCGATGGTGATGCCGGTATAGATGGAGGCTTCACGGGCGGCCACAGGCATGTCGGAGGTGTTGGCGATCAGCACCGTCCGCCGCATAAGTGACTCGCCAGTGCGAGGGTCATGCAGCTCGGGGAACTCCATCAGCACGTCCGTCATTTCGTTGCCGCGCTCGCCGCAGCCTACATATACGATAATATCCGCTTCAGCCCATTTGGCCAGCTGATGCTGCACAACGGTCTTACCGGAGCCAAAGGGACCGGGGACCGCAGCCACGCCGCCGCTGGCAATGGGGAAGAAGGTGTCGATGACCCGCTGGCCAGTGATCATGGGCATCGTGGGGGACATTTTTTCCGCATAGGGGCGGCCACGACGGACCGGCCACTTTTGCAGCATGGTCACCGCCTGCTCCTGGCCATCGGCCTTGCGGACCACACAAATGGTGTCCATTACGGTGGCTTCGCCTGTATGGATGGAGACGACCTCGCCCTCGATCCCTACGGGGACCATCACGCGATGCTCCACCACCTTGGTCTCCTGAACAACACCCAGGATGGTGCCAGGGTTCACCTTGTCGCCTACGCCTACGCGAGGCTCAAAGTTCCAGCGCTTTTCGCGGTCCAGCGCGGGCACCTCAATGCCCCGGCGGATACGCTCGCCCACCTGATCCCGAATCTTGGTCAAGGGCCGCTGAATGCCGTCAAAAATGCTTTCGATCAAACCAGGTCCAAGCTCTACAGAGAGGGGCGCGCCCGTGGATTCCACAGGTTCCCCTGGGCCAAGGCCGCTGGTCTCTTCATATACCTGAATGCTGGCACGGTCGCCGCGCAGCTCAATGATTTCGCCCACCAGGCGGCTCTGGCTTACCCGCACCACGTCATACATACGGGAGTCAGCCATGTTTTCCGCCACAATCAAGGGGCCAGCGACCTTTACGATGGTTCCCTGTGCCATGCTTCCTTACCCCTCTTTCTTATCGCCTTGCGGGGTGGTATCCCCCGCTTCGTTTTGATTATTGAATAGAATATCCGCGCCGATGGCCTTTTCCACATTGGCCCGCACCCTTGCCATGGCATGCCCTGAGGAGCCCTGGCTGCCGGGAATGGGGATGATGGCTACATCAGACTGGGTCTGGTATCTTTCCAGGGCCTCGGGTGCGGCCTGGGCGGCGGACTCGGTGATGAATATCACCCGTACACCTTCCCGAACCAGCTTGAACAGTGCCCTGGAGGTCTCCTCCGGCTGCTCCGTGGGGATGACTCGCATGCCGATCGCTTTGAAACAAAGCACCGCATCCCGTTCGCCCACAGCGCCCATGGTCATTCCTTCTTTAGCCATGCAGCTCACGCACCCTTTCGGCAACGGCTTCCTCTTGGAAGCCATTGAGCTTGCCCGCCATGATCAGCCGGATATCCGTGGCCTCCCGCTGCTTTTGCAGCAGGTAACCCGCCAGGGTCTCCAGAGCGTCGATCTTATAGCGGTAGGGCACAAACAGCCCATAGAGATAATCGTCGATGACCTTTTCCAGCATCGGCAGCTTGGCCGGGTTCAGTGCGGCGGTGATCACCTGCTGGTATACCGCGTTGCCGTAGCCCTGCAAAAGCTTGCCCAGCCGGTCCGGCTCGTGGAATGCCTTTACAAAGGCGGCAGGGGCTACCTTGCCGCCCGGTAGCGCGATGCCCTCGAAGAATTTTCCATCCTTCTTCATGACCCCGGCGCGAAGCAGCATCACCACGTTTTGCAGATCCACCTTAGCTTGGAAATAGGTAAGGATGGTCTTTGCCTTGGTGTCCTTTAGCCACGCAAATATCTGGCGGTACATAGCCTTGTCCAGCTCTGCGTCCACCGTCATGGGATCAAACTTCACTGCCAGCTTCTTTTCCAGGGCCTCCAGGGTCTCCCTGAGGACCTCCGGCAGCTGGCCGTAGGTGTGATCCGCCACTGCGTGACGAAGCATATTTACGTCCATAGACCCGCACTTGGAAAGGAACTCCGGGCTCTGGGCCAGGAAGCGGGACTTGATAAGGACTTTGAGATTATGGATATCATAGCGAAGCAAAAAGGAATCCATTACCTGCTCGTCAGGGGTCACATCCTTGATCAGTCGGCAGGCTTTCAGCACATGCTGATCCGCCGCTGTTTGAAAATCGACGCCATCAGCGGAGAGAAAGCCGATATCCAAAAGCGTATGCTTTGCTTCTTCGTAGGTATGGGCAGCCATGAGCCGTTCTATCTGCGTCCGCTTGAGCGCGTCCCTTCCCAGGGTACCAATGCGGCCACAGGCGTAAGCGATACTGGGTTGTGGCATGGTCTGTCCCTCCTTTCTCCCCTTTCGGTCAATTTCCAAATAGCTGGGCGGCGATGACTGTTTCCAGATCGCTGCGCTTTGCGTCCAGCAGGGTCTCAAAGGTGCAATGGGTCTCGGCGCCTTCCGATGCCAAGATCACGCCCGTGCAGCCGTTTCGCCGCTCCTCGGACAGTCCCAACGTCGCGTCCTTCTGAGTCTCTGCCAGGGCCTTATTGGCTTCTTCCAAAAAAGCCGCGTCAAACCAGTCGGCGTTATTAGCGCCGATAATGAGCTTTTGCGTTCCTTGTGCGGCGGCAGTCACCTGCTGGAGGAAAAACGCCCGCTTATCAGCGGCAGGCATTGCGGTCAGCTTGCTGAGCGCCAGGCTGAAAGCCTCGTCCATCAGCTCCCGCTTTTTCCCCAGGAGTTCCTTGCGGTCGTCCAATTCCGCCATGCGCAAAAGGCGCTGCTCCAGCTCCGCGCTTTCCTTCTCCGCCACGGACACCATTTCGTCCCGCATGGCTTCGATTTTCTGCCGGGAAGCATTCCTGATCTCCGCCGCTTTTTCCTGTGCCTGGGCTACGGCCGTGGCCGCTGTTGCCTTGGCATCTTCACGGATTTGTTCCAGGATGGCTTGTGCGTTCATGGTTTGCTCCTTACAGCTTGATGGAGTTAACGACCAGGAAGGAGACCAGCAGGGCCAAAACCGCGTAGGTCTCGACCATAACGGTCATGGTGATGCCCTTACCGCTCATTTCCGGGCGTTGGCCGGTCATGATCATGCTGGCGGCAGCCACTTCGCCCTGCTTGATGGCGGAATAGTAGCCTACGATAGCGATAGGCAGGCAGCCCGCCAGGATGGCCAGGCCTTGCTCCAGGGTAACGGCCTTCATCACGCCGCCCAGCACATTGGTGTTGATCAAAACGATAACGGCCACCAGGAAACCGTAGATGCCCTGGGTAGCAGGCAGGAGCTGGAGAACCAGGAGCTTGCTGTTAACCTCAGGGTTTTCGGTGGAAACGCCTGCGGCGACCTGACCGGAGTGGCCCACGCCACGGCTGGAGCCCATACCTGCGAGAATAACAGCCATAGCTGCGCCTACCAGTGCCAAAATCTGACCGATTGTCATAGTGAAGAACCTCCTACATTTTTAATTCAAAATAAGTTTTGCTTTTTATTCATATCAGGGATGGTGTCCGCTTATCATCAGCGGCTTGATCCTTCCTTGACATAAACATACCGGTTGGTTTCCGTCAGCGGCACAAAGGGCTTGCCGCCGTCCTCGTAGAACTTGCCGAAGAACTCGATATACTGTAGCCGGCAGCTATGCACGTACGCGCCCAGGATGTTGATACCTGCGTTAAACAGGTGCGCACCCACAAACAGCACCGCGCCCAGCACCCAGCCGATGGGGCCAGCACCAAAGACCATGCCTACCAGCTGGTTTACCACCATGCCGATAACACCAGTGGCCAGGCCCATACCGAAGAGCCGCATGTAGCTGAGCAGATCGCTGACCCAGCTGGTCATGCCATAGAGAGCCCCCAGGCCGCTGATCAAGCGCTTGAAGGGATTCTTGCTCTTCTCCCGCCCAGCTGTGCACAGGATGATGGCGGCGCCTGCAAGGGCGATCCACTGTCCGATGCTGGGGGCCAGGATCATCAGCACAAGACCTACCACAAGCAGGAACCAGCTGAGCTGATCTGCGATGGCGCTGCCGGGCTTTCCGTCCTTGATGTTCATGTACGCCGCCACGCCCAGGCCCGTGAACAGGTGCACTGCGCCGATGCCGATACACACCGCCATGACGGGAAGCGAGTTGTTCATGGGGTCAAAGACCGTAGGCCAGGGGGCAAAGCCGAACCAGGTGTTGTACAGCGTGCCCCAGAGGACCGTTGCCAGGCCACCCCAGGTGAGTATCCACATCATCCGCTTGGTGCCGGGGGCCGGCTTCAATATCTTGATGAGGATAGGCAACAGAAGCAGCATCACCATGCCATAGCCTGCGTCGCTGATCATCATGCCCATAAAGTTGACATAGAAGGGCATCATGACCGCCGTGGGATCAAACCGGCCATAAGCCGGAAGGGAAAAGCCTGATACGATGGACTCGAAGGGCTCCACAGCCTTGTGGTTATGGAGGGCCACAGGCGGGTCCTCCCCTTCCTGAGGGTCTGTAAACTCTAAGCTCACCGTAGGCGATACCTTGCGCAGGGCCTGCTCGATGGTATCAGCCATAGGGGCGGGCACCCAGCCCTGCACGAAGAAGGTGCGCTTGGAGGTAGCCAGCCCTTGCTGGGCCGCCAGCCTTTCCTTTTGGGATGCCAGACAGTCCGAAAGGACCTTCAGATCGTTTAGCGCCGTCACCTGGGCAGCGGTCTCGCCGATGATCTCCTCTTGACGGGCATCAATGGCCTGAATGCCTTGGTTCAGCTCGTCCATGGAGGCGCTGACCGTGCCTTCCAGATTTTGGAGCACCACCTGCGAGAAATTGCCTTTTTTGAGGATCTGCAGCGTTTCTTCAACGGCAGAGCGATGGGCCACCACATAGATGTACGCCAGGTCCCGCTGAGTGGATACCGTTTCCGCCGAAGCCAGCGCGGGCAGCTCCCCTTCCTGGGCGATAGCATCCATAACGGATTTCTGGATCGTACCCAGCATGGATACGGTATTGCGGGTGGCCTGCACATCGCCGATAGGCAAGGCAAAGCCCTGCCAGGGGGCAAGCTGCTCCAGCCGAGCCAAGGCCCGGGCCTTTTGGCCCCGCAGGTCCCCTGCCTCGCGCTCCAGAGCCTCCAGGACCTCCACCGTTTGCATCAGCGTTTTTTCGCTGTCCAAAACGGCCTGGGCCTCGTCCTCTGAAACCGAGGGCTTATCGCCCAAAAAGGGCTTCTTGGTCTTATCGTATTTTTGGAGCCGTGAAATAGCCCAGGATACCCGGGTCATGGTGTCTTCCACCCGGCCCAGCTCTCCAGGAGCCTTTGCCGCAGCAAAAGCACCGTCTGCCTCGGTTTCCTTGATCACCTGAAAGCAGCTAAGCTTCTGTAGGGTTTTGAGGATAGCCCGCTCATCCGACTTAAGGCCGAGAAGCGCGGCTTTTTTCATATCAACGATTGCCATCGCTTACGACCCTTTCAAAGATGATTTGCGCTGCCGCGTCCAGCTGGGCCCGTGCCTGGTCCACAAACGCGTCCTGCTGCTTCTGCTTTTCAGCGTGCTGCTGCTTTATGCGCTCGTTTACAGTCGCCTTCTTTTCTTCCAAAATGCTTTGATAGAGCACCCTGTGCTCATGCGCCATAGCGCGTTCGTTTTCCACGCAGACCGTCTCCGCTTCCTTCAGCACGTCTCTTGCCTGGTGCTGTGCCTCGCGCAAGACCGCCTCCGCGCTTTCCTCCGCGCTCTGGATGGCCTCAAACAGTTCCTTTGCCATTGTTCACCATCCTCCTGTTCCAGGGAACCTTTATTTTGTACCAAAAAGTCTATCGCCCGCATCCCCCAGGCCGGGGACGATATACCCATGATCATTGAGCTTTTCGTCGCAAGCGGCCACGTAGATATCCACGTCCGGGTGATCCTTTTGAATTCTTTCGATCCCCTCCGGCGCGGCGATAAGATTGACCAGACGGATATTCTTGCAGTTGCGTTGCTTGATAAAGGTAATGGCTGCCGAGGCGCTGCCGCCGGTAGCCAGCATGGGGTCAAGCACCAAAAGCTCGCGGTTTTCGCTGTCCGCAGGCAGCTTGCAGTAGTATTCCACAGGCTGCAGGGTGTCCGGGTCCCGATACAGGCCGATATGGCCGATCCGCGCCGCAGGCACCAGCTTTGCCACGCCGTCCACCATGCCCAGGCCCGCCCGCAGGATCGGGATAATGCCTAGCTTTTTGCCAGCCAGGATGTTGGTCTTCATGGTGCAAATAGGGGTCTCCACTTCTACTTCTTCCGTGGGCAGATCGCGGGTCACTTCATAAACCATAAGCATGCTGATCTCTTCCAGCAGCTCCCGAAACTCCTTTGCGCCTGTCCTTTTATCGCGCATCAGGCTCAGTTTATGCTGGATCAACGGATGATCGAATGTGTGTACCTTACCCACAGGCATGTCCCCCTTTATTATTATGCGAGCATCGCATATTCCTGGGTGTGAAACTTTTGATTTTTGGCTCACAAATGAGGACTTCTGCTCAAAAGCGCCATCTTCTCCCATTCTTGGCTAATTATATTCGAAGTTGGCGATATTTGCAAGTCCAAAACCCATGAATATTCAGGGTTTCAATCCTTCATTTTTACTCAGTGCCTTATTTCCAGAAAAAGAGAATACCCCCACTCCTTGACACCGGATTGCTCTGGTGATATCCTTAATTATGTAACTATCATGGGTGCATTTGGTTTTGCCCTTTTTAAGGCGAAACAACAAGCGCGGCACATCTTGGCTGTCAGCGTTAAATTTGCGGAGGCGACCATGCGCAGCAAACATTATATACTGACCCAGTTCATGCTTATCACCTTTCAAGGCCTATTATACTTTCTGCTGTTTATTTCCTTTTTCAGCATTCTCTCCATCACAAATCCATCCATTTTAAACCTCACCCGTACCGCCGCCACCACCATGGCCACTTTCGTGGTGATTCTGGCGATATTGACCATCGTATACGGCGGTTATGACATCATCAATAAAAAGTCGCGCTCCGTTTTTTCCTCTATCATGATCGCGACGCTTTTTTCAGATATCGTTACCTATTTTCAACTTCAGATCATGAACGTTAACCCCGCCAACCCTGAGGCTAACGCAAGCCTCATTCTTTTTGGCGAGGATTTCTTGCTGCTGCTACTCATCCTTTTATTGCAGATCGGGCTGATCTACTTTTTCGTCAATACCGGCTACAAGCTGTATCACCGCATCAATCCGCCCCGGGGCTGCTGCATTATCACCTCCTCCCAGGAGCTTTCCATCCACGTGGCGGAGAAGATAGCCACCTTCCGGCGGAAGTTTAAGCTCTGCGATGTGGTGCATTATGAATGTCCCGATGTACAAAAAACCATCGAGGCTTACGACGTTATTTTCTTGGCGGGCATCCCCGATACAGAAGAGGCTCAGCTGCAAAACTTCTGCTACAGCCACAATAAGACCACCTATCTCCTGGCAGAATTGGAGGACGTGATCATTTCCTCCGCTCAGCAGCAGGTCATCGACGACACCCCCTTTCTGTATATCCATCGGGTGGAGCCTACGCCTATGCAGCGGTTCGTCAAAAGAGCAGTCGACATTATCATCAGCGTTTTGGGGCTTATTATTACCAGCCCTATCATGCTCATCGCCTCCCTGTTCATTTTTTGCGCAGACCAGGGACCGATTTTCTTTAGGCAAAAGCGGGCGACTCTTAACGGCAAGGTGTTTGAGATCATCAAATTTCGCACCATGTATCAGGAGGATGCCCGGGCCGCCAATCCCTATTCCGCCACGGAGGATGACTATCGCATAACCCCTGTAGGAAAAGTCCTGCGCAAATACCGTATCGACGAGCTGCCTCAACTCTATAATGTACTACGGGGGGAAATGAGCATCGTAGGCCCTCGGCCGGAAATGCTAGAAAACGTCACCAAGTACGAGCAGGAAGTGCCGGAGTTCAAATACCGCCAGCAAATGAAGGCGGGGCTGACGGGCCTGGCCCAGATCGACGGTAAATACAACACCTCCCCCAAGGACAAGGCGATCCTTGACCTGATGTATATCGAAAACTTTACCCTTTTAATGGACTGGAAGCTGATCTTAAGAACCGTCACCATCTTCTTCCGGCGGGACAGCACCGAAGGCTTTGGCAGCCCAAAAAAGCGGGAGGTAAATTGCCCCAAAATGCGCACGGAGCCCCTGCTGGAAGACACGGTTCCAGCGGCGCAGGGATCCCAAGCCTCCAAGGCGCCTACGCCCTCCCAAGAGACCAAGACCCCCGAGGATAACCCCGAGGAGGATAATCCCCTCAGGGCAGCACTGTGACCCCCTGCGGCCAGGCCCTACGGTCTGCCGCATAAGCCATATGCATATGAAAGGATGACACCAATGGACAAGACATTATTGATTATGGCGGCAGGCATGGGCTCCCGCTATGGTGGCAACAAGCAGATCGACGGCATGGGCCCAAATGGAGAAATTCTGATGCTGTACTCCATTTACGATGCTATTGAAGCCGGCTTCACCAAGGTGGTTTTTGTCATCAAGCATGATTTTGAGGACCGCTTCAAGGAGCTGGTGGGCAAGCAGTTGGAAGGCAAGATCAAGGTGGAATACGCCTTCCAGCACATGCGCGACCTGCCCGCCGGGTATAGCGTACCCGCCGAGCGCACCAAGCCCCTGGGCACCGTGCAGGCCATGCTCAGCGCCAAAAATGTGATCAACGAGCCCTTTGCCGTCATCAACGCGGACGACTATTACGGCCAGTCCGCCTTTAAGACCATGATCGAGCACCTGGTCACCCTGAAGCCCGAGCACGAAGCATGCATGGTGGGTTATTACCTGAAGAACACCGTCAGCGAGAACGGCCACGTGACCCGCGGCGTATGCGACGTGGATGAAAGCGGCTGCCTCACCTCCGTGACCGAGACCTACAAGATCCAGCCCTTCCCCGACGGCACCATCCGGGACACGGAAAACGACCCTGCCGGCGTTATCCTGAACCCCGAAAGCCTGGTCAGCATGAACTTCTTTGGCTTCACGCCCTGGTTCTTCACCGTGGCCCAGGCCCGGTTCGAGCAGTTCCTGGGCTCTTTGGCCCCCACAGAGCTAAAGGCCGAGTATGTGCTGCCCGTGCTGGTGGACCAGGCCATGCACAGCGAAGGCCTCAGTGTAGACGTGCTTTCCACAGATTGCGTGTGGTTTGGGGTCACCTATCCCGAGGATAAGCCCTATGTCCAGGATGAGCTGCAAAAAATGCATGCAAACGGCTCTTATCCCGCCAAACTATTCTAAACTTCATATGCAGGAGGCCTTAGGATGAAGATTCTTCTCACAGGTGGCGCAGGCTTTATTGGCTCCCATACCTATGTAGAACTGCTGAGTGCCGGACACGAAGCCATAATCGTCGACAATTTTTACAACAGCAGCACGAAGGTAATTGAGCGTTTGGAAACGATCACCGGGAAGCCGGTTACCTATTATGACGTGGACGTATGCGACAAAGCGGCCCTAAACGCCGTGTTTGAGAAGCACTCCTTTGACGCGGTCATCCACTTCGCCGGGTACAAGGCCGTAGGCGAAAGCGTAGAAAAGCCCCTGGAGTACTACCGCAACAACCTGGACTCCACCCTCACCCTGTGCGAGGTTATGCGGGCCCACAAGGTATCCCGCATCGTTTTCTCCTCCTCTGCCACCGTTTATGGCGTTACAGATGAAATGCCCCTGGTGGAGACCATGTCCACCGGTTGCACCAATCCCTATGGCTGGACGAAATACATGATCGAGCAGATCCTTCAGGATATAGCCCACGCCAATCCCGATTGGGCTGTGGCGCTACTTCGGTATTTCAACCCCATCGGCGCCCACGAAAGCGGCCTCATCGGCGAAGACCCGGTGGGCATCCCTAACAACCTGATGCCCTATATCACCCAGGTGGCCTCCGGCAAGCTGCAGCAGCTCGGAGTCTTTGGTGATGACTACGCCACCCCCGACGGCACCGGCGTGCGGGATTACATCCACGTGGTAGACCTGGCCAAGGGCCATGTGGCGGCCTGCCAGTTCCTGATGGAAGCTACCGGCTGTGAGATCATCAACCTGGGTACCGGCGTAGGCTACAGCGTGCTGGACCTGGTAAAGGCCTTCCAGCAGGTCAACGAGCTGCCCATCCCCTATGCCATCAAGCCCCGCCGCGCCGGAGACGTGGCCCGCTGCTTCGCTAATGCTGAAAAGGCCCAAAAGCTGCTGGGCTGGCAGGCGAAAAAGACCCTGGAGGATATGTGCAGGGATGCCTGGCGCTGGCAAAGCCATAATCCGAGCGGATATCGGGAGGGTTAAGTAACGCAGGGGTTTCACCCCTGCACCCAAAAGTACAAAGAAATAAGGCTGCGCGCTCATGGAAAGCGGTCTGGCGCTTTATGCGATTGCATAAAGCGTCTTTTTTTGTTGCATACTTCGATAAGCAAGGAGGCATGCAAAATGAAAACGCCCCGCCAAACTTTGGTATCTTCGGCCATAGAGGCCCAGCCCCACCCCTCAGATAAAGAGATATATCTAAAGCCCATTTCCCTGGCCCACCAAAACCGTCCTTTCCAAGAAAAATCCGAATCAGAGGAGCCAATTTTATGAACAAGCAAAATATAAAGGCAGACCCAAAGGCCTATCAAAAGCGAGTAGACGAGGTGTCCCCCAACTCAGAAATGGGAAAAATGCTGCTGCGCGCCTTTTGGGTGGGCGGCGTGATCTGCCTTTTGGGGCAATGCCTAAGCGATATCGCTGCTTTTTACCTACAGCTGACGCCCCGTGGCTCCAGTACCTTTGCTTCTGTGGTGCTGGTCTTTTTAACCGCGCTTTTAACGGGCATTGGTATTTTTGATAAGATCGGCCAATACGCCGGGGCAGGCTCCTTCGTGCCTATAACCGGCTTTGCCAATGCCATGGTCTCCCCCGCACTGGAGTTCCGCAAGGAAGGGCTGGTGCTGGGCCTGGGGGCTAAGCTGTTCACCATTGCCGGGCCCGTGCTGGTGTACGGCATCGGCGCATCGGTGATCGTTGGCATTATCTATGCCATTTGGCCTTGGTAAAATCGGCCATGGAAAAAGCGGAGGAAAGCAGCCATGCAAGATCAACAAAATAAACGAATCGGCACCCAAACCATTGACCTGCCCTCACGGCCCTTTCTGTGCGGCGGGGCCGCCATCGTAGGCAAGCTGGAGGGCGAAGGCCCCATTGGCGATTGCTTTGACAAGGTGATCCAGGATGAAATGAACGGCCAGGAAAGCTTTGAGCTGGCCGAAAAGGAAATGTACCTGGATGCGATCCGTACCTGCATTAAAAAGGCTGGGGCCACGGAGGACAGCGTACAATTCCTGCTGGGCGGTGATCTGCTGAATCAGATCATTAGCGCGTCCTTTTCCGCCCGGGAGCTGGCCATTCCCTTTGTAGGGCTTTACGGCGCGTGCTCCACCATGGCGGAGAGCCTGTGCGTAGGTGGCATGCTGGTGGACGGCGGCCACGCCCAGCGGGTAGTATGCGCCGCCAGCAGCCATTTCTGCACGGCGGAACGGCAATACCGCTTTCCCTTGGAGTTTGGTTCCCAGCGCACCCCTACCGCTCAGTGGACCGTCACTGGCACCGGAGCCACGTTGGTCACCGATACTCCCTGTGGCACGCCCCTGGCGCAGATCGTGCACATTTGCATGGGTCGAGTCATCGACCTGGGCATCAAGGATGCCAACAACATGGGCGCGGCCATGGCCCCCGCCGCTGCGGACACCCTGTGTGCCCTGCTTAAGGATACGAATACTAAGCCTACAGACTACGACCTGATCATCACCGGGGACCTGGGCCAGGTGGGCCACGACCTAATGGTGGAGCTGATGGCCCAAAACGGCTATCCCCTAGATGATCGTTACGAGGATTGCGGGCTAAAGATATTTGACCTTAAAGCTCAGGACATGCACTCCGGGGGAAGCGGCTGCGGCTGCAGTGCCTCTGTGCTCAACGGTCACTATCTGCCTCTTTTGCAAAAAGGCCAGTATCAAAAAATCATCTTCATGGCCACCGGAGCGCTGATGAGCACCACCACCAGCCAGCAGGGCGAAAGCATCCCCGGCATTGCCCATGCCGTGGTACTTGAAGCCCCGAAGAAAGGAGCGTGACCCCCATGGATATCCTGATGTATCTTAAGGTTTTTCTGGTGGGTGGGCTCCTGTGCGCCATTGGCGAATTCATCGTCATTAAAACCAAGCTGACCCCTGCGCGCATTTTGGTCATCTACATCCTTACCGGGGTCCTGCTCAGCGCCGTTGGCCTATACGGCCCCATTGTGGACTTCGCCGGGGCTGGAGCCACCGTGCCCCTGACAGGCTTTGGACATGCCTTATGCCAGGGCGTTATCATGGCCGTGCAGGAAATGGGCTTCATTGGTGCGTTTACCGGCGGCCTTAGCGCCACCGCTGGGGGCATTGCCGCCGCCGTGTTCTTCGGCACCCTGGTGGCGCTGTGCTTTAAGCCCAGGATCAAGGGGTGACGGGGGCAAGACGAGGGCGGCGGCCTCCGACGGTATAAGAGCAAAGCCCTATCCCTTCGGGAGCTGTCTCAAAATGAGTTTGAGGTAGTTCCTGATTGTTAAGACCTCCCAAAATCAGCTCATTGCACGCTGGCTTTGGGAGGTTATTTTGTGTGGTTTTTCATTTTAGGGCTATTCCTTATACCTCCTTCGACCCAGAGGCGCAGGAATGCTATTTGCTCCTCATTATGGGCGCAAGCTTTAACGGCTTTTCCCTTCCCTCCACAGCTCTGGGTATGATGCTGGGCAGCCATGGCAACAAAAGCGCTACGGACGCTCTGCTGGACCTGCCTTCTTCGTATTTTGTATTCAACCTCCAGGGCCAGCTGGTCCAGGCCTGCGTTCAGGCATTTAAACCCTATGATCAAAAACCCTTTTCCGCTTCCTGCCTCACCTGGGAGGAGGCCCTGCAAAACGCAGCGGATGCCTATGATGACGGAAGCTGGGCCCAGGACCCCATGGTGGTCGATCTTTCGCCCTCCTGGCTCACCGGCGCAGATAATTTTGTCTATCCCGGCTGGCGCTGCACGGTGAACGTGACTGTTACCGATGGGTATTATCCCTTCACCCAGCATATTGCCGTTGACGCAGTTACCGGAGAAGCTCGATAACAAAAGGCACCCTAGAAAGCCCGATAGCCCGATAATGGCAAAATTTTAGGCTGCGTGAAACCGCAGCCTAATGAAGGGATTCTTATGGGCAATAGCCCTAAAGCCGCCGGAGGCCATCCCTCCCGTACTCTTCGTACTATTTCGTCCCCTTGTTCCTGGCAAAGAGTCGCAAAAACCCGCTAAGGATACGCGGTGCTTTTACACAGATCATCTTAACAGACATACGCCACCTCCATCATTTTCCGAATCTAATGAGCAAAAAACCTGCTACGATAAGGACGAGTCCTATCAGCGCCGTCCACACCCATCCGGGCATACTGCAAAACAGCAATATGATGCCCACGACCAGCAGTACGTAGCCGATGATCTCCAGAACCTTATTTCCTCCCGATGGATAGCATTTCTGGCCCAACGACATCACCTCGCCTTCATTGCATCCTATGCGAAGGCGAGGTGATATTTGCTATGTGGGAACAAAATATTCTATTAGTTCGGGTCTGATCCCTAGCCGATGGACGGTCTGCTACGCCTCTATGCCAAAGAGCGTGCAGGTGTTTTGGGTGGCCAGGTCGGCCAGTGTCTCTGGAGCGATGCCCCGTATCTCCGCCACGCGCTGGGCCACGAACCGCACAAAGCCGGGCTCGTTGCGCTTGCCCCGCATGGGCTCCGGAGCCAGGTAAGGGCTGTCGGTCTCCACCAGCAGCCTATCCGGGGGGCAATACTTGGCCACCTCCACCAGGTTATGAGCGTTTTTGAAGGTAATAGGCCCCGCGAAGGACAGGTAAAAGCCCATATCCAGGTACAGCTTTGCGCTTTCCACACTACCGCTGAAGCAGTGCAGCACTCCGGCAGGCATCTGATTATTCCGGGCGCGGAGCATGTCCAAGACATCCCCGTGCGCATCCCGCACATGGAAGATCACGGGGGCCTTTTGCTCATAGGCAAAATGGAGCTGCTTTAGGAAGACCTCCTGCTGGATATTGCGGGGGGAATGGTCGTAGTAGTAATCCAGTCCGATCTCTCCCACCGCCACGATACGCGGATTCGTAAGCCAATCCCCAAGCAGGTCCAGATCGCTGTCCCGGAAAAACTTGGCCTCGTGGGGGTGCACGCCTACGGCTCCGTAAATAACGGGGCTTTCTAAGGTCAGGGCCGCGATCTTCTCGCTGGTCTCCATATCGCTGCCCGCCAAAATGCAGCGGGTAACGCCATGCGCCGCCATGCGCTCCATGACCGCGTCCAGGTCGTCTGCAAAGCGTTCGTTCTCCAGATGGCAATGGGAATCAAAAAGCGCGCTCATCGGATATAGGCTCCGTCTTCCATGCCTTCTTGCACGGTCACCAGCTTAAGCACGTCATCTGCGGCGTTGGAGGCGCACAGGATCATGCCCTCGCTACGGATGCCCCGCAGCTTGGCGGGTTTCAGGTTGCTTACCAGCACCACTTGGCGGCCCACCATATTCTCGGGGGTGTAGTGCTTGGCAATGCCGCTGACCACGGTACGCTGGGGATCATCCGCGCCTAGGGCAACGGTGAGCTTGAGCAGCTTATCGCTGCCCTCCACCTTTTCCGCTTCCAGCACGCGGGCTACCCGTAGCTCTACCTTGGCGAAATCATCAATGCTGATGGGGCCGCCCGCTTCTTCGTCCTTGTGGGCTTCCGCCTTCTTGGGCCCTTCTGCTTGTTTGCTATCTTGAGATCTTTTAGCCTTGTCTGCGTTTTTTGCATCTTCCTTTTTGCCCTCGGCTGCTCCCTCCGCCTTGGGGGTGGGCACGATATCCGCCAGTTCCTTCTTGATATCAATGCGGGGGAACAGGGCCTCGCCCTTTTGCACCTTCGTGCCAGCGGAGAGCTTGCCAAAGGCATCCAGGGATTCCCACACCATCAGGGCGGCGTCGGTGACACCCAGCTGCTCGTAGATCTTGGCGGGGGTGCGAGGCATAGTGGGGACGATCATCACCGCCACAAAGCGGATGCACTCGCACAGCACGTACATAACCGTCTTTAGCCGCTCCTGGCCTTCCTCGCTCTTGCACAGCACCCAGGGAGCGTTTAGGTCGATATAGCGGTTACACTCGCCGATGAGCTGCCAGATATCCCCTAAGGCCAGGGAGAATTGCAGCTCGTCCATATGGGCCTTTACCTTGCCGGGGGTGACCAGCGCCAGGTCCGTCAGAGCCTTGTCGATATCGTTGAATTCACCGCAGGCAGGCACCATGGCATCAAAATATTTCTCCACCATGGCTACGGTGCGGCTGACCAAGTTGCCCAGGTCGTTGGCCAGGTCTGCATTGATGCGGGTGAGCAGGTCTTCATAGCTAAACTGCCCGTCCGTGCCAAAGGGCATCTCCCTCATGAGGAAATAGCGGATGGCATCGCTGGAATAGCGATTAGAAAGAGCCACAGGGTCTACCACATTGCCCAGGGACTTGCTCATCTTCATGCCGTCCAGCACCAGCCAGCCATGGCCGAAGACCTGCTTGGGCAGGGGCAGGCCCAGGGCGTGGAGGATAATGGGCCAAATAATGGTGTGGAAACGAATGATCTCCTTGCCCACCAGGTGGATATCCGCGGGCCAGTACTTCTGGTACAGCTCGTCGTGATCGGTATCATAGCCCAGGGCGCTGATGTAGTTGGTCAGCGCGTCCAGCCAGACATAGACGGTATGCTTGGGGTCAAAATCCACAGGGATGCCCCATTTGATAGAGGTACGGCTGACGCACAGATCGCTAAGGCCGGGGCGCAGGAAGTTGTTGAGCATCTCGTTTTTGCGGGATACGGGCTGGATGAAATCCGGATGGGTCTCAATATACTCGATGAGCCAATCCTGGTACTTATTCAGCTTGAAGAAATAGGCTTCCTCGCTGGTCTTTTCCACCGGGCGGCCGCAGTCCGGGCAGCAACCGTCCTTGAGCTGCAGCTCGGTAAAAAAGCTTTCGCAGGGCGTGCAATACCAGCCCTCATAGGAGCCCTTATAGATATCCCCCTGCTCGTAGAGCTGGCGGAAAATCTTCTGCACCACCAAGGCATGGCGGTCATCCGAGGTGCGGATAAAATCGTCGTACTCCACATCCATCAGCTTCCACAGCTCTTTGATGCCCTTTACGATCTCATCCACATAGGCCTGGGGCGTTACGCCCTTGGCCTCGGCCTTGCGCTCGATCTTCTGGCCGTGCTCGTCCGTGCCGGTCAAAAAATAGGTATCAAAGCCCTGCTGCTTTTTGAAGCGGGCCATGGTATCCGTGGCTACGCTGCAATAGGCGTGGCCGATGTGCAGGTTATCGCTGGGGTAATAGATGGGGGTAGTGATATAAAACTTCTGCTTTTCTGCCATGTGTCGATCCATCCTCTCTGTATATACTAATGCAGGCATTAGTATTTGACAGGCTTTCCCAATCCAACCCACAAAAAAGCCCGTCCCCTATCATTGAAAAAAGGGGCGAGCTTGACCCGCGGTACCACCCTGGTTTATCACTTATACGCATCTTATAACGCGTTTATGGCGGATATCGGTGCCTGCCGTCCTGCCCTACCTATCGGACAGGATGCTCCCGGGCCATGTTGGCGGCTTACCCCGCGCCACTTCTCACCAGCTGTGGCTCTCTTTGGCAGGTCTGGGCCGTTACTCTCCCGATCATCGCAGAAATTGGATTGTAACAGCTATTATACCCCAAAAACGCCGCTTGTCAATCATGGAAAATGAAGCCCGGCCACTATCCAAAAAGAAGCTCAGTCGCTATCCCTATCCAAAAAGAAGCCCAGCCACCCCCATGGCCGCCAGCGCCCCCAGCAGCGCACAGGGCACCGCGTAGCCGGAGCGCTTCTGCCCTACCGCGCCCAGGTAAATGCAGATGGTGTAGAAAATGGTCTCACTGCTGCCCATCAGCGTACAGGCGATAAGGCCTATGCGGCTGTCCGCGCCGTAGCCGGAAATAAGCTGCTCCACCATGCTCAGGGCCGCCGAGCCGCTCAAAGGGCGCAGAATGGCCAGTGGGGCTACCTCCGCCGGCAGGCCCAGCCAAGCAAAGGCCGGAGAAAGCAGGCGAATAATAGCATCCATAAGCCCGGAGGCGCTAAGCATGCTCAGGGCCACCATCATAGCTGCCAGGTTAGGCAGCACGCCCATCGCCACCTTGAGCCCTTCCTTGGCCCCTTGGGTGAACAGATCGTACACAGGCAGGCGTTTCCAGGCCGCGCCCAGCATCAGCGCCAGCAGCAGCACGGGGATCAGTAGCTGTTCAAAGGTCTGCATGCTTTGCCCTCCCCAGCCGCTGGCACACAAGCGCGCTCATGATCCCCACCGATGTGGACACAGCGGTGCATATAAGCGTAGGCACCAAAACTGCCATAGGGGCTGCGGACTGGGCCGCCACCCTAAGCGCTATGACCGTGGTGGGGATGAGCTGCAGGCTGGTGGCGTTGATGACCAGGAACATATACATGGCCGCCAGCACCGCCGGGTCCCTTTTCCGCTCCTGCTCCATCAGCTCCATGGCCTTGATGCCCATGGGGGTGGCCGCGTTGCCAAGACCCAGGATATTGGCAGACATGTTCAGCACGATCGCCTCCTGGGTCTCCTTCCCCTTAACCGCAGGCAGCAGCCGCCGAAGCAGCGGCGAAAGGGCTTTGCTTATCTTCTCTGGCACGTTCAGCGCCTTGACGATCTCGATCATGCCGCAGAAGAACAGATACCCGGCCAGCAGCTTCACCGTAAGGCCCACCGCATCCTGGGCGCCGGACAAGGCCCCAGGCAGCAGCGCCCCGGCGGTCCCTGTGACCAGGGCATACAGAATGGAACCAAAAATCATCCCGCCCCAAATAGCCTGCAGCATGTGCATACCTCCCTCGGCCCGCATGGACGGGCCTTAGGAAAAGCTATGTGGGACAGGATGATTTCATACCCAGGGGCCGGCTCTAGGCCTTATTCGTGATTTTCGTAGTAGGAGTTGAAGGGTTCTTCCTGAGCCGGGGCGGCGGCCTCATCCGCAGCCTTTGCTGCGGCTTCCTCCTGCGTGGCTTCGACAGGCTGTGCTTCCGCTGCCGGTTCTTCGGCCACAGGGGCTTCCACTGCCGGTTCTTCGGCCACAGGGGCTTCCTCCGCCGGAACGGTCACATCCGCTTCGCCAACAACGCCCACAGCGGCATACTTTTGCGCCCGAAGCACGCTTAGCTTTTCTTCCAGCTCGCTCAGCTCCTTGAGCATTTCGTCCAAGGGCTTTGGCAAGGCTTCCCCGCTTTGCCAAAGCTCATAGGCCTTCAGGCTGAACCCGGTCAAAATTTCCCGCCTGCGGCTTTCCAGGTTCATCTCCGTGGCCTTCAGCTTGGCATCGCTGGCCAGCTTGGAGGCGGTGGTGCCCACTGCTTCCACGCCCTTGAGCCATGCGAGCTTCGCTTGATTGACCCATTTTGCCATTTCAATATTCCTCCTTGCTGTCTTACTGTTTGTACAGGTCGTCGCGCAGGCGATAAAGGGTCGCGCCGCGCTTTTTGCGATTGAAGACCTCTATCCACCAATCGACTTCCGCATCCGCATCATACTGCATATAGCCCCAGCGCGCCCCGTTTACCCGAGTGCCCCGCATGTTGCTGTCCGTCCAGTGGATCATTTCCGATACGGGATCGTAGTCCTTTATAATATACATGCTATGAGGGCCATTTCCTCCCCCATAATAGCCTACGATCTGAAAAAAATCACCTTTTTGGATCTGAACCAGCAGCGCCCGGGCCAGCTCGGCGTTTTCCTCCTTGGTTAGATCGTTGTTGTACTTAAACTGGGCCACGATCTCAAAGGGGCTGCCGTCCTCGGCGCTCTCCGGCTTCCACTCTATGCCATAGTCGTAGGGGGCACAGGCCTTTTTGCTGTTATTGACGGGCATATGCAGCGGAAGCTCGGGATATGCCTTCATGCGGTAGCCCTTGGAGTAGGTATCAAAGAGCCGCATTACAAAATTTTTGCACACGCCCAGGTCCCAGTCCTCCTCCGCAGGCGCAAACTTGTATTTGCTGTCCTTGGAGTTTTGATAAGCCAAAGCGATCATTTTTTCGATCAGCTCCGCCTTGGGGGAGGGAATGGTCACGGTCAGCTCCGCCTTGGGCGTCTGTGCAGTAGGCTCCGCAGTGGCATATCCCCGGACGGTGAGGGTGGCCGCCTTCGTCTGAGGCTCATCAAAGGTAAAAACATGCTTCACCTCCGTACCTTCTACGGCGAAGTGCTGTGTCCCTTCCTCCAAAAGCAATTCCAGCTCGAAATAATGCACGTACTCCCCAGCCACCTCCACGGTCAGCGCCTTCGCGCTGTCGTAGCTGACCCCGCCTGTAGGCGAGATCACGTAGATATAAGGTGTAAACTGCACATCCTCCATGGATATCTCCCGGTCATCCTCCATGGCAAGCCCGCAAAAAAGCGGCAGCGCTATTAATACGCTGGCAAGGCACGCCATCAGCCATTTTCGCTTTCCCAACGCCCTCCGCCTCCTTGCAGGTATACTTTGCTTGTATGCTTTAATCGTTTGCCTTACCAGTGTACCTTCAGCGCATCCTGCTGGCAGGCAAAGCGCGCTTCCTCGATGGGCAATATCTCTCCGTCCAGGTTCAGCCGCATGCCCTTGGAGGACAGCATGCAATGGGTGGCCCGGTAATGCTTGGTGATCTTGTAGTTTATCAGCTTGCCGCCCAGCAGACCGGGAAGATAAAAGGGGATCTTCCAGCGGGGCACAGCATCCACCACGATAAGGTCAAAAAAGCCGTCTGCCACATCCGCCACTGGGGCGATGGGAATGCCACCGCCAATAAACTGGCCGTTGGCGATGGAGCAGATCATATACTTGCCGTCCAGGACCAGGTCATCCCCGATCTCAATATGCATCTCAAAGGGCTTAAAATTCTTCACCGCCCGGATAACGCCATAAAGATACGGCCAAATACCCTTCACATGCTTTTTCGCCGTCAGGGCGTAATCCAGCACCATCACATCAAAGCCCGCGCCACAAACGTTGATAAAAAAAGCATCGTTCATTCGGCCCGTATCCAGGGGCCGTGGCGCATGAGCCAAAACAAAGTCAAGAGCCTCCTCGCATTTGCGGGGCATGCCCAGGGCCTTTACAAAATCATTGCCAGTGCCTGCAGGCAAAATGCCAAGGGCTGTGCCTGTGTTCATAAGCCCAGCGGCCACCTCCGTAACCGTACCATCGCCGCCTACGGCGATGACTGTATCCACCTTTTCTTCCGCTGCCTGGCGGGCCAGCTCCGTAGCATGCCCCTGATACTCCGTATAAACGATTTGATAGGGTAGCCCTTTTGTTGCCAAAAGTGCTGCCGCTGCTTCGCCTTCCTCTTTTGCCGCACCATTCCCGGCCGCCGGGTTTACCACCAGTCGCATCATCCCTATGCACTCGCCTTCCTATGAATATAGGGTTATTCTACACGCGGTGACCAAAAATGTAAAGCGCGGCGAAAAATACACGACGGCATTGACATTTCTTTCACATAATGGTATGCTCTATGAACTGGAAAGTAACGTTTCCACAATCAAATATCACTGGAAGGACGTGTTCCACATGAAAAAGTTCCTAGCTATCCTTTTGGTGTCCATTATGGCGCTGAGCCTGTGCAGCTTCGCAGCTGCCGAGGGCATTGACGCTGCGCTGATCGAAGCGGCCAAGGCCGAAGGCGAACTGACCGTGTACGCCAGCTGCGAAGAAGCGTACATGAACGCCGCCTGCGACAAGTTCGAGCAGCTCTACGGCATCAAAGTCAACCGTCAACGGCTGTCCACCGGCGAAGTGGCCGCCAAGATCGAAGAAGAAAACGGCAATCCCTCTGCGGATGTATGGTTCGGCGGCACCACCGATCCCTACAACGAGTCTGCTGCCAAGGGCCTTCTGGAAGCCTATGAAGCCATCAACGCTTCCCATCTGCTCAGCGCGCAATACCGCGATGCGGATGGCTACTGGTATGGCATTTACAAGGGCATCCTGGGCTTCATGGTCAACACCGAGGAGCTGGATCGCCTGGGTCTGGCCGCTCCCGCTGACTGGGACGATCTGATCAAGCCCGAGTACAAGGACCTGATCTGGCTCTCTAACCCCAACACCGCCGGCACCGCCAAGCTGGTCATCAACACCATGGGGCAGATGAAGGGCCACGACGAAGCCATGAAGTACTTTGTGGAGCTGGACAAGAACATTGCCCAGTACACCAAGAGCGGCTCCGGCCCCAGCAAGAAGGTCGGTATTGGCGAATGCGTGATCGGCATCGGCTTCCTGCATGATGGCATCACCCAGATCCTGGACGGCTACGACAACATCGCTCTGGTGATCCCCTCCAGCGGCACCAGCTACGAGATCGGCGCTACCGCCATCTTCAAGGGTGCTAAGCACTCCGCCGCCGCCAAGCTGTGGATCGAGTACGCCCTCAGCCCCGATTGCGTAGACATCGCCAAGGAGAACGAGAGCTTCCAGTTCCTGGTGATCGACAACGGCACCCAGCCTGAAGAAGCCACCGCTTTTGGCCTCGACCCCGAAAACGTGATCGAGTACGACTTTGAGGATGCCAAGGCAAACACCTCCAAGTACGTGGAAGATTTCTTCAACGCTCTGGGCTCTGCGGATGACCGCTTCAAGACCGAATAATCTTTATTCGTATAGTAGGAGGAGGATGGCGGCATCGTCATCCTCCCCCTCTTTTTTATGATTCCAACTAAAGGGGGAAGGCAACTTGGTAGGGACGCAAAGCGCGAGGCTTGATCGCAAAAAGCTATTTAAAGACCCTATTATGGTTTCGACCATTGCAGTCTTGCTCATATTCCTGGCCTTATTTATCCTCTATCCGCTGGCCATGCTGCTGATAGACAGCATATTTGTAAAGGGAGAGGGCTTTACGCTGTCCGTGTTTTCCCGAGTGCTCAGCATGAAGCGCTTCCAGACCGCTTTCACCAACACCCTGGCCCTGGGCTTTATCACCAGCTTTGGCTCCACGCTGCTGGGCCTTTTGTTTGCCTATGTAGACGTATACGTGCGCATTCGCGCCAAGGCCGTCAAAAAGCTTTTTGACGTGGTATCCATGCTGCCGGTGGTATCTCCGCCCTTTGTGCTGTCCCTCAGCATGATATTGCTGTTTGGCAAGAGCGGGCTTATTACCCGCAGCCTTTTAGGCATTTATGATTCCGACATTTACGGCCTTCATGGCATCGCCATCGTGCAGATCCTCACCTTCTTCCCGGTGTGCTATCTGATGCTCAAGGGTCTTCTTAAAAACATCGACCCCGCCCTGGAGGAAGCCAGCCGGGATATGGGCGCCAGCCGCTGGAAGGTTTTCACCACGGTCACCTTCCCCCTGCTGCTGCCGGGCCTGGGCAACGCCTTCCTGGTCACCTTTATCGAATCCGTAGCTGATTTTGCCAATCCCATGATCATCGGCGGCAGCTTCGACACCCTGGCCACCACCATCTACCTGCAGGTCACCGGAGCCTACGACAAGGTAGGCGCAGCGGGCATGGCCGTGGTGCTGTTGAGCCTTACGCTGATCCTGTTCCTGATACAAAAATACTATCTGGAAAAGCGCACCGTGGCTACCCTGTCCGGCAAGGCCTCCCGGGAGCGCATCCTCATCGCGGACAAGAGCGTCACCACCCCGCTGACCATTCTGTGCACCCTTTTCTCCCTCTTTGTCATCCTGATGTATGTAAGCATCCCCTTTGGCGCGCTGTTCAAGCTCTGGGGCCGGGATTACTCCCTCACCCTCAAGCACTTTGAATATATGTTCAAATACAGCGGCATTAAGGCCTTTCGGGATTCCTTCATCCTCAGCCTTATCGCCTCCCCCATTACCGCGCTTTTATCCATGATCATCAGCTACCTAGTGGTCAAGCGAAAGTTCCGCTCCAAGGCCTTTATCGAATTTGTAAGCATGCTGGCCATGGCCGTGCCCGGCACGGTGCTGGGCGTCGGATATATCCGCGGCTATGCCAACGGTATATTTGGCACTGGCTTTATGCAGGCGCTATACGGCTCCGGCGCGATACTGGTCATCGTCTTTATCGTGCGCAGCCTGCCGGTTGGCACCCGAAGCGGTATCTCCGCCCTTAGGCAGATCGACAAATCCATTGAGGAAAGCGCCTACGACCTAGGCGCAGGCAGCGGAAAGGTGTTCATGTCCGTTACCCTCCCCCTTATCAAGGACAGCTTTTTCAGCGGCCTGGTCACCACCTTTGTCCGCTCTATCACAGCCATCAGCGCCATCATCCTGCTGGTAACGCCGCAGTTCATGCTCATTACCACCCAGATCAACGAATTTGCGGAAAAGGGCAAGTACGGCGTGGCCTGCGCCTATGCCACGGTGCTGATCGCCATCGTTTACGCATCCATCCTGCTGATGAACCTGTTTATCAAATATTTTGGTACCAGCCGAAAGCTAAGGGAGGCAAAATAAATGAGTAATATTCGCAAAGGTGTGATTTTGGAGCATATTTCCAAGATCTATAAAGACCCCAAGACCGGCAACGATTTTTATGCCGTGGAGGATGTATCCCTGAATATCGAGCCAGGCAGCTTTGTGACCCTGCTGGGCCCCAGCGGCTGCGGTAAGACCACCACCCTGCGCATGATCGCAGGCTTTGAAAGCCCGGATGCAGGCGAAATTTATCTGGGTGAGGAGCCTATCAACGAGCTGACCCCCAACAAGCGGGACACCGCCATGGTGTTCCAAAGCTACGCCCTTTTCCCCCACTACAATGTTTTTGACAATGTAGCCTACGGCCTGAAGCTGCGCAAGCTCCCCAAGGAGGAGATCGAGCAGCGGGTGCACGCTATCCTAGAGCTGGTAGAAATGACCGGCATGGAAAGCCGCATGACCAATCAGCTTTCCGGCGGCCAGCAGCAGCGGGTAGCCCTGGCCCGGGCCTTGGTGGTAGAGCCTGGCGTGCTGCTCTTTGACGAGCCCCTGTCCAACCTGGACGCGAAGCTGAGGGTGACCATGCGCACGGAGATCCGCCGCATCCAGCAAAAGCTGGGCATCACCGCCATCTATGTGACCCACGACCAGAGCGAGGCCATGTCCATCAGCGACCAGATCATCATCATGCACAAGGGCGTTATCGCCCAGATGGGCTCCCCCATGGACATCTACTATCACCCCAACAGTGAGTTCGTGGCTGACTTCATTGGCGAGGCCAACTTCCTGGAGGGCACCGTGGCGGAAGCCAGCGGCACCGACTGCAAGGTGCGCATCGGCGAGGCGACGGTTATGGTGCAGACCGATGCAGACCGTACCCCCGGCGAAGCCTGCAAAATAGTGCTCCGGCCGGAAGCCGTCGCCATTGGCGATACCGGCATGCTGCCCTGCAAGGTAGAGCTGAGCTGCTTTATGGGCAGCTATCAGAACTATCACGTCCGGGTAGGCGAGACCCTTGTGAAGATCACCGATACCTGCCCTGTCACCAAGAAGATATTCAATGTAGGCGACGATGCCTTTATCAGCTTCCAGAAGGAATGCAGCCATTTGCTGTAGGAGGATAGGAGATGGCTCAAGGGGCTGCGCTTCGCGCAGCCCAAGTAAAACCCATAAGACAAACAGGCTGCCGTACCCGAAGAGGTGCGGCAGTTTTTGTATGCAACGGCTTTTATGCGCGCAACAATTTTGCGGACTGCTGCTTTTTATATTGACATCCTATATTTCCCATGCTATAGTAAGGAAACTAGAAAACTGAAATGCGTTTCCAAGTTTCCACCTCATTTCCAAGCATCCAAAAAGGAGAACATACGTGGAGCTAAACGAAAAAATTCTTTTATCGGTCATCGAAGTATTTGGAGATAAGGGCCTTCGGCTTACCATGGACGACGTGGCTAGGCACATGTCCATCAGCAAAAAGACCCTCTACCAGGTTTACCCTACCAAGGAGGATATGTTCCTGGCCGTGGCGGATTATTGCTTTGCGGATATCAAGCGCTGCGAAAAGGCCATCGTCCAGGACCCGGATATGGACATCGTAGAAAAGATACGGAGCATTATCGTGGTGCTTCCCGACAGGTATCAAAATATTGGCCTGCAAAACCTCTATCAGCTCAAGGATAAGCACCCCACGGTCTACACGCAGGTGGCACGCTATCTGGCAACGGACTGGGATGCCACCATCGCCCTGCTAAAAGAGGGCATGGCCCAGGGGCGCATCAAGCCCATATCCATCCCTGTGGTCAAGGCCATGGTGGAGGGCACCATTCAGCACTACCTGTCCTCGGATATCCTGGTCGAAAACGGCCTTAGCTACGAGCAGGGCCTTTCGAATATGATCGACATTATTATTGACGGCATCTGTGCATAGGAGGAAAACGTATGCGGATCTATCTGAACGACGACTGGGCCTTTACAGACACCTTTTCCATGGAGCTTTTAAAGGCCGACTGCGCCCTGGCGCTGGAGTCGGTGCGCCTGCCCCACACCACCAAGGAGACTCCCTATCATTATTTTGACGAGGGCATTTATCAAGCTGTCAGCGGCTACCGCCGGGTGCTGACCCCGGATAGCACCTGGCAAGGCCAACATATACTGCTAACAATAGAGGCTGCGGGCCATGCTGCTTGGGTATACCTCAACGGAGCAGAGATCGCCTCCCATTTCTGCGGCTATACTGCCTTCACCGTGGACCTGGCCCCCCACCTTATGTTTGGCAAGGAAAACATCCTGGTCATCCAGGTGGACAGCCGGGAGACGCTGGACATTCCGCCCTTTGGCAATGTTATCGACTACATGACCTACGGGGGATTGTACCGAGAAGTGTACCTGGATATCAAGCCTCAAAGCTACATCAAGGACGTTTTCCCGAAGACCACCCTATCCGGGGATGGGAAGGCCGTTCTGGCCTGCGAGATCACCTGCGCCTCGCCTGAAAGCAGAGAGCTGGTGCAATCTCTGTACGACCCTGCCGGTATCCTTTTGGTCAAGTCCCCCTGGAGCCAGGAGGGCCATACCTTTTCGGATATCACCTATTGGCATCCCGATCACCCGGCGCTATACACGCTTGTTACCGAGCTGCTGGAAAACGGCCAGGTGGTGGACACCCATGAGGTCCGGGTGGGCTTTCGCACAGCAGCGTTTCGGGCAGACGGCTTCTACCTAAACGGTGATAGATTCAGGCTCCGGGGCCTGGACCGCCATCAAAGCTATCCCTACGTGGGCTATGCCGTGCCCGAAGCCATCCAACGAATGGACGCGGATGTGCTAAAGCATGAGCTAGGCCTCAACGCCGTGCGCACCTCTCACTATCCTCAATCCCACCATTTTCTGGACCGCTGCGACGAGCTGGGCCTGCTGGTCTTTACGGAGATCCCCGGCTGGCAGTATATTGGCGGGGAAGCCTGGCAGGACCAGGCAGTGCAAAACACCCGGGATATGGTCCTGGAATACCGCAATCATCCCTCCATCATTCTCTGGGGCGTTCGTATCAACGAGTCTATGGACCACGATGCCCTCTACACCCGCACCAACGAGGCCGCTCATAGCTTGGACGATACCCGCCAAACCAGCGGCGTTAGGTTTATCCAGCAAAGCTCCCTTCTGGAGGATGTATACGCCTACAACGATTTTACCCACACCGGCAAAAACCCCGGCTGCATCCCTCGGAAAAAGGCGACCCCAGACCTTAAAAAGGGCTACCTTATCTCCGAGTACAACGGGCATATGTACCCTACCAAGATATTTGACGGCGAGGATCACCGGGTGGAGCATATGCTGCGCCATGCCCGGGTAGTGAACGCCTACTATGGCTACGATGACATTGCCGGGGGCTTCGGCTGGTGCATGGCGGACTACAACACCCATCAGGATTTTGGCAGTGGAGACCGCATTTGCTACCACGGAGTGCTGGACATGTTCCGCAATCCCAAGCCCGCCGCCTGGGTATATTCTGCCGAGGGCAAGGCAGAACCCTTCCTCGAGATCAGCTCCACCATGGACATTGGCGAGCATCCCGGCGGAGCCTTGCCGGATGTATATGCCCTTACCAACGCGGACAGCATCAAGGTTTATAAAAATGACAAGTTCATCCGGGAATATACCCATAAGGACAGCCCGTTCCAAAACCTTGCAAACGGGCCTATCCAGATGGAGGATTTCGTAGGCGAGCTGATGGAGCACGAGGAAGGCTTCACCCATCAAAAGGCCGAGGACGTAAAAAAGGTGCTGCTGGCGGCCAACAAATACGGCATGAACAGCCTCCCCCTTTCCGCCAAGCTCACCGCCGCCAAATGCATGGCCCGCTACGGCATGACCTTTGCCGATGCCAACGCCCTGTATGGAAAATACATTGGCAATTGGGGCGCCACGGTAACCATCTTCCGCTTTGATGCCATCAAGGACGGCAAGGTGGTAGCCCAGGTGGAAAAGGGCCCGGTGAAGGCCATCCATTTGGAGGCACAAACTTCCCATACCACCCTTTGCGAAAGGACCACCTACGATATGGCGGCCATCCGTCTGAAAGCCGCCGACCAAAAGGGCAATGTCCTGCCCTTCTACAACCAGCCCCTGCGCCTTTCCGTTACCGGACCGATCCAGATCATAGGCCCGGATGTGATCTCCTTAAAGGGCGGCCTAGGCGGCACCTACATTAAAACCTTGGGCGAAAGCGGCCAAGGCATCGTCACCATTACAGGAGATGCGCTGGAGCCAGTTGAAATTAGGTTCACCATTGAAGGGAGCGAAAAGCTATGAAGCTACGGGAAAAATTCGCCTACGGCCTTGGAGCGGTAGGCAAGGATATGGTCTACATGCTGTCTGCAGCCTACGTGCTGTACTACTACCAGGATGTGCTTGGCGTAAACGCGGTGTTCATGGGCCTTGTACTGCTGGTAGCCCGGGTTTTTGATGCCATCAACGACCCGGTCATGGGTGTGCTGGTAGCCAAGACTCGTTCCCGTTTCGGCCGTTTTCGGCCCTGGATCATCTCCGGCACGGTTTTAAACGCCGTGGTGCTCTACGCCATGTTCGCCGCGCCTGAATCGCTGCAGGGCGTGGGGCTGATGGCCTTTGCCGCCATCACCTACACCCTTTGGGGCATGACCTACACCATGATGGATATCCCTTTCTGGTCCATGATCCCGGCCTTTGCTAAGGAAAGCAAGGAGCGGGAGACCCTATCCACCCTGGGCCGTACCTGCGCGGGCCTGGGCAGCGCCCTGGTGACCATCCTGACCATGCAGGGCGTTATGGCCCTGGGCGGCGGGGATGAGCGGCTAGGCTTCAAATGGTACGCCCTGATCGTGGCGGTCTTCTTCGTGGTAACGGCCATTATCCTATGCCTGACCCTGAAGGAAAAATCCACCGAGGATATGGAGACCGTATCCGTGAAGGATATGTTCCGGGCGCTTATCAAAAACGACCAGGCCATGACGGTAGTCATAGCCATCGTGCTTATCAACTGCTCCATCTATCTGACCAGCAATTTGGTCATCTACTTTTTCAAGTACGACTTTGGCGGGGCCGATTGGTATAACTCCTATACCCTGTTTAATACCTTTGGCGGCGGCATGCAGATCCTGGCGATGATGCTGCTCTATCCCCTGCTGCGCAAGCTCCTTTCCAACACCGGCGTATTCAAGACCTCCATGGCCATGGCCATCGTGGGTTATCTGTCCTTGCTCATTTTGTCCTCCACCAATATGTCCAACGTATTCCTGCTGTTCATTCCCGGCTTCTTCATCTTTGCCGCTAATGGTCTGTTCAGCATCCTGACCACGCTCTTCCTGGCCAACTCCGTGGACTATGGCGAGATCAAGAATGGCCGCCGGGATGAAAGCGTCATTTTCTCCATGCAGACCTTCGTGGTAAAGCTGGCCTCCGGCGTATCCGCGCTGCTAGCCTCCCTGTGCCTGGCCATATTCCACATCGGCCAAAGCACCGACATCGAGGCCACCCTCTCTGCTGGGTCCGTCACTGGCCTGCGCCTTACCATGACGCTGCTGCCCATTGTGGGCCTCATCTGCGCCGCCGTCTATTTTAGCCGCAAGTTTATCCTGACGGACGAAAAGGCCCAGGAACTTTCTAACACGCTCAAGGAGAATGCGCTATGATAACCTATCAAGATGGGCTTTTCGTGCTGGAGACCCGCCATACCAGTTATCTTTTCGCCTGTCTGTCTACCGGGCAACTAGAGCACCTGCATTACGGCGGGAAGATAGACCCTGCCGGGGCGATGGAGGCCCTAGGGCATAAATGCGTCAACCTGAACGGGTGCAGCGTAGCCTATGCTAAGGACGCGCCCACCCTGGGCCTGGACGATATATGCCTGGAGGTATCGGGCCTTGGTAAGGGAGACTACCGCCAGCCCTTTGCAGAGCTTACCCTGGCAGATGGCAGCCGCACCACGGACTTTATCTATCAAGGCTATGAGATCGTGGAAGGAGCGGCCACCCTGGCCGCCCTTCCCTCCGCCTACGGGGCGGAGGCTCAGCACCTGAAGCTTTTCCTGCAGGACAGGCACGCGCCTATCACCCTGGAGCTGTGCTATACCGTCTTTGAGGCTTGCGATGTGATCGTCCGAAGCGCCGCCATCACAAACGAAGGCAGTGCGCCCATACGCATTGACCGCCTTATGAGCGCCCAGCTGGATATGGAGGGCGCAGACCATCTTTTTCACACCTTCACCGGGGACTGGGTGCGAGAAATGAACCACACGGTGACCCCTGTTAAGGCAGGCTGCGTGCAAAGCAGCTCCCGATCTGGCCATTCCTCCAACCATGCCAACCCCTTCGTGATGGTATCTCGGCCTGGGACCACTGAGATCGCCGGGGAATGCTACGCCTCCAACCTTATCTATTCCGGCAACCATCTGGAAGCCGTAGAGGTCAGCGGCCACGGAAAGACCCGCTTTATTACAGGCATCCATCCCGAGGGCTTCTCTTGGAGGCTGTGGCCTGGGGAACGCTTCCAGGCCCCTCAGGCGGCGCTGACCTTCTCAAGCACGGGCTTTGAGGGCATCAGCTATAATATGCACCGCTTCGTGCGGGAGCATATCGTACGGGGGGAATGGCAGCACAAGGAGCGGCCTATTTTGCTCAACTCCTGGGAGGCCGCCTATTTCGGCATCAACGAAAACAAGCTCCTCCGTCTGGCCAAGGCCGGGAAGGACGTGGGCATCGAGCTATTCGTAATGGACGATGGCTGGTTTGGCAAGCGCGACAACGACACCTGTTCCCTGGGGGATTGGACCCCTAACCCCAAGAAGCTGCCCGGCGGCCTGAGCAGCCTATGCCAAAAGGTGCAGGCCTTAGGCATGGCCTTTGGCCTATGGGTGGAGCCGGAAATGGTCAACGAGGATTCCGAGCTGTACCGCGCCCACCCGGACTGGGCCGTACAGGTGCCAGGCCGGGACCCTTCCACAGGCCGCAATCAGATGCTGCTGGATCTCACCCGGCCTGAGGTGCGGGAGAACATCATAGCGCAAATGACCGCTGTGTTCTCCTCATGCGCCCTTACCTATGTGAAATGGGATATGAACCGCCCTTTTACCGACCTGTATTCCCCCACCCTGGAGGCAGACGATCAGGGGGAGTTTGCCCATCGGTATGTACTGGGGCTGTATGAGGTCATGGGTACCCTGGTGAAGCGCTTCCCCCATATCCTCTTTGAGGGCTGCGCCTCCGGCGGTAATCGCTTCGATCTGGGAATTTTAAGCTTCTTCCCGCAAATTTGGGCCAGTGACAATTCCGACGCTATCAGCCGAGTGACCATCCAGACCGGATATAGCTACGGCTATCCCCCCTCCGTGATCGGTGCCCATGTATCTGGCTGCCCAAACCATCAGACCCTGCGGCAGGCCCCCCTGGACACCCGCTTTAGTGTCGCGGCCTTTGGCCTTTTGGGCTACGAATGCAATCTGTGCGAATTGTCCGCCGAGGACCTCAGCGAGATCCGGGAGCAGATAAGCCTGTACAAGAAATGGCGCAAGGTACTGCAATATGGCGACTTCCACCGCCTGGAGGCGGGCAGCCAGCTGGCCAAATGGCTTACGGTGGCCCCGGACAAGAGCCAGGCCGTGGGCATGATGGTCCAGGGTCTGGTAGTCCCCAATATGCCTTATGCCGACTTCCGCACCCGGGGCCTGGACGATACCAAGCGCTACCGCTTTCAAAACCGTCCGCTCAAGCACAATGTACTGCGCTTTGGGGACCTGATCAACACCATTTCTCCCGTGCACATCAAGAAGGACTCCCTGGTGCACCATGCGGTAGCCCACTTTGTGAAGATGGACGGAGAAAAGGAATCCTACACCGTCAGCGGCTCTCTCCTGAACCAGGCAGGCATTCGGCTGGCCCAAGGCTTTGTAGGGGTGGGTTATGCTCCAAATACCCGGCTGTACCAGGACTTTGATTCCCGCATGTACCTGATGGAGGAGGCGACGACGCCCCTACTGCCGGAAGCCACTGCCACTAATGATTGATGCTTTGGTGGGCGATCGACGCTTTGGGGACGGACGAGGCTTTGAGGACGGACGACGCTTTGGGGACGGACGAGGCTTTGAGGCCGGACGACGCTTTGGGGACGGACGAGGCTTTGAGGCCGGACGACGCGCCTTGACGAGAAAGGCTTCTTAGCGTATGATGGCTAAGTGTAGACTGTTCAAATTACGCAGTACAAAGGAGAGGCTTTCATGTCCAACATTTGGCACGACATATCCCCTGCCCGTATACACCCGGACGATTTTATCGCCGTGATCGAGATCACCAAGGGCTCCCGCAACAAGTACGAGCTGGACAAGGAGACTGGGCACATTATATTGGATCGTATCCTGTATACATCCACCCACTATCCTGCCAACTACGGTCTGATCCCCCGCACCTATGCGGACGATGGCGATCCCCTGGATGTGCTGGTCATCTGCAGCGAGCCCCTTATCCCCATGAGCCTAGTGCGCTGCTTTCCCATCGGCATGATCACCATGCGGGACCAGGGCAAGATGGACGAGAAGATCATCGCCATCCCCTTTGATGACCCCACCTACAACACCTACCGCTCCATTGACGAGCTGCCTGCGCATATCGTAAACGAAATGCGGCATTTCTTCCGGGTATATAAGAGCCTGGAGGGTAAGGAGACCATCGTGGACGAGGAGCAGGGCGTAGAAGCGGCCCAGCAGACCATCCAGCAAGCATTGGACTGTTACATCGAAAAGTTCTGCCGATAAAAGCCGAACGGCTATGCAAAAAAAGACCGCGATCAGGGGCAAGGCTCCTGGTCACGGTCTTTTTTGCATACTGCTGTCCCTACCGAGGCTCCTTAGGGCCTTGCCCTAGGGCTTGATAGCGGCTATCCCTTAGCCGCAAGACAGCCGAGGCAGCCAATAAGCCCGGTAAACAGCAGCATTACCGCCATGCCAGAACCCTTGCCCTCGCCCACCAGCAGCGTAAAAAAGCCCTGCATGGCCGAGGTCTTTGCCATAAACGGCTCAAATACATTGTCCGCCAACCAGCCGCCCAAAAACAGGCTGATGGGGATGGTGGAATATTGCAGCGTATCCCGGGTGGAAAAAAATGACAGCAGGGCTATGCTGGTGGCTGTGCCCTCCTGCTGATACACCCATATCAACAACGCAAAGCTAGTCATAGCACTGCCCATGGTGGACACTGCCTGGCTGGCCCACAGCATAAGAAAGCTCCGCATGTGCCTAAAATGTATAAAGTTTTTCATGGCTTTGCTCCTTACAATTAGAAATAGTCGTAATCAATGCAAAGCGGCAATATCACGGTTAACACCTCTTGGGGAAATTGTATCACAGAACCATAAAATATGATAGAATAAAAAAAGTGCAGATACATGAAAAATTTCCCTCCTGTCAGTTGTATGTATAAGTGAAGGGGGTCGAGCACTTGACGAATGTACCATCTGAGCTCAATGGACACATTCAGCGGGCCGTGCTTAAGCATATGCAAAGCATCGTCCGTGTGGCCTATACCTATGTACAAAGCATACAGGATGCGGAGGACATTGCCCAGGATACCTTCCTGAGCTATCTTGGCAGCGCCAAGACCTTTGAAAGCGACGAGCATGAAAAGGCCTGGTTGCTTCGGGTGTGCATCAATAAGAGCCGAAATCTCCTAAAAAGCGGCTGGCACAAGAGCCGCAATCCGCTGCCGGAGGGGCTGTCCGTGCTGCCACCGGAGGAAAACGCGGTGCTGGCCGCCGTGCTCCACCTGGAAGAAAAATACCGCACGCCCATCCACCTGTACTACTACGAAGGCTATGCCATCGGGGAAATAGCCCGCTTGCTCCAGCTTCCTTCCGCCACCGTGGGCACCCGGCTTGCCCGGGCCCGCAAGCAACTCAAAGCGCAGTTAGGAGGAGCTTTTGATGAATAAAAACCGTTACAAGGATGCCATGAACGGCCTTCCCTTCAGCGATGATCTGGAAGCGCGCACCATGGACCTGCTTAAAGCCTCCTCCGCTAAAGCCGCAAAGGAGGAACGACTCATGGAACAAAAGCCCAATGGAAGTGAACACAAGCCACAAAAGAACGAGCAAACGCCTGAAGCGTGCCAGCAAAAGCCATCCAAAAGCAGAGCTAGGTTTGTCGCCGTAGGAGGCAGCATGCTGGCTGCCGCCGCTTGCCTGGTATTGATCCTTACCCCTATGCTGCGCCAGCAGGCGTCCGACAGGCTCCTGCCCACAAACGGGCAGACCGCCCTGGGCAGCAAAACTGCTCTAGGCACCCAGCCTTCCGCGCCTCTCGCCCCAGCCGACAACAGTGGGCAGGCTGATTCGACCCTGATGGAATGGGAGTTCGCAGAGGAAGCGGCCTATGACATGGACGTAATGGCCGATGCGCTTGCCCCCCGTACCGCGCCGTACACCGCCCCGGAATGGAACACCGAGGAATACTCCGTCTTTACGGAAAACGCCTTCGTTTCCACCCTGACAGCGCCTTTGAGCACCTTCGCGGCGGACGTGGACACCGCCTCCTATGCCAAGCTCCGCGCGTCCATCCTGGCAGGCAATACCGTAGCCCCGGACAGCGTGCGCATTGAAGAAATGCTCAACTATTTCACCTACGACTATGCAAAGCCCAAGGCCGGGGAGCCCTTCGGCGTAACTACCGAGATCGCTCCCTGCCCCTGGAACCCGGATACCCAACTGCTGCTCATCGGCCTTCAAGCAGAGGAAGTCGCCCTCAGCGACCGTCCCGCGCAAAACCTGGTCTTTCTCATCGACGTATCCGGCAGCATGGATGAACCCGATAAGCTGCCGCTGGTGAAAAGAGCATTTCAGCTGCTGCTGGAGGAGCTCAGCGAGACGGACACTATATCCATCGTCACCTATGCGGGTTATGACCAGGTGGTGCTGGACGGCGTGCGGGCCTCGGACAAGACCCGCATCATGGAAGCCATTGATTCGCTTATGGCCGGAGGCGGCACTGCCGGAGCCGCTGGCATCCAGACCGCCTACGAGCTAGCCAGCAAACACTTTATCAAGGAAGGGACAAACCGCATTATCTTGGCCACTGATGGGGACCTGAATATCGGCATCAGCGACGAGGGCTCCCTGACCCGCCTGATCGAGGAAAAACGTCAGACCGGCGTATACCTAAGCGTGCTGGGCTTTGGCAGCGGCAACTACAAGGATAACAAGCTGGAAGCCCTGGCGGACCACGGCAATGGCAACTACGCCTATATCGACACCCTCTACGAGGCCCGCAAGGCCCTGGTAGAGGAGATCGGCGGCACCTTCCTGACAGTGGCCAAGGACGTGAAGCTGCAGGTGGAGTTCAACCCGGCCAAGGTAAAGGGATACCGGCTGATCGGCTATGAAAACCGCACCATGGCCGCCCAGGACTTCGCCGATGACAAGAAGGATGGCGGCGAGGTGGGCAGCGGCCACCGGGTCACCGTGCTGTATGAACTGGTGCCTGTAGACAGCAAAATGGAGCTTCCTCAGGTGGAGACCAAATACCAAAACCAAACCGTAGCAGACAGTGACGAATGGCTGACCCTGAGCCTGCGCTGCAAGAAGCCGGACAGCGACACCAGCGACCTGTACACCTATCCCATAGTCCCCGCATTGGCCGAAGACCTCAGCGATAACATGCGCTTTGCCTCCGCCGTGGCCGAGGTGGGCATGCTCCTTCGGGGCAGCGAGCACAAAGGCACCTCCAGCTATGAAAGCGCCCTGGACCGACTGCGGGATACCGCCTCGGTGAAAGGCGATGTGTACAAGGAGGAATTCCAGTACCTGGTGTCCCTGCTGGACCGAAAGGGCCAATAAGGGGCCGAAAGGGCCTGTAAGGGACCGAAAGGGCCGGTCAAAAGAGCAGCCGCATAATGCACGGCTGCTCTTTTTTGACTGTATGTCTTGGGTCTGCTTTATAGCCTTACTTCATATGCCGCGTGATCTTCTCCATCACATCGTTGTAATCAATAGGCTTGCGGATATGATCATCCATGCCCGCATCCAGGCAGGCCCTTACATCGTCGCTAAAGGCATTGGCCGTAAAGGCGATGATGGGCACCCGCTTGCTACCGGGCTTTTCCATGGCGCGGATCTGCCGTGTGGCATCCAGGCCGTTCAGTATCGGCATCTGCATATCCATCAGGATCATATCGTAGCTATCCGGCGCCGCCTTGTACATATCCACCGCCCTTTGCCCATCGACGGCCTCCTCGATGATGAGCTGGGTATCCTTGAGCAGCTCGATGAGAATGACGCGGTTGATGTCGATATCCTCTGCAAAAAGGATGCGCTTGCCCGCCAGGGTGACATCGCCGGTCAGCAGAGCCTCTTTTCTTTCTACGGGCAGGGACCTTTGATCCAGCGGCAGGGACAGGGCAAACCGGAAGCGGCTTCCCTTTCCGGGTTCGCTTTCCACCACGATATTTCCGCCCATCAGCCGTACCAGATTCTGGCTGATAGCCAGACCCAGGCCTGTTCCGCCGTACTTGGCGGAGATATCCTGAGCGGTCTGCTCAAAGGGCCGGAACAGCTTTGGGATCTGCTCTTCGTTCATACCAATGCCGTTATCCTCCACCTGGAAAACGAAATCCATTTCGTTTTCCCTACCCGGCTTGGCCCATACGTTAAAGCGCACCTGCCCGCCTTCGGGCGTAAACTTTACGGCATTGCCCAGGAGGTTGATAAGCACCTGTTTGATGCACAGCTTATCGCCCACTACCGGCTGGGAGGGCAGCCCTTCAAAGACGGGGATAAAATGGATGCCGGTCTCCTCGCAGCGCTGCCTGAGGATGCTGCGCACCTCATCCAGAGCGTGCAGCATATCAAATTCCGCATTAGCGATGACCACCTTGCCAGACTCGATCTTGGACATATCCAACACATCGTTGAGAATGCTCATCAAGTGAGCGGAGGCATCCGAAATCGCCAACACGTCCTCCTGGATCTCCTGGCTGATATTCTTGCGCAAAATGACCTGGGTCATGCCAGTGATAGTGTTCATAGGGGTACGGATCTCATGGCTCATGGTGGAGAGGAACTGGGTCTTGGCATGGTTGGCCTCCTCTGCCGCTTCCTTAGCCGCCACCAGGCTTTCCGCCGTCTTCTGCCGGTTCAGGAACATAGCGTACACATTGCCCACCAGAAGGCCCATTTGCACCTCGCTGGTCTGCCATTTGTGGGCTTCTTCATGCGCCACCTCAAATACGCCCTGGATCTCATCCCCAGTCTTGAGAATAACGGACATGTCCGCTCGCAAAAAATTCTGCTCTGGGTTGGCAAACGTCTCATGATAGCCGTCCTCTATCAGGAAATAGCGCTTGCCCTTTGCAATAAACTGATCATACTGATAAACACCCGGCTCCAAGCAACGAGGATCGCCCCAGCTTGTCTGGTTGCTTGCTTTAGGGCTTATCCATTCGTAGGCGGGCTCCAGCTGCTGCTCCGCCTCGTTAAAGGTGGATATCATGATCCGGGAGCAATCCAGGAAGGTGCCTATCTTCTCCAGGGTCGTCTGCATGATCGCATCAATATGCCCCATTTGAATAAGCGACGCGGACACCTCCGCCATCAGCTTTTGCTGGTTCAGCTGCTGCTCCACAGCGGCTTCCGCACGGCGGATATCGCTGATATCAAACATAACATGCAAAAGTACCCGTTTCCCATCCACCCACTGTATATACTTATCAATATGGCGGAAGGTATTCTTCAAGATCGGGTGCTCTTTTTCCCAAACGATAGTCGCGCCTGGATCTTTATTCAGCTTTGCCTTGGGGCAATGCTCGCAGTGCTTGCCATAGTTCGTAAACAGTGCCCAACATTTCTGCCCGGCATAATCGTTAATACCAAGGGCCTTACGCATAGGATCGTTGATAAAGAGGACCTCGTCCGTCTCAATATCGGAAACATAGACCTGATGGTCAATATTGTTGAGTATTCTGGCGGATATCTCCTTAGCGCTTCTTTCTGCGATGACCCGCTGGGTCACCTCGGTCAACAGTCCCACTACCTTCAAGGGTTGGCCCTGGTTATCAACAAGGGTTTTGGCTTGACTGTAAAAATATTTCTCATGTCCATTCGGATAAACACATCTGGTATCCACGTTGTAGTCTGATTCCGCCGTTAGCCTGCGAATACGCTCGGTAGCGCCTACATGCTCCGGCTCGACCCGTATTTTGTTGAGATACTCGCAGTACCGGGCGTACGGCATGGGCGATCTTTCGTCAAACTCCATAAACTCATTCATTTTGGAGTCAAAAACGATCATGTTGGTTTTCAGGTCCAGCTCCCATACGCTGGAGTTGGCGGAGGAAAGCGCGATCTCAAGCCGCAGGGAGGACTCTGACAGCTCATCATGGACCTTTTGCAGCTCTTCGTAGGAGACCAGTTCCTTTTGTGCCTCCGTCAGTTTCTTGTTCTTGCGGGCCGTAATAAGCGTAGCTGTCAGCAGCGCACCGGCAGCCACAAAGGCAAGCACCATGCACAGCATAAGCAGTACAAACGCCTGAGGATTAGCCTCGCTCATGGTGGGCATGGTGTTGATGATCTTGGCTTCTTTGGGCAGGCTGTCCTGGCGAAGGGAATGGTGCATAAGTGCTTCGGCATCGAACATCCATGTGCTTAAGGATTCCAGCGGAGGCGCTTCCACTTCGCCCACGCTCTTGCCTGCCAGCAGCTCCAGCGCCAGCCCTACGGCAGCCTCGCCCTGGGTGGTGGCGCTGCTTCTTTTGCCGCCGATCTCGCCGTTTCCGATCGCGGACATGCTAAAGACGGGCACGTTTGACGCTTCCACGATCAATTTCTGCATCCGTTCCCTGGGGCCGCCGGCCGCCATAGGCTCAAAAACATAGCTGCCGATCAAGACCACCGTGTTCTTCGGAAGGCTTGAAAGCTCCGCCAGCATATCGTCAAAGGATTGACCGGGCTTATTAAATATAACGGAGGCGCTTATGCCATAGTCGCCATTAAGCTCGGTAAAGGCTTCCTTGGCCGCCTGCCCTGTGGCGCTTTCATCCGTAAGCACCAGCACCTGCTCCGTTGCCGGGAACAGCTTTTGGATCATCTCCAGGTTTTCCCTGGCGGAGTATCGCTGCTCGACCCCGGCGTACTTTCCCTGAACCTCTTTAAAAAGGCTGGCATTGCCGGATACGCCACAGTAGACCACAGGCTTATTGGAAAATAGGGTATCCCCGTACTCCTTCATAAAAGAAAACGCATAGTTATCCGATGCAATGATCAGATCCGGTGCGCCATCCACAAACATGGTGCGGATGGCGGCATAGCCTATCTTCGCCCGCTCATAGTCCGTTTTAAAGCGGTTAGAATACAGGCATACGTTAAAATACCGGATATTACCCACCTTCTTAAGGCTTTGGCTGACAGCTATGCCCATTTCCGTATCCCACATATCCTCCGGGCAATAGGAGGATATATGCAGCACCCGGTAAGACCGGGCTTCACCCTGGCCGCCACTAACGATGGCATCGTATGTGCCGTCGGCCTTCATTTCCTTAAGCGTCTGAGCCAAAAGAGGCAGCAGTGCGGCATGCCGCTTGTGCAGGTAGGTATAGCAAAGCATCGAATCTATTTCGCCCTTCATAGAGACCCCGTTCAAAGGGCGCAGCTGCTCCCCAGTGCCCTGGGTGGCAATTATCACGTCTACCTCACCACGGAGCAGGGCCCGGTTCATCTCGTAAAAGGAGCTATACTGCAAATGCTCCGCAATATCGGCGGGCAAATGCTTATCCGCATACAGCTTTTGAAAAAGCGTGCCGACCCTAAGGCCGGACAGATCAGCCCAGCTGCTTAGGGAATAGGCTTTTTCTTCTTTGGCAAACGTAAGGAAAACTATGCTGCCTAAGGGTTCCTCCACCATCAAGAGATTGGGGTAGAACTCGGACAGGTGGTCCATATTCTCAGCCAAGCCATCCAACTCGCCGCTGTTGGCGGTGCCTGCGGCAATGGTCATGGCATAAGGCTCAATAGAAATACTATATCCAATTCTGTTATAAAGGGTATTGAGTATATGATCATTTGTCGTTGCTGCATCATAGGAGGTGGCGATATGGAGCATACGGTCTTCTATATGGGTAGCACTGGCCATTCCCACCCTGCAAAGCGAAAGTGCTGCGATAATCAGAAGGGAAACTATGCGTCTTTTTAACATATCCGTTTCTCATTCCCTTCGAGATTCTACACAAGCTGTCTTTCCTCGTTAAATTGTACCATGTTTCGCATTTTCAGTCAATTCAAATAGCGTGCCGTTTCTCAAGGCACTGCTTGGTATAACGCTTGTATAACGCTTGCTACAGCGCTTGTTGAAGCGCTTGTTACAGTGCTTGTTGAAGCGTTTGTTGCAGTGCCTGCTACAGCGCTTGTTACAGTGCCTGTTACAGCACTTGTTGAAGCGTGCTTGCAAGGCATCACAGGTGCAGGCGTCAACTTTTTCTGTCCAAGGGTGCAAAAACATCTTGCAAACTCCGTTATACTATGGTAAAATACATTTTGCGGTTTTATAGAACCTAGCAGCATGCGCAAAAGAGGTGAAAATGCGTGAAAGAGAAGATCCATCCTAAATATGGCAAGTCTACCGTTCGTTGCGTGTGCGGTGAGACGTTCGAAACCGGCTCCGTCAAACCGGAGTTGAAGGTCGAAATTTGCTCCAAGTGCCACCCCTTCTTTACCGGTAAGCAAAAGCTGGTAGATAGCGGCGGGCGTGTGGATCGCTTTAAAAAGCGTTTCAACATGGAGTGATCTGTGTATGAGAAGGGTGGAGGCATCGCGCCGCCGCCCTTTTTCATTGTATATTTTACATGAGTATCCTATGCGTTGGTGGCAGGAAAACGCCTGTCCCTAATAGAAATAGATAATTTGTGTCTTTTGAGCCACCAGAAAGGAAATACCCAATTTATGAGCAATAAAGAGAAAAACACCGCCCCCAAGCGTGTGGATATCGGCGGACAGGCCGTCATGGAAGGCGTAATGATGAAAGCGCCGAATGCTATCGCCATCGCGGTGCGTCGCCCGGATAACTCTATCGTGGTAAAACGAAGTGCCTACCACTCCCCCGCTGAAAAGCATAAGTGGATGGGCTGGCCCTTTGTCCGGGGCATCATCAATATGGGCGGCATGTTCTCCATGGGCATGAGCACCCTGCAATCCAGCACGGAAATGTTAGGCGTGCTGGAGGAGGAGCCCACCAAATTCGAAATGTGGCTCAGCAAAAAGCTGGGCAAGGGCATTGATAAGATCATCATGGCCGTGGCTGTGGTGCTGGCTATCGTGCTCTCCTTTGGCCTATTCATGTTCGTGCCGGAGGTCTTCTCCCGGCTGTTTAAATCTCTGTGGCCTGCCCCTGAAATGAGCTGGCTGGTCAATCTCCTAGGCGGCATTATCCGCATTTTGATTTTGATCGGCTATATTCTGTTCTGCGCCAAGGTCCCGGATGTGCGGCGTACCTTCCAGTATCACGGTGCGGAGCACAAGACCGTATACTGCAATGAAAACGATCTGCCCCTTACCCCTGAAAATGCCCAGCCGTTTTCTACCCTGCATCCCCGCTGCGGCACTAGCTTCCTGCTGATCGTATTCGTTATTTCCATCGTTATGTTCACTGTGCTGGGCTACCAGGGCACCAACTTTATTTGGCGGCTGCTCAGCCGTTTGGCGCTGCTTCCCGTTGTGGCAGGCATCAGCTATGAAGTGCTCAAGGGCCTGGCCCACCACGATTCCCCCCTGGTCCGCGCCCTGCGCTGGCCCGGCATGCAGATGCAGCGACTGACCACCAAGCAGCCCACCGACGAAATGGTGGAGATTGCCATCGTGGCTATGAACGTGGCGCTGCATGGCCTGCCTACCCGTGGTGTGGAGCAGACCGAGGACGGCTATACCCGCATGATGGACTACCGGCTGAGCGACCCTACCTTCGAGCCGGAAGCAGAAACGCCTGCGGCCGAAACGCCTGCGGCAGAAGCCGCACAAGCGCCTGAGACCCTAGAAACCGAAGCTATCGACGAGGGCGATCCCTCTCCTTTGACCTGAAAGTCCATGACCATTCAAAAGGCTTTGCAATATGGACAGGAAGCTTTGACCGACGCGGAGGTGCCCGATCCTCGGACAGATACCTCTATTTTGCTGTCCCATGTGACGGCTATCCCCCGCATGGAGCTAGCCCTTCGTCCCCATGAGGTCCTAAGCCCAGAGCAGGAGCAACAGTTTTTGTCGCTCCTGCTTTCCCGTGCTTCCCGCAAGCCTCTGCAATACCTGCTGGGACAGCAGTGCTTCTACGGCTTGGACTTCGACGTGGATGAGCGAGTGCTGATCCCAAGACCCGAAACGGAGACCCTGTGCGAGATCGCCCTGGCCTTTTTGCGGGCGCATCCCGCGCCTGCGCCCAGGGCGTTGGACCTGTGCACAGGCAGCGGTGCCATTGCCATCACCTTGAAGCACCTTCGCCCCGCCGCCCAGGTGACCGCAACGGACATCAGCCCGGATGCCCTGGCCGTGGCCGCCCACAATGCCGCCCAAAATCAAGCGGAGGTTACCTTCCTGCAAGGCGACCTGTTTGCGCCGCTTAAGGGGCAATGCTTCGAGTGCATCGTTTCCAATCCCCCCTATATCGAAAAGGATATATGCCCTACCCTCCAGCCGGAGGTGCTTATGGAGCCAGTGCTGGCGCTGGATGGCGGTGCGGACGGGCTGGACTTTTACCGTGCCATCGTGAACGCGGCGGTAGACCACCTGACCCCAGGGGGGCTTTTAGCCATGGAGATAGGCGAAGCCCAGGGCCAGGCTGTTTGCGGCCTTATCCTAGCCCAGGGCGGTTATCATGCCCCCACCATCCATCAGGACCTTTGCGGCAAGGACCGGGTGGTCTGTGCCTATGCCGGGTCCCTGCCCACGTAGCCAAGTGCGCTTTTTATCCATGAACGACCCCAATGGATCAACGAACAAATAAGGAGCGCATTTTTATGTTTGAAAAATTTGATTGGATCACCGGCCGCTACCAGGAGCTTTCCGAAGCGGTAAGCCAGCCGGAAATTATTGCAGATCAAGCCCTGTGGCAGAAGCTGCTTAAGGAGCATGCTTCCTTGGAGCCCTCCGTGCAGGCCTACGAGCACTATCAGGAGACCTTAACGGGCATCCATGAAGCCAAGGGCCTGTTAAACCAGCCCGACATGGCCGATCTGGCCCAGGAGGAGCTGGATGAGCTGCTGGCGCGCAAGGAGGAACAGGAGCAGGAGCTGAAGCTTTTGCTCCTGCCCAAGGACCCGGACGACGATAAAAACGTGGTGGTGGAGATCCGCTCCGGCGCAGGCGGCGACGAAGCCGCGCTTTTTGGCGCGCTGCTGCTGCGCATGTACACCCGCTACGCCGAGCGCAACCGCCTAAAGGTGGAACCTGTGAATTACAACATGACGGAGCTTGGGGGCGTAAAGGAAGCGGTGTTCACCCTTTGCGGAGCCGGGGCCTTTGGCCGCTTGAAATACGAAAGCGGCGTGCACCGAGTGCAGCGGGTTCCCTCCACCGAGTCCGGCGGGCGCATCCACACCAGCACGTGCACCGTGGCCGTCCTGCCGGAGGCCGAGGATGTAGAGATCACCATTAACCAAAACGATCTAAGGATAGACGTGTACCGTTCCACTGGCCACGGCGGCCAGTGCGTCAACACCACCGACAGCGCCGTGCGCATCACCCACCTGCCCACCGGGCTGGTGGTCACCTGCCAGGACGAAAAAAGCCAGATCAAGAACCGGGACAAGGCCATGCGAGTGCTGAAAAGCCGCCTATACGATAAGCTGCGGGAGGAAAAGGACGCGGCCTACGCCGCCCACCGCAAGGGCCAGATCGGCACCGGCGACCGCAGCGAACGCATCCGCACGTATAACTTTCCCCAGGGGCGGGTGACGGATCACCGCATCGGCCTTACCCTGTACCGGATCGAGGAAATTTTGGACGGAGACCTGAACGAAGTCATCGACGCGCTGCTCCTGGCAGAGCAGGCGGAAAAGCTAAAGGAATTGGGGGACACGGAGGCATGAGAACAGAACTGCTTGCCCCTGCCTCCCCTGCCATCGAAAGGGCTGCCCAGCTGTTAAAGACTGGGCAGCTGGTGGCTTTTCCCACGGAAACCGTATATGGCCTTGGAGCTAACGGCCTGGACGGGGACGCTGTACGGGCCATCTTCGCGGCCAAAGGCCGCCCAGCCGATAACCCATTGATCCTGCACGTGCCGGACCGGGCCGCTGCCCAGCCCTTGTGCCATATATCGCCAGCTGCAAAGGCTCTGATGGATGCTTTTTGCCCCGGTCCCTTAACGCTGCTGTTGCCCAAGAAGGCCTGCATCCCCGCCGTGGTGAACGCAGGCCTTGCCAGCGTAGCCATCCGCATACCCAGCCATCCCGTAGCTCAGGCGCTGCTTAAGGCCTGCGGCGTGCCCATTGCCGCCCCCAGCGCCAACACCTCCGGCAAGCCCAGCCCCACCACCGCCCTGCACGTGTTGGAGGACATGGACGGAAAGATACCGCTGATCCTGGATGGCGGCCCTTGCCAGGTGGGCCTGGAAAGCACGGTTATCGACATGAGCAGCAGCATCCCCACGGTACTGCGCCCTGGCGGGATCACCCCGGATATGCTGCTGACTGTGCTGCCCGAGGTGCAGGTGGCCGACAGCGTACTCAGACCCCTTAAGGAAGGGGAAAAAGCCCTTTCTCCCGGCATGATGTACCGCCATTACGCTCCGCAGGGTCAGCTTTGGCTGGTAAAGGGCCAGAGGGAAAACGTGGCCCGGTATTGCCTCGGGCAGTACCGCAAAGCCGTCCAGGGCGGAAGGCCCTGCCAAGTATTGGCTTTTGAGGAGCATCTGCCCCTTTATAAAGGCGCTAACGCAAGGTCCATCGGCCTAAAAAGCCAGCCGGAGACCGTGGCCCAAAAGCTCTTTGCTCGGCTGAGGGAAATGGACGAGGAAGGCATCACCCTGGTGCTTTGCGAGGTGATGGAGCCTACTGGCGTAGGCCTGGCCATCATGAACCGCTTAAGCCGCGCCGCTGCCTTTCATATTGTGGATGCAGACGACCTTGCCAGCCTAGACCAGGAGGCGAGCCTATGAAGACCATTTTGTTTGTTTGCACCGGAAACACCTGCCGCAGCCCTATGGCGGAGTGCCTATTCAACCATCACTGCCAAGAGGCGCATTTGCCTATGCGGGCCGTTTCTGCCGGACTTTACCCCATGGAAGGGATGCCTGCGTCCTCCCCGGCCCAAACCGCCATGGAGCTAAGAGGCTTATCCTTAGTGGCCCACAGGACCCAGCCCCTTAGCGAAGCGTTGCTGAACGAGGCTTCGCTCATCATGGCCATGTCGGCTCAGCACGCGCTTACTCTCAAGGAGCGCTTTCCCGGCCTCTCCGTTCCGGTTCGGGTATTTCAGCCCGCCATCCCCGATCCCTTTGGAGGCCCAGTCTCCCTATACGCGCAAACGGCTGAAGCTATGGATACTCAGATCCTGCGCCTTATCCACGAGCTTTCCCCGAGCTCGCTCTAGCTTGCCGGACCGAGCCTTATCCCCGACAGGCCTTTAGCAGACAGAATTTCTACAGACTGAACTTTAGCAAGGGGTGTTACATAAGATGCACATCGTGACCTATGCCGCCTGTGTCCTTGCCTCCCTGACGGGGCTGTGGGGCGTGCTCCATATCTTTCCAGCCTCGCCCTTTGGGCCCTATAGCTTTGTATATGTCCTGCTCTTTGGGCTTATCCTCTATGGCGCCATCCGGTTCCTCCGCATTAAAGACCGGAGGGCTCAGGGGCTGGTCCTTCCCCTGGGCTTTTTCTTTTGCCTAAGCACTGCCTTGGGTTATCAAATGCAGCGGCTGGGCGGCCTGGGCCAATGGCCCGATATGGCCGCCGTACTTTGCGCAGGGATCGGCTTGGGTCCCTTGGCATCGTTCCTGCTTTGGGGGCTTTATCAGGCCTGCTGCCGTTTGCGTCGCCTGCCTGCCCACGCAGACCGCTCGCCCCGGGCTGCCTTCTGGCTCTATACCGCTGGCCTTTTCCTGTGCTGGCTGCCTGTATTTTTAGCCTATTACCCAGGCCTGTTCAACTACGACGTGCATGTGCAGCTTCGCCAGGTATTGGACGGCGCATACAGCGCCAATCACCCGCTGCTGCACACTTGGTTTATGGGTCTGTTTTACCGCTTGGGCGGCCTTTTAGGCTCCTACACGCTGGGCATAGCGCTGCATTCGCTGTTTCAGATGGCCGCCATGTGCCTATGCTTGGCGTGGATGCTGGCTTACCTGTACCGCATTCAGGTGCCCCAGGCCGTCCGCGTGGCCGGCTTTCTGTTCTTCGCCCTATGCCCTATCCATCCCATGCTGGCTATCAGCACTACGAAGGATGTGCTGTATTCCGCCTTTTTGGTGCTGTCTGCTATATCCCTTCACCAGGCTTACCGCGACCCTAGCCAGTTGAAGGATTGGAAGTTTTTTCTTCGCCTGTTGATACTGATCGCGCTGACCTGCCTGCTGCGCAACAACGGCGTTTTGGTGTTTTTACCTCTGGCTTTGCTCCTTCTTTTCTTCGTCCGGAAGCACCCTGCTTTCTGCCTGCGCATGATAGCCCTGCTGGCATCTGGGATGCTGCTGTTTGCAGGCTGCTCCTTCGGGCTGTCCAAGGCCTTTCAGGCTGAACCCGGAAAGATCAAGGAGGCCCTTAGCGTGCCCCTGCAGCAATTGGCCCGGGTCTATAACCGGTACCCCAATGAGGTCATCTACACCACGGAGCTGGAGGAATACATGCCCCGTATCACTGCCTATTCCCCCACCTTTGCCGACCCCATCAAAACCCACGCGGACATAGATCCCGATTACATTTCGGACTTTATTGACATCTGGTGGGAGCTGGGCCAGGAATACCCCCAGGATTATTGGGAAGCCTTCCTGTTCAATTGCCAAGGCTATTGGTTTGTGGATGACACCACCCAGGCCACCCATTACGGCACAGCCCTGGAGGATCGGCAGGGCTATCTCCTTAGCGATATCAAAAAAGGCTTCCAGATAGCGCACGTAAGCCTGTTTCCTGGGCTGGAAAGCCTGTATGAGCGGCTTTTTTCCGCCAATGAATACCTCGATATCCCTATATTGGCCCAGCTGTTCAGCCTGGCCGGATATAGCTGGATGCTTATGTTCCTTTTGTTTACGGCTGTGTATGAACGGCGGAAGGATATCCTTTGGAGCAGCGCACCCCTTGTGCTGACCCTTCTATTCCTGCTTTTCAGCCCCTGCGCCATCGTGCGCTACCAGTACCCGCTGATCTTGGCCTGTCCTGTCTTATTTGGGCTATTTCTGGGCTGTTCAGCTTGCAAATCCCTAAATGAAAGTATATAATAACCTTTGCATACAAGAGTCAAGCTTTAGTATGCACACATGCAAAGGAGTATTTCATGAAGCTTTTTCAAGACGGAAAGCCCTTCTTCAAGGGTAACCTCCATTGCCATACCACACTTAGCGATGGCAGGCGTTCCCCTGAGGAGGTCATCAGCCTGTACCGGGATAAGGGGTATGACTTCCTGGCCCTGACGGATCACCGCCGCCTGTCCCAGCCCGCCCATATGGAGGGAACGATGCTCCTGCTGCCCGGTATCGAGATGGACTACATGCTTGCCTGCGAGGCGCTGCATCTTATCGGCATCGGCATGGATGCAGGCTACGAGTATAAAGCCGTTTACCGGCAGGGCCCTCAGGCGACCATCGACCATATGAAGGCCCACGGCGGCCGAGTCATCCTGGCGCATCCCGCTTGGTCCCTCAATACCCTTTCCACCCTCTCCGCTCTTAGGGGCCTTACCGCAGCGGAGATATACAACTCCGTTTCCACCTATCCCTGGAACGGCGACCGGGCGAATTCCAGTGCTATACTGGATGTAGCCCTGACCCACGGCGTCCCCTTCCGCTTCGTTGCCTCAGATGATTCTCACTTTTACAATGGCGAGGCAGGCCGGAGCTTTACCATGGTGCAGGCGGACGCGCTGACCCAGGAGAGCCTGTTCGCCGCCCTGGACGAGGGCCGCTTCTACGCCAGCCAAGGGCCCCAGTTCCATCAGATCACGATGGAAAACGGACAGCTCGCCCTATCTTGTTCCCCGGTAGACACCATTATCTTTTACAGTAACCTGGTCTGGTCTAATGGCCGCTGCATTACCGGCAACGGGCTGACCCAGGCCGCCTACGACCTGACAGCCTCCTCCGGCGAGACCTTTGTCCGTATACAGATCATTGATAGCGACGGAAACAGCGCCTGGTCAAATCCCGTTTTCCTTTGACAATCATTTAACAAGAAGGGATCTGGAGCATGAAACGTTTTACCCGTATCATTACCGCCCTGCTGGCAGCCCTGCTGCTTGTACCCTCCCTGGCCCTGTCAGCAGCACAAAGCATTGAGCTGAACGCCGCCGACTACCCTGTTACCGAGGATGGCCTGTACAGCAGCATGGAAGAGGTGGCCGTTTACCTACACACCTTCGGCCATCTACCCAGCAATTTTCTTACCAAGCGGGAGGCCGAGGCCCTGGGCTGGAGCAACCGTGACGGTAACCTAAAAAAGGTCGCTCCCGGTCATTCCATTGGCGGCGACCATTTTGGCAATTATGAAGGCAACGTGCAGGCCCCGGACGGGAAAAAGCACAGCTGGACCGAATGTGACATCGACTCCGACGGCGGCTACCGCAACGGCAAGCGCATCGTCTTTTCCACAGATGGTCTGATCTTCTACACAGATGACCATTACAACACCTTCAAGCAGGTGCTGGTAACGGAAGGCGAGCCCACCCCCCAGGCCGATGCCCAAGCCGTGACCGTTACAAAAGACGGCGAGTATACCTCCAGGGATGAGGTAGCGGCTTACCTGCGCAAGTATGGCAAGCTACCCAAAAACTATCTTACCAAAAGCGAAGCCAAGGCCCTGGGCTGGAACAGCAAGCGGGATAACCTGGGCCAGGTAGCCCCCGGCTGTGCTTTGGGCGGCGACACCTTCGGCAATCGGGAAGGGCTTCTGCCTGCGGCAAAGGGCCGCACGTGGAAGGAATGCGATGTAAACGTAGTGGACGGAAAGCGCGGCAAGGAGCGAATCGTTTATTCCAGCGATGGGCTGATTTACTACACTTCTGACAACCATAAATCTTTTCAAGAAATGTATTGATTCAGGAGGCACGGCATGCGGGAAATTATGTTAGACATCACCGATTTTGAGGACAAGATCACCCTTCATGGATACCTTAAGGAACAGCTAGCGCTGCCCTATTACTACGGCGCGAACCTTGATGCCCTCTATGACGAGCTGACGGCTACCACCGATCCCCTTTTGCTTAAGGTAAAGTACTCCTCTCATCCCGATGGAAAAATGGCAGACTACATTCCCCGGATGCTCGTGGTATTTGAGGATGCGGCCCGGGAGAACTACAATCTGACCGTGGAGCTGGAAGAAATAGCGTAACTATGGCTTCGCCCTGGACCCTTCATAGACCGCGCTTCACGCAGTCGAGACATTATAACGTAAGAGGCTGTGGCATTAAAACGCCGCAGCCTCTTACGTTATATATTTTTTCTGATATAGCTTTTGCCCCTTTACCTGACCTGCATGCAATGCCGTTCAAAAATGGGTCCAGGGCAAAGCCCTGGCAGGGGGATGAGGTTTGTCAAGGTAGAGAGTTCAAACTTGGGAAAGTGCCTTTGCATTAAATGTGTGGATGCGTGTGATTCTCTCCATATTTCCATCATAAAAGCTGCAGGGCAAGTCGACAGAATTTGGCTTTTCTGCTATCATATGATATAAATTAGGATTTAATGGACTGCATGTTTTTTCGGAGGCTAAATATGAGTTTAAGTAGTTACATCTCAAGGCAATTTAGTAACCCTATAGGGTTTTGCGGAAAGATAATATCTTTTGTGATGAATAGGCAAAATCGCCTCTTATACGAAGAAACCATCCGACTGCTTGCACCTAATGATGCGGACAATATTTTGGATATTGGATGTGGGAATGGGTATGTGTTAAGTATGGTTGCAAAGCAAAGCAATTGTAAATTTGCAGGGATTGACCCATCGGAAAGCATTATCAAAGCTGCATCAAAGAGCCTTCACAAGTCTGTAAAAGGTGGACGAATGACACTTGCATGCGAGAATATAGAGACAATGTCATTTGCTGATAATGTTTTTAGCAAGGCATATACAATCAATACGGTATATTTCTGGGATGACCTTAATCATGCCATGGCGCAAATCAAGCGAGTACTTAACCCAAACGGTATCTTTATTAACACGCTCTATTCAAATGAAGCGCTGATGCAATTCTCACACACCCGGTTCGGATATAGGCGCTTTACTGTGTACGAGTTAACAAAGGCAGGTCAGGATGCCGGATTCACTGTAAACATTATTCCCATTCTGAATGGCACGGCTTATTGCGCTGTGTATCAGAAATCAAATAAAACTTAACCTACAATAATATAAATCAGGGTTTAAATAGGAGAATACTCGAATGAACTATGAAATATTACGACTTATTGATAAGCCAGAGATAAAAGATAAAGCAGCACAATGGTTTCATGAAAAGTGGAGGATTCCGCTAGAAGCATATACTGAAAGTATGGAGGATTGCTTGACTAAAAAGAAATCTGTCCCACAATGGTATGTAGCAATGGAAGCTGATAGGATTATTGGTGGGCTGGGGGTTATCGAAAACGATTTTCATAATAGAAAAGATCTAACTCCTAATGTGTGTGCTGTTTATACGCAAGAAGATAAGCGCCGTAATGGAATTGCTGGCGCATTGTTGAATTATGTCTGTGCGGACATGAAAAAGATAGGAATTGACACTTTGTACCTTGCCACAGACCATACTTCTTTTTATGAACGTTATGGTTGGCATTTTCTGTGCATGGTACAGGGAGATGGAGAACCCAATATGACAAGGATCTATATTCATAGAGAGTAACAAATTCCCATTTAGCGGTTTTGCAACAATTCATTTTCGTTCCTTTTGTACCGATAGGTACAAAACACTATCTGCAAGATTGCACGCACCACATTTATATGGTGTATAAGTGCGCTCTTGGTGCTATCGCAATATAGCGATATTAGCTAGTAATGCTACCTTTGCACTATCTTCAAAACAAATAAGGGCTACGTGCTCACAGAAGATTAACTTTGCTTTCTTGTGAGCGCGTAGCCCTTATTTCTGGGTATCCTACCTATTCAGTTTTTAGCATCGGGCTTCTAAACCAGTTCATACTTGCTGTGGGTAAAGTGGTTGCCCCTGTTATTAGTAGGTTTTGACATCGTACGTTCACAGTATACGTCTGAGGACGGGCGCATCGCCCACGCCCGTCCCCTCGTCCTCTTGCCCGTTTCTTACGCCGTCTTCTCGAACTGGGCGCTATAGAGGTCGGCGTAGAAGCCACCCTTGGCAAGAAGCTCCTCGTGCTTGCCCTGCTCCACGATGTCGCCATCCCGCATGACCAGGATCAGGTCTGCATCCCGAATGGTGGACAGCCGGTGCGCGATCACAAAGCTGGTACGGCCCTTCATCAGCTCATCCATACCCTTTTGGATACGGACTTCCGTCCGGGTATCTACGGAGCTGGTGGCTTCGTCCAGGATCATGACCTTGGGGTCTGCCAGCACGGCCCGGGCAATGGTCAGCAGCTGCTTTTGGCCTTGGGAAATATTGCTGCTCTCCTCGTTCAGCTCCATTTGGTAGCTGTTAGGCAAAGTTTTGATAAAGTGATTGGCATGGGCGGTCTTAGCCGCTTCCATCACTTCCTCGTCCGTGGCATCCAGGCGGCCATAGCGGATGTTTTCCTGTACGGTACCGCCAAAAAGCCAGGTATCCTGCAGCACCATGCCAAAGAGCAGGCGCAGCTGGTTGCGGTCGAATTCGCGGATGTCGTGGCCGTCAATACGGATGGAACCGCCGGTAACATCGTAAAAGCGCATCAGCAGCTTGACCATGGTGGTCTTGCCTGCGCCGGTGGGACCCACGATGGCTACCTTCTGGCCGGGCTGGATAGTGGCGCTGAAATCATTGATAATGATCTGGCTCGGGTCGTAGCCGAAGCGCACATGATCGAAGGTGACCTGACCCTGAATGTTCTCGATGGAAACGGGGTTCTCTACGGTCTGGTCTTCCTCCGCTTCGTCCAGGAACTCAAATACCCGCTCGCTGGCCGCCACGGTGCTTTGCAGCACGTTGGCGATCTGCGCCACCTGGGCAATGGGCTGGTTGAAGGAGCGCACGTACTGGATGAAGGACTGGATATCGCCTACCGCCAGCATACCGGAGGCCACGTAGGCCGCGCCCATGACCACGGAGGCCACATAGCCCAGGTTGCCGATGAAGCCCATGATGGGGTGCATCAGACCGGAGAAGAACTGGGACTTCCAGGCAGAATTGTACAGCTTGTTATTGGTCTTATCAAAGGTATCGGTCACGTCATCCTGCGCGTTAAAGGCCTTGACCACCACATGGCCGCCGTAGATCTCCTCTACCTGGCCATTTACATTGCCCAGGTATTTTTGCTGACCCACGAAGTACTTCTGGCTGTGCTTTACGGTAAAGCTCATCAGAATGGCGGAAATAGGCAGGATGGCCAGGGCCACCAGGGTCATCTGCCAGCTGATGGACAACATCATCACCAGTACACCAATGGCGGTAGTGGCAGAGGATACCACCTGGGAAAGGCTCTGGTTCAGGCTTTGACCCAGGGTGTCCACGTCGTTGGTCACACGGCTTAAAACCTCGCCGTTGGTGGTGTGGTCAAAAAAGCTCATGGGCAAGCGGTGCACCTTGGCCGCCAGCTGCTTGCGCAGCTGATAGCTCAGCTTTTGGGATACGCCGCTCATCAGATAGCCCTGCAGGAAGCTGAGCAGCGCGCTTAAGGCATACAAGCCCAGCAGCCACAAAAGCAGTACGCCGATAACGCCAAAGTCTACCCCCGGGCCACCGGACAGCTTGCCCAGCACGCCCTTGAAAATTTCCGTAGTGATCTCACCCAGCTTTTTAGGTCCCACAACGCTGAACACCGCGCTGCCCGCCGAAAGCAAGACCACCATAAGCAGGCTCCAGCGGTACTGCCCTAAAAACTTCATCAGCTTGCGGGACGAGCCTTTAAAATCCTTAGCCTTTTCCGCAGGACCCATAGGCCCATGACCCGGGCCACCCATGGGCCCTCCGCGGCGCTGGCTGCTTCTCTTATTATTTTGCATTGCTCAGTTCCTCCTTTGATAGCTGGCTGGTAGCGATCTGCTGATACACCTCGCAGCTCTCCATCAATTCCTGATGGGTGCCCTTGCCTACCAGCTTGCCCTCGTCCAGCACCAAGATCTGCTCGGCCTGCATAACGGTGGAAATGCGCTGGGCCACGATCAGCATGGTAGAATCCCCTGTTTCCTTGGCCAGTGCACTGCGAACCGCTGCGTCTGTCTTAAAGTCCAAAGCGGAGAAGCTATCATCGAAAATGTATATCTCCGGGTCCTTGGCAATAGCGCGGGCAATAGATAGCCGCTGCTTCTGGCCGCCGGATACGTTGCTGCCGCCCTGAGCGATCTCGCTATCATAGCCACCCTCCCGCTCCAGCACGAAGGTTTCCGCCTGGGCGATCTGCGCAGCCTTGCGGCATTGCTCCTCAGGGATATTTGTAGAACCGAAGGTCAGGTTCTCGCTAACGGTGCCGGAGAACAGTACGCCCTTTTGAGGCACGTAGCCGATACGGTCCCGCAGGTCTTCCAGCCCGGCTTCCCGAATGTCTACCCCATCCACCAATATCTGGCCGTCGGTCACATCAAAGAATCGGGGAATGAGGTTGATAAGCGTGGACTTGCCCGAACCCGTGCCGCCCAAAATGGCAGTGGTCTGTCCAGGCTTTGCGGTAAAGCTGATATGGCTGAGCATATCCGCCTCCGCATCCGGATAACGGAAGCTGACATCCGTGAATTCTACCACACCACGGAGGCTTTCATCAAAGGCCTGGGGCACCTTGGCATCCTTGATGCTGATCTCGGTGTCCAGCACCTCCTGCACCCGCTTGGCGGCCACAGAGGCCCGGGGCAGCATAACGCTGATCATGGAGATCATCAGGAAGGCCATGATAATTTGCATGGTATATTGGATAAAGGCCATGATATCGCCGATCTGCATAGCGCCGTTGTCCATGCCGCGCGCGCCCACCCACATAATAAGGATGGAAACGCCGTTCATCACCAGCATCATCAGCGGCATCATCCCGCTCATCAGGCGATTGACGAAAAGCTGGGTCTTCATCAGACGAGTGCTGGCCTCGTCAAAGCGTTCCTCCTCCCGCTTCTGGGTGCAGAAGGCCCGAATGACCGGAAGGCCTGTGAGGGTCTCGCGCATCCGCTGGTTCACCTTGTCCACCAGGGTCTGCATTTGCTTGAACCTGGGCATAGCCAGGGCCAGCAGCACCATCACGATAGCAATGACGGCTATTACCGCCACAAAAATGACCCAGGCCATAGAGGGCGTGGTGCGGGTAGCCCGGAGAATGCCGCCCAGGCCGATGATCGGCGCATAGATGACCACGCGGAGCAGGAATACCATCACCTGCTGCACCTGCTGGATATCGTTAGTGGAGCGGGTAATAAGGGACGCGGTGGAAAACTGCTCCATTTCCTTCTGGCCGAAGTTGACCACCTTATGGAACACCTTCTGCCGCAGATCCCGGCCCAGGGAGGCCGAGGTGCGGGAGCCAAAGAAGCCCACCAGCACCGCCGCCGCCGTACCAGCCAGCGCGATAAGGAGCATCAGCGCCCCATCCCGCCAGATAAAGCGGCTCTGCACCCGGCTTAGGTCCATTCCCATTTCTGCATACTCATTGCGGACCGCTTGATTGCCTGCCTGGGTAAGCATGGTGGCCGGCAGCACGGAAAACAGCTTTTCGTCGATCTGGCTGAGGAGCGCGTCCCGCTGGCTCACTTCCATAGCCGCCAGCATAGCGGGCACCTGCTCCGGGGTCAGCTGCGCCGCCCCTGCCATTTCAGGGGTCTGGGCGGTGGGGTCTGCGCCTGCCATGCTCAGCATGGCGGCGATGTCGATATCGCTTTCCCCGCTGACCATGCTCTGCAACGTCAGCGCCCGGTCAAAAAGGCTGTCCAGGGCCTCCTGCTGCTCATCGGATACATCCGAAAGCTTGAAAAGCGGCTCATCGCCAAGGGTGACCCCCAGCTTTTTCGCCTCCTCGGCGGTGGCGGGGGTATAGCTTTTCTCGATAATGCTTTTTACATCCTCGCTGGGCATCCACAGCTTTACCCCTTCCAGGGTGCTTGCCCGTAGGATGGTCGGCGCGCTGTGGGCAACGCCCTGCTGCTGGATGCCTACGTTGACGATGGAGGCCGTATAGGTGGGCAGCGTTAGATCGCATACCGCCTGGATACCCAGCAGCAGCACGATAGCCAGTATCGAGGCTGCGTATTTTTTTAAGTGTTTAATCATGTGGTGCATGTTTAAGCCCACACTCCTTTACCTTATACTTCTGTTGCAGATTTTGGATCATCCGCGCGCAATAACCTTCCAATTGCTGCGCTTCCTTGGGTGTAAAGCCCTCCATGGCCACTTCGCTTATCTCGTCCATAGTCTGCCGCATCTGGGTGGCCTCGTTCCTCCCCTTTTCAGTCAAATAGAGGATGTTGGCCCGTTGGTTTTGCTGGTTCTTCTCCCGGGTGATGAGCCCTAGCTTTTCCAGCCTGGCTAAGGATACGGCCACCGTAGCGGCGCTAACCCGCATCTCGCGGACGATATCCGCCTGGCTCATGCCGTCCTTTTCCAGCATCAGCCCCAAGATCGGGCCTTGACGCGGGTGCGGCCCAGTTTCGCTGTTATGCACACAGGCGTGTAAGCACTGAATAAAGGTATGATGCACCCCAAAAATGCTATGAACGAAATGTACCGAATTTTTCATCTTCCATCCCTTCTCTGGTAATCTCAATAAAACTTAGTCGGCTAACATTTAGCGCATTTGGAATTGTAGCGCAAGTTCCAGCCGATGTCAACGCTAATTCCTCAGGGTTTACAATTCATTCACAGTTGCCCAAACCTGTGTTATAATAGGCTTTGAAATCTACTATTAGTTGGAGGATGCATGACCACCGTATTTTTACACAAGGGCAAAGAACAACGGGTATACAGCGGACATCCCTGGGTGTTTCGCAGCGATATCGACCGGGCGGAAGGCGAATACAAGGACGGCGATGTAGTACGGGTCGTAAGCCAGCGGGGCCAGTTTCTGGCGATGGCGGTATACAACCCCCGATCCCAGATCTCCCTGCGCATTCTAAGCCGCAAGGAGGAGCCTATCGACCGGGCGTTCATATTTAGCCGGGTGAAACGGGCCATAGACTACCGCCGCAGCTTTGCAGACCTGCGCTCCTGCCGGGTGCTGTTTGCGGAGAGCGATGGCCTGCCCGCTGTGGTGGCGGATGCCTTCGGGGATGTTATCGCACTGCAAAGCCTATCCCTGGGCATGGAGCAGTTCAAGCAGGACATCGTGGACGCACTGGTGGAGGCGTTGCACCCCGCAGGCATCTACGAGCGCAACGACGTGCCCGTCCGCACGCTGGAGGGCATGGAGCAGCAAACAGGCCTTTTGTACGGCCAGGTGCCGGACCGGGTGGAAATGGTGGAAAACGGCGTTCATTTCTGGGTGGATGTAAAGGAAGGCCAGAAGACCGGCTTCTTCCTGGACCAGAAGGAGAACCGCGCTGCCATCGCGCCCTTTGTAAAGGATAAAACAGTCCTGGACTGCTTTACCCACACGGGCAGCTTCGCCCTGCACGCCGCTCACTACGGTGCCAAGGAAGTAACAGGGGTGGACATCAGCGAGTACGCCTGCCAGTTCGCCACCGAAAACGCCAAGCTGAACGGCGTAGAGGACCGGGTGCATTTCGAGTGCGCAAACGCGTTTGATTACTTGAAGCATGCCCAGGACAGCCATCAGCAATACGATGTCGTCATCCTGGACCCGCCTGCCTTTACCAAGACCCGCTCTGCGATAGCGGGCGCGCTGCGGGGCTACAAGGAGATCAACCTTCGGGGCATGAAGCTGGTGAAGGACGGCGGCTATCTTGTCACCTGCTCCTGCAGCCATCACGTGCTGCCCCCCATGTTCATGGATATGCTGCTGGATGCCCAAAAGGATGCCCGGGTACAGCTGCGCCAGGTGGAATACCGCACCCAGGGTCGGGACCACCCTATCCTGCCCTCCTCCCCGGAGACCCAGTATTTAAAATGCGGCATCTTTCAGGTGCTTAAGTGACGGGGAAAAGGGCGCTGCAAATGACGGATGCAAGGGGCGCTGGCAGGGGCTCCGCCCCTTGCATCCCCGCCAGGGCTTCGCCCTGGACCCATTACCAGACCACGCTGGGCGCGGTCTGAGGCATAATGCTTTAAAAAACATATAAAAAGCAATTAAAAAGGCGGCCAGACTTAGTGTCTAGTCGCTTTTGTCATGTCACCAGCCGTGCGCAGCAGGGCTGACCACGGGTCCAGGGCTTTAGCCCTGGCGGGATTCCTAAGGGCGGAGCCCTTAGGCCGTCCCCGTCCCCGTCCACCGTCTTACTCCCCCGTCTTACTCCTCTTCCACGCGAATAAGGCTCTCCACCGTGGCAATGTCGCTGTTCATTTGCATGACCGCCTGCTGCATAGCCTTTTCCCCTGCGCTGTGGGTGATGACCACCATGGTGACCCAGCCGTCACGGCCCTCGCCCTTTTGCTGCATGGCCGCGATGCTGATGCCCTGGTCGGCAAAGACCTTGGCGATCTGGCTCAAAACGCCAGGGCTGTCCTTAGCCAGCAGGCGGATATAGAAGGGACAGTGCCAGTCGGCGTTCTTCTCCAGGGGGGTGGTGGGGGCCAGCTCGTTTTCGAAGGTGGGATATAGGTGCTTCTGGGTGGAAGCAGCCCGCACCAGATCGCTGACGATGGCGCTGGCAGTGGGCATATCCCCTGCGCCCCGGCCTAGGAACATCATGTCCTGGCAGGCATGGCCGTGAAGGAATACGGCGTTAAAGGAGCCGGAAACGTTGGCCAGGGGGTGCTCGCTGCGGATAAAGGTGGGATGCACGCGCGTCTCCACCTTCAGGCCGTTGCGCTTGGCAATGGCCAGCAGCTTCAGGGTATAGCCCAGCTCCTGCCCGCAGCGCACGTCCTCCGCGCTGACCTGGGTAATGCCTTCCACGTATACGTTCTCAAAGGGCACCCGGCCATGAAAGGCCAGGCTGGCCAGAATGCTCAGCTTATAAGCCGCGTCTAGGCCCTCCACATCGGCGGCAGGGTCCGGCTCAGCCAGGCCCAGGCGCTGGGCATCCCGCAGGACCACCTCGTAGGCCTCTTGGTTCTTGCTCATGCGGGTGAGGATGTAATTGGTGGTGCCGTTGACAATGCCATAAATTTTGTCGATCCGGTTGGCCTGGAGGCTCTCCTCCAGGGAATGGATAATGGGGATGGCGCCGCAGACCGCCGCTTCGTAGTACAGCCCTGCGCCGCTTTCCTTGGCGGCCTTTTGCAGGCTGTGCCAATGGAGGGCAAAGGCTACCTTGTTGGCGGTGACCACGGTCTTTCCCGCCCGCAAGGCCCGAAGCATCCAGCTGTAGGCCGGCTCCTCGCCGCCTAAAAACTCAATCACGATGGAAATTTCCGGGTCATCCAGTACCTCCTCCACACAGGAGGTGAGAATGCCCTCCGGAAAAACGATGCCCCGATCCTTGGAGGTATCCCGCACCAGCACCTTTTTCACCTGAAAGCGCTTGCCTGTGCGGTGCTCCATATCCGTTGCAAAGCTTTCTAGCAGCCGCCATACGCCGCCGCCTACGTTGCCGCAGCCCAAAAATCCTACCTTGACGGTTTCGTCCATCTTAATCATCCTTTCAGGCCCCCGGGAGCCGCTAAAATTCCACTTCGCTTATTGGTTCCGCTCATACAGAAGGCGCAGGCCCTTAAGGGTCAAAAGGCCATCCAGCTTGTCGATAGCGGCATCCTCGGCTACCAGCACCGCCATGCCGCCTGTGGCCACCACGTAGGCGTTGGGGGCATTCAGTTCCTTCTTCATCTGCTTGACCAGATAATCCACCTGACCGATGTAGCCGTAGATAAGGCCGGATTGCAGGTTGGACACCGTGGTGCGGCCAATGACGTGCTCGGGCTTGATCAGCTCGAACCGGGGCAGCTTGGCTGTATCCCGAACCAGGGCCTCGCTGGCCAGCTTAATGCCCGGGCAGATGCAGCCACCCAAAAAGGAGCCATTTGCATCCAGCGCGCCAAAGGTGGTGGCAGTGCCAAAATCAATAAAGATGCATGGGCCTCCATACTGCTCAAAGGCCGCCACAGCGTTGGCAATGCGGTCGCTGCCCAGCTCCCTGGGGTTTTCGTATTTCAGGTTGATGCCAGTCTTAATGCCTGGAGCCACCAGCATGGGCGACTTGCCAAAGTAGTTTTTGCACATATGCTCCAGGGTAAAATTGATGGTGGGCACTACGCTGGACATCATAATGCCCTCCACGTCCCGCATCTGGACCCCTTCATGCTTGAACAGGCCGGACAAAAGCAGTCCGTATTCGTCGGAGGTATAGGTCCTGCTGGTGGAAACACGCCAATATTTCTGCATTTCGCTGCCTTCAAAAAGCGCGACCTTGATATTGGTATTGCCCACGTCCATCGTTAAAATCATATGCTACTGCTCCTTCTTTGCAGGTTTCACCCGCCGGGTACGGCGGTTTATAGCATCCACCGCCGTTTTCAGCATCGGCACCAAGATCGCCGCCACGATGGCCTCGGCAATGCCGTTTGGCAGCCCTACCACCGCCACCAGCCACCCCGCTGCGTTCTGGGTATACTGGGCCTGGGCATTGCCCAGGGCTATCATCTCGTTGACCATGTCATTCAGAGGCTGATGATAGATGGCCAACACCATGCCTAGGCAGCAGACCGTATTGGTCAACGCGCCGACCACCGCCGCCACCGCCGTGCCGATCTTCTCGGTAACGGCGGTCTGCTTCACCAGCCTCTTCCACAGAAGGTACGCCCCCAGCGCTGCCAGGGGGACCATCAGCCGGGGCAAAATACTGACCAGTGGATTTCTAAAAAACAAGGTCAGGCCCAGCATGCCGGTTTCCCAGGCCCGCATCAGGCTGCACACGCCAAAGACCAGCCCTACCGTAAGGCCTACCACCGGCCCCTCCACCAGCACCGCCAAAATGACGGGAATGTGCACCATGGTCACCGATAAAAGGGGCGGGGGCAAGGGGATCATCCCAATGGGCGTAAATACCAGCACCGCCGTAATGGCGCTGAGCATCCCTGCGATCACCATTTTGCGAATGGCCTCGCTTTGCTTGGCCCGTCCTTGAAGTACCTTATTAGCTGCCATTGTCATTCCTCCGTTCGAGTTCTTATTTGAGATACCCGACGCATAACCAAAACCTGGAAAAAACGCAGAAGGCTCGTCCGGCTCTATAAGATGCCTGCAAGCCTTCTTTTGATTATAAAGCCTGGAGGGGCGATTGTAAAGAATTATGAGGCAGAAAATGAAGAACTGAAAATGAAGAGCCCGGCAGGTCTCATACCTGCCGGGCCTGTAGCGGCCAAGCCGCACAAGTAATATTCAAGCAAAGGGTTTTGGTGACATGTGCGGCAAAGCCTTTGCTTCCGATCGGTGGAGATCAAAAAAACCGTAAGGATCTTCTGACAGGCCCGGCCTTATTCCTCCTCGTCCCCGTCCTCGCCTTCCATCACATCGGGAAAGAAGGGCTTGTTGCACTTGGGGCAAACAGGGCTCTGATCGAAATCAATATCCGCAGCCTTCAGCCGCATGGGGTTTCCGCAATGAGGGCAATCAAAGGACAATTCCTCGTCTCCGTCAAAGCCCATTTCCTCATCGTCATCCTCATCATCGTAGAGATCCTCGTCGCCATCCCCAAAGAGGACCTCCTCCATGTCGCTGAGGTCGCCGTCAATGGACTCCACGTACTCGTCCAGCTCCGCGATGTCCATGTCCATTTCGCTGATCTTCTGGGCCATCTCGTCCATAACGGACAGCATTTCCAGCAGCAGCTTGTTTTCATTCTTATCCTTGGCTAGGCTCATTCCCTCCGCAAGACCGCGGAGATAAGCAGTACGATCGGTAAGGCTGCTCATAGGCTTTCCTCCCTCGTTGCCGAAACGGGCAACACGTTCAATAATAATGGGCTGTTAGCAACGCTCCATATATTCGCCGCTGCGGGTATCTACGCGGATATGGTCGCCGGTGTTGATGAACAGGGGCACCTGCACCTGGTAGCCGGTCTCCAGGGTAGCGGGCTTGTAGGTATTGCTGGCGGTGTCGCCCTTGAAGCCAGGCTCGGTATCGGTGATCTCCAGCTCCACGAAGTTGGGAGCGGCCACGCTAAAAGCGCTGCCCTTGAAGAACTTAACGGTAACGTTGGTGCCTTCCTTCACAAAGGGGATGGCATCCTCTACCTGGTCCTTGTTAAGGGGGATCTGCTCGTAGGTCTCAACGTCCATAAAGTAGTACAGGCCGCCGTCCTCGTACACATACTGCATTTCCTTGGTCTCAACGATAGCACGGGGCATTTTATCGGTGGGGTTGAAGCTGCGCTCTACCACCGCGCCGTTCATGATATTTTTGATCTTGGTACGCACAAAGGCCGCGCCCTTGCCGGGCTTCACGTGCTGGAAATCCACGACGGTCCATACGCCGCCGTCCCACTCGACGGTAACGCCTTTTCTAAAATCGCCTGCTGTAATCATTGTTTTCATCCTCCGTTTCGAATTTTATAATGAGAGTATGATAAGCTCCCTTGAGGGCTTGGTCAAAGCCCGGCAACCGTCCTCTGTAACGACTACGGTGTTCTCGATGCGGACGCCGCCTACGCCCGGCAGGTAAATGCCCGGTTCCACCGTCATCAGCTGCCCCACCTTTACAGTGGCACCAGATTGGGTATTAAAGCGGGGGTCCTCATGGATATCAATACCCAGGCTGTGGCCCAGGCCATGGCCGAAACGGCCCTCGTATCCGTTCTTGGCGATATGATCCCTGGCAATGGCATCTATAGCCTTGCAGGATTTGCCCGGTGCTACCGCGTCCTGGGCCATTTGCTGGGCTTCCAGCACGATCTGGTATACCCTTTTCATCTCGGCGGAGGGCTCGCCAACGGCGAAGGTGCGGGTCATATCCGCGCAATAGCCGCCAAACTTGGCTCCAAAATCCAGGGTGATCATGTCCCCCTGGCGGATGGCGTAATCGCTGGGTACTGCGTGGGGCAAGGAGCCGTTGACACCGGCGGCCACGATAGAGGAGAAGGCCAGGCCGTCCGCCCCATGGCTGCGCATGTCAAACTCCAAAATAGCGGCGATCTGCTTTTCCGTCATGCCCAGCTTCAGCTGGGGCAAAAGCCGCTCAAAAGCATCTCCGGTGAGCTGACAGGCCTTTTCGATGAGGGCCAACTCCGCTTCGTCCTTGATCTCCCGAAGCTGCTCCACCGTGCCATTAACGGGCTTCCATTCCACGCCCTTAACGGCCTTCTGGTATTTTCCAAACTCGAAAACGGTGATGAAATCATCTTCGAAATACAGCTGTTCGATGTTCCCCGCTAGGCACAGGCTGCCTACGATGGCCTCGTGGGTCTTGTCCTTGCCCGTCATATGCACCGTAAAGCCGGGAGCCTGACGCTCCGCCTGCTCCGTATAGCGGAAATCCGTAACGATGGCGCATTCGCTTTGGGATACCAGCACCACGCCTTCCCCGGTGTATCCCGAGATATAGAACATATTGGAGGGATTGTGAAGTACCACCGCTTGATGCTTATCAAGCTTCATCTGTTCCATCAGCCGCTGAGCGCGTGTCATATTGCTAAAACTCCATTCGATCAAGCACAGCTTGCTTCATTTTGGCACAATGCCAACATCTAGTGTACCACAAACCTATAGCCTGCGCTACCTTTTTTTACAGTTCAAAACGGTTTTTTTCGCGGCCTTAATAGCCCAGGGCCTCTTCCACAAAAAGAACAGTGATGCTGCGGCCTCGGGGGACCCGCTCCAGTACCAGGGTGACCCGGCACATGCTGTCCTCACATTCCTTGCTCAGGCAGTTGCCGGTCTGGGCGCAGGGGGTGTTCAGGTTCAGCCGCCTTGCGTTTTGCGGGCAGGCGGTCTTCTTGATACGGGCCAGGGCGGTGTTGATGCCGCCATCCACCACCTTGGAATGGCTGACCACAAAGAATACCTCCTTGGGGCCGTCGGCTATGGCGCCCACCCGGTTGCCGATGCCATCCACCAGCACCAAGCGGCCATCCGAAGTAATGGCGTTAGCGGAGGTGAGGTACACATCCGCCGTGCGGCTATTTGAGCGGATCTGAGGCCCGTCCTCAGGCTTGGCGCCCCAGGAGCTATAGACCGGGCAGCCGTTTTCCCCCAGCGCGGAGAGGATGTCCGTATCCCGCACGCTGACGGAGCCGCCTACGCCCACCTTAGCGCCCTTGGCGATATGTGCCAGCATATATTCTCTGGCCTCCGCCGCCGTGTCCAGTTCCTCCACGGTAAAGCCACGCTCCCGCATGTGCTCCGCTACCTGCTGCATCGTTAATTCCATTTTCATGTCCTCCTTGCTGGTTATCATTACTCGTGTGTTATTCCCAAGAGTACCCAGAGGCCGTTTCCGGACTGCTAGTTATACTGGATCATCGGCTGCACCGCGCCTATGCCTTCCTGGCAGGGTGCCAGCTCTATCGCCGAGGTCTGCTGCATTTTCTCGATCACGCGCTGAGCCTCCGTGCCGGAAAGCAAAATGGGCTGATAATTATTATACCGATTTTCCCCGCTGATGCGAATAGGGAAAAGGCTCAGCTGCATAGCTTGCGGTTCCCCCTGCTTGAAGATCACCTGCACCCGCAAAAGGCAGGCATCATAATCCTTGGGCCTTGCATTGCCCCCAAAGGCACCGTTGCCCAGGCTGTATAGGACCGGAACGCCGTCCACAATATCCATGCCCTGTACCACATGGGGGTGATGGCCCACCACCAGAGACACGCCGTTTGCGGCGGCAAACGCCGCCACGGCCCGCTGCTTTGGGGAGGGCGTGCCATATTCCACGCCTGCGTGCATGGTATGCACGATCCACTGGCAGCCCACCGCCCGCAGGGCTTCCCATTGCTTCAAAAGTAGCTCCTTCTTATCATCTGACAAAAGAAAAACGTTCCCTGTCAGCCCGATGCGGACCCCGTCCTTTTCCACGACCGTGACGGTGCTTTCTCCAAAGTAGGCCACCCCGGCCTTTTCAAGCGCCTCCACCGTATCCTGATAGCCTTCCGGGCCAAAATCCTGGATATGGTTATTGGCCAGGTTCACACATTCCACGCTGCCTGCGATAAGGGAATCGGTGTAGGCGGTCTTTCCAATAAAGTTAAAAAGCTTGTCCGGGGTCTTTGCCAGGTCCCGGTCGGAAAGCACCCCTTCCAGGTTAATGACGGTCAGGTCGTCCTGGGCAAATAAAGGCAATAGCCCTGCAAAAGGGTAGGCCGGGCCATATTTCTGGGTAAGCCCGCCTAAGCTGCTTGCCGCCTTATCCTTTCCCTTTTCTCCGCCCAGGGTGCAGTCCCCTGCAAAGGTCAGGGTGAAGGTCGCCTCCTCGGGGCATACCTGCATGGCGCTTTTCAAAAGCTGCACAGGGATATCCTCATGGGAAAAGGTATATATCCGGGCCGGACTCGCTTCCTGCACCTGCGTTTGTACCTGCACCTCCGCCTGCGTGGCCAAGGCAAAAGCCGCCGGGGCTGTTATAGCCGTCAAAACAGCCAGCACACTTGCCCAAAAGGCTGAACGCCGCACCCTTCCCACATTATCACCTCGATACGCTCATTATAGCATAGGGCCTGCCTCAGCGCAAAGCCAAACCCTTGCCTGTGAAAACGGCAAGGGTCTATAGAAACGGCCATGGGTCTGTGTAGCTGGGCAAGGGGGTTCTGCTATAGGCCAAGAGTCTTTTTCTTTACTTCTTGGGCTGCGAAAATTTGGGCACGGTAATGCGTACCTCCACCACCGAGACCCCTGTGCCTACGTGCATAGCCGCCTCCAGCCCTGCGTCGTGCATTTGCTCCACGATGCCGCGAATGGCGTTGATATACAGCCGATGATCCCGCATGGCAGGCAGCATCCTACGCTCCTTGGGCACGGGAATGGGCATCCGGGCCAGGGTACTGTCGATCAGCTCCTCTGCTTCCTTGACGGTTAAATTTCGCTCCCCGATATGGGCAGCCATCCGCTGCCTGCCCTGCTCTCCAGGAATGCGTAGTATGGCGTGGGCGTACCGCTCGCACAGCTGATAGGTCCTTAGCAGCTCCTGAGTCTTTGGGCCCAGGGTCAAAAGGCGCAGCTTCTTGTGGATGGTCTGCACTGAGCGGCCCAGCCGTACGGCCAGCTCCTGCCGGGTAATAAGCCCGGTATCAAGCATCCGCTGATATTCCTCCGCCTCATCCAGGTAATGGGTCTCACCCTTTAGCAAAAGCGATAAGAGCACGGATATCTGCTTGTCCATATCCGCCTTCGGGGTGATCACCGCGTCCACACAGCTTTGGCCCAGCGCTCTGAGCTCCTTCAATCGTTGCCGGCCCGCCAGGAGGGTATATCCCCCCTCCTCCCGCAGGGCCAAAAGCACCGTATCGCTGTCCATGGTCTCTTGCACAGCTTCCAGAGGCGACCCGGCAGACTCGTCCTCCCGCCATCCCCAAATATCGCTGATGGGAACCCAGCATACCTGTTCCGCAGCCATCAACATAAGCGCCGCCCCCTTAGCCCTTTATTCGTAAGGTATGAGCGCGCCGGCTTGCCGCGCATGCCCTCCCCCTTGGCATACGTGGCCTGCCGGACGCGCTCATAGAATGCTGATTCAAGAAATGAAAGGGTTTTCCTGCTAGTTTAGGGGTGGAATCGTTCGTCACAAAAAGACAGGCGCGCCCTGTCAAAAAGGCGCGCCTGTTGTCTGTTTTCGTTTGGGCGGGTCGCTATTTGTCCAGGACGCCCAGTGGGGAGCGGCTGGGCATGCCTGCTTTTCGGGGATATTGTCGAAGGGTTTTTTCCTTTTTATGGCAGGTGATCACGCAATGCTGCCACTCGGGCTGGTCAGGGACCGTCACAGGGAGGCTTTTTAGGCTTCCTCCACCCAGCATCGCCGCCGCCCTTTGGCCTGCGTCCCATTCCTCCTGGGCGGCAGGGCCTTTATAGCAGACCATTTCCCCATTAGGCGCCACAAAGGGAAGCAGCAGCTCGCACAAAACCGGCAGGGGCGCTACCGCCCGGGCCACGGCCAGGTCAAACTGTTCCCGCAGGGCAGCCACATGGGCGGCATCCTCCGCCCGTCCATGGACGGCCTTTACATTCGTCAGGGAAAGGGCCTCCGCCACAGCGTTCAAAAAGCCGATGCGCTTGTTGAGCGAATCCAGCAGCGTCACCTTAAGATCAGGCCGGACGATGGCCAGGGGCAGGCCCGGAAAACCCGCGCCGCTGCCCACATCTACGACCCTTGCCCCCTGGGGGAAAAGCCCGTCTATACCCAGCGGAGCCAGGCTGTCGCCATACAGGCGGCTCAGGGACAGCTCAAAATCCGTGTCTCCGGTCAGGTTCATGCGGGTGTTCCAGTCCGCTAGCAGCAGATGGTACTCCGCCAGCCGTCCAGGAGCAGCGGGATCATAGTCGATGCCCATTTCCTCCAGCATAGCCCGGAGCCTTTCTTCCATTATGCGGCGGTCTGTTGCATTCCCGCCCATAGCTGCTTCTCCGCCGACAGCGGTCTCCCGGTTCACAGCGGCAGCCCCAGATACTTGATGCCCCAATATTTCACCCATGACAACGCCTCTCGCATATGATTTTTAAGCCAGAAGCCCAACTCGTTCCGGGCCAGGCTGCCTGCCCCCTGGGCGTTCAGCCCGTAATCCTCGGCAATGGAAAGGGCTCTGGGCAGGTGATAATCGGTGGTCACGATAAGGGGCTTTTCGCAGCCCAGGGGCGTAAGGATGGCCATGGCATTTTGCAGGTTCTCCTTGGTATCCTCGGACACCACATCTGCATACACATGCGCCTCCGGCAGGCCATCCGCCAGCAGCACCCGGCGCATCACCGCGCCCTCCGGCTCCGGCTCATTGCCGCCCTGGCCGCCGCAGACCACAATAGGGCAAGGGCTTAGCTCATACATTTCTATGGCCTTGTCCAGCCGCCAGCGAAGCTGCACGGAGGGCTCCCCGGTAGGCAGCACCTGGGCCCCCAGCACAATGATGGAATCATAATCCGACGGGGCCTCCACATGGGTCTCCATATAATAGACATAGCCCATCAGCCCGCCCCAGGCCAAAAGGCCCAATAGGATAAGCAGCACCGCCAACCGAATCACCAGCCTTAAGCGGTTTTGTTTTTTAGTTACTTTCTTTTCGCTCATGGTTCCTCCGCTAACCGTTTTTCAGTCTTCATGGCCTTTTGCCGTTTGAGCAGCTCCTGGCGTATCCGCTGCTCACCGGCAGGGTCCGCTACCCGGGGATAAATGCCAAGAGGGGTAGGCTCCCGTTCCAATAAATGCTCAAGTACCATGCTTAGGGTTTCCCCACCGGATACGATCATATGATCAATAAGGACTATTTCCAGGCCACGGAACAGCGCCGCCAGCTGGCGAGTGGCTTCCATGTCCGCCTCCGAGGGGATCAGCGAACCGCCGGGATGGTTGTGGCACAGGATAACGCTATGGGCGTTATGGTTAAGGGCCGCCTCCGCCACAAGCCTGGGATAGGCCGGCACCTCCGACAGGGAACCCTTGGCGATCAGCGCTGTATGGAGCACCTCCATCTGCCCGTTCAGACAAATGACGTAAAAATGTTCTCTTCGCTCTCCTTGAAGCAGCTTGGCACAGTACTCCATGGCCTTTTTCCGGCTGCTCAGTTCCACCCGCTTTTGGGCCTTTTCCAGGCCCACATATTTTTCCACCTTTGAGAATAAGGACAAAAAGGTGGCCGAGTACTCCCCGATGCCGTCCACCTGCCGGAGCATCTCCGGCTCGGCCTCCAGCACGCCATGCAGAGAACCAAATTTATCCAGCAGCTGATGCGCCAACGGATTTACGTTTTTCTGGGGAATGGCATAAAACAGCATGAGTTCCAGCACCTCGTGGGGTGCAAATCCTTCCAGGCCTTGCTTTACGTATCTTTCCCGCATCCGTTTTCTGTGTTCGCTGTGCTCCATGTATTTCCCTCGCCCCATGCGCTTTATAATGCTTTGCCAGTATAACACAAATTTCGACAAAGGAAAACCCGACCCCGTGCGCATGAAAACCCTGCATCTATCCGTTGTCTATTTGGTTCTCCCGAGTTGTTGTATGATTTTTTTACAAGGTGGGGTTTTACTGGACCACTAAATGTAGTATAATAAACGATGGGATGATATAAGCCATACGAAAGTGGGGACGAGGACACATGCAAACGCTATGGACGCAGGTCAAAACGGTTCTTTGGAATGTGTTCAACCGTCCTACCGTTACGGATATCCTGGATATATTTATCGTTGCTTTTTTGCTCTACGAGCTGCTGATGCTTACAAAAGAGACCCGCGCCAGCGCGGTTTTAAAGGGTCTGGCTATGCTGATCCTAGCCAGCTGGTTCAGCGACCTTCTGGGGCTCACGGCCCTTAACTGGGTGCTCCTAAACGTGGTCAACAACGGCGCGGTGGTGCTGGTGATCCTGTTCCAGCCGGAGCTGCGCAAAGCGCTGGAGCAGATCGGCCGGGGCGCCATACGGGATAATTCCCACACGACAGGGCAGGAGGAGAACGCCAATATCGTCCGAGAGGTGGCCACAGCGCTGACGAACCTCAGCCGCCGCCGGGTAGGCGCGCTTGTGGTTTTTGAGCAGCGCATCGGCCTTAAGGATGTGACCGAGACCGGCACCCGCCTGGATTCGGAAATTTCCGCCTCCCTGCTGGAAAATATCTTCGAGCCCAATACCCCCCTTCACGACGGCGCGGTAGTGGTCCGGGGCAGCCGTATTATGGCGGCGGCCTGCATTTTGCCCCTTACCGAGAGCACCGGCATCAGCCGGGAGCTGGGCACCCGCCACCGGGCGGCCCTAGGCGTGACGGAGACCACGGACGCTATCACCCTGATCGTCAGCGAGGAGACGGGCATTATCTCCATGGCCAAGGAAGGGCGGCTCACCCGCCACCTGGACAAGGGGGCCCTGGAGCAGGTGCTCATTTCCATGTATCATCAAAAAGAAAGCAGCCTTTGGTCCACCCTGCTGGATAAGACCAAGCGGCGCAAAGGAGGCGCGGCATGAACCTGGAACCCGAAAAAAAAGAAAAGAAAGCCGGGGATAAGCCGAGCCTTGGCTCTGCGGTGTTGGCACTCCTGCTTCGGTTTTGGCGTGTGCTGCGGCACAATTGGCTCTGGAAGCTGCTGGCCATAGTACTGGCTATTTGCCTGTGGGCGGGCCTTATCACCCAGGACCCCACCCTCACCCGTGAGCGGGTATTCTCCGACGTGCCTGTCACCATCATGGGCGCGGACACCTTGCAGCGAAACGGCTTGGTAGTGCTCACCAATTTTGACGAGGAGCCGCTGACCGTGCGCCTTCGGGCGGATATCCCCCAGCGGGAATATACTACCGCTACCGCCGCCTACTTTAACCCCCGTATCGACCTTAGCAAGATCACCAGTACGGGTACCCAGACCCTGCGCATCAACACCTCTACCTCCACCACCTACGGCTCCGTAAAGGAAATGACCCCGGACAGCCTGGAGATCACCGTTGAAAAATACGTGACCAACTATCGGGTGCCCGTAAACGTGGAGCGGACAGGGCAGTTCCCCAAGGGGTATTACGGCACCGCCGCCTCCCTGGACCCGGCTACAGTATCGGTCAGCGGCCCTGAAAGCATCGTGGCGCAGATCGCCCGGGTGGTGGTGGACTTTGACGTATCCCGGCTGCCAGCCCAGGCAGGGCTGATCCGCACGGTAGTGCCCATGCGCTTTGAGGACCTTGACGGCAACCCCGTCGCAAGCGACCTGGTGGATGTGACCAGCGCAGGCGTTCTGCTCCGTTCCATCGTAGTAGAACAGACCCTCTACGCCACCAAGACCCTGCCCCTCAGCTCCCTGGGCCTTACCACCGGTACTCCAGCCGAGGGCTACGAGGTGCGCAGCGTTACCGCCACCCCCAATATTTTAGTAGCGGCTGGTGATGAGGTAGGTCTTGGGGCGCTGGATGCTCTTTTCCTGGAGCAAAGCGTGGATGTGGAAGGCAAAAACGAGTCCTTTACAGCGGAGGTGCATATTCGCAAGCCCTCCGAGCTGGTATATATCAGCACCGATACCATTGCCCTGTACGTGGAGATAGGCCCGATCATGGCCTCCAAGGAGTTTGAGAGCATCCCCCTTACCTTTAAGGATAAGGCGGGAGAGCGCCATGGCAGGTCTGAGGTGGAGACGGTCTCCTGCTCCCTTACCGGTCCTGGTTTTGCACTCAATGCCTTAAGTGCCAAGCAGCTTTCCGCCTACGTGGATATCAGCGACCTGGCCCCCGGCGAGTATGAGCTTCCCATCCTGCTTCACGTTGAAGGCGCAGAGGATAAGGATTTTTCCTACAGCCTGACCCCAAAGAATGCCTCCGTCCAAGTGACGATCTCAAAGGACTGACCCAAAGCCCCAGGAATAAGACGAAAGGAGCGCGGATATGAACGGCTTTGCAACGGGCATTTTATCCATGCTGCTGGGATGGCTGCGCTCTTTTATCTCCAATGGCTGGCGGCTATTAAGCAGCGAAAGCGGCGGCTCCATACTTTCCTTTTTCGCGGCACATTGGAAGCTTATATTTCTTGTGCTCTGCGCAGGCGGCTTTATTGTAGACAGGATCATCTATTTTTTCCGCTGGCGGCCCGACCTGGTATGGCGCACCAAGTGGCAACGCATGCGCAGCGGATTTTCCCGCCAGGATGAGGAAGAGGAGCTGCCCTATGCCCCGCCGCCATCAGAGGCTACAAGCTTCCGGCGCTCCCAGCCCGCCCCGCCCGTTAGCTTTCGGCGGCCTGTGACGTCCGATCCGGATATCCCACAGCCGACGATGGCCTATATGCCCAGCCCGCCGCCTCAAGCGGAACCCATCCCCCAGCCCACCCAGCATTATGCGTCCCTTGCCAATGGCGGCGCAGGCTTTGCCCCTGCCGCCCAGGATAAGCCCTCCTATCGCTTCGGCGCAGAGGCATCCCTGCAAGATATACAGCCCGTCTTTGACGAGGTAGTGGACGGATCGTATGAAAATCCGGCTCAGGATCTGGCCCCGGGCTTTGGTACCGCAAAGCCGGAGCCTTCTCTGCCCTATTATCAGCAGCCAGGCTTTACCCCCACCCCGCCCCAAGCAGCGGAAGGGGTATACCAGCCGGTGCATCCTGGCCTGGACATCGACACCTTTCAGCAAAACATCGGCCTTGCACCCAAGCCAGATATGGTCTTTGCTGAGGAGGATGCCTTTGAGGACTTTGAGGACTTTGATGCGCCTGTGGACTTCCCCAACACCACCTATGTGAGCTATATCAAGGATGAAGTGGACAGATCGCATAAGCGGCCTCTTAAGGCGCTGTCCTCCTTGGCCAAACGAGCCCGCACCTTAGTGGGCGATGATGAGGCCAATCCCCCGACCATCAAGGACCTACAGCCTGTAGTAACCATGAAAAACGCCTTTCACCCTCCGGTGCTTCCCCGGAAATCCAATGAAGGCAGCGAGGAATAATGCTAGATAAACGATATACCCTCCTGACAGGCCATTACGGCAGTGGCAAGACCGAGCTTTCGCTGGCTCTTGCCCGTTTTTTTCGCCAACATTCCGATGGCCCGGTGGCCTTGGTAGACCTGGACATCGTAAACCCTTATTTTCGCAGTGCGGAACAAAAGGAATCCCTGGAGGCGCTGGGCATCGAGGTACTGATGCCCTCCTTTGCCATGTCCACGGTGGATATTCCCGCCCTTCCGGCAGAGATACAGAAGGTATTTGTGAATGACTATACCCACGTGGTGATCGACGTAGGCGGAGACGATACGGGTGCCGTGGCCCTTGGGCGGTACAAGCCCTATCTGGATGCTCTGGCTGGCCAGATCGAGGTGCTGTATGTGGTCAATCCCCTGCGGCCTCTCTCCAGCACGGTGGAGGACATCGTGGAAATGTTTCACTTGATCGAGGCCCGCGCCCGCATCCGGCCCCATGCCTTGGTGAACAACGCCAACCTGCAGCGGGAGACCACTCCTGCAGACTTGATATACGGACAAGCCCTGCTTACAGAGGTTTCCGCCCAGATAGGCATCCCCGTGGGCCTGGTCACCGGGGAAGAACGCCTGGGCCGGGAACTGCCCGCCGCCATGCGGGCCATGTTTTTTCCCTTTCAGCCTGTGATGAAACCGGACTGGCTGGAGGATGACCTGTGACGCATGCTATGCCTCCGCTTCCAGAGGCCTTTGTACAGCGGATGAAGGCGCAATTGTGCGAAGAAGCTGAGGCGTACTTTGCCGCCCTGGAGCAGCCCTTCAAGCGAGGCCTGCGGCTGAACCCCCGTAAGCCCGTTGCCCCCTCCCTGGTGGAGGGCCTGCTGGCGCCTGTGCCCTGGGAGCCTAACGGCCACTATCTTTCTATGGATAGCTCAGCCGGGGCGGACCCCCTGCACGAGGCCGGAGCCTATTACTTGCAGGAGCCCAGCGCCATGATCCCCGCCCGGGTATTGGCTCCCCAAAAGGGCATGCGGGTCCTGGACCTGTGCGCGGCCCCAGGCGGCAAAACCACCCAGCTGCTGGATATGCTGGAAGGCACAGGTCTGTTGGTCTCCAACGAGCCTGTCCCTTCCCGTGCACAGATATTGAGCCGCAATATAGAGCGCATGGGCGGCACAAACGCGCTGGTGGTCAGCGCCGATCCCTCCCAACTGGCGGCTGCGTGGCCCGAAGCCTTTGACGCGATCTTGGTGGATGCGCCCTGCAGTGGCGAGGGCATGTTCCGGCGGCATCCGGAGACCCGCCTAGAATGGAATCCGTCCTCTCCGGAGGGCTGCGCCACAAGGCAGCTGCACATACTGGAAAGCGCCGCACACATGCTAAAGCCCGGCGGACGGCTGGTATACAGCACCTGCACCCTCAGCCCGGAGGAAAACGAAGGGGTAATTACAGCCCTTCGCAAGGCCCATCCCGAGCTTATGCATATGGACTTTTCCGTTCCCGTCTCCCAGAGGGATACATTATGCTCTGAAAAGGGCATGCTCCGCATCTACCCCCATCAGGTACAGGGCGAAGGCCATTTTGCGGCTCTGCTTTCCAAGGGACCCCGCTCCGCGCTTAAGGAAGCCGATGATGGCTCCGAAACGACGTTTGAGCCTGCGGCCCTGCGGCTTGCAAAGCCCAGCAAGGCCCTGCTAGCCGCTTATGAGGCCTTTATGGGAGATGCGCTTGCCTTAGCAGGTGATCTGTGGGGACTGGCTGACGACTGTCCCACCTTGGCTGACGGCTTTGCCTTGGCTGGCGGCTTTGCCTTGGCTGGCGGCGGCTTTGCCGCCCTAGGCGATACGCTATTGTACGCGCCGCCCCTGCCGCCTCTCAAGGGCATTCGGGTACTGCGGGCGGGCCTGCATTTGGGCCAGCTTAAGGGCAAAGCCTTTATGCCCGACCACGCCCTGGCCATGGCAGGCGGCTACGCTTTCCCTGCGGTGGCCCTTACCCCAGGCCAAGCCAAGGACTATCTGCGGGGCGAAAGCCTCTTTATCCCTGACAGGCCCAAGGGCTTTGCTCTGGCCACCTACGAGGGCTTGAGCCTGGGCTTTGGCAAGTACAGCGACGGGCAGCTTAAAAATCACTATCCCAAGGGGCTTCGCCGCCCCTAGCACAAAGGAGAAGCTATGGAAACTACGCAGTTAAAAGGTCTGACTACCCCTGCCAGCCGCCTGTGCATCGGTGGCTGCGCTGCCGGGGAATACGGCTGGGGCGAGGTAAGCCGCGCGGACATAGAAGCCGCTATGCTTCATGCCCTGGAAATGGGCCTGAATTTCTTTGATACAGCGGATACCTACGGGCTGGGTCGCTCCGAGGAGACCCTAGGCGAGGTGTTTGAAGGCCGCCGCTCTCAGGTGCTGCTGGCTACCAAGTTTGGCGTGCGGGTAGAGGGCGGCAAGACCTTCTACGACAACAGCCCTGCCTATATCGACACCGCCCTTAATGCCAGCCTGAAACGGCTGCGGACGGACTATATCGACCTGTACCAGGTGCACTACCTGGACGGCGTGACCCCCATCGCGGAAATGATGGAGGCCCTCATCGCCCACAAGCGCAAGGGCAGCATCCGGGCCATCGGCCTGAGCAACCTTACCGACAGCCACCGGGAAGCCCTCCTCCCCTACGCAGCGGAGATCGCTACCTTTCAGAACCATTTCAGCCTGGCCCACCGGGACGGCGAAACCGCCATTCGTAGCCTGGCCGACGGCCTGGACATGGCCCCGCTCACCTGGGGCAGCCTGGGCCAGGGCATCCTTACCGGAAAATATGGCATGGACGTGCATTTTGAGCCTAACGACCGACGCAGCCGTCCCATATACGACAATTTCTACGGAGAAAAGCTGGCCCACAATCTGCGCATCGTAGAGGCTATGCGGCCCATCGCGGCCAAGTACAGCGTGCCCGTGGCCAGCGTGGCCGTTCGCTGGATCCTGGATGCGCTGCCCCGCAGCGTGGTCATTACCGGGGTAAAGAACCCCAAGCAGGCCGAGGACAACGCCCTGGCGCTTAGCTTCAGCCTGACGGAGGACGAGGTCAAGGGGCTGGATGAGGTGTCAAGATAAGAAATGAAATATAGATAAATATAATCAAAACGCTAGGACGATGCAGTATATAGTACTTCACTGCCCTAGCGTTTTAATCATAATCTTTTTTTCACTGCGACTAATGCTTTTTTATTTTAGCTGCGTGAAACGCAGTCCCAAAGTGGGTCCAGGGCAAAGCCCTGGGCAGGGTCTTAGGGGCGGCAGCCCCTAACGTCCTCTAACGACCCCTCCCGTCCCCTTTATCGACCCGCCATGGGATGCCCCTTCTTGAACTGGATCAGATCCCACAGGTTACCGTATAGGTCCTTAAAGACAGCCACTTTGCCGTAATCCGCCTCCTTAGGCTCGCGGGTGAACTCCACACCCCGCTCCAGCATTTTGGCATAATCCCGCTGGAAGTCGTTGGTGCTGAGGAACAGGAACACCCGGCCGCCGGACTGAGCGCCGATGAAGCTCTCCTGCTCATCGCTGGAGGCCCTGGCCAAAAGCAGCGTTGCGCCCCGGGAACCGGGAGGCGCTACTACCACCCAGCGCTTATCCTGCTCCGGCTGGTAGGTATCCTCGATGAGGGTAAAATCCAGCTTCTGGGTGTAAAAGGCGATGGCCTCGTCGTAATCCCGGACCACCAGGGCCACATGGGCGATGGACTGCTCCACCTTGGCGGCCTGGCCGCTTTCATCCTGGGTACGGATCAGCTTGCGCTGGATCTTGCCGCTGATGGTCTTGGGCAGCTCGTCTACAAACTCCACGATGCGGGGGTATTTGTAGGGCGCGGTGACCGCCTTAACGTGTTGCTGCAGCTCCTTTTTCAGGGCATCGCTGGCCTCATAGCCCCGGTTTTTCACTAGGACGATGGTAGCCTTGACCACCTGGCCCCGATCGGGATGGGGCACGGCGGTAACGGCGCATTCCAGGACCGCCGGGTGGGTCAGCAGGGCGCTTTCCACCTCAAAGGGGCCAATGCGGTAGCCGCTGGACTTGATCACATCGTCGCTGCGGCCAATGAAATAGAAATAGCCCTCCACGTCCCGCCAGGCCATATCGCCTGTGTGGTACAGCCCGCCGTAGAAAACCTCGTCGGTCTGCTCCTGGCTGCGGTAATAGCCCATAAACAGGCCTGCGGGATGGCCCTTATCCAGGCGGATAACAATCTCGCCCTCTACGCCATCGTCCACCTCGTTGCCGTTCTCATCCACCAGGGCGATATCATAGGCGGGAGATGGCTTGCCGGTGGAGCCCGGCTTAGGCTCCATCCATTTGGTGGTCATCAGCATGGGGGTGGTCTCGCTCTGGCCGAAGCCCTCGTGAATTTTGACCCCCGTGGCTTTGAGGAACTGCTCGTATACCTCAGGGTTTAGCGGCTCCCCGGCGCAATTGGCCCAGCGGAGGCTGGAAAAATCGTACTTGGAGATATCCTCCTTGATCATGAAACGGTATACAGTAGGCGGTGCGCAAAAGCTGGTGACGTGGTTTTTCGTGATCACGTCCATCAGCTCGCTGGCTACCAGCCGGTCAAAGTCGTAGACAAACAGGGTGGCCCCGCATATCCACTGGCCGTACATCTTGCCCCAGCCGGCCTTGGCCCAGCCGGTATCCGCTACTGCCATGTGGATGTCGTTATCCCCTACGTTGTGCCAGTAATAGGCGGTCACGGTCTGGGCGATAGGATAGGTCCAACAGTGGGCGGCCATTTTGGGCATGCCCGTGGTGCCACTGGTGAAGTACATCAGCATCATGTCTTCATTCTTGGGAAGCTCTGCGGGCTTTTCCCATTTCTCCGAGGCGGCTTCCAGCGACTCGTCAAAATCTGCAAAGCCCTCCGATGCACCCAGGGTAAACAGCGCATCCAGTGAGGGGCACTCAGCGGCAGAGGCCCGCACGTGGCCACGCACGTCCTCCTCCTCCACGCAGATGATAGCCTTGGCGCTGGAGGCATTGACGCGGTATACGATATCCTTCTTTTGCAGCTGGGCGGTGGCGGGAACCAGCACGCAGCCTACCTTCAGGAGGCCCAACGCCGCGATCCAGAACTGATAGCGCCGCTTGAGCATCAATATAACAGGGTCGCCCTTTTTGAGGCCGTGGGCCTTAAAAATGTTGGCCGCCTTGTTGCTGAGACGGCTCATATCCCCAAAGGTAAACTCGCGGCGGTCACCCTTCAGGTCGCACCAGATCATGGCGCGCTTGTCCGGAGATATCCGCGCATATTCGTCAATAATATCATAGGCAAAGTGAAAGTGCTCCGGCACATTCAGGAAAAAATTCTTCTCAAAATTCTCTTGGGACTGAAACTCAGTCCCGATATATCGCTGGGCCAGCATTCTACCAAACTCCTTTTCTACTTGCGGCCTCTATGCCCTTTGCTTACGGGATAACCATGGCCAAAAAATGCACCGGCTCGTCTGTGGCGGCTTGCATGGCATGAGGTGTGCGGGAATCGTAATATACGCTGTCGCCGGGATGGAGGACTACCTCGTTCTTCCCGATAACGATCCGCATCACGCCGGAGAGGATATAGTCAAACTCCTGTCCGTCATGGCTGTTGGGGACGAGCTCCTTGTTGGTATCCGGAGGAACGGTCACATACAGAGGCTCGATCTTCCGGTGTGCAAAGTTAAAGCCCAGGTTCTTGTACACGTATTGGTCGTGGCGGGTGATATCCTGGCCCTTGCCTGCCCGGGTCACGCTGAGCACATTCAGGCGCGGGGTCTCCCCCGTCAACAGCTCGGTCATGTCTACATGGAAAACCTCGCCGATCTTCACCAAAAAGCTGATGGGCATATCAATTTCGCCGCTCTCATACTTGCGGTATTCCTCCACAGGCACGCAAAGCGCCTCCGCCATCTGCTCTACGGTGTAGTCCGAGATTTCTCGAAGGTCTAAAATTCGCATTGCGATCTGCTTCACAGTGTCGGACATAAGGATTGCGCCTCCTTTGGGAGCCCATAGTTGGGCGTATTTTTGTTATTATACAGAATCAACGCCGCCCACGCAAGCGTTGATTGTATTTGAGGTGCACTTTTGATTGTTTTTAAGCCGTATTTTTTATCTTGTAGGGCAGCCTTCGCTGTGCGGCGTTGATAAAGCTGTTCGTTTGTGGTACTATCTATAAAATTCGTCATGCAGGAGAGATACATATGAGTGTTTACAACTACTCGACCTCTACCATCGCCAAAAATGCAGCGCTATACTATAAGTGTCAAAAATGCGGACACCACAACCTCATACCTGTTGAAGTAAAAGCTGTCGGTACCTCTGACCGGAAATACGGTTGGCCTGGGCCAGAAGTCAAAAATGCGATGCATGAGCAATCTAACAGCAAGGCGCACTCCGCCATGCTCAATACGATCAGCGAGCTTACATCTGGCATTGAATCTGCGATCACTCGCAATGTTTCTATTAATGGAACATGCCAACGGTGCAATAGCAAACCGTTTTGGTCCAAATGGATCAAATGGTCCTCCCTTTCAAAGAAGGCGCTGACCGTTTTAGTTTTCGTTATGCTGATCGTTTTGTACCTGTGCATGATGGATAAAAAATCCGATTTCTCTCTGCCCCTGATCGCAACGGTGGTCCTTGCTTTGTGCAGGCTGGCATATCCCTATATCTGCAAGCGTTTTCTTGAACAGTATCGGCTAAAAATGAAGCCTGAGGATAGACCTGTCATTCTTGCTTCCAAACAGAAGATACTTGACAAGATAGCAGCGATCAGCCATCAAGACTAACGGTTCAATGTCCCATCCAGCATCAGCAGTGCCTGCTCCGCACAAGCCTCCTGGGGCAGCTGCCCGGTCTTGATGTGGTATTCCATGTCCAGCAGGGCCTCATATGCGGCCTTGAGACGGTCCTTGCCGTATTTCTGGGCCTGCTGCTGGGTACGGCTTACCGCAAAGGGGGGTATCCCCAGCAGGGAGGCCTGGGCGGCCTGAGGCGTCCGTTCCTCCATCAGGCAGCGCATATGATACATCAGCCGATACTGCCGAAGGAGCATCGCCAAAATGCCTATCCGGTCCTCGCCGCTGCGGACCATGGCGTTTAAAAGCGCCAGGGCCTGGTCGTTTTTCCCGGCCACCTGGGCATCCACCATCTGGAATACCGTGCACTCCAGGGACTTGGTGCACACAGCGTCGATATCCTCCCCGGTGACGGTATCCCGCTGCCCAAGGTAGCTTACCAGCTTGTCCATCTCCTGCTTTAAAAGCGCCGCATCCCGGCCTACGGTAAAGATCAGCTTGCTGGCGGTATTGCTGTCTATCAGCTTGCCAGCGGCCTTAAGGGTACGCTGGGCCCAGGTGGCACACTCGCCGTCGTTCATGGGCGAGAAATCCACGATGGTCCCGGCCTTTTTAAAGAACGTATACAGCTTTTTTCGCCCGTCCGCCTTGCCCTTCATGTAAAATACCAGGCAGGTATCTGGGGAGGCATTAGGCAGATACTCCAGCACCATATCCGCCTTTTTCTCGTTTTCCTGCTTGCGGCCAGCGGTGAGCAGGTCTATATCCCGCACCACCACCACCCGCTTCTCCCCCATAAAGGGCAGGGTCTCCGCGGCGGCGATCAGCGCGTCCCCATCGGGGTCCGTCAGATCGGTAAGGTTCATCTGCTCCAGCCCCGCAGGCAGCAGCTTTTCGCATAGCCTGGCCAAGGCCTGCTGCTTGATATATTCCTCCGTGCCCTCAAACAAATAAGGGCCGAAAAGCTCTCCCGATTTTACCAGGCTGAAAAATGCCGTATGATTCATTGCTTTACCTCTTTAACATCTTTACCGCTTTTTATAGGGAGTGATCAGCAACTGCCCTTTTTGAACCGTCAGGGTGATATCCCCGGTCTCGTCGGTACGGAAGATAGGAATATTCCGGCTGGACAGCCTGTGCAGCGTAGCCTGGGAAGGCAAGGCCCGATCGCCAAAGGCGCAGCTGATAAGCGCCACGCCCGGAGAGGCCGCCTCCAGAAAGCCTTCGTAGGTGCTATCCGCGCTACCATGATGGGCCACCTTAAGCACATCGCAGGGCACAGCGGCATAGCCTTCGTACCGCCCGGACAGGTCGCTGGCGGCTAGGACCGTGAACCCGCCGAAGCCTATCCTCAGCACCAATGCCTGATGGTTGGCATCCTGCATCGTGCGCACCTTGCCCGCCATGGGCCACAGTGCCTCGATACCTATAGTATTGTAACGCACTTCATCCCCTGCCGCAAGGGTCTCCACCGGAATGCCCTCCACATCCAGCCTGTCCAGCAATGCCTTGGCTTCCTTCCCTATCTGCTGCTCCGTTCCCCCTTCGGGCAGATACACGCGGCCAATGCGGATGCCTGCATCCAGAAGCCCGTTCATGCCCAGGGCATGGTCCAGATGCAGATGCGTTAGAAACACCGCGTCCAGGTCTCGTCCTTCGGCCAGCAGATAGCCCAGGGCCTCTGTTCCAAACTCCCCTACATCCACAGCCAGGGTCGTTCTTCCATCCATGATAAGGGCCGCATCCGCCTGCCCTGCGCTGAGCTGGATATAGCGCAGCTTCGGTGGTTGTGCCATAAAGGCCCCGCCTAGGCCGATGGCCATCGTGAGGACTATGGCCAGAAGCCGGGTCCCCGCAGGACCTCGAAAATACTGGGAGGCCAGCACGGCGCAGCTAGCCAGCGCCACTAAAAGGCTGCCGGGTATGGAGGGCACGCGAAGGGTGGCGTAAGGCAAATGGGCTACCATTGAAGTGAGCCACAGCAGCATATCGCAGGCCAAGCCTCCCACCTGGCCCACCAGCATGCCCACAAAAGGTATCCACGACACCGCCAGCACCACGAACAAAAACGGCAGAAGCACCCCTACCAGGGGAATGATCATAAGATTGATAAAAACGCTATACAGGGGCCATTGATGGAAATAACAGGCGGTAGGCAAAAGCACGCCTATTTGCGCTGCCAGCGTCACACTTAGCAACTCCTTAAAGCTGCTAAGGGCCCTCTCCCATTGGACCCGCCCTTGGCTTAGGTACCACGGAGCCGCCTTCTCCCTGCGCCATCTTTCGTGGATGGAGCCGCCAAGGCCGCTTAAAATGACCGGCTGGAGCAGCAGGATCCCTGCCATGGCCGAAAAGGAAAGCACAAAGCTGGCCGAAAAAAGCTGCAACGGATTGATGAGCAGCACCACGGTCATGGCGGTAGACAGCGTGATCAGCGGGTCGCTGCGCCTGCCCAGCCGCCGCCCCAAAAGCCCTATCAGCAGCATCACCGCCGCCCGGATGGAGGACGCGGAAAACCCGGCCAGAGCAGCATACCCGCTCAAGAATGCACCCAGCACCACCATCTGCCAGCCCCTGGAGACCCGCATCCTCCCCAGCAGCCACACCAGCGCCGCCCCAGCAATGCTCACGTGCAGCCCGGAAACCGCCATGATATGGGCGATACCCGCCTTTTGAAACGCTTCCAGCTCATCCTGGGCTAGGCCCTCCTTGTCGCTGACCAGCATTGCCATGGCAATGCGCGCCTGCGGCCCCATGGTCTTTGTAAGCTGCTGGCGCATGGCGGTCCTGGCCCGGTCTGCCCAGTCGTTCCAGCGGGCGGTATCCGGCGTATTAACGATCTCAAGGTCACAAACGCTTGTGATGCCATAGGAAATGCGGCTTTGCAACAGCCACATGCGAAAATCAAAGCCGTGGGGTCCGTTTTTCCCCGAGGGATGATAGACCCGCCCGGTGAAGCGTATCTCCGCGCCGTCAAACAGCTCCGGCAGAGGCTCATCCCCATAGGTATATAGCGTGCAATAGGCCTTGCCAATACCGTCACCCGCCGAACCGCTGCCGCCCGATTCATCGCCCAGGCATATATCGCTGATAAGAAAGGTCATGCGCTTCTCCGTGCGCACCATAGGCGCGCCATATACCCGGCCGGAAATGGCATAGGTGCCTTCCGCAGGCATGGCCGGGTACAGCCACAGCTGGGTCCACAGCATGGCCACAGCGCACACGATCACCGCCACGGCCAGGGCTGGGCTGCGGCGGCTTTTATGAAGCAGCCAGGAAAGGAGCAGCCCCATAGGGAGCAAGGCCCAGGCCCAGCCGCCCGGCTGTACATAGGGTGACATGAATATGCCCATTAGAAGCGAAAACGCAACCACTAGCATTAAGTGGTTGCGTTCTGGAGGATGCATAGGCAAACCGGCCGCCAATGGGCGGGGCCGTCTTTCGTGCATCGGGCATCCTTCCGTTCTATGGCCTTGATCAATGCTTTATGATGGCCTGCAAGCTACAACATATGTATTTGTGCATGCCATTTAGTTACTTACAAGTAAGCAGACATACCGCGTGAGCGGAAATGCCCTTCTCCTCGCCTTCAAAGCCCAGCTGCTCCGTGGTGGTAGCCTTTACGCTCACCGCCTCCACAGGCATGCCCATGGTCTGTGCCAGGGTCTCCCGCATGGTGTCGATATAGGGGCGCAGCTTGGGCCGCTGGGCCACGATGGTCACGTCCACATTCGCCGGGGCAAGACCCTTTTCGCCAAGCCGCAGCATTACCTGCTCCAGCAGCGCCACCGACCGAGCACCCTTGTAGCTTGCGTCCGTATCCGGAAACAGCTTGCCGATATCCCCCATGGCCGCCGCCCCCAGCAGCGCGTCCATCAGCGCATGGGTAGCCACGTCCGCATCGCTATGCCCCAGCAGCCCTTTTTCATGGGGCACTGTAACGCCGCACAGGATCAGCTCCCGGCCTTCCACCAGCCGATGTACGTCCATGCCATGACCTATGCGCATCATAATGCTTCCTCCCGCTTCCTTAAAATCATTTCAGCCAGGGTCAGGTCTTCAGGGGTGGTAAGCTTTAGGTTTTCCTTATCCCCCTGGCACAGGTAGCAGGGTATCCCAGCGAACTCCAGCAGCGCCGCATCATCCGTGGCCCGATAGCCCGCCGCCTCGGCGACTTGATGGGCCCTCTTCAGCGCATGCAGCCGAAAGCCTTGAGGGGTCTGCATGGCGTACAGCTCCGCCCGGTTCAAAGTCTCCTGCACCAAGCCATCCTTATCGGCCCTTTTGATCGTATCGGTGACCGGGATAGCGGCCACGCCGGAGCCGCGGGCCTCCACCGAGGCCAGCACCCGCTGTATCACCGCTTCGGATACCAGCGCCCGGGCCCCGTCATGGACCAGCACAATCTCCGCATCCTTCGGCAGCGCCCGAAGGCCGCTTGCTACAGAGGCCTGCCTGTCCGCACCGCCAACGGTCACAGCCTTTACAAAGCCGCCAAAGCCAAAGCGGTCTATCAGCTTTGTCATCATTTCCTGTTCCGCCGCCTGGGCTACCACCACCGCCCCCCCGCACAGGGACGTAAACGGTGCCATAGCGCGGATGATGGCCGGAATGCCGCGCACGGGCAGGAAAACCTTGTTTCCCTCTGCGCCCATACGGCTTCCGCTGCCCCCCGCCAAGATCACAGCATAGACCATGCTATTCCTCCCCACGCTGAGCGGCGGTCTGGGCGTCCTCCTCCAAGACCTCGTACATATCCTGGGCGTTTTCCTTGCGCACGGTCTCCTGCACGGCGGTAATGCGGTACTTGCCCACCCGGTTGCCAAAGCGGATCTCCAAAATATCGCCTGCCTTGACCTCCGCGCCGGGCTTGGCCACCTTTCCGCCTAAGGATACCCGCCCGCCTGCGCAGGCATCGTTGGCCACGGTGCGCCGCTTTATGATCCGGGATACTTTTAAATATTTATCAAGCCTCATCGTATTGCTCCTTTTGCGGGCTATGCCGCAGATACTTTATTTATTGTACGATATTTTAAATGAAAAGTACAACCTGAAAATGTATTTTTTCCTTGACACACAAAAACCCCGGGGTATAAGATGCCCCATGGATACAAATATAAGGAGGCCTGCCCATGGTACCCTATGTAAACGGCAAGTTGGAAACCCTGGCGCTGCTGGATCAAAGCCACGTGGAATACGAGCGGCACGACCATGCCCCGGCCCACACCATCGAGGATTGCCTGGCTATGCCGTTTATTAATGACAGCATCACCATCTGCAAAAATATTCTTCTTTGCAATCGCCAGAAGACCGATCATTACCTGATGCTTTTAAAGCCCTCCACGCCCTTTCGCACAGCGGTGGTCAGCAAGGCCCTGGGCGTTTCTCGGCTCAGCTTCGCCCCGGACGATACCCTGCCGAAACTCTTGCATCTGACGGCAGGCTCAGTCTGCCCCTTTGGACTCATCTTTGACACAGAGCGTAGTATCCACTTCGCCTATGAGCGCTCCGTGCGGGATACGCCCCGCATCGCCTTCCACCCCTGCGATAATGCTACCACGCTGATTTTTACTCAGGAGGCATTCTGGAGCCAGGTAGTACCGCTTCTTGGGCACGAGCCTATCGGGCTGGATGCAGTGGTGTAAGGCGATCGCTTTTTGTTATCGGCTTAAACGCTCCCTTGCTATTATTCTCTTTTCTCCGACATACGGCACAGTCCATCCCTGCTGCCAGAAAGAAACAGAATATCGTCCTTCTTTAGGATATAGCCAGGTCTCACATCGTCCATCACCGTCCCACCGATGTTTTCAATGGCGATGATATTAAGGCCGAAGTCGGAACGGAAATCCGCTTCCTGCACTGTTTTGCCCACAAACTGCTCTGGAACATGCTGCTTTGAAATGTTGATCTTCTCACTGAGCTGGATAAAGTCCAGCATTTTTGTATTTTCCAAACGATTGGCTAACCGGATAGCCATGTCCCGTTCAGGATAAACCACTTCAGCGCCAAGCTTTTCCAATATCTCCCCATGCTCTGCGCTGGTAGCCTTAGCGATCACCGTAGGTATCCCAAAGCTGACTAGGTTCAGCGTGGTCAGGATAGACGATTCCATATGTTCGCCAATACAAACGACAGCAATCTCGCAGTTTTGTATGCCGGTCTCTTTCAAAGATTTTTTGTCCAGGGTTTTTACCACAAAGGTGTTTTCCGTATATTCCCTCAGATCCCGGATCTTTTCTTCATCCTGATCCACCACCAGCAGGTCTGCGCCAAAAGCCCCCAGTTCCATCGCCAGCGCATAGCCAAACCGTCCAAGGCCTACGATACCATAAGAAATCTTGTCGCTTTTATGTGTGGAAAACATCATTTTCTTCCTCCTGTTCATTAGCCGATAGCAATATTTCCTTCCGGATAACCAATACGCTCACCTCTGGTGAAATGCCACAGTGAGGCAATGGTCAAGGGTCCCAGCCGTCCGATGTACATGATCAGTATAGATAGGAGCTTGCTGCCATCACACAGCCCCGGCGTGATCCCCGTAGACAGCCCCACTGTGCCAAAAGCGCTGGTTATCTCAAACAGGGCATCAATCAGCGATATGGCTGGCTCCATGATGACCATCAGATAAGTGCCGACACAGACCACCGAGGCCGCCAGCAGCGTGATCACAGCCGCCTTACGAAAGGCCTCCTTGGGTACTGCGTAATGGTAAGCCTTTTCAGAGGTGCCGGTAGCGGCGGCCTTGATCCCCTGGAGCAGCACAAAGAAGGTGCTGGTTTTGATGCCGCCACCTGTGGAGCCAGGAGAGGCCCCAATAAACATAAGCACTATAAGCACCAGCAAGCCGGCGTTTGAGAGCTTACCCATGGGATAGGTGGAAAACCCCGCCGTCCTTGCCGAAACGCTATGGAAGAGTGCCCCAAGCCAGGTCACATCCTCCGTTAGCTTCAAAAGGACAGTCCCCACAACGATCAAAAGGGCGCTGACAGAAAGCACTACCCTAGCATGCATGGAAAGTCTTTTCCAATTCAGCCGCTTTGTCCACAGCTCAAGGATGACTAGAAAGCCAATGCCGCCAAAAAAGATCAGTCCGCAGGTGGTCAGGTTCAGCAGGATATTGCTCTGATAAGGGATCAGGTTTTGGAAATTACCCAGAATATCAAAGCCGGAATTGTTGAAGGCCGCCACGGAGTGAAACAGGCTGATCCCCAGGGCTTTCACAGGCGGATGATCCTGGACAAAGACCAGGTAGCTCAGTGCGGCACCGGAGAGTTCAAACACAAGCGTAGTAAGGAAGATAGTCTTTACAAACCGCACCAGTCCCTTTCCGGAGTCAAGGTTCATCGCCTCCCGGATGAGATTGCGGCCTTTCAAATTCACTTTTTTTCCAATAGCCAGGATCACGCCTGCGCCGATGGCTGTAACGCCAAGCCCGCCAACCTGGATCAGCATGGCCAGAAAAAACTGCCCAAGCGGCGTGAAGGTATCCCCGGCATCTATGGCGATAAGGCCTGTGACACATACCGCGCTAGTTGCGGTGTAGAGTGCGTCAACATAGCGGACCGATATACCCGGCTGAATGCTACAGGGCAGCATGAGCAAGGCAGAGCCCAGCAAGATGGCACAGGCAAAGCCCAGGGCGATGATCCGGCCTGGCGGTTGTTTTTTAATGAAATGAATCATAGCTGCACCTCGTCATCCAGCATCCGGTATCCCACGCCCAGCTCATTTGAGATATAGCGTTGTTCACCGGGCTGGGTCCTCAATTTTTTGCGGATATTGGCCATGTTTACCTGAAGCTTTTTCACGCTGCCCGGGTCGATGCCGCCCCACACCTCCTGGATGATAGCGGTATAGGTCAGCACCTTGCCCAAATGCCGGGAAAGCAACGCTACAATATTGTATTCTGTCTGGGTAAGGTCTGCTTCATGCCCATCAGCCACTACCATTCGACGGTCATAATCAATGGTAAGGCTGGAGACTGTAAGCTTGCCACTGGGCATGCTGTCCACGCTGCCGCTATGGCTAAAGCGCAAAGCAGCCCGGATGCGTGCCAGCAATTCACCTATGCCAAAGGGCTTGGTGACATAATCGTTGGCCCCCAGATCCAGGGCGGTGATCTTGTCTTTTTCAGTTGTTCTTGCGGATAAAACAATGATGGGTACAGCTGTATTTTTGCGGATCGCCCGGATCAGCTCCAGCCCATCCATATCTGGCAACCCAAGATCCAAAACCACCAGGTCGGGCATATGGGATGAAAACATCAGGTCGCCTTGGGCGCAGCTGGCCGCAGTCAACACCTGATACCCATTGGTTTCCAGGCTCGCCAAAACAAAGCTGCGAATATTTGCCTCGTCCTCAACGACCAATATCTTGTACTTATTATTGCTCATGCTCCGCCGCCTCCCTTTCAAGGTAAAACCGGAGCAGCGCACCGCCACCCTTTCGGTTTTCCGCTTGAATGCTGCCTCCATGGGCCTTGACGATGGTGGCGCATACCATCAGGCCTATGCCGGCATTGGTTTTGCTGCTATCCGCAGGGATGGCTTGCTTGGTATAATGCCCGCTGAAAAGCTCAGCAAGTCTTTCCTTGGGAATGCCGCAGCCATTGTCCGCAACCTCAAAAATAACCTGGGACCCGGACGTAAAGACCCTAAGGGACAGCTCGGTCATCCCTGCGCCATGGCGCACCGCGTTTTCCAACAAATTGATAAGAACCTGTTCCATCAGCAGCGCATCCATGGGGATGCTGATGAACTGCTCAGGCAGGTCAACACTGACAGGACAATTGGGAAAGTGCTTTTTAAATTTGATCAAAACAGCGTCGATCAATTCCTCAAGCACAGTAGAGACCTTAGTTAAGGCCACATTTCCGTCTCCCAAGCGGGTCACCGAAAGCAGGTTCTCTACCATGCGGATCAGCCACTCAGAATCCTTTTCCACTTCCCCCAGCAATTTCAAGTTCTGCTCCTTGCCAAAGGTATCGTAGTTTTCAATGATGGCGGAGCAGGAGCCATAGATCGAGGTGAGCGGTGTGCGCAGATCGTGAGAAATGGCCCTGAGCAAATTGGCGCGGACCTTTTCTTTTTCTGCATCCGCTTTCATCTGCTCCTGCCACTTGATCTTTGTGGTCAGGGTGCTGGTAATGATAGCCACGCAAAGCACCACCACCGTAGAAAAAATATGCTCAGGCTCGAAAAAGCTAAAGGCAAAATAGGGAAAGGTAAACGCATAATCAATAGCCAACACACTGATGAGGGAGGCCACGATCCCCCATATATAGCCCTCGGTAGTCAGCGAGGTCAGAAACACCGCCAGAACAAAAAACATAGGGATCAGTTTCTGGGTATCAAAAAAAGACTCCAGCCAAAAGATCAGCGCAAACGACGAGCCCAGTATGGATAGTGTCAGCATAAAACCCTTCAAATGGACACGGTATTGGGCCATGACCCACGCCCCCTTCCTTGCATAGGGCTATTATATCATCGACCCGGTAAAGATTCAGCAAAGGTTAGCTGTGGGCGAATTATTAAACAGGCAGGTGTGCGCTAAAGAATTTGCAATTGTGAAGAACCAAAACCGCTCGCAGACCATCTATTAAGGCATAAGTGAAAGATGCTTTCATCTTCATGCTTTAATCGGAGGGAATGCGATTTGAGATACAAAAGCTGTGCTATTCTACTCATAATGGTGTTTTTATCGGTATACCCTTCTGCCCTTGGATACGGGCTCTCTCTAAGCCTTCCAGACACCCTCCGCCCCTTTGACACGATGGAGGCTGTCGTTTTGATCCCGGTAAGTGGACGGCTGTCCGTGCTTGTTTCCAGCGCGTTTGGGGACGAGCTGCCTATCGCTGAGGATATGGAAGTGAAAATGGGCGCAGTCACCCTCCCCTACAGGGGGCTAAGCTACGGCGGTATGCCCCTTAAGCAGGGCACGTACACGGTCACAGCTCGGCTTGAGCTTTCATGGGGGCGGACCTTCACCGCGGAAAAGATCATCGAGGTGATGGACAAGGCCGCCACCCTTGAGTATGCCCTGCCGAAAAGTCTGGTCTACTATCAAAAGCAATCTGACAGCTGGTTTATGGATTGCTCGGTTACTGGGGGCTGCACCGTCAATTTTGAAGTGTACAAGGACGAGGCCATGACCGTCCGGGCCGCCTCTGTTAGAAAAAAGATCGGCAATGCGGGTATTTTCAAGATCAGTTGGAAGGGTACCACCGATGGTCGCAAAAAGCTGAAACCCGGCCTCTACTTTGGAAAGGTCTACGCCTCTGGCCGAGAGGAGGCCTTCACCTTTCCCCTTGAGATCAAAAGCGGAAAGCCTCCGGCCATTGAGTTGGCGCCTACGGGTGAGCTTCTTCCCGCTGCGATGGATGATGCGGCGGTATGGAAGGCCATGATGGCCCCCATGGTGGTAGTGAATATCAAGGCCACTGACCACCAAAACATCTACACCGAGGCCAGCATCAAGTCCGAGGTGTTGGGCACGATCCACGGCCAGTCCCAGGGGCTGGAGGTCCTGGAGATCAAAAAGAGCTTTGCCAGGGTCCGGGCCTGGCGCCACGAGGACGGCGCATGCATCGAGGGCTATGTGCCCCTCAAGCGGCTAAAAACAGTGACCCCCTCCCCCCACTACGGCGTGCTCATCGACAAAAGCGCCCAGGTCCTTACCGTATACGAGCATGGAAAGCCCCTGGGCCATATGCAGGTCAGCACAGGGCTGAAAGCCCCGGAAAAGCTGTTTCGGGAGACCCGGGCCGGGGCCTTTATGACCACCGACCGCTTGGCCTTCTTTGAAAGTGGCGGATACCGGTACGATTACCCCATCCGCATCGACGGGGGCAATTTGCTTCACCAACTGGGCTACAAGACCGCAGAAGGGGCGGCGGACTTTGCCGATCATCTGGCGGAGCTGGGGCAAAAGGCCTCCGAGGGCTGTGTGCGCATGGATCATCGCACCAGCGAGGACGCACCCATCAACGCTTACTGGATGTGGACCCACTTGGAATACGGCACCAAGGTGCTGGTGCTGGAGGGGGCTGAGGAGGCTGAGGAGGCTGGTGGGTGAAAAAGGGGCATCCCAAAAGGTTCTCTATTACTTATCCTGCCGCAGATGCTGGGGCACCTGCCCTGGGGACTGGGTCTCGTGGGCCGCGTTGATCTCCGCGATCTCCGCAAGCCTGCGGGGCGGGTTGCAGCTGGGGCACTTGGTCAGGTCCTTGTAGTCTGCGTCCTCCAGCTGTCCAAAGGTGAAAACACCCGTAAGCGGCAAATACTCCTTGCGAACACCGTTGCACTGGGGGGTGGAGTGATAGCTGGTGCCTTTATTGGTGTTGAAATATAATGGGGTGGAAGCATCCGGGCTGTCTATATAGCGGCCTTGGTAGTCCTCCCAGATGGCGATCTTGGTGTACATGGAAAGATTGTTCCGCAAATATGCCATGTTCACGCCTTCGGCGTTTTTCAGCCGCTGGGTACGAATGCAGCCGTGGCTGGCCCGGGTGCCCAGCTTATATTCCGTGGATTCAAAATTCTTCGTGCCATCCGCATTTTTCACATGGGGTACCTCGTGGAGCAGGTCGCCCGAGTTAAAGCGGAGCGCCATAGAGCCGATCATTTTGTCCGAGCGGATATCCACAGGCTCAGAAATGATCAAAAACTCCCCTGATCGGGTTTCGTTGTAGGGCTGCTTGTCGTTATATAATCCGGTGGACACCAGCAGGCGGGAAAACAAGCGCCCCTCCTTGAACAAGTAGAGCTCCTGTGTCAGCTTGTCGATGACAATGCCATAGTCCTGGGCCGGCTTTTTTTGTGTCAGCTTATTAGTTGGAATATAGCCCGTCACAAACAGATTCCATGCCTTCACTTTGGAATCGTGAAAGGAGCTGGAATAACATTCGATAAGGGACCAACCGTCATCCCGCGTCTCCAATACATGGACGCTTTGGGACAAGCACGTGACGACCCCCACACCCTTGGCATCGTCGCTGGGCTCCTCCCGCAAGATCACTTGCTTTTTAGGGCCGTCCCCCTTTACAACCGTTATGGGCGCCATCAGCATGGCCCAAATAGCGGCTTCGTCATGAATATCCATAGGGGTGCACCAGTAGCAGGCTTCGTGGGCGGGGCTGGGTGTATGCTGGCTTTTATATGCAGGGGTCATGGGGATGGATACCCTTTCAGCCTGCGCTTCTGTTGCCGCGCCCTCCCCCGGCAAGATCGCAAGGTCCATTTCTACGGTCATATCCTCCAAGGTCAAATGGAGCACATACGCCCCGGCAGGCAACGCTTGCCCGTTCTCCTTCCCGTCCCAAAGGAGATCGTGGGTCCCTTTTTCGATCTTGCTGTTGTCCAGCAGGGTGGCGCATACTTGCCCGCTGGCATCTATGGCGGTGAGGGTCACCTTGCCCGCCTTGGGCGCAGTAAAATAGACGCGGACCGTTTCGCCCGCAGAAAGCTCCGTAGCGCCAATGGACATGGTTATATATTCCTCGGCGGAAGCCGCCCACACAGGTAAAAGTAGGATGGCTGCCACTAAAGCTAAAAATCTCCGTCGCATATGCATTTCTCCTTGCTGCTGTAGCTTTTGTAAAGGCTATAGGCCGTGATAATATAACGGCGCACAGACAGCAATTGTTCCATCTGCGCGCCTCGTTTATTAAATTCATGGCTTACATCAAGGACTTATACCGCTCCTTGATCTCCGCTACGCTGGTATCCCTGGGGCTGGTGGGCCATGCCCTCGCGGCCGCGTCCTCGCCGTTTACGGCAGAGCGCAAATACATTGTCATTGGGTCATAAATAGCGCAGAATGTACAGGGGCAAAGAAATAAGGCCCCTTGCATTGGCGATGGGCAAATGCTGTCTGCTATAAAAAATGAGGGTATCTCAAATCATTTTGAGATGCCCTCATTGGCTATTTATTTGCCTTGCCGTTTTAAAGCCCTTAATATTCCGCGTTGCCAGTGGTCCTGGGGAAGGGCAGTACGTCCCGGATGTTCTGCATGCCGGTGAGGTACATAATGAGCCGCTCAAACCCAAGACCGAAGCCTGCATGGGGCGTGCCGCCGTAACGGCGGGTATCCAGATACCAGCTGTAGTCCTCTGTCCTCATGCCCATTTCCTCAATGCGGCGCTCCAGCACGTCCAGCCGTTCCTCACGCTGACTGCCGCCGATCAGCTCGCCTACGCCGGGAACTAGCAGGTCCACAGCGGCCACAGTCTCCTGGTCGTCGTTGAGGCGCATGTAGAAGGCCTTGATGCCCTTGGGATAGTTGTATACGAATACCGGGCGGCCAAAATGCTTCTCGCTGAGGTACCGCTCGTGCTCGGTCTGCAGGTCGATGCCCCATTCCACGGGGTATTCGAAGGCCTGTCCGCAGTCCTTGAGGATGCCGATAGCCTCGGTGTAGGAGCAACGGGCAAAATCGCTTTTTACGATATTTTGGAGCTTGGTGAGCAAGCCCTTTTCCACAAAGCTGTCCAGGAAAGCCATTTCTTCCGGGGCCTGGGCCAGCATATGGCCGATGATGTACTTGAGCATATCCTCCGCCAGGGCCATGTCGTCAAACAGGTCCGCAAAGGCGATCTCTGGCTCCACCATCCAAAACTCCGCCGCGTGGCGGGGGGTATAGCTCTTTTCCGCCCGGAAGGTCGGCCCGAAGGTATATACATTGCGGAAGGCCATGCAGTAGGTCTCCACGTTCAGCTGGCCGCTGACGGTGAGGCTGGCCTGCTTGCCGAAAAAATCGCCGCTGTAGTCCACAGCGCCCTCCTGGGTCTTGGGGGCATCCCCTACGTCCAGGGTGGTCACCTGAAACATTTCCCCCGCGCCCTCGCAGTCGCTGGTGGTGATGATGGGCGTATGCACATACACAAAGCCACGCTCGGCAAAGAAGGCGTGCAAAATTTGGGCCGCCAAGGAGCGGATGCGGAACACCGCGTAGAAGGTGTTGGTCCGGGGCCGCAGATGGGCGATGGTGCGCAGGAATTCAAAGGAATGCCGCTTTTTTTGCAGGGGATAGTCCGGGGCGCACTCCCCTAGCACCTCAATGGTCTGGGCCTTCAATTCGAAGGGCTGCTTCATGCCTGGGGTGGGCACCAGCTTGCCCTTGGCGCGGATAGCGCTGCCCAGGCTGATGTGCACGGCATCGGCAAAGCTCTCGGTCATGCCGTCCTCCAGCACGATCTGCAGGTTCTTGAAATAGGTGCCGTCGTTCAGCTCGATAAAGCCAAAGGCCTTGCTGTCCCGCACGGTACGTACCCAGCCGGAAACCACACAGTCCCCTATCATTTCCTGGGGCTGCGTCTCGTAAAGATGTTTGATGCTGCACTCGATCACTGTTGTTGTGCCTCCTTAACGGGCTCTCTGCCCAACATTGCCGCTCCAATAATACCTGCGTCCGCCCCTAGCCGGGCCATTTCGATCTTGGCATAGGGCAGCGTTTTAAAGAGAAGATACCGGGGCACCCGCTCCCGGATGGCATTCAGCAGGAAATCTCCCGCCTTGGACACGCCGCCGCCCAGCACGATCATTTCCGGGTCCAGGAAGGCGATGATGGTGTAGGCTGCCTTACACATGTAGTCCACATAGCGGTTGAACACCTTAAGAGCCACATCGTCCCCTTCCTTGGCGGCATCAAAGACCATTTTTGCGTTCAGGCGGTTCACATCCCCGGCGCACAGATCGTTCAGCATGCTTTCGGGATGCTGCAGGGCGGCCTGCCGGCCCATGCGGATCACCGCCGTAGCGCTGCAATATCGCTCCAGGCAGCCGTAGTTGCCACAGGAGCAAGGCTCGCCACCGATGTCCATGGGGATGTGCCCTATCTCGCTGCCTACGCCATGAAAGCCGCTCCAGGGCTTTCCGTCGATGACGATACCGCCGCCCACTCCGGTGCCCAGGGTCATGAACACGCTGCTGTGGCAGCCCTTGCTGACCCCGCAAATGCTCTCTGCGTATCCGGCCACAGTGGCATCATTGTCGATGAAAACAGGCTTGTTGATATACTTTTGCAGCTCGCTGCGCAGGGGCACATTATGCCAGCCCATGTTGGTGCAGAAGATGACCACTCCGGTCTCATGGTCGGCCACGCCGGGAATGCCCACGCCTATGGACTGGACATCCGCCTCCTGAAAGCCGCTCTCCTTAAGCACCTTTAGCGCGCAATGGCCCATATCCTGAATGATCTCTTCATAGGGACGGCCTACCAGCGTGGGGGTCTCCCCCTGGGAGAGGATATGGCCCTCCCCGTCCACCACGCCGATCTTTATGCCCGTCCCGCCTACGTCTATGCCAATAAATACCATAGTTTTTTCCCCCTGCGGCTTATGATTTATTCACCCTTGCTCTGGGCGATGGTCTCCTTCAATCGGCGGTCCAGCTCGTGGGCTGCGCTGTAGCCTAAGCGTTTCAGGCTTAGGTTACGGGCGGCCACCTCAATGATAATGGCCAGATTGCGGCCCGGCCGCACCGGCATGATCTGGAAGGGTATCTCCACGTCCAGGATCTTAACCACCTCTTCCTCCAATCCCAGCCGGTCATATTCCTTTTTGGAATCCCATTTTTCCATATGAATGGCCATGTCGATGGACTTTGAGATGATGACCGAGCCTACGCCGTACATGGCCCGAATGTCTATGATGCCAATGCCGCGGATCTCCATAAAGTGGCGCACCATTTCCGGGGCCTCGCCCACCAGGCGGTCATCCGCCACACGACAGATATCCACCACATCATCGGCCACCAGCTGATGGCCCCGCTTGACCAGCTCCAGGGCGGCCTCGCTCTTGCCAACGCCACTTTCGCCCGTCAGCAGCACGCCTACGCCGTACACGTCCACCAGCACGCCATGGCGGGTGATGTGAGGCGCCAGGCAGCGGCTGAGGTAGGTGCTGGCCTGCATGGAGAACTTGGTGGTCTTATGCTTGCTTTGGAACACCGGGATATCATGGGCCTTGGCCTTATGCAAAAGCTCCTTGGGCGGGATCATTTCCCAGCAGACGATAATGCAGGGCAGATCGTAGCTCATGTAGGTCTCCAAAACACTTTCCCGGACATCCGGGTCCAAAGATTCAAGGTAGGTCATTTCCACCTTGCCGATCACCTGGGGGCGTTCGGAGGCGAAGTATTCATAAAAGCCGCAAAACTGCATACCCGGACGGTTTAGGTCCGGCGTTTCGATGGTCAGCTCCTCCCGGGTGGTAGGCGAGAGCACCTCCAGGCCCAGCTTGCTGACAAAATCCTCAGTCTTGATCAATGCGTTATCCCCCTTCCCAGTACCTTTTCTTCTATATATCGGGCCACACCGTCCTGCCCATTGGGCAGGCACTGATATTGGGCCGCAGCCTTTACCTCGTCCCGGGCGTTGCCCATGGCTACGCTGTTTTCCGTAAAGGCCAGCATGCTCAAATCGTTCAGGCTGTCCCCAAAGACCATGGTGTTCTCGCTTTTCAGCCCCATCCGCCGGGCCAGCCGCTTCAGCGCCGCGCCCTTGTTGGCCTCAGCTGGAGCCACCTCCAAAAAATAGGGCTTGCTGATGGTAAAGCATACGCTGTCCCCAAAGCGCTCCTTGGCGATGGGATAGAGCGCCGCCACCTGCTGAGGGGTGCTCACAGCAAGCACCTTGGGGGTGTCAAAGGTAAGAAAGGATTGTAGGTCCCCTACCGCCACCCCACGCATGCCGGAGGAGTGCTTGTAATTCTCGCTGGGCTCGCAATCCTTGGCGAAATAAAAGCAGGGGTCACGGTATACCTGGGCGTAAAAGCCATTTTCATCAAAGAAGCGGCATAGCTCCCGGGCCGTATCCGCAGGCAGATACTGGCATTCCATCAGCGAATGATCGGCATTCACCAGCTGCGCTCCGTTGCAGGCGATATAGGGCAAATGCGTATCCAGCTGCCGAATATAGGGTTCCATGCTGGCCTGCGCTCTGCCGCTGGAGGGAATAAAGCGGATGCCCCTTTTTAGGCATTCCCGCACGATCTCCAGGGTGTACAGGCTGAGCTGCCCTTCCTCGTTTAATAAGGTATCGTCCATGTCGGTCACGATGGTATCTATCATTGTGGTTGCTCTGCTCCTCACTCGTCGTGGTTTTTTGTGCCGCGCCGGTCTTTAAAAAAATCCACAAGCAGGGCTTCCGCTTCTGCCTGGTAAAGCCCGCCTATGCAGGCAAGCCGATGGTAAAACGCGCTATCCTGGGTGAGGGCATATACGCTCTCCGCGCAGCCCTGCCGCTCATCCCTGGCCCCAAAATAGCAGGCCCCCAGCTGCGCCATCACCATGGCCCCTGCGCACATGGGGCAAGGCTCCAGCGTTACATACAGCGTACAATCGTTCAGCCGCCGCGTGCCAAGTACCATAGCCCCCTCCCGGAGGGCCAGCAGCTCTGCATGGGCGGTAGGATCGCAGTCCCTCTCCCGCCGGTTGCGGGCCTTGGCGATCACTGCTTCACCCCGGGCCAGCACTGCGCCCACAGGCACCTCGCCTGCATCCCGGGCCTCCCTGGCCATTTCCAGGGCCAGCTTCATATGGCTCTCGTGAAGGGTCATGCTCCAGCCTCGGTGGGCACGGCCTTATCCAGCAGGTGCTCCTCCTCCGCCTTTTGGTTCACGGAGTCCGCCTCCTGAAAGGTGGGCAAAAGCTTATGCAGGCAAGCGCGCATATCGCCGCCCGACGCTATGCAGGCATTGAGCTCCTCTAACATTTGCGCCATGATATCCATGCCGATGACCTCAGGCCGTGCGATGAATACCTTCTCCCGCTCCGTGCAGGAGATGCCCTCATCCTCCATCATCAGCTCCTCGTAGAGCTTTTCGCCTGGGCGCAGCCCCGTATATACGATATCCACCGTAGGGCCGCCCTGGGAGGTGTACAGCTGGATCATCCGCTGAGCCAGCTCCCGGATCTTCATGGGTTGCCCCATATCCAGCACGAACAGCTCGCCGCCCTTGGCGATGGAGGCCGCCTGCAGCACCAGCCCAGCCGCCTCCGGAATGGTCATAAAGTACCGGATGATCTCCGGGTGGGTAAGGGTCACAGGGCCGCCGGAGCGGATCTGCCGCTCAAACAAGGGTACCACGCTACCGTGAGAGCCCAGCACATTGCCAAAGCGCACCGCCGTAAACACCGTTTCGCCCTCCTGGTTGAGCGCCTCAATGATCATTTCCGCCAACCGCTTGGTGGCCCCCATCACATTGGTGGGGTTTACCGCCTTGTCGGTGGATATCATCACAAACCGCTTCGCGCCATGCTCCATGGCGGATTTAGCGGTGATATAGGTACCAAAAACATTGTTCTTCACCGCTTGGGCGGGACAATCCTCCATCAGCGGCACATGCTTATGGGCCGCCGCGTGCAAAACGATATCCGGGGTATAAGCGGCCATCACCTCGTCCAGCCGCTCCTTATCCTGGATAGAGCCTACGCACAGGATCAGCTTGTCCTTCAGGCTCATGCGGTACTGCTCCTCCAGGACGAAAAACAGATCATACATGTAGTTTTCGCTGATATCGTACAGAACGATCTGCTTGGGCTCAAAGCCGATGATCTGGCGGCACAGCTCCCCGCCGATAGAGCCGCCACCGCCGGTGATAAGCACCGTCTTATCCCGAAAGCACGCGGCCACTTGGGTCATATCCATCTTTTCCTGGGAGCGGCCCAGTAGGTCCTCAATATTGATATCCCGGACGCTGCCCGCACCGCCATTTTGGCCGGAGACCTCTTCCAGCTCCGTCACCCGGCGTACCCGGCAGCCTGTGGCCATACACTTTTCCACCAGCGGCTTGATATCCCCATGAGGGGTGGCGATGGCAATAATAATTTCGTCTATCTGATAATCAGAGGCCAGCTTTATGATATTTCCGGTACCGCTGACCACAGGCACGCCCTTGAGCTTGGAGCCTACCTTCTCCTTGTCGTCGTCCACCATGATAATAGGCGAACCATAGCCATACCGGCCCTTTTGCAGCTCGCCCACCACATGGGAGCCTGCCCAGCCCGCGCCAATCACCATCACCCGCCGCTGTTGGGCAGCGGATACGCGGCTGAGCCTGCCCCGGTTTTTAAGGACCCGATAGGCCAAACGGGAGCCGCCTACCAGCAGCAGCAGCAGCAGCCAAAAAAGCAAATAGACCATCCGATGGAGCAGATGGTGGTTTTCCGGCTGGGTAATGGCAAAGCAGATCAGGGAGTAGGCGTAGGTAGCCACCGCGCCCGTCAGGGTAGCGGTGCCCAGCAGAACAATGGAGCCCGCCGATGCAAATTCCCAGATGTTTTTATACAGGCCGAAGGCCCAGAAAGACAGGATGCATAAAAGGGTCATGACAAAAGCGATATTCTCATACCGCTGAAAAAACTCCGCTGGGATCTCTACCTCAAGGCGCAGCTGTTGGGCCAGGATCATGGCTACATTGATAAGCACGGCATCCAGCAGCATCCATAAGAGCGTGCGCACCGCATTATTATGTAAGATCTTATCTTTCCAAAATGCCACTCAAAGACCTCCTTTTATAAGAAAAGGCATAACAAAATGATTATAGCACAACTGCTCCGTTATTGCATAGGACTTGTATCCAAGTCCTCATCAGGAGGCTGTATCCAAGTACCCATCAGGAGGCCAGAAATGCGTCTATCAGGCCGCAGGCAGCCTCAAAGGGGTCCTTTTCCATGTCCAGCCAATGGATGCTTTCATCCCGGCGAAACCAGGTCATCTGCCGCTTGGCAAACTTCTTGATCGCATTCCCCAGCTGCGTGACCATTTCCGCTTCGGTTGGGATCTTTCCGGTCAAAAGCTCCGTGATCATCCGGTATTCCAGGCCCAGACCCAGCATAAACCCTTCGCTGACCCCTGCGTCCAAAAGGCCTTGCACCTCCTGGATCATGCCCTCGTCCAGCCGTCGGGTCAGCCGCTCATCAATGCGCTGCTTCAGCACATCCCTTTCCCAGGTGACCCCCATGCGCAGGGAATCGTATCGGCTTTCCTTCTGAGCCGGGTGGTAATCGTCCGCCTTGAGCCGCTCCAAAATGCGCATCACGCGGTTACGGTTGCAGGCATCCACCTCGATGTCCGGGCGCTGGGCCATAAGCATGGCATATAGCGCCTCGGTCTGATAGGTTTCCAGCTCCTGGCGGTAGGTAAGGTCCGGCGCTTTATCCGAAAGCAGGTAGCCGTCCGCCACTGCGGCCACATAAAGCCCCGTGCCGCCTACCAAAAAGGGCAAGCGGCCCCGCTGCAAAATGTCGTCAATGGCTTCATAGGCTAAGCGTTGAAAATCAGCCATGGAAAAAAACTCGCCAGGGCTGCGGATATCCAGCAAATGATGCGGGACCCCCTTCATTTCGTCAGGGGTGATCTTTCCGCTGCCCAGGTCCATCCCGATATATACCTGCCGGGAATCCGCCGAGACGATCTCTCCGCCGTATTTATGCGCCAGCTCTACGCCCAGGCCGCTTTTGCCCGAAGCATTCGTACCTGCGACCACTATTATCTTGGGTTTTTGCATATGCTGTTCCCCTTCTGCTCCTCGTAAGCCTGCCGCACCGCCTGGCACAGCTGATCCGCGCAGGAGGTAGGCCTAAGGCCGCAGTGGATGCCTTCCAGCTTTTCTGCTATCTCCTGAACCTTCATGCCCTCTACAAGCTTTCCCATCGCTTGCAAATTGCCATTGCAGCCGTTTTCAAACTGCACATTATGTACTACATCCCCATCCAGATCAAAGCTGATGCGCGTGGAGCAGGTGTTATGCGTTCGATATTGATGGTGCATTTTTATATCCTCCGGCGCTTCTTCCTGCCCTATAAGCAGGCTACGTGAGATTATATCACAAAATCCGCCTGCTGTCCTCAAAAAAAGCAGGCCATCTTTGGGTTTTCTTCCTTGAAGCTGCATACGCTATATAGGAAAGCAGGTAGTGATATGCAAGACATTCCCTATGACAGGGCAAAAGCCCTGGCCTATGCCCGTCGCTGGGCCTTGGGGCGAAATCCCGCCTACCTTGACTTTTCAAGTCTCGGTGGGGACTGCACCAATTACATATCCCAGTGCCTTTTCGCCGGAACAGGCGTGATGAACTACACCCCCGTCACCGGCTGGTACTATATAGACGGCAACCAGAAGGCTCCGGCCTGGACGGGAGTGCCGTATATGCGCCGTTTTCTCCTTCAAAATACTGGCTTAGGACCTTATGCCCGCTTAACGGAGCAAGCCGGCCTTCAGCCAGGGGATGTGATCCAGCTGATGAACGCCCTGGGCGAATACTATCACAGCCTCTTTGTGCTGGAAATAACCTCGGAGGATATCTATGTTTCGGCCCATACCTACGATGCATACATGCGTCCGTTTTCCAGCTACGAGTACCAGTCGGCCTCCTTTTTGCACGTGCTGGGCGGGAGGCGCTGACCCGGCAGGCCGCCATACCTGGGTCCGCGGCGTCAAATGGCTGGGCATAGCGCAAAGCTGCCGCGCCGATCTGGCGCGGCAGCTTTGATAATGGAATGCTATTACTGCTCTACGGGGATGATCTTCAGGCTCTGCATGATGTCTATCATGACCTGGATGTCCTCTTCGGTCATCTTGTCGTAATCCTCGTAGCTGGCATATACGAAAATGAAGAAACCATCGTACAGCGTAGTGGCATAGGCGTAATCGTTAGCTTCGGTGTTTTCCTCCACCAGCAGCAGCAGACCGCCGTTATCCAGGGTCACCCAACGCTCGCTGGGGCTGTCCATGCCCAGGGACATAGCTTCCACCAAGGACGCCTTTTCTTCATCGGTCAGCTCCGACATTTTCTTGCCATCCAGGGCTTGCATGTCGCTGGGAGAGATAATAAATACATAGCCGGGCTTTCCAGCCTCCGCCAAGGTGATAGCGGTCATGGTGTTCTCGCCCACCTCGTTGGCTGCCGTAGTTGCGCCTTCCGGCAGGGTGATCTCCACGTCAAAGGAGCGGGCGAACTCCGCAGGCTTAATAGTCTCGGCCAGAGCCGCGCCAGCCATCATCAGCATGGTCAAAGCCAGCACAAACGAAACGATCTTTTTCATAATCCTACCTCCGTCCAATTGGGTCATTGCTCAACGGCACCGTTTGCGCCAACACCGCCCGCCAGCAGGAAGGAGCGCATAATAAAGCCGGTCTTGCCGGTGTAAGGATCCCGCACCTGGCACCAGGTGTTGTTTTGCGCAATAACTTCCAGGTCATTACCTTCGTAGAAATTGCACATGATCTTCATCTTCTGGGAAGGGGCCCAACGCATATGCACAAAGCCGCCGGGAATATTGCCCCGCACATAGGCGGTGTAATCGGTATCCTGGAAGCCTTCAAAGATCCGGGTCAGGTCCTCCGCAGGGGTGGGGCTGGGGCTGGGCTTGGGGGTGGGTGCTGTACGGCTTAGATAGCGGCTCATTACATAGCCTAGCTTGCCGTTATACTCCACATAGGCCCAGGTACCGCCAGCGTAGTATTCCTGTATGGCCACAATGCCACCGTTGGGAATCACACCGATGATATCGCTATACTTGGACGTATCTGCACGCATCCGAAGCGAGCCGCCAGTGACGTACGCCGTGGACATACCTTCCGCCAGCGCCATGGGGGTAAGCGCTGCAACCAACAGCAGCACACTGAGAAGAACCGTAATTTTCCGTTTCATAGTCAGGTTGCCTCCTTATTTTATAGCGTATTATTGTAATATCAAATGCATTTTAGTCCGCCGCCTGGAGCAGCTCCACCGCGCCCATGATGAGCATATCCGGCTGGCCCGCTATGCCGGAATAGAGGCAATACTGCGTTTTGGCCTCCGCTACATACCAGGTCAGCAGGGCTTGACCATCTTCCTTATTATACCGCATTTGGCAGACAAATGGCAACTCCGGCACATAAATTTCCGCCTCTAGCTCACCCTCCGACCATGCCTGTTTTATCCAGTCCTTCTAGAAAAAGGAACCTTCGTAATGATTCTGCAATATTTGCCTTTTCCCCTTCTTTTGCTAAAGGTTTAATATATTTGATCGCCGTGGCAAAGATATATTCGATACTGCTCCAAAAGACAGCTTGACATTTCTCGGGGGTTTTAGTAGGCTAAATCCATACTATCCATAAAAAGGAGCGCTTTGTATGTCTAATATTACTTTGAATGTTGAAAGCGCCGCAGAGCGGGTGCGTGTCGCACTGGGGCAGCAGCCTGCTGAGCTTGTGCTCAAAAACGCTACCTATCTTAATGTATTTCTAAACGCATGGGAGACCGGGGATATTGCTATCACCGACGGCCGCATCGTGGGCACTGGCGAGTATCGCGGCAGGACCGAGCTGGACATGACGGGCAAGACCGTGGTCCCTGGCTTCATCGACGGCCATATCCACCTGGAAAGCTCTCTGGTGGCCCCGGTAGAGTTTGCCAAGGCAGTGATCCCCCATGGTACCACGGCGGTGGTGACCGATCCCCATGAGATCGCCAATGTGCTGGGCACTCAAGGCATTGACTATATCCTTGAGGCCACCCAGGGACTGCCCCTGGACGTATGGCTGATGGTGCCTAGCTGCGTGCCCGCCACCCCGGAGGACGAAAGCGGCGCGGAGCTTACCTCCCAGGATATCATCCCCTATCTTTCCAACCCCAGGGTGCTGGGACTGGCGGAAATGATGAATTATCCCGGTATTCTGGGCCAAAGCCCGGACGTACTGGCCAAATGCATCGCTGCCCTTAAGGCAGGCAAGAAGGTGGACGGCCATGCTCCCGGCCTTAGCGGCCCTTCCCTTAATGCATACATCGCCAGCGGCATCACCAGCGACCACGAATGCTCCACCTACGAAGAAGCCCTGGAAAAGGCCGGCAAGGGCCAATGGATCATGATCCGGGAGGGCACTGCCGCCCAGAACCTGGAAAGCCTTGCCCTGCTGCTGATGGGGCCTGCCGCCCAGCGTTGCCTGTTTGTCACGGACGACAAGCACCCGGAAAGCCTGCTTCAAAAAGGGCATATCGACCAGATCATCCGCAAGGCGATTTTGCTGGGGGCCGATCCCATTACCGCCCTAAAATGTGCCAGCTATCAGGCCGCCCAGGCCTTTGGCTTGACCGGCTATGGCGCCATTGCCCCCGGCTATGCGGCGGACTTGGCGGTGCTTGGCAGCGTGCAGGCCATGGACGTGGAAATGACCTTAAAGGCCGGGCAAGTGGTATACCAGCAGGGGCAGTCTTTGCAGATAAAACAGCCCGCTATCGACCCTGTTTTGGCCAAAAGAGCCCTGACCACCTTTGACATGGCTCCCGTCCAAGCGGATAGCTTTGCGCTTACTAAGCCCGCCGGACTCCTTAAAATGATCCCCGGCCAGATCATCACCGAAAACGGCGGCATGGCTACAGGCGTGAACGTGGCCCAGGACATCTTGAAGATCGCCGTGCTGGAGCGGCACCACCACACCGGGCATACCGGCATCGGCTATGTGCAGGGCTACGGCTTAAAGCATGGCGCTATTGCCACCAGCATTGCCCATGACAGCCATAACCTGATCGTGATCGGCACCAATGACATGGATATGGCCGTAGCCGCAGAGCGGGTGCGCCAGCTGGAGGGCGGCATCGTGATCGCCTTGGACAGCCAGATAGTGGACGAGCTGCCCTTGCCCATCGCCGGACTGATGAGCGATCTGTCTTTGGATGAAGTTAACGCCCATTTGGAGCGCATGAAGGAAAAGGCCGCCGCCCTGGGTGTTGACCCCGGCGTGGACCCCTTCATGACCCTCAGCTTTATGAGCCTGCCCGTGATCCCCGCCTTGCGGGTGCTTACCAAGGGCGTGTTTGACGTAGAAAATTGGAAATATGTGGAATAGGACAAGCGACCTGACAGTATCTATGCTCTGTGTGAGGCTCTTATAGTATGAAAGCGTTCTTTGTTAGGCATGGCGATAAGAAAAAAGGAGATTTCTTCAACTCCTCTTTGCGCCATCAGGATGAACCGTTAAGCAGTGAGGGGATCAGCAAAGCAAAACAGCTGCATTTTTATTTTAAGGATATTGATATTCAAAGAATATATGTAAGCCTTTATGTAAGAACACAGCAAACTGCCAGATGCATAGCCGGGAATCCACTTATTGAGATCATTAAAGACAGAAGGCTAAATGAAATTGATAACGGACTCATTGACTCTATGAGCAATGAGGAAATCAAACAAAATTTTCCACAATTTTATCAAGACTTCTGTAGCTTCTCAATGGATGTCCGTTTCCCAGAAGGTGAAACCGGAGCCGAGGTACAAGCACGCCAAAAAGAATTTTTGGATATGCTTATCCGCAACGACCAAACTTCCCTTGTTATATGCCATGAAGGATATATGAGGTTACTAGCTTGTCATTTGCTGGATATGCCAGTTTATAAAAGAAATCTCTTTCAGATCGATACGTGCGGGATCATGGAGATAGAATATCAACCGCAAGCCAAAACATGGCGGATAATTCGTATAAACCAGACCGCCAACATATGAGAATGAAATGGACCAACTGAAAAGAGGCTCCACCTGCAAACGGATGAGCCTCTTCGCTTTATTTTTTTCTTGGGATGCTCGAAGGGTCGCAACCCTTCGAGTATAATCCGAAACCAGCGATATGCGCGGTGGTTTCGGAAGCCTTGCGAAGCAAGGTTTCTATACCCTGAGGGCTGGCCGCGAGCGAAGCGAGTAAGCCGTCAGGGGAAAACTCGAGCGAAACGAGCAAGCCCTCAGGGCAAAACTCGAGGAAGTGGCAATGCCACTTCCTCGAAACCATTTACCGGCTGTACTTTTCCCGCTCCTGATAGTGGGTGTGCAGCAGCTTGTGCGCCTTGTGGCTGTTGGGCTTGTCCAGATAGTCCTCGTAGATCTTCTTGATCTGGGGATTCTCGTGGCTCTTGCGCAGGGTCTTTGCCTCGTCCTCGTTGTAGAGGGCCTTGGCGCGCTCCACTCGGATATCCGTGAAGGAACGGATGGAGGAGGGCACGATGGGTTGTCCGCCGCCGTTTACGCAGCCGCCGGGGCAGCCCATGACCTCGATGAAGTGATAGGTCTTTTCGCCGTTCTTGATGGAATCCAGCAGCTTGGCAGCTTCGCCGGTGCTGTGGGCCACGGCTACGTTTACATCCAGGTCGCCCACCTTAACGGTGGCTTCCTTGATGCCGTCCACGCCGCGCACAGCGGTAAAGTTAACATCATTCAGCTCCTTGCCGGTGATGACCTCATAAGCAGTACGAAGGGCCGCTTCCATAACGCCGCCAGTGGCGCCGAAGATAACGCCTGCGCCGGTGGATTCGCCCAGCAGGTCGTCGAAGTCCTCATCCTTAAGGCTTGTAAAGTCAATGCCGGCTTCCTTGATCATCCGGGCCAGCTCGCGAGTGGTGATGACCGCGTCCACATCGGCATAGCCAGTACCGCTAAGCTCAGGGCGCTTGGCCTCAAACTTCTTGGCGGTGCAGGGCATAACGGACACGACCACGATATTCTTGGGGTCGATATCCATCTTCTCGGCATAATAGCTCTTTACCATGGCGCCTTCCATCTCATGAGGAGACTTGCAGGTGCTCAGGTTGGGGATAAACTCAGGGTAGTAGTGCTCGCAGAACTTGACCCAGCCAGGAGAGCAGCTGGTGATCATGGGCAGCACGCCCTTGTTGGTCACACGGTCTACCAGCTCGTTGGCCTCTTCCATGATGGGGAGGTCGGCGGCAAAGTCGGTATCAAATACCTTGTCAAAGCCCAGGCGGCGCAGGGCGGCGGCCATCGTGCCGGTAACGCTGGTGCCCATGGGCAGGCCAAAGTCCTCGCCCAAAGCGGCGCGGACGGCGGGGGCGGGCTGTACCACCACATGCTTGGCAGGGTCAGCCAGATACTGCCAAACGCTGTCGATCTCGTCCTTTTCGCGGAGCGCGCCTACGGGGCACACCGCAATGCACTGGCCGCAGTTGATGCAGGCCATGTCGTTCAGCTTCATTTCCCAGGGGGACTCGATGGAGGTCTTAAAGCCACGGTTTACCGCGCCGATAACGCCCACCTTCTGCACCTTGGCGCAGGCGCCTACGCAGCGGCGGCACAGCACGCACTTGTTGTTGTCACGCACGATGGAGGGGGATGCTTCGTCCACCTCGTATACGTTGCGCTCGCCTTCAAAGCGCTCGCCGCCCTCTACGCCTAGGTCCAGGCACAGGGCTTGCAGCTCGCAGTTTTGGCTGCGGAAGCAGGTGAGGCACTTCTTGTCATGGTTAGAAAGGATCAGCTCCAGGTTGACCTTGCGGGCTTCCCGGATCTCAGGGGTGTTGGTCTTGACGACCATGCCCTGGCTGACGGGCAGCACGCAGGCCGCCTGCAAAGCGCGGGCGCCGTTGTCCACCACACAAAGGCGGCAGTTGCCCGTCTCGTTTATATCCTTCAAATAGCAAAGGGTGGGAATTTTAACATTAGCAGCCCGCGCTGCTTCCAGCACGGTATAGCTGGCGGGAACTTCGACCTGCACGCCATCTATCGTAAGCGTAACCATCTGTTCCATTGTCGCTCCTCCTTGTGTAGGTTAGTTCTTGATGATGGCGCCAAAGCGGCACTTCTCGATACAGGAGCCGCACTTGATGCACTTCTGGGTGTCGATAGTATGCAGCTCCTTGACGGTACCGCTGATAGCATTAACAGGGCAGACCTTGGTACAAGCGGTACAGCCACGGCACTTATCTGTGATGAAGAAGTTTAGCAGGCTCTGGCAGTGGTGAGCTGGGCAGCGCTTCTCCTTGATGTGGGCTTCATACTCGTCGCGGAAGAACTTAAGGGTGGACAGCACGGGGTTGGGCGCGGTCTGGCCCAGGCCGCACAGGGCGGTGGCCTTAATGTTCTTGGCCAGCACTTCCAGCTTTTCAATATCGCCTTCCTCGCCCTTGCCATCTACGATGCGCTCCAGGATCTCCAGCATACGCTTGGTGCCGATACGGCAGGGGGTGCACTTGCCGCAGCTTTCGTCTACGGTGAAGTCCAGGAAGAAGCGGGCGATGTCAACCATGCAGTTGTCCTCGTCCATAACGATCATACCGCCGGAGCCCATCATGGAGCCGATCTCGACCAAGGTATCGTACTCGATGGAAATATCCAGGTGCTCGGTGGGGATGCAGCCGCCGGAAGGTCCGCCGGTCTGCACAGCCTTAAACTTCTTGCCTCCGGGGATGCCGCCGCCGATATCATAGATGATCTCGCGCAGGGGCGTGCCCATGGGCACTTCCACCAGGCCGGTATTGTTGATCTTGCCGCCCAGAGCGAATACCTTGGTGCCCTTGCTCTTCTCGGTGCCGATGGAGGAGAACCAATCTGCACCCTTCAAAATGATCTGAGGCACATTGGCATAGGTCTCCACGTTGTTGAGCATGGTGGGCTTGCCAAACAGGCCCTTAACCGCAGGGAACGGAGGCCGAGGCCGGGGCTCACCGCGGTTGCCCTCGATGGAGGCCATCAGCGCGGTTTCCTCGCCGCAAACAAACGCGCCAGCGCCCAAGCGGATGAACACGTCGAAGTTGAAATCAGTACCAAAGATGCCCTGACCCAGCAGTCCGTATTCACGGGCTTGGTCAATGGCGATCTGCAAGCGCTTTACAGCGATGGGATACTCCGCACGGACGTACACGTAGCCCTCGGTAGCGCCGATGGCGTAACCGGCGATGGTCATGGCCTCCAGCAGTGCATGGGGATCGCCTTCCAAAACGGAACGGTCCATGAACGCGCCGGGGTCGCCCTCGTCAGCGTTGCAGGCCACGTACTTCTGGTCCGCCTGGGAATTATAGGTAAATTTCCATTTTAAGCCCGTGGGGAATCCGCCGCCACCACGGCCACGAAGTCCGGACTTGAGGATCTCGTCAATGACCTCTTCCCGGGTCATTTCGGTCAGGGCCTTTGCCAGGGCCTTATAGCCGTCAAAGGCGATATATTCGTCGATGTTTTCAGGATCAATGACACCGCAGTTGCGCAGCGCGATACGCTTTTGCTTGCGGTAGAACTCGATATTGTCCAGGGACATCTCGGTCTCTTCTTCATGAGTCTTATCCTTGTACACCAGATGCTGCACGATACGGCCCTTTAAAAGATGTTCGGCTACGATCTGGTCCACATCCTCCACGCGGATACGGGAGTAGAAGGTGCCTTCCGGATATACGATGACCACGGGGCCCGCTTCGCAAAGGCCAAAGCAACCCGTGCGGACGACCTTAACTTCCTTGTCCAGGCCATTTTGTGCAATTTGCTGTTCAAAGCGCTTGATCAACTCGCCCGAACCGGACGAGGAGCAGCCGGTACCGCCGCAGACAAGCACATGTGCGCGATATAGATCCATTGTCGTTCCTCCTTACTTGTCTTCAGCAGCGCCGATGGTGTATTCCGCCACGGGGCGGCCATTGACGATATGCTCCGCCACGATGCGGCTGACCATATCCGGCTGCACCTTAACATAGGTCACCTTTTCCTGGCCGGGGACGATCACGTCCACCATGGGCTCCAAGCGGCACATGCCGATGCAGCCGGTCTGGGAAACGGTAACGCTTTGCAGCTTGCGCTTATTTATTTCTTCCATAAAACCCAGCATCACGGGGCGGGCGCCAGCGGCGATGCCACAGGTGGCCATGCCTACGACCACGCGGATGCCTTCATCGGCGTCCTTGCGCATGGATACCTTCTCCAGCGTCTTTTGACGGATGGCTTCCAAATCAGCTATGGATTTCATTTCGTTCCCTCCAAAATCGGTTTGAATTCTTCAGTAATGGATGCTTTCATCCACTCTACAATGTCAGGCTCATTCAAGGGCAAGCCGCCCATGGCCTCCCGCAGCACCCGGGTGTCGAAGGAAGCCTCCAAGGCAGGCGCTGTGGCCTCAAAAACGAACTCCGGCGTATCCGGGTTTAGCACCACCAGCGTCAGCAGCGTATCGCACATCTCGCCCATAGGCGGGCAGTCGATGTTCCTCAGATCGAAGGTGGCGGTAAGGGTGGTACCCATGCCTACCTGGCTTTCGATGGTCAGCGTGCCGCCGGTCACCTCCGCGCTCTGCTGGAGCATTGGGATGCCCAGGCCCACCCGGCGGGTGGTTCGGGTGGTGGTGAAGGGATCCGTGACCTTCTGCACAAACTCCGGCGTCATGCCGCAGCCATCGTCTGCTATGGTCAGCTTGAGCCAGCCTGCAGCGTCAATGGCAAAGGTGATCTGCACCAGCGTAGCCTCCGCCTTGATGCTGTTTTGGGCAATGTCCAAAACATGCAGCGACAGATCGCGCATAATGGCTTACGAAGCCCGGTACTTAGCCAAAACAGTAGGAATATCATCCTCCGTCAAACGGCCGTATACTTCATCATTGATCATCATAACGGGAGCCAAGCCACAAGCGCCCAGGCAACGGGTGGCCTGTACAGTAAAAATCCCATCTGGGGTGGTCTTGCCCGCGGGAACGTCCAGTTCCTTGCACAGGCGGTCCAGCACCTTCTGGGAGCCCTTTACATAGCAAGCAGTACCCAAGCACACGCCGCATACGTACTGTCCGTTGGGTTCCAGGGTGAACTGGGAGTAGAACGTAGCAACGCCATACACCTCGCTAAGCGTGGTGCCCAATTCGTCGGCGATGATCTTTTGCACATCCATGGGGACGCAGCCAAAAATCTCCTGTGCGGCCTGCAGTACAGGCATTAGCGCACCCTTTTGTTCCCTGTGCGCATCAATGGCCTGCCCTAGCTTCTCGTACTTTTCATTGTGATTGGACATGTCAGCCTGAGACCTCCTCAACTCTTGCAAGCATACGTGTGGCACTATGTACACACAACACTCTAATACTATCACATTGTTAAAAAAAATGCACCATGAAAATGATAAAAATTTGACGAAGTTTGAAGCCAAAAAAAGGGCGCTTTTCTCGAAGCGTCCCGGAGTAGGGGCCATGCTTCACATGGCATCAATATCTTTATCCTCGAAGGGCCTCAGTTTCAATGTACTGATATCCACCACCAGGGCCTTTTCTGTGCGATAGCACGTCCGGTCCCATACAATCCTACTTAGCTCATTTGCTTCCGCAAGCACTCCAGCACCCCATCGGCGGTCTTTTCCTCCACATCCAACGTAAAATCCGGCTCCTGGATGGCCCCCAGCTGGTGGGCATCGGATGCATGCAGCACGAACCGGCCCTTTGTGGCATAGGCGGGGCAGTCCACCCCGGGATATACCTCCACCACCGGGTATTCCGGCAGCATGGGCATCAGGCCCAGCGCACCGATCATGCCGTTGGAGCCCCGATTGATATGGGCGGGAACGGCCACCCCTGCGTACTTCCCAATAAGGCTGCAGACCTCCTCCACGCTGAGGTCTGTAGCGTTGATGAGCAGCTTTTCTACCTCGCCCGCCTCTTCATCCTCATGGCCGATGATGATCTGCCGGCCAAAAAGCAGCGGCTGATTTTTCACCATAGGCAGATGCTCATCCAGCGCTACCCCAAAGGCCAGCGCCTGAGTGACAGTATCAAAATACCCCAGCACATGTACTTCCTCACGGGTGGTCACCTCTACCCCAGGCACCAGCTGCATGCCCAGGGCACTAGCGGCGGCCATGGCCTCGGGCAGATTAAGGGTGCTATTGTGGTCGGTAAGGGCGATCACATCCAGCCCCTTGAGCTTTGCCATGCCCACGATGTTCCAGGGGGTCATGTCGTCATCCGCGCAAGGGGACAGGCAGCTATGAATGTGCAGGTCGCAAAAAGCCTTCATGGCTTATTCCACCGGCGGCTGCACGCCTGCCTTGACCATCATGCCGGACAGCTCATAGGCGGTCCTTGGGCTGGCCAGCACCGCTATACCCTCGTCCTGCGCCTTTTTCAGGGAAACCGCTTCCAGCTCCACCCCTTCGGGCAAGATGACGCAGGCCATTTCCATCAGCACCGCCACAGCGATCACGTTCATATGGGTCTGCACGGTCATCCAGGCCATACCCTGCTTGCCGTGGGCCAGCACCCAGCTTAACAGATCGCAGGTATATCCGCAGGTGATCTCGGCCTCCAGGTCGGCCCCCTCCACCACGTTTACGGCTTCCAATACATCCATCAGTTCTCGGACCTTCATGATGCTCTCCCCTATTCTCTGGTGGTTTTGGCCAGCTCGACCATCTTTTGCGCCATGACCTTCAGCTGGTCTTTGAGTATGTGTATGCAGTCCATCTTGTTAGCAAAGCCCCGGACGATATCCTCCGCAAAGGTGCGGCAGGTGGGGCTTCCGCAGCTGCCGCAGTCATACCCCGGCAGGGATTTGACGATGGATTCCAGCTGCTCCATCTTGCGCATGGCCTCCAAAATATCATCGTCCAGGCGCATGACGCTGTTGGGCTGAATGGCCTTGCTCATTTTCAGCGGGTACTTGTTCAAGTAGGATACATCCACCTTTTCATCCGGATGGGCGCCATCGCAGCCGTGCATCAGCGTGCGGACCAGGCCCCGGGCGATGTAGCTGTTTTCAAAGGTCAGGGGGCCGCCTACGCAGCCGCCAGTGCAGGCCGCACCTTCGAAGAAGACCAGGTCCTGCAGCTTATTGTTCTCGATCTCCTCCAGCACATGGATGACGTTTTCGATGCCGTCCACCGCCATGCTATGCTCCGGACATACGGCCCGGGCCTCGCCGCCGCTGTTAGCCCAGCCCACGCCAAAGGAGGTAGCCTGAGCCAGCTCCTTTTCAAAGCTGTAGTTCTTCATCTGGCTGGCCAAAAGCCCGTATATCTCCAGCATGGAGATAGCTCCATCCACGGCGGAGGTCTCATGACCTATGGGATTGCGCACAGCGGTCATCTTGGCGGCGCAGGGGGTGATAAAGAAGCAGCCCACTTCGCTTTCCTCCACCCCATGCTTCTTGCAGAACTCCTGCTTGGCCACCATAGCCGCCAGCTCCATTGGCTGGCGCACGTCGATAATATGCGGGATCAGCTCCGGAAAGCGCACCTGAATAAGCCGGGTGATGGCCGGACAGGCGGAGGAAATGACCGGGTACTGGGCCGCATCCATAGTGCGGATCCTTTCCCGGATGGCCCGGGTAACGATATCCGCGCCTCTTGCCACCTCAAATACATCGTCAAAGCCCATCTTCAATAGGCCCTCCAGCACCTGGGAGGCACTGGCTAGATTCTTAAACTGCCCATAGAGGGACGGGGCTGGCAGGGCGATCTTGTACTTGAAGTTATTGATGCTGGACAGCCTGTCCGTCTGGGCGTACTTGGCATGATAGCCACACACCCGGATGCACTCGCCGCAGTCGATGCAGCGCTCATCAATAATGGAAGCCCGCCCACCCCGGACGCGGATAGCCTCCGTTGGGCAGCGCTTCAAGCAATTGGTACAGCCCTTGCATTTGTCCTTGTCCAACCGGACGGAATGATACCGCTTATCATTCATAGGAGATCCTCCTACCTACAGGACGGCATTCGCCCCTATTACAGCTTAAAGGTCATTTCGATGCATGTCCCTTTCCCAAGCTGGCTTTCGATGTGAAAATCATCGGCGTTCCGCCGCATATTGGGCAGGCCCATGCCCGCCCCAAAGCCCAGGCCCCGGGCTTCCTCGCTGGCTGTGGAATAGCCTTCCTCCAGGGCCTTGTCAATGCTGGGGATACCCGGGCCTACGTCCTTAGAGATAAGGCGAATGGCCGCAGGGGTCATCTCCATGGTGAGGGTGCCGCCCAGGCTGTGGATGATGAGGTTCAGCTCCACCTCGTAGCTGGCCACGGCGATGCGCCGCAAAATGGCGCTGTCCACCCCCAGCTGTTTAAGCTTTCGCTTAATAGCGGCAGAGGCATCCCCCGCCACCTGGTAGTCCTGGGCTGTAACCTGAAATGTATCTATCATCGGCTGCAGTTCCATAGTAAAAGCCTCTTTCGTGTTCATTTTGGCTATTTCGCGTCCGCCACAGGATGCCGTTCAGTGCCCCGGATGCCCGCCTGATACAAAAGGCCGCAGGTGGTATAGGTGGTGTGCTCCGTGGTGAGCACCACGATGCCCAGCTCCTCCGCCTCCTCCAGGATATCATCTTGAGGTACCTTGCCCCGTGCAAAGACGATGCAATGGATATCCAGCATTTCCGCCGTGCGCATCACGTGCATATTGGTAAGGCCCGTGATGAGGATGGTCTTGTCCTTCACAAAGGCCAGCACGTCGCTCATCAGGTCCGCGCCGCAGGCCGTTTTGACCTCCTGGTCCAGCTTATCCTCTCCATAGAGCACCCTGGCATCTAAAACCTGTATCACTTCGCGAATCGTCATATCGCTCATCCTTCCTATGTATTTCAAAATCCGTCATAAACAGCTTTCAGTCTATATAGCGCCGCCAGCGCCTGGTATTTCAGCTCTGCGGCCAGCGCCACGGAGGACTGGGAAGCATCAAGAGCCAAGGGGTCAAAGGCCGTAAAATTATCCATCAACCCTTGGACTGCCGCATGGCGTGGCTCGGAAAAGCGCTGGCCAAGGCGCAGGGCCACGGTCTGCATTTGCGCCTGGAGGGACTTGACTGCCTCCACCGCCTCCGCCCCGCTATACTCCTGCCTATCCATCAGCACGGAAAGCTCCTGCAGCCGGCTTACCAGATCATCTGCATGCAGGAAGGCCGCTTCTAAAATATCCAGCTGGCCCTTCATACCCTTCATCCGCAGCTCCAGCGCCGGAAGCGTGATCTCGTATACATAGCTGTCGATGCCGTGGCTATCCCTGAGCTGGCTGCGCACCCGCTGCACATCCTCCTGGGTGGTATAGAGCGCCCCCAGTGTGCGGTAACGGCTGTCCGCCCAAATATAGCCTGCTGCGCCTCGCTGGCGGTAGCTTTGGGCCAGCTCCTTTGCCGCGTCTTCTTTCTCAAAGACCCCCATTTGGAGCGCATACCACGTCCGGAACGGCAAAGTGATCTCCCGGCTCTCCATGGTCTCGTCAAAAACGGCATCCGTGGGGATAGGGGTAGGCGTAGCCGCCACGTTCAGCTCCACGCCGTCGCCGTTGCCCCGCCACAAAAGCCCGGATAGCACCACCACCGCCGAGAGGAACAGCAAAAGATAATTGATCCACTTTCCCCCAGGCCCGCCTGCTGGATATACGCGTTTATTCCCTTCCATTGGTTTCCCTCCCATGCGCTATATCGTCCCACGATATGATGCACAAAAGGGAAATATGAGGTGCTTGCGCTTTCGGCGGATTTCTGCTACCATGAGCCCATTGTTCTCATTATACAGTCACGGAGGCCGCAAATGCAATACCATTTGGATACAATACCTGTATGGAGCGCCATGGAGGAGCAGAGCGAGTGCCCTATATGCTCTCTGTATCAGCTGCTGGAGCAGCAGGAGATCGAGCGCAGCCTGGGCGGCAGCGTGATGGAGCCGGATGTCCGCATCCGGGTGAATGAAAAAGGCTTTTGCCAAAAGCACCAGCAAATGCTTTTTCTGCAAAAAAATAGATTGGGCCATGCGCTGATGGCGGACTCCCGCAGCAAGGAGCTGCTCAAGAAGCTGGAAAAGCTGGAGAAAAAGGCCGGGAACGGCAATGGAAATGGCAACGGCCTAAAAGGATGGTTCGCTGGAAACGGCAACGGCGGCGGCCCCAATGACGCGCTGATAGAGGAGCTGGAGCGACTTTCCTCCTCCTGTATCGTGTGCGAGACCGTGGAAGGCCACATGGACCGTTATTTATACACCTTTTTGCACCTGTGGAAGACAGAAAAAAAATTTCGTGATATGTGGGAAGCCTCAAAGGGCGTGTGCATGCCCCACACCGCAGAACTGCTCCGGCACGGGGGAAAGCACCTTTCCGCCGCCCAGCAAAAGGAATTTGCAGCCTCGCTGATAAAGCTTTTGAAAAGCAACCTGGAAGAAAACGAAAAGGACCTGGAATGGTTCACGTTAAAGTTCGACTACCGCAACCAGGACAAGCCCTGGGGCAACAGCAAAAACGCGCTGGAAAGGACCGTCAACCGCCTGCGGGGCAAGTGCCTAGGGGACGAAAACGGGAAAAAATAAGCTTTACAGCGCTTCCTCAAACCGTTCCAGCGCGACCCCGGCCTCCTTAAAAATATCCAGGGAGAAAGCATCGGGATAGCCCTGCTGGTAGATGACCCGTTTGATGCCTACGTTCACGATCATCTTGGCGCACACGGAGCAGGGCTGGTGGGTGCAGTACAGCGTGGCCCCTTCGATGGAGATGCCTAGCTTGGCGGCCTGCAAAATGGCGTTTTGCTCCGCATGGATGGCATAGCAGACCTCCGCCCTCGTGCCGGACTCAATGCCCATTTTCCGGCGGAGGCATTCGCCCCGTTCCTTGCAGGTCTTAAGCCCTGCCGGGGCGCCGTTGTACCCCGTGGTCATGATGCGCTTATCCTTCACGATCACCGCGCCAATGCTGCGGCCCTCTACATAGCAGCTAGTCCATTCCGATATCAAGTACGCCATTTTCATAAAACGGATATCCCACTTATCCATATTGCTTCCTCCTGCCTTGTCCACCGGTTTCCGCATTTTTTGGCATTATACTAAATTGCTTGCGATTTGACAACCTTGGCATATGCGATCCGCGCTCCCCTCCACTCAACCTATAGGCATGCGCCGCCGCTCGTCCTCATAGCCTCTGGGAGGGAGGCGGTAATGTGGCGTTGACCTCTGCAAAGAAGCAAACCTTTCTCTTAACAGCTGTAAATACTGTGGTGCGGGCCTTGGGCCTGTATATGCGGGTGCAACTCTCCCGGCTTTTAGGTGCGGAGATCATGGGCATCGGCGAGATGACCTCCAGCGTGCACATGCTGGCTATCACGCCGCTGACCTCCGGCCTGCCCCTGGCCATTAGCCGGATGACGGCCAAAGCAAAGCCTGAACAAAAAAACATGCCGCTAATGGCGGGCATACTCCTGGTGCGGAAGGTATCGGCAGTGCTGATACCCACCCTTTTGCTGCTGTCGCCTTTCCTGGCCACGCTCATGCAGGACCAGCGGGTGCTGCCCTCCCTGTGGTTCAGTGCGCCGTGCATCCTTATTCTGGGGTATTCCGCCGTATATAACGGCTACTGCTACGGCATGGAGCGCAGCTGGGCCCCGGCCCTGTCGGAGCTGCTGGAGCAGGTGGTTCGCTTTGGCCTGTCCATCGGGCTTATTTTGCTGCTGAAGCATCTGACCACCCCCTGGCTGGCGGCCGTGCCCACTTTCGCCACCATGGTGGCGGAAATAGCGGGGCTTTGGCTGGTGCTGGGGCAGCTAAAGCTACCTGCGCGGGACCTTGAGGCGGCGCGGAGCTGGCAACGTCCAGTGTTCCGGCTGGCCGCCCCCACCACCGTCACCCGGCTCATCAACACCGGCCTACGCTCTATTACTGCTATTTTGCTGCCGCTGCGGCTGCAGCTTTCGGGCCTGATGGCCTCGGAGGCTACCGCCCGCCTGGGTATGCTCAACGGCATGGTGATGCCCATCATCATGCTGCCCTGCATATTCACCAGTGCCCTTTCCATGGTGGCCCTGCCCAAGCTGGCCAAGGCGGAGCAGGACCGCAGCGCCTTAAAACGCCTGCTTATCCAATGCTTTGGCGCGTCTCTTATAGTAGGGCTGGCGAGCTGGGGGCTGATCCACATCGCTGCGCCTTACCTGGCCGTGGCCATCTATCGCCTACCGGAGCTGACAGAGCTTTTTCGCCTTTCCGGCCCGCTGGCGCTGCTCTGCGCTGTAGGGCATATCTCCGGCGGTATCATCGCCGGGCTGGGACAGCAAAAGCGCTCCATGTACGGAACGCTTCTGTCCTCAGTCATTTCGCTCATTCTTACCTATGTCCTGGTCTCCATGCCCCAGTACCGCCTGATAGGCGCGATCATCGCCCAAAGCATCGGGCATGTCATCCTGCTTCTATGGAACACAGGGGTGCTTTGGCTGGGGCTGAAACGGCGCAAGGCCACAGCGTAAGCCGCATTATATCTCTTTATGGTATATCCGCTTCAGTTCCTCTGTTTCGCTGCCATCCCCGTTATATACCACCAGCGGCGGCAGCCATTTTAGGGCAGGCCTTGCGTTCTTCATGGCCTCCACCATCACCAGATAGGGCTCCTTCTCCAGCTTGGCGCATACCAGGCGCACCCGCTTGGGCTCCAGGCGTTTTTGGTGCAGGGCATCGCAAAGCTCCAGCATCCGTGCCGCCGGAAAAACCATGGACACCCGTCCGTGGTTTTTGAGGATGGCTGCGCAGGCAGCCACCACATCCGCAAGCTCACAGTCGCTTTCATGCCGCGCCAGGGCCACAGTCTCCGTCTCGCTGAGAAGCACGCTGCCCCGCTTGCCATAGGGCGGGTTGCACACCACCGCGTCCATGCTCTCCCGGCCCAATACCTCATGGACCCTGCGCATATCCCCCGCATGAACAAAAATGCGGTCCTCCAAGTGGTTCAGCTGCATGGTGCGTCCGGCCATCTCCGCCATGGCCGGCTGTATCTCGATGGCGTGAAAGGTGGCGGTGGCCTGCTTCTGGCTCAGGAGGACGGGCAAAATACCCGTGCCTGTGCCCAGGTCCGCCACCCTGTCCCGAAGCCTTATCTCCGCAAAATCAGCCAGCAATACCGCATCCATCCCAAAGCAGAAGGCCGCCGGGTCCTGGATGATCTTGAGGCCGTTATACTGCAGGTCGTCCACCCTCTCGTGGGCTTTGATCAGCTCTGTCACGTTACTCCGTCTCTATTTCTATATATTTTTTCAAGCAATAGCCTGTCTTATCTCCATATTTTACCTGACACCAGGTATCTCCGATCTGAAGCACGGATAGCTGCTCATCCTCGAACACCATGGCCACCAATGTGCTGGTGTCGCTGCACTCGGTCCACACGCTCAGCACAGCTACATCCTCATCAGGGGCCGCCAGCGCAAGGGTTTCCTTCTCCACTGCCTTCATCGTTTTATCCAGGACAGGCGCTTTCTCCGCCCCGGCAGGGACAGCCTCATCGGGCTTTGCCTTGATGGCCAGCTCGGCAGCTTGGGAACGTCCCGCATCATCCGCTGCTTCGGGCTCGCTTGCCGGCGCTGCGGCAGCGGTACCATTGGGGTTGGTGGTGGTCAGATATTGGCTCATCACATAGCCGCTCACCGTGCCATATTTCACCTGCGCCCAGGAACCGTTATCGCTGTACACGGCTACCTTTGCCAGCCGAGGAATGGTGGTGAGCACCTGGGCAGAGGAGGAATCCGTCAGACGCAGGTTCAAAGACCCGGAAGCCGTATAGACCCACGCCGCATAGCTATCGGCGGTAGGTGCGGCGGCTTCCTGCGTGCCGCTGGTGCTGTCTGTGGCGCTGGTGTCGCCCGTGCCGCTGGTGCTGTCCGTGCTTGCGGCACTGTCGGTGCTGGCGGCACTGTCTGCGCCGTTTTGAGCAAAGCGCAGATACTCGCTCATGCAGTAACCCGCAAAACCGTTATAGGTTACCTGACACCAGTTATCTCCCTTGGAGAGCACTGTTACCGTGGCCCCCCTAGGAATGGTCGTGATCACCTCGCTGCCGCTGACAGCGGCCAGGCGCATATTCAGGGAACCGGCAGCGGTGTTGACCGTGGCGGTGAGGGCCCCCTGGGCCGTGTCTGCATCTTGGGTCTCGGCATCTTGGATGCCAGCATCTTGGGTCTCGGCATCCGTGACTATATCCTCGTCAGCCTCAGCGGCCTCGCCAGCCTCAGCAGCAGGCGTTTCGCTGGGCTGCGGAGCATCCGCTTGCTGGACCGCCACTTCGCTAAAGGTAAGATATTGGGTCATCACATAGCCGATCTGGCCGCCGTAGGCCACATAGCACCAAGACGCGCCCTTTTGCTGCACGCTGACCGAAGCATATTGCGGTATCCGGCTCAGCACCCCAGCGCTGGTGGAAGGCTCCGCCCGCAGGTTCAGGGAGCCGGAGGCTGTGGTCACCGTAGCGGTAAGGTCCGTATCCTGCTGCTTTTTGCCCTCTGTAAAGGTAAGGTAAGAATTCATCACGTAGCCGCTTTGGCCGCCATAGGTAATGCGGCTCCAGGCTGCCAGCTTTTCGTCGATCTTGATGGTGGTCCCCTTGGGAATACGGCCCAGGATGGCACTGCCAGACCAGGCATCCATCCGCAGGTTCAAAGAGCCGGACACGGTGGTCACCACAGCGTACAGACCCGTTTGGGTATCAGTGTCCTCCGGCAGAATGGGCGCATCCGGGTCGTTGGGATCGCCCTCTGCCTCATCGCCGGTGTCTGGGTCCTCAGTGGGCTTTGCATCAGGGTCCGTTTCTCCACCCTCGTCAGGGTCCGTGGGCTCCGCAGGGGTATCCGTGCCCTCATCGGCAAAGGTCAGGAACACGCTCATCACATAGCCGGTAGTGCCCTGATAGGTCACATGGGACCATTCCGCGCCCCGCTCATGCACGCTGATGGTGGCGTACTGGGGAATGGTGCACAAAATGGTGCTGCCGGAGCGGGCCTGGGCCCGCAGGTTCAGGGAGCCGGAGGCCGTGGTCACCACGGCGGTGGTATCCCCGGTAACGGGGGTGCTGTTGCCATCCGTGCCACTGCCGCCGGAGCTGCCGGGATCCGCAAACTGCAGATAGCTGCTCATCACATAGCCGGAAATGCCATTATAGTATACGGCGGACCACGCGCCACCCTTGGAGGTAACGGTGATCTGGGCCCCCTTGGGGATGGTAGTCAAAATGCTGCTGCCCGCGCTGGCCTCCCTGCGAAGGTTCAGGGAGCCGGACTGGGTGGCCACGATGGCCGTCTGGCCCGTACCGCTGCCGGAGCCGGAGAAGGAAAGCTGAGAGGTGAGCATGTATCCGGTAACGCCCTCATAGCGCACCTGGGACCATTCCGCGCCCTTTTCCAGCACGACTACGCTCTGCCCCATGGGTACGATCAGCATGGATGCGGACCCAGCATCCCCATGCTCCCGGATCATGCCCATGGTGGTGTTGACGGTGGCGGTCATTTCGCCTGTGCCTTGGCCGGAGGGATCGTCGCCGGAGGGATCATCGCCACCGGAGCCGTCATCCGTATTCTGGCTTCCGCCGTCCAGGCTGCTGCCATCAAAGCTCAAATAAGAAGAGATCACATAGCCGGTTATGCCGTTATAGGTGACCGTGCTCCAGGAGCCGTCGTCCCGGGTGACGGTAACGGTGGCCCCGCTAGGGATCTGGGCCAGCACCTTGGCCGAGGTGGATGCCGTGGCCCGGAGATTTACCGTGCCGGACTCGTCATCCAGCCGCACGGTGGCAGTGCTGCTGCCGGAATCAGCCGTGGCCCCAGGATAGCTATCCGAGAAGACCAAGAAGTCTGAGGAGGCATAGGCTACCGTGGCCCCAAACTGGATATGGGACCAGCCATTGCCTTTGTCAAAGACCGTCAGCACCGCCCCGGTAGGCGCGGTGGTAATGATGCTGGCGGAGTTGCTGCCGGAGGCGCGCAGGTTCAAATAGCCGTTGGCCTGAACGGTGGAAAAGCCGCTGATTTTTGTTACGCTTTCATCGGTGGAGGAAGGTGCGGAGCCAGAAAGGGTCAGGGCGTTGGTGGGAATATATCCCTTTATATTGCCGAATTTGATAAAGGCCCAAGTTCCGTCATTGGCATATACGCTGACGGGAGAATTGTGGGCAATGACCCCTAATATCTTTCCGGAGAGGGATTTTTCCCCGCGAATGGCCAGGAACGAGGCGCTGCTGACTAGCTTCACCACGCCGGTGCAGGCGGCAGCGGCGTCGTCAATTTCCGCCGGGTCCTCCAGGGTAGTGATGGGGTCGGAGGAATTGGCGCTTAATATGGTGTTGGTAAAGGTGATACGGGCCCGCTTGCAGTCCGTATAGTAAAAGCCCAAAATTTGGTCATAGGTATAACCCTGCTTGCCCATGTACATGGCACCGCGCTGGCTCAGGCCCAGGCCATGGCCATAGCGGCGGGCCTCCAGGGTGAACCCACTGGCGGTTTTGGTTACGCTCCACAACTCGTTGGCGGTGGACTGGATGCTCATGGAGAGCATGCTTTCCAGCTCCAAAAAAATATCGCAGGTCACGGTAATAGTGGCTGTCACCGTGCTGCCGGAGCTTTTCTGGGTAGTAGCGGTAAGGGTAAAATCCAGCTTGGTATATAGCTTGCTGGGGGATGCGTATTTGGGGGTATGCGGCGTGATGGCTTTGATGGTCTGCAGGGCGGTATTGGCTGTGGTGGCGCTATAGCCGCTGCTTTTAAGCGCCGCTACGGCCTTGGTCTTAAGCAGCGCCATCAGGGACGCGTTATTGCTGGAGCCTGCACAGTTGGCACTTAAGGTAGTCTTTTTTACCACACAATCGGGGTTAGCCAAATCAAAGGGGTCATCCTTCACACAGAGATAGCTGTACCCGGAGGTACCCCAGGCGTTGAGGATAGACTCGGTCTGACCACCGTTGCTGGCGGAATAATAGGTGGCGGTGTAGCTGGAGCCGTTCATGGCCACGATGCCCTTGGTGGCATCCACTGCGGCCACGCAGTTGGCATTGCCGCTGGGGGTGCCGTTATATACCTGGTCGTTGGTGGTATCCACCACGTCATAGGTGCCGGAAGCCCGGCTTTGCATCATCCGGACGGTATAGGTCCGGGCGGCTACCGCCTGGGCCTTTAAGGCCTCGATATGCGCGCCGTTGCCCATCTCATAGGGCAAAACGCCATAGAGGTAATTTTCAATATAAATGTGAGCGATGGTGTAGAGCTTGTAGCTGCCGCCGTTTTTGACGGCCTGAAAAGAAATATCGCCAGGGTATGGATTGCCCGGCTGGCGCGCCTGGGCGATCTTGATACCGTTGGTACCGTCGGTCGAATGGCGGCGCAGGGCAAAGGAAGTGCCCATATTGGTCTTTACGCCGTTACGGGTGAGGGTAATGGCGCCGGTAGCGCTGGAAAAGCCTACCGTTACGCTTTCGCCGCTGGAAAGGGTCTGGCTGGTGTTTCCGTTAACACTGTACTTGCCCGCAATGGTCAAGTTAAGGGTGGTTGGGCTGCCCAGGGAGGAAAGATAGACCCGCACCATGCCGTTTTGGGAGCCGGACTGGGCCATAAGCGGTGCGGAAACCACATTCGCGGCAAAAGCCGGGATGGCCCCAAGGCTCAAAAGAAGGGCCATAAAGGCGGCGGCTATCTTTCGTACATTGCTCATTGGTATTTTTCCCATGAAACAGCAGCCTCCTACGTAATTTTGTAAAATAGTTCATACTTTCGTAACGATTTGATTGTAACATAATTCCTAGAAAATGTCTACTGGCAAGGACTTCCATAGAATAACGAGTATAAATGGGCTTTTATTCCCTCAAGCAGCAAAAACCGGCATCCTGCCGACCCAAAGCAGCAAAAAACCCGCCGGCGAGGACCTCGCCAGCGGGTTTTGGGGAACGGCCTTGATTATTCCTGAACAGGCGCGCCCACAGGGCAAACGTCCGCGCAAGCGCCGCACTCGATGCACTTGTCAGCGTCGATCACGTACTTGTCAGTGCCTTCGGAAATGGCGTCCACCGCGCACTCAGGGGCGCAAGCGCCACAGCTGATGCATTCGTCAGTAATTTTGTAAGCCATAGTTCTACCTCCCAAAATTCACTGCGCTTTCGCGCGTTGATTCAAAATCGTGTACATCATACCACGGACATAGTTTTTTGGCAAGATTTATTAACAGGAAGAAACAGATATACTTGTATCTTATACCTGCATCTTGCTTTTGTCTCCGCCTTAAGCTTAGGTATCCTGGTTCGCCTGGTGCAGGGCCTCTTCCACGGCCCGTCGCCAATCGTTATCCTGCCCATCCACGGAGGCGTTTTCATCGTCCAGCATTTCCAGCGCGTCGATGGATTCCTCCATTTCCACCTCCGCCTCCATAAGCTCCGCCTCCATAAGCTCCGGCTCCATAAGCTCCGGCTCCTGGATGGGCTCCGCCTTCACAGGCAAGGGCTTGCGTCCGGCTCTGGGGGCGCGCTTGGCGGTTTCCACGGGCTGGGGCGCGGGCCTTTGCCACTTCACCTGTTCCAGCTCAAAGGTCTTGATCTCTGAGGAATCCCCCCGGCGTACACGCACGATGAGGGTCTCCTTCAAAACGTTGATATCCAGCACCATGCCAAAGCCCTCCGGCGTTTCCACTTCCTTACCGATCTTGGGCATGCGCTTGCGGGTCTGCTCGTAATGGTCCTGCTCGTATTTGAGGCAGCACATAAGCCTGCCGCATACGCCGGATATCTTGGTGGGGTTCAAGGAGAGATTTTGCTCCTTAGCCATCTTGATGGACACCGGCTGAAAATCGCCCAAGAAGGTGCCGCAGCAAATGGGCCGTCCACAGGGGCCCAGGCCACCCATCATCTTGGCCTCGTCCCGCACACCGATCTGCCTTAGCTCGATGCGGGTGCGGAATACCGATGCCAGGTCCTTAACCAGGGAACGGAAATCCACCCGGCCATTGGCGGTAAAATAAAACAATATCTTGGTATTGTCAAAGGTCTGCTCCACGCCTACCAGCTTCATGTCCAGCTTGTGCTCGTCGATCTTCCGCTGGCAAACCTTGTAGGCCTCGGCCTCAAAGCGCTCGTTCTCCACGGCATGCTGGGCATCCCGGGCATCTCCGATGCGCACCACCTTTTTAAGCGGCGCGGTGATCAAGGCATCGTCCACCTGGCGCACGCCGGTGATCACCTGTCCATATTCCAAGCCCCGTGCGGTCTCCACCACCACAAAGCCCCCGGCCACAGGCCAAAGAGAGCCGGGATCAAAATAGTATAGTTTACCTGCGTTTTTAAAACGCACTCCGATCACTGACGCCATGCTTGTTGTTCCTCCAATATCTTCATCATCAACTGGTCGATGCTTGATTGCCAATTTACTTGGCTGGCCCGCCGCCGCCGGGTATCCATAACGGCCTTCAGGAGAGCGGTGAGGCCTTCCACGGGGGCGCTTGCCGCCGCCGCCTGCCACTGAGCGGGATAGGCGGAAAGGGTCACCGGGGACCATTGCCCTGTACGCACCATTAGCGCCTGATGCAGCGCTTGCTCCAGCCCGCTTAAATAACGTTCGGCACTTTCCCGGTCTTCCTTCATGTGAGTTGAAATGCTTACCACATCTGCATCCTTGGTAACGGTCAGCATTTTGTGGAGTACAGCCGCTATCTCCTGATCCTTTTCCTTACCCTCCAGCATTTCAAGGGCCTGTCCAATATTGCCGCTGGCCAGGGGCAGGACCCGTTGCCTTTGGGAGGCTTCATAGCCAAGGCGGGTAAGGGCCTCCTCCATGGAGCTGTCCGGCCAAGGGGACAGCTTTACCCGGGCGCAGCGGGAGGCGATGGTCCCCAGCAGCGCGGTCATTTCGTGGGCCAGCAGCAAAAATACTACGTTGGCCGCCGGCTCCTCCAAGGATTTAAGCAGACAATTCTGGGCCTGAGGGGTCAGCTTCTCCACCGGCTCCACGATGACCACCCGGTAGCCGGAGCCAAAGGCGTGCTGGGATATGGTCTCGATGACCTCCCGGACCCGCTCCACGCCGATGGACTTAGTGCCCTCGGGCTGCACGTTGATCACATCCGGATGGCTGCCAGATAGCACTCGCTTGCAGCCCTCGCAGTGGCCGCAGGGCTTCTCCCCGTCTCCGGACACACAAAACAGGGCGCTTGTAAGCACCTTGGCAAAGGTAGCCTTGCCAAGGCCAAGCGCGCCTGAAATCAAATATGCGTGTACAATTTCATGGCGGCGAAACTGTTCCAGTGCGATCCCGCAGCCCGCGTTCAGGCTTGCATAGTCCATCCATACGGGCAGACCCTGTCCTGTGCCTTCATCCATCCGGTTCAATCTTGTTCCCTTCCGAGGCGGTTACATCTTGATAAACTGATCCACCGTCATAACAAAGATGGTGGCCCCGCCCACTACCACCTCAATGGGATAGGGCGTGTACGCACCGGGGACCCCCACCATGGACGCAGGGGAAGCAGCGATCTGCTTGCGGCTTTTGCACACCTTTTCGATAATATCCATAGCCCCTTGAAAGCGATCATCCTCCACGCCTACCAGCAGCGTAGTGTTTCCGGCGCGCAAAAAACCGCCGGTGGTCGCCAGCTTGGTTACGCCAAACCCTTCGTTCATCAGTTGGCCGATGAGTCGGGAAGCATCCTCGTCCTGTACGATGGCGATGATAAGCTTCATTCGCAACCCCTCCTTCAAGAAAATACCTTTTACCTCATTTAGTATACAGCAAAAATGCCCAGGACGCAATGCTGAATTCCTTAAGGACAAGGCTTAGCGCCCTTAAGCCAGCACCGATTGCTCCAGCTGTTCCCGGAACTGGCTGGTGTACAGGTCGTAATAGTAGCCTTTCTTCACGATCAGCTGGTCATGGGTGCCGTCCTCGATGATCTTGCCATGGTCGATCACCAAAATGCGGTCGGCCTCCCTGACGGTGGACAGGCGATGGGCGATCATAAAGCTGGTACGCCCTTCCAAAATACCGGTTATGGCCTGCTGTATCAGGGCTTCGGAGTGGGTATCCACGGAGGAGGTAGCCTCATCCAGGATGAACAGGGCCGGGTCTACCAAAATGGCCCGGGCAAAGGAGACCAGCTGCTTCTCCCCGGAGGACAGCAGGCTGCCGCCCTCCCCTACCAAAGTATCATATCCGTTTGGCAGCCGGGAGATGAACTCGTGAGCCCCGCCCAGCCTGGCGGCACGGATCACCTCGTCCTCGGTAGCATCAGGCCTGCCGTAGCGGATGTTTTCTCGGATGGTGCCGCTGAACATATGGGCCTGCTGGAGCACATAACCCAGGTGGCTTTGCAGCCAAAGCAGGCTCCGCTCCTTGTAGTCCACGCCGTCGATGAGCACGCGGCCCGCCGTTGGCTCGTAAAAGCGGCATAAAAGGTTGACGATGGTGCTTTTGCCACTGCCGGTCTCCCCTACCAGGGCGATGGACTGGCCGGCCTTCACATGAAGGTTAAAATGATCCAGCACCTTTTCCCCGTCCTGATACTGAAAGCTCACATCCTCAAAGTCGATATCGCCTTTCAGCATAGGCCAGTTTTCCTTTTTCGGCGCGAAGCTGTCGCCAAACCTTTCGATGACCTCCGGGGTATCCTGGATATCCGGCTCGGTGTTAAGCAGCGTCAGCACCCGCTCCGCCGCCGCCTGAGAGCTTTGCAGTTCGGCAAAGATGCGGGCGATCTGCTGCACAGGCTCGAAAAATTGCAGCGTGTAGCTGATGAATACCTGCAACGTGCCCAACGTCATGGCCTGCGGAAGGGACAAAACAGCGTTGCCACCTGCGTACAGGGCGTAGGCTGTGGCCAAAGAGCCCAAGGACACCACAATAGGCAAAAACAGCGCGGACAGCGTGGCCGACCGAACAGTGGCCCGCTTCATCTGGCCGGTAAGCTCCGAAAACTCCTGGATGTTCAGCTCTTCCCGCACCAGGGTCTTGGTGGTTTTGGCTCCCATGATGCCCTCGTTAAAGGCGCTGGTGATCTTGCTGTTGGTCTTGCGCATTTCCCGGTGAGCGGCCAATATCCGCTTTTGGAAGAATGCGCTGATCACCGCCAGAGGCGGCAGCACCAGCAGGATGATAAGCGCCAACTTCCAATCCAAAAGCAGCATCTGGACAGAGCACAGCAGCAGGAAGATAACGCCCCATACCAGGTCCAAAAGCGACCAGCCGATGGTATCCGCCAAGCGCTGGATATCGGTGGTCATGCGGCTTAGCAGGTAGCCTACAGGCATGCGGTCATAATAGGAAAAGGGCAGCTCCTGCAGCTTTTGGAAGCCCAGCTTGCGGATGGTGTAGCATACGCCCACCTCCACCTTGCCGCACAGGCGCAAAAAGGCGTAGATGCTGGCTATGTTGGTAGCCACCAGCGCCAGATATGCGGCGATAAAGCCGCCCAGGCCTTCAGAGGACCGTCCGGTGATGAAATGGTCGATGGCATAGCCGGTCATCCGGGGAAAGATCACATCGCCTATGGCGCATACCGCCATGGTCCCAATGATCATCCAAAGGTACTTATGATAAGGCTTTGCAATAATAAGAAGTCGCTTCCATAAGGATAGGTCCAGCTTCTTGGAATAATCCGTTTCTTGAAATCCCTGCATTAGGCATCCTCCCTTTCCAGGGCATCGTGGCTCCTTTGTATTTCGGTCTCCAGGGCCGACTGGATCTGATAAATTTGGCGGTACAGGCCGTCTCGCTCCTTAAGCTCCTCATGGGTGCCCTGAGCGGACAGCTTGCCGTTTTCCAGCACGAATATCTGCTCCGCCTCGCACATGGTGCTGATGCGGTGGCTGATGATGATAGTAGTGGTGCGGTCGGCAGCGGTCTTCAGCTCCTCCCGGATACGACGGTCCGTTTGCATGTCCACCGCAGAGAGGGAATCATCAAAGATCAGCACTGCGTTATCCTTCAGCAGCGTCCGGGCAATGGCGATGCGCTGCCGCTGGCCGCCGGAGAGGGTAACGCCCCGTTCCCCGATAAGTGTATCATAGCCCTGGGAAAACTCCTGGATAAATCCATCCGCCATGGCCACCCGGCTCATTTCTCTCACCCGGCTCTCCGGGGTCTGCGGAACAGCGATGGCCAGATTCTCTAGCACGCTGCGTCCGTAGAGGAACGGCTCCTGCAGCATCAGGCCCACCCGGCTGCGCAGGTAGTGGCGGTCGATCTGCTGGATATCCACCCCACCGATCAAAATACGGCCTGAGGTCGGCGTATACAGCCGTTGCAGCAGATGCACGACCGTGCTTTTGCCGCTGCCCGTATTGCCAAGCAGGGCCACGGTCTGGTCTGCGGGAATGGTCATGCACAGGTCATCCAGCACCTTATTGCCTTCCTCGTAGGCGAAGGATACATGGTCAAAAACGATATCCCGGTTAAGCGGCGGGCACAGGCCCAGCTCCCCCGGTTCTTCGCCGGGTTCCTCCCCCGGCTCATCCAAAATGGCCTGGATACGGCCCAGCGCCACCAGGCTCTTGCCCCCGTCGCTGAGTATGCGGCCCAGCTGGCGAATAGGATGCAAGAGCATGTTTATGTAGCTGGTAAAGACGATCAGCGTGCCTACGGTGATCTCCCCCTGGATGGCCTTGATGACACACACCAGCAGGGTGATCATAGTCTGCACCACAATAATGCCGTCGGAGCCGCCCCAGAACAGCGCCAGATCGTTCAAAAGGCTATATACCTTTTTTTGGAAATCCCGGCTGGCAGCGTCAAACTTCTCCACTTCCCGCTGCTGCATGCCAAAGGCCCGCACCACCCGCACCCCGGTCAGGTTCTCCTGAACGACGGAGGAAAGCTTGCCCTCGCTGATATCCGCAGCCTGAAACTTCGTGGATATCCTTCCAACAAACCAAAAGGACACCGCAAACAAAAGCGGGATAAGAATGAGGCTGTACAAGGCGATCTCCCAGTTGCGGTCAAACAGCACTGTAAAAGCGATGACCGTTAGCAGCACCGAGCGGCAGGCCTCCATCACCTGCACGGAGAGGAACCGCCGGACGGTCTCCACGTCGCTGGTGCTGCGCTGGATCAGATCGCCCGTCTCCGCCCGCACATGGTAGCGAAAGGGCAGATAGCTGAGCTTGCGGTACATCCGCTCCTGCAGGGTCTTGCCGATGTTGGCCCCTGCCACGGCGGTGCTGCGCTCCCGGATATACGAGAAAGCGCCGCTGATCAGGTTCAGCACGATGATGGCCACCGCAATGACCCATAGGTTAGCCCTAATAAATTCGCGGCCACCCAGGGCCTGCACCGGGGCCTTAAGGAAGGCAGGCATCTGGCTTGGCAAGTCCGCTAGGATCACGTCCACCGTCTCCGAAAAAAACAGGGGGATGAGAAAGCCAATAATAACTGTCACCAGAGTGCTAAAAAGTGCGCCAAAATACAGCCGGCCGTTTTCACGGACCAGTGCGAACAGCGCTTGTAGATTCTTTTTCATGTAATTGTCCTCCGAAACAAGCAAAGGGCGGGGGGGTAAAGTTACAGCACGTACCGCCGGATGGCCTCCGCCACGCCGTCCTCATGGTTGGACAGCGTGATCTGCTGAGCAGCCTTCTTCACGGCTTCACTGGCATTGCCCATGGCCACGCCTAAGCCTGCATATTCTATCATACTTAAATCGTTGTCATAGTCCCCAAGGGTCATCACGTTCTCCGCCTGAAGACCCAGCCGTCCTGCCAGCTCCCGGACCGCAACGCCCTTGCACACCCCTGCAGGCATGAGCTCCAGGTTGTTGCTCCAGGAGGAGGTAACGTCCAGCCCCTCAATAGGCAATAGCCGCCGGCGGATCTCCTCCAGCATGGCTAGGTCATTATCCTCCACGTAGACAATCTTGCAGATGCCCTGGTCAAGCGTTTCGGCCAGCGCTTCGCGGCCCTTACGGTACTTGGGTGCGCCCTCCCGGTCATGGTAGGTGCCCCAGGTTTTCTTCCTCTCCAAGGCGGAGCCTTCTATGACGGTCGCGCCACCGGGCTGGAAGCAGGCATAGGTGATATCGTAGTCCGATAAAACCTCTATGCACTGCCGGGCCGCCGCATCCTCCATATGCTGGAGATGATAGGCCTGGCCCAAGGGGCTGTCCAGGCAATAGGCCCCGTTCAGGGACAGTATACGGCAGGTGGAAAGCCCTGCGTCCAGCGCAAACAGGCTGCTATCCCCGGCCAGCCGTCCACTGCAAATAGCAATAGCGACCCCCTTTTCTACAGCCGCCTGCAGGGCCTCCTGGTTTGCCTTTGAAATAAGTTGTTCTTCATTGAGAAGGGTCCCGTCCATATCCATGGCGATAAGCCTGATATCATTTGTGCGCATATTTGCTCCTATAGCTGTACAAGGAAGCCCCGTTAAAACAAGGGCTGAATGGTAAAGGTGTGCTGGCTGAGATAGCTGAGGCTGCCTTCCAGCGCAAAGGATAGCTCTGTGGCGCAAAGCATAAGCCGCTTGGCCTTATGGAGCTTGTTAAAGGCCCGGTCTCCGTATACGTCGTCTCCCAGCAACGGATGCCCGATATAGGCCATCTGAGCCCGTATCTGATGGGTCCGGCCGGTGTACAGCCGCACACTCAGGCGGCTCACCTCGCCCCTTTGAAGGGTGGCATACTCCGTCACGATAGGCAAAGCCCCAGGGACAGGCTTTGGAAATATCCGCACCTTAGCCTTCTCGGCATTCTTAAGCAGATAGGCCTCTAGCAGGGCCGACTGCGGCTGGGGCGTGTCCTTTACCAGGCATGTATACCGCTTGTGGATCTTGTGATGCTTGAAGCCCTCCAACAGCTGAGCATAGGCCTGATCGTTGCGAGCCAGCACCAGCAGTCCGTCCGTTTGGTTGTCCAGCCGGTGGCAGGGCCTGGGCAGGGCTATCTCCGCCTCGGGCTCCCGGGCCTTAAGCGCCGCCAAAGCCAGCTCAGCAATGGTCCTGCCGCCCTTAGGGTCCGCCTCGCAGCTGACCCCTATGGGCTTTACCACTATAACTACGTTTTCATCCGCGTATACGATATCCACTAAGACCGGGGCTGCGGTGTAGCTGGAATATACGGCGATCTCCGCACCGGGCAGGGCTATAGCGTCCTTGCCTGTGCGAATACCGTTCATTTTCACATCCCGCTTTTGGAACGCCTCCCGCAGCGCATAGTCCGGAAGCTCCGGCATAAGCCGCCGAAGCAGCGGATACAGCCGAGTCTCCTGGATGGACTCCGGTGCGGTGGCGCGATATATATTCACCATCTTTTACCTTTCGGCCATGCCGCATGCTGCGGCTAGATCAATGCTGCAGGTCCGCTTTCAGGCCCAGCCAATGGGGCGTGCACCGGTGCAGCTGCTGCAGGGCATCCTTCATGGCAACGGTAGGCAGCACGCAGAGCATGGATGCCATCACGGATTCCATCTCCGCAAGGCCTACACCCTGCTTGGCCAGCATCCGCAGGTCCTCGGTGGCCTCTGCCACGTCGTACTCCGGGCGCAGGAAGCCCTCCAAAGCGCCGCACATGGCCTGATGCAAGGGCTCCTCCTCGGAGAACAGCCCGTTTACCCCGCCGGTCATCATTTCCTGGGAAAGCTCGAAGGAAAGGACCTCTTCATTTCTCACCGTTGCCATCAGCCGGTAGGGGTCCGCCAGACCGGGATGCAGCAAAATAAGCTCGCCGCTTATATCAATCATGTACTCAAAAGCGGATTTTAGGTAGCGCCGCGCAATATTATGGGCCAGGAGATCATCCCGCTCCATAATATCCCGGATAAAGCATTGGGCAGGCTGGGCGGAATGCAGGAACCCTGCGATATACAAGAGCCCCATGATCATCGCATCATAACGGAAGGTCATCTCACGGGCCTGGGGATACGCATCCCCGTTCATGGCCAGGAGCATAGGCTCGTGGAGAGCCACAGGCAGCTCCAGCACCCAATCCTCCCCTCGGGTATGAAAGGAACACCACAGCCTGGAAACGAGCGCCTCCGCCGCGCCGATATCATCCCAATCGCTGAGGGTCACTTCCCCTTCGGCAATGAGAAGCCGCTCCAATATGGCGGTCTCCTCCCGAGGGAGGAACATCACTTCCAGGGGCAGCTGCTCCAGCACCCGCAGGCGCAGCTCCTCCAGGGTGATAAGGCCCACGCCTACTTCCTGCCGGTAATAGGAGCCCTCCAAAAGCGCCTGGGCATCCGCGTCTGTAGCCTCATCCGCAAATAGGCTGATGCTTGGATAGGCGGATAGCCGCCGCTCGCAGGCCTCAAATTGTTTTTCGCGGATCATGCTCATGGTTTTTTCACACCAGTCCGCGTGTATTGTCGCTTCTCTGACCACAGAGGGCGGCCTCCTTTACCACACCTTCACCCTTTGACCGGCTGGATCCACCCCATGGTGTCCTCTACTTTACCCAGCTGGATACCGGTGAGGGTATCATATAGTTTCATGGTGATGGCACCAATGCCGCCATCTCCGATCTGTACGTCGTTTCCGCAGTAGCATATCTTGTTGACCGGGGATACTACCGCTGCAGTGCCAGTGCCAAAGGCCTCGGTGATCCTGCCGGCCTTCGCATCCTCAAAAACCTCGTCAATCGCCATATGGCGCTCTTCCACCTCAAGGCCCATCTTCGCCGCCAGCTTAAGCACGCTGTCACGGGTGATGCCAGGCAGAATGCTGCCGTTGAGAACGGGGGTAACTACCTTCTTGCCCTCGTATACGAACATCATGTTCATGGCGCCCACCTCTTCGATGTAGCGCTGCTCCACGCCGTCCAGCCAGAGCACCTGGGCATAGCCGCTTTCCTTGGCCTTTACGCCTGCCAGGATGCTGGCTGCATAGTTGCCGCCCGTCTTGGCAAAGCCAATCCCACCGCGGACAGCCCGCACCAGCTTATCCTCCACGTAGATGTCTACAGGAGCCAGACCGCTGGCGTAATAGGCACCGGAGGGAGAAAGAATGATGTAGAAGAGATAGTTCTTTGCAGCGGACACGCCCAGGAAGGGGTCCGTAGCGATCATGGTGGGGCGGATATACAGGGAGGTGCCCTCCGCGTGAGGGGTCCAGTCCTTGTCCGCGTCCAAAAGGGCCATCAGGCCGTCCATGCACAGGTCCACATCAATGGGGGGCATGCCCATACGCTGGGCAGAGCGGTTCATACGTTCAAAATTATCCCTGGGACGGAACAGCTGAAAGCCGCCCTGTGCGGTGCGGTAGCACTTGAGCCCTTCAAAGATCTCCTGCCCGTAGTGGAGCACGGAGCAAGCAGGGTCCAGGGATAAAGGGCCGTAGGGTACCACCCGCGCATCGTGCCAGCCCTTGCCTTCTTCGTAATTGATGAGCAGCATATGGTCTGTAAAAAGCTTGCCAAATCCCAATTGGCTTTCATCCGTGGGCCTTTGTTTCAGCTTCTCAGACTTGATCATTTGTACATTCATATTTCATCTTCTCCTTCATGCTCATCCATCTTTTCAGGCAGGGCCATCGGTCCGCGCGGATGCGCTTATGATTTATTATAGCGTCAAATGCTTCTCTGTCAAGGCTTTCATGCCAGCAAATGCTGGCTCACCAGCTAAGAAATGGATATTCTTTTCTACTGGGCCTCTGTGGACACCGTGGGGAAGGTGACGGTATACGCCTTGGCTTCCTCATCCAGGGCAAAGGTGATGCCCGTCCATACCTCAATATCCTGTGTGGAGAGGTAAAGTATGCCATCCACCCATTCCATCTTGTCCAGGGATGCCGCAAGGCTTTCAAAGGCGCGGGTGAGGTTCAGGGACGTGACCTTTTCGTCCGCGCTGAGCTCGTACACCGCCTGATACAGGTCCTCGCCCATGGCAAAGGCATAGGTGCCGCCGGTCTCGGAGATATCCGGCAATACCATCAGCCCGCCGCTTTCCAGAAGGTTGATCAGCGGGGCCAAAACCATATTCTCGCCCTTTTTAAGGGGCACGATGGGCGTAGGCTCTTCCCCTTCGGCCTGGGCCGTCACGGGCTGGCCGTTTACCAGGAACTGGTATCCCTCCATGGCCTCGGCTACGGCAGGCGCAGGGGTCTGGCTGGGCTCGGTCTCCGGCTCCGAGGTGGAATCAGCGCTGGGCTCGGTCTCCGGCTCGGCGCTGGGCTCGGTGATGCCCGTGGCATCCACCACCGCCACCACATTGCTATCGGGCCCAGGCGTAGGCGTGGGCATAAAGGTAGGCACAGAGGTGGAAGCTTCCGGCTTAGACGTAAGGGCAGCGGTAGGCTGGGAAGCAGCCGGGGAGGCAGCCGGAGAAGTGCCCGGCGCAGGGGTATCGGTGTCCTCCGGGGCCTGCGTAGGCGCCAGCACGATATCCGGGCTTTCGTACAGCACGGTCAGCGTGCGCTTGCCCGCGATACCATCCGAGCTTAGGCCATGATTGTACTGGAACTTCTCCACAGCCCGACGGGTCTGGTTGCCGTAGGAGCCGTCTATGTCCCCGGTATAATAGCCCAGCTCTGCCAGGCGGCGCTGCATTTCCTTTACATCGTCGTTCTTGTCGCCCACTTTAAGGGTCTTATATTCCGCATTGGGCGTGATGGCAGGGGTGGGGACCGGCGTAGGCGTGGCGGTAGGCGGCGGCGTCTCCGTGGCAGGCACGACGGTCTCCACGATGGCCACCTCCGGCGAGGCCGTTACCTCAGCTATGATTGCGGCCTCCGGCGCTGTTTGCACCGAAGATACAAAGACCATAGACATATAAATCAGTATCGTTTTCAGCAGGTCCATATGCTTCACTCCTTCGACAGTCGCAGTTTAAAAAGCGGCATTGCGCTGATGCTCATAATCCCGGTATTCCTTGGCGCGCTTGGGCTTTACGTAGGTAAAGGCCAGCCCGATCACTCGGTTGCCCACCTGCTTGAGCCTGCTGATGGCCTGGGCCAGCTCCGTAGTCTTTACCCGGCCCTCCCCGGCGATCATAAGCGTTGCGTCCAGCACGCTTCCCAGGGCAATAGCATCGGAGAACAGGCTGATGGGCGGCGTATCCACTAGGATATAATCAAACTCCACATACATGGTCTCCATAAAAAACCTGAAGCCTTCGCTGGCCACCATCTGCGCTGCATAGGACTCCGTGTGCAGGCTGTCTATGAAAAACAGGTCCTTCACCGGCGCGGACTGAATGACCCTTTCCAGGGCCACCTCTCCAGCCAGATAATCCACCAGATCCGCACGGCCCTGGGTGCGCAGGAGCCGGGCCTGGCTAGGGGCGTAGCAGTCCATATCAATGATAAGCACTCGCTTGCCCTGGCGGCACAGCTCCGTAGCCAGCAGCGTCAGCAGGCTGCTTTTCCCCTCGTCCGTATGGCAGGAGGCCACCGCAACAGCGCAGCTTCTCCCCTGGCTGTAGCTTTGCACGGCAAAGGACAGTGCCCGAACGTCCTCAAGAGTAGAACGATTTACATAGTCGGAAAGAATCCTGTACTTGCTGCCTTTTTTACTAAAAAATGCGGGCAGATCGCTGCGGTGATCCGATATGCCGCCTAATACAGGAACGCCCATATCCTGCAAAACGGCATCCTCCAAATAGGTCCGCTTGCTGCGCCAACCAAATAGGAACCACAAAAGGGACAAACCGGCCAGGGTAAAGCCAAAGGCGCAAAGGGTCTTAAGCACCCGGCGGGGACCCGCAGGCGTTTCGGGAAGCTGGGCCCCTTTGCTGACAGAGACGCTTTGCATATCCCCAACGGTCTGCAGCTTCTCCATCAGGACCACACTCATGGCCGTTGCGGCCGTTTGGCAAAGGGACGCATCCGTGCCCCGGGCTGTCAGGCGCAGAATGTGGGTGCCTCGTATAGGCTCCAGCCAGATGCGCATGCCCTCCAGCGTGTCCGGGGACAGTTTTTCCTCCACTTCATTCACAAGGGCAGGGTCCTTGAGCAACTGCCGCGCGTCCCGGGCCAGCATGTCGCTGGCGGCGGCATCATATTGAGCCTTTCCGTCATCCCCAGAGGGAAGGGCATATATTTCCACCGTGGACTGAAAAAAGTTCGGCTCATAGGCAAAGGTGTACCAGCCCATGGCGACCGCCATAACGAAACTGACCAGGAGCAGCCACCCAAAATGTCTGCGGTAACGGCGCAAAGCGCTTTTCATATGTTCTGCCCCTCCTTCATACTGAATGGTAAACTTACCCACCATAGGTTTTAGCATACTACAAACCCGTGCCGATGACAAGATGCAAAGGCTCCCTGTGATTGACAAAATCCATTTTTAGGATAAGATGAGGCGGTAACGGTATGGAAAGGACTGACTGATAATGCTATCCGGCGGAAGCTGTTTTTCATTAACGCCCACCCCTAGGCCCTGGAAGGACACGGATATCCTCATTTGCTTTTGCGGGGATGAGGTGCTGATAGCCCCGGAGGGAAGCGCCGTGCTGCCCAGCTGCAGCCAGCTGATGCCCTATCTGGCCTCTGCCCCTGTGCTGCTGCTTGAGGCCAGCGAAAAAAGCGTCTATTTTGCGGACCTGTCCGCTCCCCCTGCGCTGCCGGGGGATAGCGGCCTTGTGCTGCGGCCCGCCTCCGTTTTTCGCAGCATGGCTCAGGAGGAAGCCTATATCCTCACCACCGCCTGGCACCTGGCGCAATGGTACCGCCGCAACAAACGCTGCGGCAGCTGCACCGGTGCTATGCAGCCCTCCCAGACCGAGCGGGCACTGATCTGTCAGGACTGCGGCCAGACCCTCTATCCCTCGCCGTCTCCGGCGGTGGCTGTGGCTATTATAAGCGGCGAACGCCTGCTGATGGCCCGAAATATCCAAGCCACCTTTCGGCATTTCTCCCTCATCGCCGGGTATGTGGAGGCAGGCGAATCGCTGGAGGAAACGGTGCACCGGGAAGTGATGGAGGAGGTAGGCCTGAAGGTGAAAAACCTCCGCTATCTGGGCAGCCAGCCCTGGGGCTGGAGTCAATCGCTGATGGTAGGCTTTCAGGCGGAGCTTATGGGCAGTGATGCCATCACCCTGCAGGAAAGTGAGCTGTCCGAGGCCCGCTGGTTCCGCCGGGACGAGATCGAAAAAGAGGCTGCGCCTATCAGCCTGTCATTTGATATCATCCAGCGTTTCCGCCGGGGCGAGATATAACCAAGCGGGCGGCTCAACATGCATGGCGGCATCTGCTTGGTTTACCAAAAAGTGTGCGCAAAAAAGGATGCCTCCGCTACTTCTGAGGCATCCCCTTGCATTGCCTTACCGGAACATCTGCTCTAATTCCTCGTACTTCTCGTGGGTGATCAGTGCATCGTTCTTGGTACCGTGCAGCCGGACCACGTAGGTCCAGCGGCCATAGGGCGTAATATCCTTAATGTGGTTAAGATTGATGATATAGCTCTTGTGACAGCGGAAGAAGGCCCCCTTAGGCAGCCGTTCCTCCATCTCGCCCAGGGTGTCGGCCGTCACATAGCGGCCATCTCCTATGGTATAGAGCACGGTAGCCCGGTCCTCCCGCTGCACCAGCAGCACATCCTTCAGGTCGATGAAGCTTACGCCGCCGCGATGATGCAGCATCAGCCGCCCGTCCACTGGCTTTTTCGGGGTGGGCATAGGCGCATCGGCAGGCTTTTCATGGAAGGCGGTGAGCCTGCCATGGGCCTTTTTTAACGTCTTTACCACCCGCTCCACCTTAAAGGGCTTGATCAGATAGTCAAAGGCGTATACCTCAAAGGCATCACCCATATAGGTCTCGTGGGCTGTGGCGAAAATGATGAGGATGGAGGGGTCCATGTCCTGAATAATGCGGGCGCATTCCACCCCTGTGGCCCCCGGCATCTCCACGTCCAAAAAAACCACGTGGGGCCGATAGCGTTCCACCATTTCCAGGGCCTCCGGCCCATTCTGGGCTTCCGCCACCAGGGTATAGCCCTCCGCCTTGGTCACCATTTTCTTCAAGACGCTGCGCATGCCCTCGTCGTCATCGGCAATAAGCACCCGGTATTCTTCCACGTTAATGCATCCTTCTTCTTCGTTGCTGGGGCCGGGTCAGGATCTCGCTCATGACGATGCCCTCCATCAGGCCCTGAGGCGTAAAGGTAAGGGAAAGGCCAGACGTGCCCTGAGTTTCCTCCGCGCCGTAATCCATCTCCATATCAGCGGGTGCAAGCTGTCGACCATGGCCTATCTCTGGGGCGCACAGGTCAATGCCCTCGGTAGAGTCAAAGGCCATGCTTCCCATATAGGACCCCTGGTAAGCGCTGGATTCACTTTCCCCTATGGGGGTATATACAGGGGCGTGCACAGGGGTATATGCAGATGCTGTCACTGGCCTAGGCGCAGGGGCGGAGGCAGGGGCAGACGGCTTTCTCTCCTGAGCGTCTGGGAAAAACATCCCAAAGCCCTCTGCGGTAAAAACCTCTCCCGTATCCAGCTTATCCAGAACCTTCCGGGCCCCTTGGGTAAACTGCTTCGCTTTTTTCGAGCCGCTCTTCAGGATAGCCCGAAAGACGAAAAACACGATCGCCAGTCCAATAAGGCCGTCCATTCGACCGCCTCCCTTCTGGGTAGGCGGAGCCTTTCGGCCCCGCCATTGTCAAGGCTTACTTCTTGTTATTGCCATCGCTGGGCTGGTTCAGGGTGGAGGTCGTATTAGGTGTGCTGGCTTTGGCGATGCCCTCGCGCATGCTGGTATCCGCCACTACATTTTGCATTTGGTAGTAGTCCATCACCCCAAGCTTGCCTTCCCGAAGGGCGGCCGCCATAGCCTTGGGCACTTCTGCCTCTGCCTCTACCACGCGGGCGCGCATTTCCTGAACAGCAGCCTTCATGTCCTGCTCGTGAGCAACGGCCATGGCGCGGCGCTCCTCCGCACGGGCCTGGGCAATGCGGCGGTCGGCCTCGGCCTGGTCCATCTGCAGCTGTGCGCCGATGTTACGGCCCACATCTACGTCCGCAATGTCGATAGAAAGAATTTCATACGCGGTGCCTGCATCAAGGCCCTTGTTCAGCACGGTCTGGCTGATCAGATCGGGGTTCTCCAGCACCTGCTTGTGGGTCTCGCTGGAGCCGACGGTGGTAACGATACCCTCACCAACGCGGGCGATGATAGTTTCTTCTCCTGCGCCGCCGACCAAGCGCTCGATGTTGGTGCGCACGGTAACTCGCGCCTTGGCTCTAAGCTCGATACCATCCTTGGCGATAGCGGCTACCACGGGGGTCTCGATGACCTTGGGGGTAACGCTCATCTGCACGGCCTGCAGCACATCGCGGCCTGCCAGGTCGATGGCGGAGGCCTTTTCAAAGGGCATTTCAATGCTGGAGCGCTGGGCCGCGATCAAAGCGTTGATGACCTTATCCACGTTACCGCCAGCCAGAAAATGGGTCTCCAGCTTGGAGAGGGTCACATCCAGGCCGGCTTTCCGGGCCTTGATAAGGGGCTCTACCAACCGCTTGGGCTGGATGCGGCGAAGGCGCATACCCACCAGAGAGCCAATGCTGATGTGCACGCCGGCTGCCATGGCGCTGATCCACAGGCCTACAGGAACAAAACGCAGGAAAACCGTGACCAGGACTGCTGCAATAGCTACCGCCGCGACGATCCACAGGATGGTGTTCTGGCTGTTGTTGTAACTGTACGCGGACAGCAGGGACATAGAAAGAGCATTTGCCATATATATACCTCCCAAATTTTATTGAAGGATTTCAGGGGGGCTTATCCGTTTACTGCAACCTTGCGCACCACTACACGGGAGCCTTCCACGTGATGGACCCGCACCGGGGTATCCTTGGGGATGTATTCTCCATCGGCGACCACGTTCAGCTTTACACCGCCAAACTCCGCCATGCCCGTGGGCCTGAGCACTGTGGTGGCGAACCCCTCCCGGCCCAGGAACACATCCATATCGGTGGAGGTGGTATAGCCCTGCTCCGAGGTCTCCGCTTCATTGAGAATGATCGAAGACTTTGATAACCGCCCCTTGCTGGCGGACCGAAGGGCGATGGATATGGTGATCGCCATTACAGCCAAGACCACCACCGTCATGCCCAGGGCAGCCAATGCGCCGTGGTTCAAATAAATGAGCACCACGCTGACCACTTCTAAAATAATGCCTGCAATGCCCGGCAGGCCAAAGCCCGGCATAAAGACCTCCACAATAAGCAGCCCTATACCCACAAAAAAGCAGACGATAATGGGTATGCTCGCTGACAATAACTCCACCATTTCATTTCCTCCTAACGTACCGCGCTAAAAAACGACGGTCAATGGGATGAGACTATCATACCACATTCACCGCCGGTGAAAAGCCCAAAAGTACAAAACATACATTTTTGATGTTCAATTGTCAATGTCCCCGGGCCAGTGCAGGGAATCCCGCAGAGCTTCCAGATCTCTTTGGTAATCCTCCTTCAGAGAGGCACGATAAATAACGGACGCGGGATGGTAGAGGGCAAAAAGCGGAAGGGTCATGGCGGCGGCCTTGGGCGGCTGCACCACCCCTTGATGCCACCTTCCGTGGCTGCCGCCAATGGTCATGCTCTTGGGCAGAAAGGCGTGCATAGCCACATTACCCAGGGTCACTATGGCCTTGGGCCGTACCAAGGCGATCTCCCGCATGAGCCAGGGCAGAAACAGCCGCACCTCCTCCGTGGAGGGCGGACGGTTCACCACGCGCCCTGAGGCGCTGCGCTTGGTGGGCCGTATTTTAACGGTATTGCTAATATAGATATCATCCCGGTCAATGCCCAGGACCTGCAAAAACTCGCTGAGATTTTTGCCAGCCTTCCCCACAAAGGGCTTGCCTTGCAGGGCTTCCTGCTCCCCCGGTGCCTCCCCGATGAGCATCAGCACAGGCTCCTTTTCCAGGCCGCTGCCAAAAACCAACGGTTTAGGCTCCCCCACCCAAAGCGATTCAAAAAACTGGGTGCATTCCTGCTGTAACCGCTCCATAGGGCGCTGGGCCATGTTCTCTCTCCTTTGACCGCCGACCCTTGGGCAGGCTGCCTCTTATTGTGCGCCGATAGCGCCTCCCACATACCCGGGCTATTGGATGCGGGATTGCAAAATGACAAAGGAATGCATGATATCCGTGCGCAGCCAGGTAACAAGGCTTACGATAAGCGCCGTCAGCACTAAAATGACCACCACGCCTGCCAGCACACTCATGCTGTCAAAAACGTTCATAGCCGTGCGAAAGCGATGGCCGGTGGATACCTCCGGCTCCTCCTCATAGATCTCGTAATCCTCATCCTCTATGGGCTCGCCTTCCACCTCATAGCCCATAAAGCCGTCCTCGTAGGACCCGGCCTCCTGGGTGGGCTCCTCTATATAGCCGTCCTCCTGGGGCGGATATTCCAGGTCATTAGCGCCATAAAATACCCTTGTGTTCTGCTCCACGGTCCCATCGCATCCTTTCTGCTAAAGGTCGCTCATCTATCATGTAACGTTTGATCAAATATAATCCATCCAAGGTGCGCTTTCATCCAGGCGGCCCGTAAGCTGCCCCTGGGCCTCAAGGCCTTCGAAGCCTTGGGTCCGCAGGGCCTCGTACAATACGATAGCTACGGAATTGCTCAGGTTCAGGCTTCGGGCTCCGGGGGCCATGGGAATGCGCACGCAGCGCTGGTATACCCGCTCCAGCAGGCTTTCCGGCAGGCCCCGCGTTTCGCAGCCAAAAACCAGAAAATCCTCCGGCCCGTAGGCTGCCTCCGTATAGCATCGGGGGGCCTTGGTGGACAGAAAATGCATCCGGCCGTGAGGGTGCGCCTGCAAAAACGCTTCAAAGTCGTCATAGACGAAGTATTGCATCATCTGCCAGTAGTCCAGCCCAGCCCGTTTGAGGTATTTATCCTCCAGGGAAAAGCCCAGGGGCTTGATCAGGTGCAAGGTGGAGCCCGTGGCGGCGCAGGTGCGGGCGATATTGCCCGTGTTTTGGGGTATCTCCGGCTGAAACAGTACGATGTTCATTAAAAAGCTCCGTTTCTGGATGTTCTTTCTTATTCTGTATTGTACAGCGGAATGCACTAAAATTCAACTGATGGACACGGTACGGGATATCTGGTCCACATAGCCCTGGGCCAAGGCCTGCAAAGCCTCCCATTCCTTCTCCCGGGCTGGATCAGCCGCCATTTCCTCCACGCACTGGGCAGCCTCGTACACCAGCTCCAGGCCGCCGCCCTTCCCTGTGGCGGCCACCTGATCGCCCAGAATGCCGCCATTTCCGTGCTGGGCCGTACCTAAAATTTCGCCAGGTCCCCGCATTTCCAGGTCTGTTCGGGCGATCTCAAAGCCGTCGTTGGTCTGGACCAGGGCCTGTAAGCGCTCCGTGGGTTCCGAAAGGAGGAAGCACCAGCTTTGCTGGCTGCCCCGGCCCACCCGGCCCCGGAGCTGGTGCAGCTGGGCCAGGCCAAAGCGGTCCGCATCCTCGATGACCATGAGGGTGGCATTAGGAACATTTACGCCCACTTCGATGACCGTGGTAGCCACCAGCGCCTGCACATCGCCCCTGGAAAAAGCTTGGAGGGTCTTTTCCTTCTCAGCGGGAGGCTGCTTGCCATGAGTCAGGCCCAGGGAAAAGCCCTTTAGAGGGCCCATTCGCAGTTCCTCCACGTGGGAGGTCGCCGCCTTGAGCTTATCCTCCTCCTCGCTGTCCTCTACCAAAGGGCATACGATATAGGCCTGCTGGCCTTTTTCCAAAGCGTCCCGCAGGAAGCCGTACATATCCGCCCGCTTGCTCTGTGAAACGATGCGGGTCTTTACCGCCATGCGCCCAGGGGGCAGCTCATCCACAATGGAGATATCCAGGTCGCCAAACATCACCAGTGCCAACGTCCGGGGAATAGGGGTAGCAGACATGACCAACAGATGAGGGGCAAAATCCCCTTCACCCTCTGCTGCGCCCCTCTCGCCTTCCACCACGCCCTTTTGGATGAGAGCTGTGCGCTGGGCCACGCCAAAGCGATGCTGCTCATCGGTAATGCAAAGGCCCAAATTCTTGTATGCTACGCCCTTTTGGATCAGGGCGTGGGTGCCGATGACGCATTGCCAGCTTCCGTCCGCGATGCACTGGAGAGCCTCCCGGCGCTTGGCCGCGGGCATGCTCCCGGTGAGCAGGCCGCAGCGGATGCCCTGGCGCTCCAGGTACTCCTGCGCGCTTTCAAAATGCTGGGCCGCTAAGATCTCCGTAGGGACCATGAAGGCCGCCTGATATCCCGCCCTGATGCACAGGGTAATAGCCCCAAAGGCAATAGCGGTCTTGCCGCAGCCTACGTCCCCCTGGACCATGCGGGCCATGGCCATAGGCGAGGCCATATCCGCGCCTATCTCCTTCAAGGTGCGCCGCTGGGCTCCCGTCGGCGCAAAGGGCAGCGAGGCCCAAAAGCTCTCCTGTCCATCGGCAGGCATGGGAAGGCCCCGTCTGCGCTGGCTTTTCACCATGCGGACCGCTGCCTGATAGACCAAAAGCCGCTCAAAGGCGATACGGCGGCGGGCCAGCCGCAGCGTGTCCATCTGTTCGGGCATGTGCAATATGCGGATGGCCTCAGCCGCGCCCATCAGCTGATATCGCTGCCGGATAGCCTCCGATATAGTTTCAGGGCAAAGCTCTGAAGCCTTTTCGATGGCCTGCCGAACGATGGCCTGATGGGTCTTTTGGGGCAGGCCGTCAATGGGGCGGTACACCGGCACGATGCGGCATTCCTCTTCTATGGTGGGATTTAGCAGCTGCCATTTATTGCCATACCGCCTGGGCGCGCCAAAAAAGGAAAACGCAGTGCGCTTCATCAGGTTTTCCTTCATCCAGGGCTGGTTGAACCAGCAGCCCTCCATTTCCCCCGTATCATCCACAAAGCGGCAGGTAATCCGGCTGGTCTTCCCAAACCGGGATAGCTTTGGCTCCCCTACCCTGCGCACTGCAAATAAGCCCTTCACGCCTGCCTGAGCCTGGGCGATGGGGCTGATATGGCTGGCATCCCGGTACTGCACCGGCACCAAATATAAAAGATCACGCAACGAGAATATCCCCGCTGCGTGCATAGCTGTTAGCCTAACTTTTCCAATGCCTTGTAAGGTACTCAGGCTTTCCATTATTACTCCACCGATACCAGGTAATAATACAGCGGCTGTCCGCCCTGATGCATCTCTACATCGCAATCATCGTAGGTCTCTTCGATCTCGTCGGTGAGCTTGCGGGCATCGGCTTCGTCCACGTCCTTGCCGTAGTAGACGGTGATCAACTCGTCATCCTCGGTCATGATCTCTTTCATCAGGTCCGTGGTCACATCATGGATGCTATTGCCCACCACCTGGATCTTGTTGTTGTACAGGCCGATGATGTCGCCTTCCTTGATGTGCAGGCCTTCAAACTCCGTATCCCGCACCGCATAGGTGACGGTGCCCGTACGCACCCGCTGGGCGGCTTCGTCCATGCGCTTGGCGTTTTCCTCGCCGCTTACATCGGGCTGGAAGGCCACCGCACCGGCGATACCCATGGCCACGTTCTTGGTGGGGATCACGTGTACTTCCTTGTCCTCGCAAAGCTCCGCCGCCTGCTGGGCCGCCAAAATGACGTTGCCGTTGTTGGGGAATACGAAAACGCACTTGGCGTTGACCTTTTCAATAGCGCTTGCCAGGTCCTCAATGCTGGGGTTCATGGTCTGCCCGCCCTCAACGATCTGGTCTACGGTCAGGTCGGAGAATATCTTGTTGAAGCCCTCGCCCAGGGAAACAGCTACCATGCCGTAGTCCTTAGGAGGCTCGGTCTTCTTTTCTTCCACAGGGGCAGACGCAGCCTGGTTATCCCGGCGCTGCTGGACCATGTTTTCGATCTTCAAATTGACCAGCTCACCCAGGGACAGGCCATATTCAAGGGCCTTGCCGGGTTCATTAGTGTGCACGTGGACCTTCACTAGGGACAGATCGCCCACCACCAGCACGCAATCGCCAATGCGGTTCAGACGGCGGCGGAAGGAATCAATATCCTCATCCAAAATATCAGAATAAAGATTTTGGATCAAAAACTCCGTACAATATGCAAATTCGATCTCGCCCATAGCGTCATGGTCGTCCTCAAAGGAGACCTCACCGTCGGCGGTGAAGTCCATCCGCTCCAAGGGGATCTCTTCGCCCCGAAGGGTAGCGGCATAGCCCATATAGATGAGCAGGAGGCCACGGCCACCGGCATCCACCACGCCAGCCTGGGTCAGCGCGGGAAGCATCTGCTGGGTCTTTTTAAGGATCGCATCGCCGGTGGTCAGGATGGTTTGAAACAGCGCGTCATAATCATCGGGCTGCTTCTCCGCCTGCTTTACCGCATCCTCGGCGATAACGCGGGCCACCGTCAGGATGGTGCCTTCCTTAGGCTTCATGACCGCCTTGTAGGCCGTCTCCGCGCCCTTTTTAAGGGCCTGCGCAAACTGCGTAGGGGTAATACGCTCCACGCCTTCCAGCGCACGGGAAAAGCCCCGGTACAGCTGGGAGGTGATAACGCCGCTGTTGCCGCGCGCTCCCCGAAGAGCACCCTTGGCCAAGGCTGCTGCGGCCTCGCCAGCGTTCAAGTATTCCTTATTGCTGATCTCCTTGGTAGCGGACATCATCGTAAGAGACATATTGGTGCCCGTGTCTCCATCAGGGACCGGGAAAACATTGAGTGCATCCACCGCTTCACGGTTCTTCTCCAGCATTGCCGCACCCGCAAGGATCATATCGCGCAGCAATACGCCATCGATCGTTTTGATCTGTATCAAAGGTCGTTCCTCCCCAGGCTAGTTTAGACGCGAACACCCTCAACGGTAATGTTCACGCGACGGACTTTCACGCCTGTCATACTTTCAAGCTTGTAACGGACGGTCTCCACAATCGTTTTGCAGACCTCCGCAATGGAGATGCCATACTCCACAATAATGAACAAGTCCACATCCAGCATTTCGTCGATCAGACGAAGCTGGACACCCTTGGAAAGGTTCTCCCGCCCTAGCCACTGCACGAGGCCGTCCTTTGCTCGCTTGCTGGACATGGCTACGATGCCGTAGCATTCCAGCGCGGCATAGCCCACCACTTTGAGCATGACGTCCTCGGTGATATAGACCGTTCCGATTTCGTTCTTGATCTTACATTCCATAACTTACCTATGCCTCCTTGCAGCGATACACGCATCACCGGCAACAAATACCACCATGCGATCGCATGACAATCACGGTAATTATACATGAACATCGCTCTTTGCGCAACCGCTTTGCTTTAACATTTTTCTTCGAAGAGGCAAAAAAAATGCAGGGAGGCCCTGCACAAAACTGTTACAAATTAGAATTTTCATTAAAAAATATATTTTTGACCGACCCTCATCCGCCCTGAGTCACCTTTATCATTTCCAAAGTTTGTCATTTATCCTTCACAGACCCTTCACAGCTTTTGCAGGCTATGTTTACAATACCGCAATATGTGATATAATATGGAGGACTATGCTGCCTTAGGTCTCTTTTATGCCTTCGGCTGCCCATCCCACGACTATTGGTTAGGAGATGTAGCATGAACGCTAATAAGCGTATGAAATACGCCAGCACGCCCACCTACGGCATGCAAAAGCGTGGTTATTCCAAGGCATCTGCGGCGGCGCAGCCCGCAGCCGCGCCTGATTTTACGCAGATCCCTACGCCTAATATCCCCACGATCCCCATGCCTTCGCAGCAGGCGGCAGGCGGCTTTATGTCCGCAAGCTCCATTCCCATGGGTATGAATGGACAGCCGTTCATGCAGCCCTCCTCCTTTTTGCAGACCGCCCCAGGCCTCCCCATGATGAGCTCCATGCCGATGGGTCCTGCCCAGGGCATGCCCATGGCAGGCTCCTCCTATATGCAGCCAGCCACGCCCATGAGCCCCGCCATGCCCTTTGCCCCTTTGGGCAATTCCCCTATGGTGACCCAGGGCCAGCGGACGGGCTTTACCCCGGGCCAGCAGGGCTTCGTGCCGCCCATGACCCAGGGCGCCCCTATGGCTTCGTCTGCCGCACCCCTGCAAAACAATAATCCGTATACCAGCGGCCTGGATATGTTTTCCACCCCTATGGGCGTACCCTTGCAAAACAGCGGCTACCGGGCCGCGTCCACGCAGCCCCAGATGCCCCTTTCCTATATGAACCCCATGATGGCCCCCAACCCGGCTATACCCATGCCCGGGGCGGCGGACCCCGCCACGGCTCCTGTGACCAACCTTACCCAGGGGCAGCCCATGCTTTCCCAGCAGTCTACCTATTCCACGCCTACTACCCGCTCCCCCGAGCCCATGAACGTGAACCGTATCCTTTCGTACTTTATTTTCGGAGCTTTGCCGCTCCTGTTCGTGCCGTGCCTGTTCGTGCCTGCCGCTTGGGATTTCCTCCGCTATATCTTTATCATTCTGTGCGTAGCCGGCGTAGGCCTGATGTGGTACCGACAGATGTTTGCGCCCAGCACCCGGGCCACCATCACCATCGTATATGCGGCCCTGTGCATTGTTACGGTCTCCCTGCTGCTGAGCGGCAACCAGGATACCCGGGCCACAAACGCAATGACCAGCGATCCCCCCTCCCAGCAGACCGCCGCCCAGGAGCCCCAGACCCCTGACCCGAGCGCCGCCGCCCTAGCCGCAGCCCAGGTCGACCTGGTGACTCCTGCGCCGGTCTCCGCCCCGGGCGAATCGGAAGCGGAGGTCCGCCTGACGGAGTTTATGAACTACTGGTCCGTGAACCGGATCGAGGACATGGTGAGCCTGATACAGCCCTCCTGGGCTGCTACAAAGGATTACCCGGCTACAGCGCTTTTTAACCTGCTGGCAAACCGCAGCCCAGAGGAGTTTGAGCTGGAGACCATCTCCGGCACCGATACGGACAACTCCCGCACGGTCACGATGACCGCTCTTATCAACAAAAATAACGGCAAGGACCCCGTCCGTTACCGTTTCATGGTCCTGATGGTGAAGGAAAGCGGAGAATGGTACGTAGACCCCAATTCCTTGGCCACCAATGATGCCGTTGCCACCCCCAGCGATGGTGCCACCCCCACCGTGGGCCTAGCCACCGCTGCCCCCCGCACCACCGTCACCCCCGTGCCGCCCTTGGATACGCCCCTGTACTATAACCCCAGCAAGGGCTCCTTCTACCACGCCTCCCAAAACTGCGATTCCGTCAACGCGGAATATCTTCCCTTGCAGGGCATGTTCTCCTACAGAGACTTGAAAGAGAAGTCAAAAGAGCTTAAGCTGCAGCCCTGCCTCAAATGCGGCGCGCCGGTAAACCCGCCGCCTACGGATGTCCCGGCGGATGCTCCGGCTGAACAATAGTACCCGGTTTATTAATAATGATCCCCCGGCAAAGCCGGGGGTATTTCATATGCGGGCATAGCCCTCTGTTACTTGCAACGCCTTAAGGCGCACCCAACGTCCGCCAGCCG
>JAVBRJ010000021.1:0-52477 GCA_031548115.1 Eubacteriales bacterium | reverse complement strand
CGCAAAGGCAGAGGCAGAACACTTTCGGACGGGTACTTGGCCCAAGGAGGTGATCTCTGTCCTCTATCCGATACTTGCAGTGTACCCGCTGCTATCCCTTTCACGCAATACTCGGGTACGGACTTTATTATACGAGGAGGTGAGGTCGAGTTGGATCAGGAACGCTTTGTGGCCCAGGTGGATGCCTGCGCCCAGACCCTATATCGCACAGCCCGGAGCCTTTTGGCTAGCCCAGCGGACTGCCAGGATGCGTTGCAGGAGGCCCTGACCAAGGCCTGGGCTTCCCGGCAGAGGCTGCGAGAGGAGCGGTATTTTCGCACCTGGCTTACCCGTATCGTCATCAACGAGTGCCGGAACATCGGGCGGCAGCGGATGCGCGTGGTCCCGGTGGCGCTGCCGGAGGAAATGGCAGGGGCGCAAAAGCGTACAGATGAAGCTATCCCTACAGCCGGTCCAGATGCCTCTATGGACGCTTTTAGCAACGTGCTGACAGACTCCCAAAAAACCCTCACCGCCCTGGTAGAGGGCCTGCCGGAAAAGCAGCGGCTGGCGGTGGTTTTGCACTATATAGAGGACCTGCCCATCGCGGAGGTGGCCCGCATATTACGAGTACCCCAAAGCACGGTCCGAGGACGGCTGTATGAAGCCCGGAAGGCCCTCAAGCTGGAATGGGCCCGGACAGAACACGATGAAGGGGAGGATACGCTATGACCCAGCAAAACCTTAAAAACGCCTATCCGTCCCTTTCCCCGGAAGGGCGGGGATGGCTGCACAACGTGGCCGAAAGAGCGGCCAGCGATGCCGCCCAAAAAGCATCCCAAAGCGGCGCTCCCCAAAGGCCCCCAAGGCAAAAGCTATCCCTGGGGCTAGTTATCGCCCTGATACTGCTGCTGGCCCTGATGGGCATAGCCTACGCCGCCGTGCAGTTGGGCATTATAGATTACCTCATTGGCCCTCGTGAGACCCCTAGCGCGGAGCTTATATCCAGCGCCCAAGCCTTCTATAATGTCAAGGGCGAAGCTAATGATCTCCTGCTGACCATTACCGGCGGCCTGTATGACGGGGAAAGGCTGTCCCTGTCCTGGACGCTAGAAAACAAAAAGCCGGAGGCCATCGCCTCCATTTGCCTCAAAGGCGTTACCTTCGGTGGGGAATGGACGGACGCAAAGTTTTCCAGCATCAGCCAAACGGCTTATGATGATTGGGCTCCCTCCGCCTTTGGTATGCAGGAGGTGGCCTGGAGCCGGAACCCCCAGATCGGCGGCATGCTTACCGATCCCCTTGGCCAGCCCTACAGCGGGATGCAGGAGGTAGTAGTGGAGCTTGGTATCAGCAGGCCCAAAAAGCCCTTGGTAGTGCTGGCCCCCCGTTTGCTGGAAAACCTGGGCATTCAAGATGACCCAGTCTTGCTGGCAGAGACCCAATACCTCCAGGATTCTCTTATAGCCTCCCAGGTAACCATAGCTGATGCCCAGCATCAAGACCCTGGCTACTGGTGGGATATGGGGTATATGGTTTTGGACGAAGGCGGGAATATCAAGCTGCCGGAGGACGTAACAGACTACATATGGGCTTGGGAGGCATCGGACAGCCCCTACCGCATGGACCTGCTTATGGAGGATACGGCTCCTTTAGTGATCCGTTTTTCTATGAACGCCGGGGATCGCCGAAGCTATCTCTTGAACTGGACGCTGGCAGAGGGCTCCATGGAATGCCAGCTGCCCAGGTGCACCGTGCAGGTAAAAAAGCTCTTCCTAACGCCCCTTACCACCCGCCTCCATTACCAGATGATCCCCGACGAGAACACGGAGGAAGCCGCTCGGTGGTTGGCGGAGACCTATGGTTGGGCGGAGCTCCGGGATGAACAGGGCCGGGAGTTAGCCTTTTCGGGTATGGAATCCGAATACGGACCCACTGTAGGCTGGACAGAGGATGGCCGCTGGATGATGGAATGCGATTGGTCTTTGCCGGGTCTAAATCTTTTTCCCAAGGAAGTCCATCTGGTGGCTGGAGACTACCCGTTTCAAGAAGGCCCGCTAACAGAAGAACAGGCGCAAGCCCGTATGGCCTTCGCCGAAAAGATGATGTTTGTGATCTCGTCCCGTTGATCGCGTAAAGCGCGATCAAATACCACACTTACACCCGCATAATCCGGGTTGACGGTGAGAGCACCCGTCGCCTCATCAAAAAGGAAATATTCGCAAAGCGCAAACCATGACAAACGGTGTCAGCCTTACGCTGCTATACTGAGAACAAATGGTGGGGATATTGGGCTCGCAGTTTGCGTCTGCATTATCCTTCCCCTTGCTTTAAGGAAAGAGAAAAGGTGCGAAAATGAAAGAACAAGGGGCAAAAATAAAATTGACTTTGTGAAAAAGGAGTATCACCATGCAACACATCAATTTGGGTAACATGGTTATGTGTCAATACCTGCTGCGGATACCAACTGGCTATGTAGCTATTGATACGGGCTATTCAGGTGGGTATGCGCAGTATCGCAAGGCACTCCAAAGGAGAGGGATCGACCCCACGGAAATAAAGATTCTGTTTTTGACCCATGCCCATGACGACCACGCGGGCTTTCTTAGCGAGCTTCTATCCGCATCGAAAGCCATTCTAATCGTGGACAAAGAAGCCCCGGCACGTTTGGTAGAGGGGCATAATCGGTGGGTAGGAGGCTGCTCCGGGCGGTTGGCAAAGGCATTTGTGCAATCAATGAAGCTGTTTGGCAAGGGAAAGCATGCGTTCCCGAGCTTTGAGATATCCAAGGATACCATCGTTTGGGATAGACATTCGCAGCCGCTACAAGATCTGGGCGTTCCGGCCAGCATCGTATCTTTGCCGGGGCACACAGCCGATTCCATTGGTATATTAACGGATGATGGGCAGCTATTCTGCGGCGATGCTGCTATGAATGGGTTTCCGAGCGTTCATAGAAATATCATCTGGATCGAGAGCCTAAATGACTATAAACGATCATGGGATGCTATGATCGCCACCAATGCCCAAGAAATTTTTCCGGCTCATGGCAAGCCCTTTTCTGCTGTTGATTTGGTGCGCTATAGGGCTTCATTGGAGAATTTGAAATTATGGTAGTAAACAGCAAGGATTTTCAAGGTGTGTTTTACCCATCGTCCCCAAGGGGAACGGCAATGATCGTCGTCACCGGAAGCGATGGGGGTATCAAATGGGCAAAAAGCATTGCCAAAGCCTTTTCAAAACAGGGCATTCCCGCCCTCGCGGTGGCCTATTGGAAAACAAAGGATACGCCCAAAACACTGTCCTTAGTTCCCATAGAGATCATCCGATCAGCCGTTCTTTGGCTAAAAAACAACGGCTTTTCAAAGGTCGGGATATATGGGATGTCAAAGGGCGCGGAACTGGCCTTGGTTGCAGCCAGCCTAATACCGCAGCTTGAGCTGGTAATTGCTGTTTCACCTGCCTGCTGCGTGTTTGAGGGCATAGCAAAGCCGCATTACAGCGGCGCTTCCAGCTGGACATGGAACGGAGCACCCTTGCCCTATGCTTCGTTTGCGGATAGATCTGTCAGTGCATGGAAGAACATTATCCGCAATCGGGAATATGGGTATTGCACACAATATCTCCAAGTGCTTGTTAGCAACAAGCGCGAAGAAAACACCATCAAGGTTGAACACATCAACGGCCCCATTCTCCTGCTGTCAGCAAAGCATGACGCACAGTGGCCAGCATCCCAAATGGGCAACATGATCTGCGAGAGGCTAAAAGAAAAGCGGTTTGCCTTTCCGTTTCGCCACGAATCTTTTGCTCCTGCAAGCCACCTATTAAGCCCGATTTCAACGCCTGTGAGATTCGCCTATCGGCAGGAAAGAAAACAGGCGAAAGCGTGTGATAAGGCGCGAGGCGACGCATGGAGCCTATCTGTTGAGTGGGCCCAGAGCTTATAGGCTCAAATAGATAAGCAGCGGAAAGGATTTTTTATGAGTGAGATAACCTTTCGATCTGGAGAGGCTCTGGATGGCTTATTAAACAAGCTTGATCTATTGCACACAACCAAGCTAGGTGCTGCACGGATTAGGGCGAACCTGTGCCTTGATACCGAGGATGTCGTTCAGTGGTGTAAGGAAAAAATTTTGAAATCGAACGATATCACTAGAAAGGGCAAAAACTGGTACATTGTAATTGACGATATTAGGATAACGGTCAATGCCCATAGTCTTACCATAATCACGGCACACAAAGAAAAATTGCGCAGGAGGGTTTAGACCGGTCTTTATCCAGAGTTTGCGGCAAATTGTCGGGATCGTGATTGGGGACATAAAAAATAAGCCCATGCCGGATAAGGATAATTTTATTCCAAAGGTCAAATACTCGCTCCCCTTTGATGGGGCATGGGTGGCCGTAAACGGCGGTATCGCAAAAGAGCTTTCACACGCAAGGGAGATCAACTCCCAAAGATACGCTTATGATCTTATAATGCTGGACAACGAGGGAAAAGTCATTCCGGCGAAGCTTGATAGCGTCGGTTTTATTGCAAGAGACCAACGCGTAGAAAATAAGCATAATAACTGACCGGAACTTGAGAGGGCTACTTGAATGATAGAAAGACCTAAGCTAGATAAGCAGCTGGATAGCAACACATTGCGCAGCTTCTACTATTTAAAAGAGGAGTTAGTTGATTTTTGCAAGAAAAATGGACTGCCTACATCTGGTGGAAAATTAGAAATCACAGATAGAATTGCACATTTTCTTGACACTGGGGAAGTATTATCTACATCCATTATAAAGAAAAGAGCACCCACTATTGATACAATTCACGAGGATACAAAAATAGAGAGGGATCTTGTTTGCTCTGAAAAGCATAGAGCATTTTTCAAAGAGCGCATAGGATCAAGCTTCTCCTTTAACATTGCTTTTCAAAAATGGCTAAAAGCTAATGAGGGTAAAACCTATAAAGAAGCCATTCATGTGTATCATCAGCTTGTTGCGGATAAGAAAAAAGGTAAAGCCTCGATCGCTAAGCAGTTTGAATATAACACCTATATACGCGCCTTTTTTGCTGACAACGATGGAAAGAGCCTTCAGGATGCTATTAAATGCTGGAAATATAAAAAGAGCATAAGCGGCCACAACAGGTATGAAAAATCAGATCTATCCGCGATACAATGACGCGTTATAACTAGGCTTTGACATCCCACGTTCACAGTATACCTCTGGGTGCAGGGGCGGAGCCCCTGCACAGGCATCAAACCATGGCAGCCATATCCCCCGCTATCTCCTCCGCCATGGCGTCTATCTCCTTATCCTGCCCTGGCTTCAAAGCAGACAGGATCGTGCAGCTTTTTTCCAGCACCCGCATGTCCTTCATCCCCTCCAGGGCCTCCCGCATCAGCTTGCCTGCCATGGGGGCCCAGGAGCCATTCTCCATCAGGGAGACCGCGCGGCCCTTCAGCCCATGGGCCTTGAGCTCCGAAATAAATTGCTCCATGGGGGTGAAAAGCCCCGCGTTGTAGGTGGCGGCGCACAGGGCCAGGTGACTGGCCCGGAAGGCCTCCGCCACCAGCACGGAGGAATGAGTGGTGGAAGCGTCCTGCAGGGCGATGTTTTCGATGCCCCTCTCCGCCAGCTTAGCCGCCAGCAGCTCTGCGGCGGCTTCCGTATGCCCGTAGATGGAGCCGTATACGATCACCACGCCCTTTTCCTCCGGCAGGTACTGGCTCCATAGCTGATACTTGTTCACGTACCATTCTATATCGTTTTGCCAGATGGGCCCATGGAGGGGGCACAGCCGCCGAATATCCAGGCTCGATGCCTTTTTAAGCAGCGCCTGCACCTGGGGGCCATATTTGCCAACGATGTTGGCATAGTACCGGCGGGCATCGGCCAGCCTATTTTTTTCAAAATCCACTTGATCGGCAGCGAGCTGGCCATTCAGCGCCCCAAAGGTACCAAAGGCATCGGCGCTGAAAAGGGTCCCCGATAGCCGGTCATAGGTGACCATCACCTCCGGCCAGTGCACCATGGGGGCCATGTAAAAGGCCAGGGTGTGCTTGCCCGTCTCCAGGGTATCCCCCTCCGCCACCAGCTGGATATCCCCGCACAGCCCTTCCGGGAAGAACTGGCTCATCATTTTGGCGGCCTTGGCGCTGGTGACGATGCGCACCCCGGGGTATCGGGCGCAGAGCTGACCCAGCGTGGTAGAGTGGTCCGGCTCCATATGGTCCACCACCACATAATCCAGGGGCCGCCCCCCCAGGACCTGCTCCAGGTTCTCAAAAAACACCCCGCTTACCGCGTGATCCACCGTGTCCAGCAGCACGGTCTTTTCGTCCATGAGCACATAGGCGTTGTAGGACATGCCCTGGGGCACGGGGAAGCGGTTTTCAAACAGGCTTATCCGGCGGTCATTGCCGCCCACCCAGTATATATCGTCTCCAATGGCTTTAGCACAGTGCATAGGCTGTCCTCCTTATTACTTTCAGTTACCATTATACACGGGTTTTGCATGGGGTAAACAAAAAAATACTTTTTTTGCTTGTTTTCCTGGCTATCGCAAAATCGCACCTGCACGGGCGGTTTTGCCCCGGATAAAGGCATAATAAATAGGACTGCCGCAAAAAAACGGCAGTCCCTATCCTCTCGCTTCACGCCTTACTGCAAAACTTGCAATCCGTTCAGCCGGTTTCGTGCTACCCGCTGCACCCACGGATCACCATCATTGTTGGCAATATCCTTCAATATGTTGTTGTCTGTTATTCTCTCAATGATCTCCTCCACCGTACCTCTGAGCCCTTGCTTGTCCTGGCTCATTTCCTCCCCCTTCAGATGCAACGTCTTCATAACGGCCTTTTTGCGCACAGGGTAGTGATCATTGGCTCGGCTGATCTGGACCAGCGTGTTCAAATCGTTTATATTGCTCAGGGCGCACAGCCGGTTGTCCGGATCCGGATCGCTGTTTATGACCTGCGTCAATATTTCCACATCTGATATCTTTTCTATGGCGGTCCTTCGTATCCATTTATACGGATCGTTGACGGCTACATACCCAAGGGTCGCCGCATTGCTGAGCCTCTCTACCGCCACCAGGCGCAGCACGCTATCCGGGTCATACTTCGCCACATAGCTGTAGACCGGATCCATCTCGCTGTAATCGGCCAGCCGCTCCAGCGCCAGACGGCGCACCTCGCTGTGCGGGGCGCTTATGGCCACATCCGCCAATTGCTGCGCGGTGGTCATCTCTTCAACGGCTCTTTTGGCTACCATAAACTTCGCATTCCCCGTGTGCGCGCTTATGCGGGGGCTGATCATCCAGGCTGGTTTAGATGTGGTGTTTCTCATACGCTATCCCCACCCTTGCATATATACTGGAATTAGTGATGGATTTACTATACCAAACAGCCCCACCCGTGCCATGCAGTCTGCTTCCAGCCTTAATGCCCCATCTTCTTTTTTTCTACCTTTTTGATAGCTCAAAAACAAGTATCCTTCCCAAAGTGTGGCATGTTGTGCGTGTGATCATTTATCATTGCCTGTTTAGATTTTAACATATAACAAAGCTGTGCACAATGAGCAAGCTGCTCACTGTGCACAAAAAGAACAATAGGCCCTGTTTGGGGTTGATCGCAAAGCTCAATCGTAAAATGAAATGGAAAAATCCGCTTGGTCAGCGATAGCCTCTGCCGCTTGCTGCATCCCATTTTCCAGCAGCAGTCTTCTTAAACTAGGCAGCGCCAGCAGCGGCTTTAGATCGCCATCCCGCACGGTGCCCGCATTGAAATCTAAAAGCTGGGAAAACCCCTCCACCCCCGCCAGGGAATCCAGGGTGACCCCATGCAGCGTAATGACCTTTAACTGTTCAAGTCCCTTGAAGGCTTCCATCGACGGGAGGGAGACCTTGCCCGTTAACAAATGAAATAGCCTTGGGCAGCTGACCAGCGGCGAAAAATCGGTCACATAGGTCGCATAAACTCTCAGGTCCGCTAAAAAGACATGCCCGGCCAGCGGGGATATATCGGAGACCGGGTTTTCGCCGAGGTCCAAAAATTCAAGATTGGGAAGGCCTGCCAAGGGTGAAATGTCCAGTATGTTTTGCCCATTGATGCCCAGCCGGATAATATTGGGCATTTTCTCAAGGTCGGCCAAGGAGGTGATAGGGCCCTTGGACAGGCCCTGCGCTTTCAGCCCGTTGTATTCCTCCTCCGTTGCGGCGACCCCTATGTCGCCGTAAACATACAGCTGGGTAATTGTAAGCAGCTCCTCCGGGGTGATGGCATCGGCCTCCCCCTTGCCCAGCTGCGCCCTGGCCGCCTGCTCCAGTATCGGCTCGGCAAAGGCAACGGCGAGGGCCTCCGGCTCTGCCTGCTCAGGGCTAAAGAGGGTCGTATACCGCCCCATACAAAACCCCGCAAAGGCCATCGCAAGGCTTAGGGCCACCCCCAGCACCAAGCGTCCCGCGCCGCGGCTTTTTAGGGGCTGTGCCTTGGCAAGGGCGGCTTTCAGCTGCTGGGCCGAGGCATACCGGCTACCAGGGGCAAAGGCGGTGCATTTTTTATAGATACGCTTAAGCGCTTTGCCTTCGATCGCCTGCGCTGCCTTTTGGGGGGCGCTTTCCCCCGTAAGCATCCAGCCCAGCACGATGCCCAGCGAATAAATATCCGAGCGGCTGTCCGTTTGGGCAAAGCCGTATTGCTCCGGCGGGGCAAAGCCCTCCGTGCCAAAATGCCGCGTATCGGTCTGGGCCTGAGGGCTGTACACCCGGGAAATGCCAAAGTCGATCAGCTTTACCTGCCCCTGGTCCGTAAGGATGATGTTCTGGGGCTTGATATCCCTGTGGATGACAGGCGGCTTCCGGCTGTGTAAATAGGTGAGGATATCGCAGAGCTGCCCCATCACGTTCCCTATTTGCTCAGGCGTAAAGCCCTCCTCCAGCGCGCACAGGTGCAGCGGCGTTCCCTCCATATACTCCCGCACGATGCACTGATAGCCCTCGCCCTGATATTCCGCCAAAAAATGCGGCAACGCCGGATGATCCAGCGCCTTTAAAATAGCGCTTTCCTGGCTGGGCTCTGGCTGCGCTCCCTCCACCCTGTAGCATTTGGCAAGGGCGTCGCTATGGGTCCTTCGGTCTTCTACATAGAGGGTCTCGCATTCCGGCGTTGTGGCCAGGCAGCACAGCGGCTCGTAGGCCTTAAGGAAGGCTTCCGGATAGCCGCTCTTGGGCAGGACCGGGAACTCCGACACCGCCATTTCATCATATTTCATGTCTGCCTCCACCCAATATCGTGATCTGGTTGCGCCTTAGCTCCGATTGCACCTTGTCCAGGGAAAGCTGATGCTCCAGCGCAAAAATGATGATGGCATCCCGATTTATGCGGGCATAGAGCGAAGCCTTGCGCGTGCGCTTCAAAAAATCATCGGTCTGCTCCGGAGAAAGCCTCAGGGCGATGGCCAGCCGCAGTACGTTGTCCCGGGAGATGCTTCGGACCCCCCGAAGCATTTGATAGCCAAAGCTGCGGTCTATCTCCGCCTGGGCAAATACCGACTCCTTGGTCATGCCCTGCTGGTTGCACAATGCGTCAAAATAAGCCGCCAGCTCTGTGCGGTCAAAGGCCTCCTTATTTTTTTCCAAAAACTGGTCAAGATCGTTGGTTTTCAGCAGCTTTTGGAGCAATATGCTGGTTTTGACCGAAGATCGCTTATCAGGCATCGCGATACCGTCTTTCTTTGTCGGAGATAGGGCTGTATAAGATAAGTATACCATTTCTGCCCCGGATAGTCTAGCACACAAAGGGAAAGGGCGCAGTGAGCAGATTGCTCACTGCGCCCTAAAAGCATCTAGTATCCCTCGCCTCAGTCCACCTTCGGCAGCCCTGCAAAGCTCTTTTCCAGCTCCGCGTCTGTGGGGATGTAATCGGTCATCTTGCCGTCGTGGAACTTCTCATACGCCAGCATGTCAAAGTACCCGGTGCCCGTCAGGCCAAAGAGGATGGTCTTTTCCTCCCCGGTCTCCTTGCAGCGGAGGGCCTCGTCAATAGCGGCGCGGATGGCATGGCTGCTCTCCGGCGCAGGCAGGATGCCCTCCACCCGGGCAAAGGCTTCCGCTGCTTCAAATACGGAGGTCTGCTCTACCGCCCGGGCCTCCATCAGGCCATCTGCATACAGCTGGGACAAAATGGAGCTCATGCCGTGGAAGCGCAGGCCGCCGGCGTGGTTGGCACTGGGCATGAAGCCGCTGCCCAGGGTGTACATCTTCGCCAGGGGGCACACCATGCCCGTATCGCAAAAGTCGTAGGCGAACTTGCCCCGGGTCAGGCTGGGGCAGCTGGCAGGCTCCACGGCGATGAAGCGGTAGTCCGCCTCGCCCCGCAGCATCTCGCCCATGAAGGGAGAGATGAGCCCACCCAGGTTGCTGCCGCCGCCAGCACAGCCGATGATGATATCGGGCTTGATGCCGTACTTGTCCATGGCGGCCTTGGTCTCCAGGCCGATAATGGACTGATGCAGCAGCACCTGGTTTAAAACGCTGCCCAGCACGTAGCGGTAGCCGGGATTCTGGGTGGCCACCTCTACCGCCTCGCTGATAGCGCAGCCCAGGCTGCCGCCGGTGCCGGGGAACTGCGAAAGTATCTTGCGGCCTACGGCGGTCTCCATGCTGGGGGAGGGGGTGACGGAGGCCCCGTAGGTGCGCATCACTTCCCGGCGGAAGGGCTTTTGCTCGTAGGAGCATTTGACCATGAACACCTTCAGGTCCAGCTCCAGGTAGGAGCAGGCCATGGATAAGGCCGTGCCCCACTGGCCCGCGCCGGTCTCGGTGGTAACGCCCTTGAGGCCCTGGTTCTTGGCGTAGAAAGCCTGGGCAATGGCGCTGTTTAACTTATGGCTGCCAGAGGTGTTATTGCCCTCAAATTTGTAGTAAATTTTGGCCGGAGTCTGGAGCTTTTCCTCCAGGCAGTAGGCCCTAACCAGCGGGGCCGGGCGGTACATCTTGTAGAAATTCAATATCTCCTCAGGGATATCAAAGTACGCGGTGTCATCGTCCAGCTCCTGACGGATCAGCTCGTCGCAAAAAACGGGCTGCAGCTCCTCAAAGCTCATGGGCTTTAGGGTTCCGGGGTTCAGCAGCGGGGCGGGCTTATTTTTCATATCCGCCCGGACGTTGTACCATTGCTTGGGCATTTCCTTTTCTTCCAGATAGATCTTGTAGGGTATCTCCTTAGCCATAGCGGTTGCCTCCTCATTTTGCGCCCCGCAGGGCTTTTCCTGCGGGCTCTCCCCCTGCAGGCTTTTTCCCTTTGGGCTTAGTTTGGGGAAGGACGCATATAAAAATGCTCCTGTCCCCCATCTCTTCGATGCTGGGACAGGAGCATATGCTTCTCCTGCGGTGCCACCCGGCTTGGCGCGGTATCCGCGCCCTCTTTATGCGTACTACCATACGCCTGCTTTTCATAACGGGGAGCAGCCCCGCCTTGCCTACTTTGTTCGGCTCGGCCTCAGAAGCCCATTCCACACTGCTTTTCGTACCGCACTTCCACCAACGGCGGCTCTCTTTAACGAAAGGGGCAAGGTGTACTTCCTCTTCCTCATCGGTTTAGGTGACAATACCACAAAGGCGGTTTCCCTGTCAAGGGTTTTTTTGTTCTGGGGTTGTATTGCGTTGTGCAGGGGCGCAGCTCCTTGCATCCCCGCCAGGGCTAAAGCCCTGGACCCTTTATTGGATCGCGCTTTACGCGGTCAAATAAAGCATACATATGACCCTACCAATACATATGACCCTACCAAATAGAAACCCGCTCCTCCGGGGCGATATACATGCCGTCGCCCTCCTGGATACCATAGGTGTCGTAGAACTCCTGGAGCAGTGGCAGCTGCATATTGCAGCGCAGCTTGTTAGGGGCGTGGGTATCCACCATCAGCAGGTATTGCTCGATCTCCGGGGTGTAGACCACCCGCCAGATAGTGGCCCAGCTCCTAAAGAACGCGTCCAGGTCGGCATCGGGCAGGGCCTTGGCCACCTCCAGCGCACAGGACAGCCCGCCTGCATCGGCGATGTTCTCGGTCTTGGTCAGGTTGCCGTTTACCGCACCGCCTGCGTAGGGCTGGCCGTCAAACAGGGCTATCATGTCCTGGGACAGCTTTTCAAACTGGGCCATGTCCTCGTCCGTCCACCAATTGGCCATGCTGCCGTACTCGTCAAACAGCGCGCCGTTGGGGTCGAAGGCGTGGGATATCTCATGGGCGATCACCGCGCCGATGCCGCCGTAGTTGGCGCTGGCGCTCTGCTCCAGGCTGTAAAAGGGCGCCTGCAGGATGGCCGCAGGGAACATGATGGCGTTTTGCTGGGGGCTGTACATGGCATTGACCGTATCCGCGCTGAGGGACCATTGGCTCCGGTCCACAGGGGTACCCATCCGGGCAAACATATCCTCCATGATGATGCGGGACAGGCCCATGATATTGGAAAGCACCGTGCCGCCTTCTTCGGCGGAGGTGATAAGGTACTTTTCGTACAAGGGATGGATGCTATCAGGATAGCCCACCTGGATGGACAGGGTATCCAGCTTCCGGATGGCGGCTGCCTTGGTGGCCTCGGTGAGCCAGGTGTTTTCGCCAAGGCGTTTTTTGTACACCGCGACCATGTTTTCCACCATATGGGTCACGTCCGCCTTGGCCTCCTCGCCAAAGTAGCGGCGGCCGTAGTAATCCCCCACCACCGGGCCGAAAACGGAGGAAGCCATGCTGTAGGCCAGCCGTTCCTTGCGGGTGGGCTCGGCCTGGCCCATCAAAATGTTATTGACGGATTGGACCATGGTCTGGGCATCCTCCGTGGTATAGCTGGCGGAGGAATACAGCATATTAAACAGCATCCAGCTTTTCAGGGTCTGGAAGTTCTCCGGGCAGACCACCTCGTCAAAGGCCGCAAAGTATCGGGGGCTGGTAACGATGAGCTGCTCCGGCTTTTCAGGGACCAGCGCGCCGATCAGCGCGTCAAAATCCACGTTGCGATAGGCAGCGCAAAACTCAGCCAGGGCTACGGGGTTGTAGAGGTTCTTCACGTCGCTCTGCTCCTCCGCCGTCTTGGCGTAGGGCACCAGCATCGCGTCAAAGGCGAGGGCCTCGGCGGTGATGCGCTCCGCCTCCTCCGGGCTGTATCCAGCCTGGGCGAACAGCGCGGCGGATACCTGGCTCACCGCGCCAAGCAGCATAGGGCCGTAGGGGTTGGAAGGATCGTAATAGCTCACGTCCGGCAGCAGCAGCGAAGGCCCGGAGGCGTACAGGGCATACTGCTGGGCATCAGCCAGGTCCATAGATACGCTCAGGCTAAGGGGCAGGGGGAGCCCGGACAAAAGCCACTCCGGCATCACCGCCTGGAGGGCCTCCAGGCTATCCACCGCCTCTATCTGCTCCAGATAGGGCTTCACCGGCTCCAGGCCGTCTGCGTTGCGCTGGTCATAATCCGCGCAGAGGGTATAAAAAGCGATAAACTGCTTTTGCAGCTCGCTTTCCAGCGCTATCTCTCCGGTGCGCATTTTTTCGGTATCCGCCATCAGCAGATCCAATATCTCATAGCTCAGGTCCGTAAAGCCACCCACGGAATATTGGTCGGCGGGTATCTGCGCCGTTAACAGCCAATCGCCGTTGATGGCTGCGTAAAAATCGTCCTTTAGGGCCGCCGGGGCTGTAGCCGCCGCAGGGGCGGCAGCCGTTTCTGTGGCCACGGCCTCAGCCGCCAGGGCCGCTGACCCCAGCCCACTCAGGGGCAGCGCGGTCACCAGCAGGGTCAGGATCAGCGCATAGATAAAAACGCTCTTTATGCTTCTTTTCATGGGGCATCCTCCTCCTTGGGCTTCAAAATTCGTTCTTTTGTATGGAAAGCTTGCTTGACATCCTTAGTGTACATCCTGCAAAGCGAAATGTCAAGTGCGCTTTCCATATTCCGAAAGTATTGATTATTGTGGCCTTCTTCGCGTATAATACAAACGGCGCATAAAAGGCCCACATCTTTAATAAAGCAGGTGTAAGAATGACGACCCCTCACATCCGGGATTTTAAGGGCAAGCACATTCACATGATCGGTATCGGCGGTTCCAGCATGAGCGGCCTGGCCCAAATGCTCCAGGAAAAAGGGTATAGGATCACCGGCTCGGACAATCTGGAGACCTATGCTACCAAGCACCTGCGGGAAATAGGCATCCCGGTGACCATCGGCCACAAGGCGGACAGCGTCCATGGGGCGGACATGGTGGTTTATACCATCGCCATCCTGCCGGATAACCCGGAGCGTGTGGAAATGGAGCGGCTCCGCCTTCCCAACATCGAGCGGGCCACCCTACTCGGCCAGCTGATGGAGGGCTTTGAGGTGTCCATCGGCGTATGCGGTGCCCACGGCAAGACCTCCACCACCTCCATGCTCTCCCAGGTGCTGATGGAGACGGGCCTGGACCCCTCCATCCACATCGGCGGGTCCCTGGATTTTATCGGGGGCAGCACCCGCATCGGCCAAAGCGGCATCTTTTTGGCGGAGGCCTGCGAGTTTAACGCCAGCTTCCTGCACATGCGACCTACTGTGGCAGTGGTCTTAAACATCGACGCAGATCATCTGGATTTTTATCGGGATATCGACCACATCCAGGAGACCTTCGGCCAGTTCCGGGCCCTGCTGCCGGAAAATGGCCTGGCCATCGGCAACGGGGACGATGAGCGGATCGTGGCGCTTTTAGGCCAGCAAAAATGCACAACTGAGACCTTTGGCCTCGGCAGCACCTGCGATTGGCAGCCCCTAAACCTCATCGAGGACGAACTGGGCCGGGCCAGCTTTGACCTGGGCTACAAGGGCCAAGTATTAGGCCAGGTAAGCATGAAGGTAGCTGGACATTTCCATATTTATAACGGCTTGGCTACCCTGGCCTGCGCCTATTCCCAGGGCGCGGACATGGCCGCCGCCTGCGCCGCCCTCAGCCACTTTGAGGGCGTGCACCGCCGCTTTGAGCACACCTCCACCATCGAGGGGGTAAAGCTGTACCACGACTACGGCCACAACCCCACCGAAATGCGCAACATCATCGAGGTGGCCGCCAAGCAGCCCCACAACCGGCTTTGGGCCGTTATGCAGCCCCATACCTACAGCCGGGTAAAGCGCCTGTTTGACGATTACCTCACCTGCACCCAGGCTGCGGATATCACCCTGGTGACGGATATCTACGCCGCCCGGGAAAAGGACCCCGGGGATATCAAGGCGGAGCAGATCGTGGAGGGCATGAAGCAGCACGGCATTAACGCCATCCACACCCCTTCCTTTGCAGACACCGAAAAATACCTGCGCCAGAGCTGGCAGGCAGGCGATCTGGTGCTTACCCTGGGCTGCGGCAACATCAACCAGCTGAATGATCTGATGTGGGAGCATGAGCAGCAGGGGCAGGGGCTTAACTAAGGCCATGAAGCAAAACTATGACTGCCTGCCCTGCCTGATAAACCAAGTGGTGAAGGTGGCCGACCTAGTGAATGCGCCCCACCGGGAGCTGCTATTTCAAAAGGTCTTCCGCTTTCTTGGTGCCCTTGACTTCACCCAGACCAATCCAGAGATCATCGGCCAGACCTTTCAGCTTCTCAAGGAGCATACTGGCAACGATGATCCTTATAAACAGACCCGAGAATATTATGACCAGCTTTTTTCCGATCTTTCGGATACCTTTGAGGGGCGTATCCATTCCGCCCCCGATCCGCTGGCGGAAGCCATCAAATACGCCATTCTGGGCAATATTATCGACTTCAACCCCATCCACAACAGCTCCATGGAGCATATTCTGGCATGGTTCGAAGGGGCTGGGGATGCGGCCCTGACCATCGACCATGCCTCCCAGCTTCGGGCGGACATCGAAACCGCCCATACCCTGCTGTACCTGGGGGATAATTGCGGCGAGATCTGCTTGGATAAGCTCCTTATCAAGCAGCTCAAGGCCGTAAATCCTGCGTTGGAGGTTTTCTTTGGCGTGCGGGGCCAGCCCGTAGTGAATGACATTATCGCATCCGATGCCTACGCCCTGGGCATGGATCAGTATGCGACTATCCTCAGCAACGGCGATGGTTCCCCAGGCACGGTCCTGCCCCGCACCAGCGAGGCTTTCCGGCGGGTCTTTCAAAGCGCCGATGTGGTCATCGCCAAGGGGCAGGGCAACTACGAGAGCCTAAGCGAGGAAGCCAAGCCCGGTCTTTACTTTTTGCTGGTGACCAAATGCCAGGTCATTGCCAAGGATATTGGGGTCCCTCAGCAGTCGCTGATCTGCATGAAACAGGGGATTTAGCACAGGAGACATAGCGCAGGAGAAATGGCACAGGAGAATCAACACCCAAGCAAGGGGCCGCCTCAAAAGCTGAGACGACCCCTGTTTTTGTAGCTTACGGTGCTTCGCCGCCCTGGCGTATCTTGCCCCTGTGGCGCATCTTACTGCCCTGGCGTTCCTTGCCCCCTGGGGCCAGCCACCGGAGCAGCTTCGCTCCGCCTGCATATACCGCCCCAAAGACCACTACGCCCTCCAGCCCGCGCACGATATCCATAAACTCCATGCTTCCGGTCTGGGTCACGTATTGGCCGATCTCAATGGCAAAGGTAATAAAGACGACGACGGTCAGGGTGTATATCCAGGAGATGATGGCCACGTTGCTTTTGGCCAGGCGCGAAAATACAAATTGAGTGGCCCCGTAAATGCTCAGGCCCAACGCGCCGATGACCAAAAAATGCAGGGTCTTATCGGAAAAATTCGTTTCTACCCGGTCGTTGAGCGTAAGCACGCTCCCATGCACCCAGGCGATGCCGTCCACCAGCTGATACAATAGATCCTTCATGGAACCTCCTGTCTGCCTTCTCCCCTTTTAGGATAGTATCCCAAAAGAAAGGATATTCATAGAACGTTTGGCCCCTGAAATATATTGGCAACAACAGTAACAAATGGCTTTTGGCGCAATGCAGCATGACGGCAAGCATCGGCAGGGCCTTTACTCGGCCCAGCTCTTGTACAGGTCCGCGATCACGGATTCGATAGGCGCCCGGGCCGTCTCTACGTCCGTTACGCCGGGGATGGCCGCCAGCCGCTGCATCAGCGCCGATACCGGCAGGGCCGCCCCCTGGTACTGGTAGATATAGCCACCGTTCTCCTTTTCCAAAAGCTGCGCCCCTTCGATGACCGGAGCTTCCCCCTGAATGCTTATTTTGATGCGGCGCATATCCCCGGTCATAGTGACCAGCTGCTGATGATCTCCGTCAAAGGCGATCTCGCCCTTGTTGACCAGCACCAGGCGGCTGGCCATCTCCGTCAGGTCGTCCATGTCGTGGCTGGTCACCAGAATGGTGACCCCCTCCTCCCGGTTTACCCGCTTCAAAAATTCGATCATCTGCCGCTTGGCCAGCACATCCAGGCCCAGGGTAGGCTCATCCAGCAGCACCAGCTGAGGCTCGTGGAGCAGCGTCAGGCCCAGGTTGGCCCGCATCCGCTGGCCCAGGGATAGCTCCCGGGCGAAGGTGTGCATGATATCGTCCAGCTCCAGCAGCTCGGTCACCCGGCCCAGCATCCGCATATACGTGTCCTCCGGGATGCTCCAGACCGCCTTTTTCCATTCAAAGGAGGTCTTTACCGGGTGATCCCACCACAGCTCCGACCGGTTGCCAAACAGCACCCCCGTCTTTGCCATGGTCTGTATGCGGCGCTTGGCCGGATCCTGGCCAAAGGCCTGCACCTCCCCGCTTTGGGGCACCAGCATGCCACACAGCAGCTTGAAGGTGGTGCTTTTGCCTGCGCCGTTGGGCCCTGCATAGGCCACGAACTCGCCCCTTTTAAGGGTCAAGGATACATCGTTTAACGCCATGATCCGCACGGTCTCGTGCTTGAAGAGGGAAAGGGGCCGCTGCTGGTCAAAGTATTTAGTCACGTGGGACAGCTTAACGATGTCCCATGTCCCGATATCTGTTGCAAGAGAATTTTGCATAATGTCTAAGTCCTTTCTTAAAGAAAAATGTAGCCAGGGAAAGCATGATGGCCGCTACCGTCAGGGGTAGAAGGATCGCCGGGAGGGCGGATACCTTCCCAAGCAGGATCAGGCTGGGGAACCAGGCCATAAGCCCTGCAGGAAGGACCGTGCAAAGCACATCTACCAAAACGTTGTTAAGGCCGCTTAGCGGGTACTTGCCCAGGGTGCCCAGCAGGTCATGACCCACGGAGGATATCTCCTCGCAGGCAACGGGCTTGTAAAAGGCACCGGAGGCCAAAAGGAAGCTCAGCCCCATTTCGATGGCCACCTTAGCCCCGATGAGCAGCACCAGCGCTGCCAGCCACATAGGCGTTATGCTGATGCCTGCCTTGGGTGTGGCATATATCGTCAAAGCCAGCCCAGCCAGCAGTCCCGTAATGCCCGTTACGGGCATAAAGCCATCCGCCATGCATTGCATCCACAGGGGGATGGGCTGCATCAGCATATGATCCACCTGGCCCCGGCCTACCCGGCGGCTGATCTGGTGGATATTGCCTCCGCCAAACAGCATGAACAGCACCCCATCGGAAAGGGTGTAAAAGCCCAGCATCCACAGCACCTCCCACTGGGTCATAAAGCCTACGCCCTCAAAGCGCATCGCCAGCAGGAATACCCCGCTGACGGAGGCTACCGTGGTGAGCAGCTCCGAAAACAGCACGATGGTGCAGTTAAGGCGGTCCTGCAAAAACCATCGGATATCCATCCGGGCATATAGGGCGTAAAGCCTGCCCAGAGTCTTAAGCTTATTATTCATTGACCTTTTTTTCATTTGCTTATCCGCCATAGGACACCAACCTTTCTCTGGAGCCATGGAAGGCCCAAAATGCCAAGGGCCACAGTACGATGGTCCAGATCAGCTGGGCGGGCAGCAGCTCCATGGGCTGGCTCAGCCCGGTGTACAGGGAGAGCGGTGCTCCCGCCAGGGTACCAAAGGGCGTTAAAGCTAGCCATTTGCCAATGCCCCAGGGCAGCGCCGCAAAGGGGATCAGCGCTCCGGTGAGCATGGCGCTTAGGGCCTCCCGGATGGAATGGACGATCCACTCCAGGTTTTTAAGGCGCATGAGCAGCGCCGCAAAGAGAAAGTCCACCGCGAAGCCTTGGGCAATGCTAAGGGCCAGGGACACGAGCCACCAGGGGCTGGCCGGGGCCATGGCTACGCCGCCCAGGCCGGAGATGGCCATCACCGGCAGGCCATAGCACAAAAGGGGAATGATCCATCCCCCGGCGGTATGGGCGGCCAGCTGCCCAAAGAGGGACGCAGGCCGCAGGTACAGCGACAGCATAGTGCCATCGTGGAGCCAGCTGGAGGCGGGCGTGCGGATATTGAGGATAGGCTCCAGGGCGCTGCCTATGACCGTGTATGCCAGCATTTGGCTGAGGTTCAGCCCGTCGTAGGTGAGGCCCTGGCGAAACAGCGCCTGCCATACCATCATAAGGGCCAGAAGGGTCACCGCCCGGAGCATATATTGGCCCAGCAGGTAGCCAAAGCCAAAATAGCCCTTCTCCTTCATGCACATGCGGGCAGTGGATATATATTTTTGCATCAAAATAACCTTACTTTCTTTATTGAAATCTTTTTGAGAAACAACCGTCAGAAAGGGCTTCCTTCTCCGGCGTTCCGGTGATCGCGCTTAAAAAAGCGCACCAAAAAAACGGCGAGCCCTTAAGCCCGCCGCATCATTCTCAAATGATGTTTACACGCTGTGAAACGGCGCGGCTGGACTTACAAAAGGGCAGACCTATCCCGTCCAAAGCCTTGATCATGCCAAAAAAGCGCATGTGAGAATCCAGCATCCGCTTAAGCTGTAGGTCCACGCCGTTCACCTCCTGATCGTTATTAGTGGCCAAAGTATAGCATAGGGCTGGCGGACTGTCAATCGGATATGGTAGAATAACAAAAATGGTAGAATAACAAAAATGACCTTGTGGAACAGTCAAATTGGCTTATGATGGCATGAGCATCGCGCTTTAATGGACCGCGTTGGAACGAGAAAGGGAGGAAATATATGAGACTTGGCGGCCTATGCATCACCACGGATAATGCGCCCCGGCTGGCAGCGTTTTACCAGCAGGTTTTCCAAACAGACCCCCTTGTGGAGGGCAGTCATTATTCTTTTAGCAGCATGAGCATTTGGGACCCCGGCGATGTGCAAATGGCCCCGGAGCAGAACATATGGCTGCAATGCTTTGACGGGGATATCGACACCCTGTATCAGCGGCTGCTTCGGGATATCCCCGGCATAGACATCATCGCCCCGCCGGAAAGAAAGCCCTGGGGCGCGTATTCGTTTTGGTTCCGGGACCCGGACGGGAACCGGGTGGCCGTGGCGCAGGAGTAAAGGCCGATGAGAAGGCGCTGCCCTGCCCTTTACCCCACATGCTCCTTCATCGCCCTAGAAACCTCCCTTAAGCTATCCTCCGCCTGAGGCGCCAAGCCTACCTCGTCCAGGAAAGCATGGCCCATGCCCCGGTAGATCACTACGCGTACGGGAATGCCCGCCTTGTGCAGCTTGGCCCCATAGGCCTTGCTCTCCATAGAGAGGAAATCATGGCTGCCGGCTATGATCAGCGCCGGGGGCAGGCCCGTCACATCCGCGCCATAGGGGGACAGATTCGGATCGTTCACGTCTACGTCGCCTAAGATGCTGCCTAAGCTGCCGGTGGCCTCCCCCATCATCATGGGGTTCACGTACTTGCGGTACTTATCGTCCAGCTCAAAATCCGCCGCCGTAGGCTTCTTGAAAAACTCATCCTCGATGCCCGCCATGTTCACCGTGGGATAGTAGGGGATCATCAGCTTAAGCCTGGGGCTTCCGCTGTCCCGGTCCATCCGGGCGCAGTAGACGCACAGGTTGCCGCCTGCGCTATCCCCGGAAACGGCCACCTTGTCCGGGTCTCCGCCGTACTCGGCGATGTGCCCGTATATCCACTGCAAGGTAGTCCAGCAGTCGTCATGGCCCGCCGGGTAGGGGTTCTCCGGGGCCAAGCGGTAATCCACAGATACGGTGATGCAGGGGTGCATGTCGGTGATCATCTTGCAGGCCTGCTCCACCACATCCGGCGTACCCGCAAAGAAGCCGCCGCCGTGGATGTAGTACAAAACGGGCAGGCCCTTTGCCTCGCCCTTGGGGAAATACAGCCGCAGGGGAATGTCGCCGCCCTTGCCGGGAATGGCGATATGCTCTATGCGCATATCCTCCCGGGTCACGGGGATGCTCTTTACGCCGTTAAACATCTTGCGCATGCCCAAAAGGTCCGCGAACATATTCTCGCGCTTGGCCTTGGGCATTAGCTTCATCATCCAGTGCATCTTCTTGGAATTTTTCAGCACCCGGGGATCCACCGCGCCGGGATCGCCGCACCCAGGGACCCGCTTGTAGGTGATGACCGTGCCCAGCTCTTCCCGGTCCTGGCCCGTCTTCAGGTCCTCCAGCATAGCAGGGGTATACTTCTTTTCCATTTTGTGGCCTCCTTATGCCTTTTTTGTGTTAATGCTTTTCTTCTCTTTTCATAAAAGCAATTCCTGCCGTCTTGTAAAAACCGGCAGATATGTGTATCATAATGCTAACTGACATATGGCAAGCAGGGAGGAATGTCCGTGTTTCAAACAGCTGCGGAGCTGCTGAACCAGCAGGTGGATAAAGGACTTTTTTACGGCTATGCGCTGACGGTGGGCCGGCGGGAGGAGCCGCTTTTTCAGGCATCCTATGGAAGGCTGGGCACGGCAGATAAGACCCCGCCCACAGATCAGACCTGCTACGATGTAGGGTCCCTCACCGAGGTGATGGTCACCGTGCCGCTAACGCTGCTGGCGGTAGAAAAGGGGCTCGTTTCTCTGACCGATCCCATCGCCCGCTACCTAAACACGCCGATGGATAAGCGGTCCATTACGCTTTTACAGCTGCTGACCCATACCAGCGGCATGAAGTCGAACTTCCTGCTGGAGCAGGCGGCAGAAGGCCCACTGGATGCCCTGCAGGCAGCGTTGAGCTACCCCCTGTCCGCCCTGCCGGGGAAGCGGACCCGTCATTCCACCATTGGTTATATCGTGCTGGGGAAGCTTTTGGAGCAGGTGTACGGCCTGCCCCTGGACGAGGCCGCCAAAAAGTATATCTTTACGCCCTTAGGCCTAAAAAACACGGGCTACCTCCCCGCCGGGGAGCGCGTGGCCCAGTCGGACATGGATGAGGCCACCGGCGAGCCTCGCACGGGCGAGTCCGGGGATGCCAACGCCCGGTTCCTGCACGGGGTGGCTGCCCACGCCGGGCTATTCTCCAGCGCAGCGGACGAGGGGCGGTTCCTGTCCATGCTCAGCGCCAAGGGCCGGCTGAACGGCAACGCCTTTTTGACAAAGGAATCCGTTTCCCTGATGACCCAGGACCACACCCAGGGTCTCAAGGAGCCTCGGGGCCTGGGCTTTCAGCTGGCCTCCCGCACCGCCACCTTTATGGGCGACCTGTGGCCCAAGGAGGGCTTTGGCCAAGCAGCGGCTTCCGGTCCCTCTCTGGCGGTGGAGCCCAGCAGCGGGCTGTACGTGGTACTGCTGGCCAACCGTACCCCCAAGGAGCTGGCCGACGACGATCTGCTCAGGCTCCGGCGGCTCGTGCACAACAGCATTTTTGCAGAATTTTCACGTTTAGGAGAATAACAAAAGCATGACACGGATCCTTTTTGTTTGCTTGGGCAATATTTGCCGAAGCCCTATGGCAGAGTTTGTTTTAAAGGACATCGTTAAACAGCAGGGCCTGGAGGACCGCTTTGAGATCGCCTCCGCCGCCACCAGCCAGGAGGAGCTGGGCAACCCACCCCACTCGGGCACTCGCCAGAAGCTGCGCGAGCACGGCATATCCTGCACGGGCAAGACCGCCCGCCTGCTGGAGCCCCAGGATTATTACCACTACGACCTGATCGTGGGCATGGACAGTTCCAACGTCCGCAATATCCTGCGGCTGATGGGCGGGGACCCAGGCCGGAAGGTCCATCGGCTGCTGGACTTCGCCGGAAGGGACGGGGACATCGCCGACCCCTGGTATACGGGAAACTTCGAAGCCACATGGCAGGATGTACAGGCAGGCTGCATGGGCCTTTTGCGGGCCTTGGCCTCCCAGGCGTAACGGCCGTCCAAGCCGCTAAGCAACGCCGCTTCGCTGTCCAGCACTAATACACATCCCATTACTCACAAAGGAGCAACTGAGCATGAGTGAAACGACCTTTAGGCAGGATATTCAGCAGGTATATAGCATCGCCGACAGCGGCGTCTCCCTGGAGTCGTTAATGGAGGCCATCTGCGGCGTCCTCAGCCGCCACCCGGCGGACCTTTCAAGCGTCACCCACAGCTATCGCCTCAAGGCCACTGACACCGGATACGAGCTGGCCTTTGGCCTGACCAGCGGGGCCTTTAAGCCCTTAGCCGCTGCCGATACCGTGGACGTAACCGTGAAGGGCAAGGAAGCCGACATGCTGGCGGTGTTCCAGCGGAAGCTGTCGCCTATGAAGGCTTTGCTGCTGGGCAAGATCAAGCTGGAGGGCAGCAAGGCTGCGCTGATGAAGCTGGGCGAGTTTCTGTAAGGCCCGCCGCCTAAGCGGGGCGTAGGGCAGCCCGGACAAGCATGCAATCCGCGCACGATCAAAGAAGCAGGATGCCTCCCAGCGAGACACCCTGCTTTTTCATTACCACTTATTCTTTACCTTTTCCGCAAACCCTAGCAAATGCTCTACCTTCAGCTCCCTGCCGTCATCCAGCACAGCCTTGCCATCAAAATACCCGAACACCTGATGCTGGTCACTTTCGATGACCACCACGCTGGTTAAGCTGGCCCGGTCCATGAAAGGGGTAAAGCTCAGGTCCAGGCGGCCCTGGCTATCATCCACCTTCCAGGGGGAAAGATAATCCTCAGTGCCGTCCTTCATGGGGATGTGGAAGGTAACATGCTCCAGCTTATGGGCCTTGCCGTCGTAAAACAGCATGTTCTCCGTGGAGGCCGCCGTATCCCCGAAGCCGTAGCCCAGGTTCATGCCAAAGGGCACGCCCTCCACCCGGCCGCTGGCGCTGCCCCAATACCAGGTGTTATTGTAGGTCCACACGCCCCGGCCCCAGTCCAGCACGGCCATGGCATCCTCCGGCGAGAAGGTGCGCACGTCCCCGTCAAAGACTACCTGGCCGCTGGCGTGAAGGCAGTTGATCTTTTGGTTGTAGTAAAAGGCCTTAGGCGCGCCGGAAAAGGGCGTGGCGATGACCATGCTGTCCTCGGGCTCATTCGTCAGGGTGACGGTGGCATCCAGGGGCTTGCCGTCGAAGAAATCGTCCACGTGGGCATGCAGCACCCGCTGTTTTCCGTCGTTTTCAAAGCGGAGGGCGTAGCCCTTGCGCTGGATCTCCACGTCGCCCTTCTCGCTGGTGGCGGGAAAGCCGGTCTTGCCCATGGGCAGGGCCCGCATAAAGCTTTTGGTGTGCTGCCAGCCCAGGGGAATATCAATGAGGGTGATGCTGTCAAGGCCCATATAGCTGTTGTCCGCGATGGTCAGGGCCAGAATGGTATCCTGGCTGCAGACGCAATAGTAGTCCCATTCCTTGATGCGGGTCCTTCCCGCGCGGATGGCGCTGCGGTCATACCGGCGCACCAGGCGGGTGGCGTGTCCGGCCTCCATCAGGTGCCCCTGCTCATTAAGCAGCGGCCCTTCCTCCATGCGGCGTTGGCTCGTTTGTGACATGATAGTTCCTCCTTCCGGCTGTCCTGGCGGCTTAGCGGACTCCAAAACGGTAGATGGTGTAGGTATAATAGCGATCCTCAGGCCGCAGCACGATGCTGTGGAACTGCGGCTGGTGGATAGCGTCGGGATAGTGCTGGGTCTCCAGGCAAATGCCTGCGTAGGGGCCGTAATGCACGCCGCCCCGACCGGTCTCGTTGAGGCCTTGGCCGGTATAGACCTGCACCCCAGGCTGATCGGTCTCCACGGTCATCACCCGGCCGGTCTTGGGGGAGTACAGCTCTGCGCAAACCTTGTTCTCCCGGTCGCCGCCCATGCAGTAGTTGAAGTCCACGCCGTTTGCGCCCTTTAGCGCCGGGTCATTCTGGCGGCCATCCAGCACATCCCCAATGCGGGTGGGCTTTACAAAGCCATAGGGCACGTCCTTGGAGGGGGTGAGCCGCCCTGTGGGGATAAGTCCGGGGTCCACCTCGTTGACGTAGTCCGCAAAGACCTGCAGCTCCAAGTCTTCCACAGTGCCTGCGTCGTGGCCGTCCAGGTTAAAATAAGCGTGGTTGGTCAGGTTGCAAAGCGTGGCCCTGTCTGTCTCGGCCCGGTAATAAATGCCTAGGGCATTATCGTTATCCAGGGTATAGGTGACCTCCACTTTCAGCGTACCGGGGAAGCCCTGGTCGCCGTCGGGGCTTTCCAGGGTCAGCTTCAGGGCGCACACACCGCCGCTTTCGCTGGGCTCCGCCTTCCACATCCGCTTTTCAAAGCCCTCAGGGCCGCCGTGGAGGTTGTTTGGACCGTCGTTGTTGCCCAAAATATATTCCTGCCCGTCCAGGGTGAACCGGGCCCCGCCAATGCGGTTACCCACCCGGCCGATCAGCGCGCCGATATATCCGCAGGTGTTGCCATAGCGGGCGGTATCATCAAAGCCCAGGTGGACATTGGCCATTTTTCCGTCCCGATCGGGCATAATGATATCCGTGATGGTGCCGCCCATATCCAAAATGCCCACCTTCGCGCCGCCCGCGTTTTCCAGCATGTATTCAGTAACAGGCCCCCGGCCCGGAATGGTATCAAAGATCCTGTGGGTAATGCTCATGAGAGCGCCTCCTTATGCAGTTAATTAACTTTTGATAAAATTGTAACCCATTGGAAGATGTTGGTCAATAGGCAGATTCGTTATATAATTTGGCTTTCATTCTGGAAATCAGCTTTCGCCGGGTGGAAAACTTTGCTATAATGGAGGCTACAGTAACCTCGTAAAGGAGGCGCAGGCCCATGACCCCTACTCTTTTACCCCAGGCCGCCCCGGGCAACTCTCCGCGCTTAGGCCACGGCGTTGTTACCGGCTGCGATCTCTCTGCGCTAAGCAGCCTACGCCTGCCCTTTAAACAGGACCCCTTCTACCGCCTGCGCCCGCCGCTCAGCCGGGAGGCCATGACCCTTTCCCTGGAGCTGGCGGCCATGACCTACCATCTGGACCTGGAGGATTGGCTGGCGGCGGGCTGGACGGATGTGTCCATCCAGATCGACAACACCCTTCAAAGCGGTGTGACCCGGGAGGAGAGCACCGAGGGGGAGCAGATGCAGGCCGCCATCAACGCCTGGAAGCTTTACCGGGCCAAGAGTGCCCTTAGGGAGCGAAACCCCATCGCTCAGGTCCTGGGGGCCTTGCGCCAGCGGGAAAAAAGCGACACCATCAAGGCCGTCACCATGCTGCACAGGCAGGGCCCGGGACAATACGTGGTGGCCATCGGTTTCATGGGCACAGGCTCCCGGTTTTACGATTGGTTTTCCAACCTCCGCTTTGCCACCGAGGAGGGCTTTCACAAGGGCTTTTCTCAGCTGACAGAATATTTTGAGGAAAGCGCTCCCCACATCCTTTTCCCCAACACCGCCGGGGAGCTGGGCCTGGAGCATCTGACCCTTTCGGATATCATCGCCGAAATGAAAAGCCCCTCCAGCCGCTTTTTCCTCTGGATGGCCGGTCATAGCCAGGGCGGCGCAGTGATGCAGCTGTTTTGCCACAAGCTGATGACGGACTGGGGCGTGCTGCCTCAGAACATGGTAGGCTATGGCTTTGCCTCGCCTACCGTAGCCACGGGGCGGCTGGCCTACGACCCGGCCCGCTATCCGCTCTACCACGTCCTCAACAGCGATGATATCGTGCCCCGAATGGGCGCGCTGCTGCATCTGGGCCTGTGCCTGCAATACCAGGCCACCGACCCCATGCGGGAGCATTGCTACGGCTGGAGCCAGGAGCCCGAGGAGGTGGCCGTGCGGGAGGCCCTGCGGCCCTTCTCCCTGCAAATGACGGATATGCCCAGCATAATGGAGATGATGGTGGCCTTCCTGGACTGCATTTTGGAGGAGAAGGGCGAGGAAAACTTCGCCAACCTCATCGACAAAAAATGGGCCGTCGCGCCAGTGGAATGGGCCCTCACCTTCGCTGGCGATAAATTGCAGGATATGTTCCGCAGCATCGTGGGCTATACTGAAACCGCCTACATTTCCCTGGTCGGCACGGGGATGGACCAGGGCCGCCTTGCCCTTTTGAAGGAGAGCTTCCGGCCCATCGTAAAGGGCTCTACCCTCCGCCAGCTTTTAGGTGCGCTCCACGCTCTTTCCGTTCCGCCTCATATGATCATGCGGGAGCACTTCACCCTGCAAGGCGCTTACAGCTATCTCACCCTCCGCAGCCACGGTCCGCTGCGGCCCTTCATCTGGGTCAGCGAGGAGGACACCCCACCTACCCGCCGCTATGCGGGACGCATCCCCTGGCGGGAGGCCGCAGCCCTCCCTGCCCGCAGGCGGCCTACGGCATCAAGCGCCCGCCACCAGCATCCCCACAAAAAGGGCAAGGGCATCTCCGCCCTGCGCCAGCACGCCCAAGGAAAGGCCCACCCATAGCGGCAGGGCTATGGCCCTTGCTGTGAAAGGCTTCCGGAAGGGTTTGCATATGCTCTGAATAGGTTTTGTATATTTTTTTAAATTTGGTATTTACAAATCCAGGCTGTTGTGTTATGATAGTTCCTGCTTGAAGTGCGGGGCATTAGCGCAGTTGGTAGCGCACAACACTGGCAGTGTTGGGGTCAGGAGTTCGAATCTCCTATGCTCCACCAAGTAAGAAACCTTTACAGTGTAAGGGTTTCTTTTCTTTTTGCATAAGAAAATAGACACGGCTTTCGCCCGTGCCTGCTATTTCGCTTGCCCTTTTCCATGCGCTATTTGGTTTTTTCAGTGCAGCCCCTTAGCTTTCTGTATGGTTTTGGTAGGGTTACACAGGAGTTACTGGACAGCAGAATCGGATGTTGTTATAATGAGTGGAGAGATAGATCACAATTTTGCGCGGAGGCATGAAACGCATGAAACTACTACTTAAAACAATGCTGCAGGTCATAGTTTTTTTGCTCTTTTTGCGGCTCTTATCTTTTTACCTGCTGGAACACTGAGCTTTTGGCAGGGTTGGGTTTTCTTTGGGGTGTTTTGCATTTCAACCCTGTTCATCACAGTATACTTCCTTGCTAAGGACCCAGCTTTAATTGAACGCAGAATACAAACCAGCGAAACCAGAAAAGCTCAGAAAATTATACAATCTATTTCCGGTTCCCTTTTTTTCGTCGGACTGTTAGCTATACCGGGGCTGGACTACCGTTTCTCGTGGTCAAGTGTACCGGATATACTTGTAATTTTGGCTGATGTATTTGTTTTGCTGGGCTTTGTCATTGTGTTTCTGGTTTTCAAAGTCAACTCATACACATCCGCCACGATAGCAGTCAGTGCGGGACAAAAAGTAATTTCTACAGGCGTCTATTCAATAGTTCGTAACCCTATGTATTTTGGGGCCGTGCTGATCCTCATATTTATGCCCCTGGCTTTGGACTCGTTTTGGGCGCTATTACCGGCACTCCTTATATGTGTCTTTGTGGTTTTGCGCCTACTTGACGAGGAAAAGCTGTTGCTGAAAGATTTGGACGGATATAAAGAATATTGTGAAAAAACAAGGTATCATTTAATCCCTTATGTTTGGTAAAACAAAATACACAGCATAAGCAGATTGCTAAATAAATCTCGTTTCTATAGAGGCTTTCATTGAATTTCCCCATCATGGCCAGAGCGGTGCACTGGCCTTTGGCCGGTATTTCCTTTGCTTCTTCCTCTGGCAATTCCCAATCCTTTCTTCTCGTTCCCTTGAGCCTCATAACCGCGCCCTTTTCACCCGCTTTTACTTGCCAGCCTTAGCTAATTCATAGCTGTCATCTATTCGTCTTAGTATTTCATCAATGGGTATGGAACCGTCAAGGCAAACGGTGTACCAATGCTTTTTGTTCATGTGGTAGCCTGGCAAATATATCTTTCCGTCGAGGAGAGGATCTATGCTTTCGGGTTGGATCCGCAAATCCAGAATTTCGACCACATCATCGGATTCAAGCCCCAGCTTTATTTTGGATACGATAAGCAACGCACCATACCATTTACCGCTGTCTTTTCTTCTGAAAACAGCGTTATCGGGAAAGCGCTGCCACAAAAACTCCAATTCATCGTGATAAGTGTCATGCACGTATTGGATGACTTGTCGTGCATAATCGCTTTTGAATACATCCGGTTCAAAGCACTTTTCTGATATATCACGGAGGATCGTTTCATGATCGGACCTGACAGCGCCAACAAAGGGGCCTGCGGCCCCCGCCATACGGTGTAGCACATATTCTTCCTTTGAAAAACGATCAATTACTTTTGTTTTGACAGTTTCATCAGCCGCTATGAGGATCGTCATCCGAAATTGGCCGCCTGCAATATCTGTACAATAGGAGTAACTGCCGTTATCTTCACTAAAACCGAAAGAAAGCAGCTTGTCTCTATTTATTTTTCTTTTGTTGAATATCGAATTTGGCATACAAGTACTTTCCCCCCTTTCTGTTGAGTCGTTAACCATCGCACCTGTAAAAGCTTGTTCCTGTTTTGTTCCTGCCTTGCAATCACTTAATCCCTGTGGTAGACTGACTTTTGTGATTATTATGGCTAAGGAAGGTGCCCTATGCCCAATTTTTCCCTGGATGATACGGTCTTTGAAGCCGCTGCGGCCCAGTACGCGACGCCCTTTCACCTCTACGATGAGCGGGGCATCCGTCAGACTGCCCGCAGACTGAAAAAAGCCTTTGGCCTCCTGCCCGGTTTCCGGGAGTATTTTGCCGTTAAGGCCCTGCCCACCCCCGGCATCCTCAGCATCCTCAAGGATGAAGGCTGCGGGCTGGACTGCGCCAGCGAAACAGAGCTGATGCTGGCGGAGGCCTGCGGCTTCTCCGGCGAGGATATCATGTTCAGCGCCAATGTGGTTCCCCCTCATGAGTTTGCCCTGGCCCGCAGGCTCCATGCCTATGTGAACCTGGACGACCTTACCCACGTGGAGCTGCTTCGGCAAAACGGCGGCATCCCCCAGGAGGTATGCCTGCGGTTCAACCCCGGCGGCACCTTCAACGTAGGCAACGCCATCATGGGCGATCCTGGCGATGCCAAGTACGGCATGACCCGGCCTCAGCTGCGGGAGGCCCTGGAAGAGATGAAGGGCCAGGGCTTGAAGCGATTTGGCCTGCATGCGTTTTTGAGCAGCAACACCACCGACACGTCCTACTACCCCGCCCTGGCGCGGCTTTTGTTTCAGACCGGCAAGGAGCTGATGGAGGAGACTGGGCTGGCCCTATCCTTTATCAATCTATCCGGCGGCATCGGCATCCCTTATTTGCCCGACATGCCCGAGGCGGACCTGGAGGCCATTGGCCGGGGTGTTTATGAAGCCTACCAGGATATCATCGAAAAGAACGGCATTGCAGGCGTAACGGTGAAGACCGAGCTGGGCCGGTACATGACCGGGCCTCACGGCTGGCTGGTGACCCACGTGACCCACGAAAAAAAGATCCACAAGCACTACCTGGGCCTGGATGCCTCCGCCTGCGATCTGATGCGCCCCGCCATGTACGGCGCTTATCACCACATCACCGTTCCCGGCAAGGAGGCTTTGCCCCACACCCTCAAGGCGGATGTGACCGGCAGTCTTTGCGAAAACAACGATAAATTTGCCATTGATCGAATGCTGCCCCCCGTAGACATCGGGGACCTGCTGGTCATCCACGATACCGGGGCCCACGGCCTGAGCATGGGCTACAACTACAACGGCAAGCTCCGCTGCAAGGAGGTCCTCTACCGCCAGGACGGCAGCTTCCAGCTTATCCGCCGGGCGGAGACCCCCAGGGATTACTTTGCCACGCTGGATATCGACCCGGCCTTTGAAAAGCTGAACCCATGAGCAGCTGAACCCATGAAAAGCTAAACCCACGGAAAGCCAAACCCATAAGTAAAAGGGGCGCTGCCCCTGCCGCCCGCTCGAGCCTGCCTGGGCTGTGACGGCCATAAAAGGAGCCTGCCATCTCGTATCGGCAGGCTCCCTGTTTATTTAAAAACGATGGTATTCGGGGGGCTTATATAGCGGGCTTGGTAGTAGGCGCAGGGGTCGCCGGCGCAGCTACGGTTTTAAGCTGCTCGGTCAGCTCGTCGATATTCCCCTGCAGCTCCTCCTTCACCTTTTTCAGCTCTTCCGCTGCGGTCTTCTTAAAGGCATCAAACTCCCCTTGTAGGGTCGTCAGCTTTTTGTCCACTTCATCCTTGGCCTTTTGCAGGTCCGCAAGGGCTGTTTCCTTTGCAGCCAGCAGCTCAGCCTGCTCCGCCTGCAAAGCGGCCTTTTCAGCCAGAAGGTCGTGCTCGGCTTTCAGCTGGGCGTAGGCCTCCTCATGGGTGGCTTGTGCCTCTGTTACCTTGCCCTCGGCCGCAACCACGGCTTCTTCTTTTTCCTTCAGCGTCGCTTCCAGCTCGGCCTTGGCGGCATTAGCAGCCTCCAGATCGGCGGAGGCGGCAGCCAGCTTCTCTTCAGCTGTGGTAAGGGTCTTCTGCGTTTCTTCCATCTGCGCGGTCAGCTCCGCATTGGTCCGCGCAACATTGTCCTTGCCAACAAAACCCACAACAGCCATGATAATAGCAGCTACAAGCATGATGCATAGCAGGTCCACTAGCAGGTTTCTTTTTTTCTTGGTTTCAGTCTTGGGCGTAGTTTCAGACATAACAGTTCCTCCTCCTATTCAGTTGACCTAATTTTACTCATTTTAACATACAAAAACGGAAAAGGAAAGACGAACATTTACGATCAGGGAAAAATTCATCCATCCTAAACATGAAGGCTTTTGCCTTCCGCATTGACAGCCCGCGCTGGAACCATTACAATGTTCTTACAATTTACCAGAGAGGTTGCTTACATATGGAAAGATTAACGTTTCCCAAGGATTTTACATGGGGCTGCGCCACTGCGTCATTTCAGATCGAAGGTGCTTATAACGAGGACGACAAAGGCGAATCCATCTGGGACCGCTTTTGCGCCATTCCCGGCAATGTCCGGGGCGGTGCCACAGGCGAGACCGCCTGCGACCACTATCACCGGTTCAAGGAAGATGTTGCCATTATGAAGCAGCTGGGCATGAAGGCCTACCGCTTCTCTATTTCGTGGCCCCGCATTTTGCCCCAGGGCCACGGCGCAGTGAACGAAAAGGGACTGGCCTTTTACGATGCGCTCCTTGACGAGCTGTTGGCGGCGGGCATCGAGCCCTATATCACCCTGTACCATTGGGATCTGCCCCAGCCCCTGCAGGATATCGGCGGCTGGGTGAATCCCTTGGTGGCTGAGTACTTCCTGGAGTATGCCAAGGTGGTCATGGACCGGTTCAGCGGCAAGGTGAAGCATTGGATGACCCTTAACGAGCCCTTCTGCGTTACCCACCTGGGCTATGCCATCGGGATATTCGCCCCCGGCGTTAGGGATTTCTCCGCCTCCCTGGCTGCCCTGTACAACCTGTACGTGGGCCACGGCCTAGCGGTGGACTACTTCCGCAAGGCAGGCCTGCCGGGGAAGATCGGCATCGCGCTGAACCCCTGCTGGGTGCGCCCCGCCTCCGATGCTCCCGAGGACATCGCCGCCGCCAAACGCGCCGAGGACTACCAAAACCACTGGTTTATGGACCCCCTTTTCAAGGGCAGCTTCCCCAAGGAGCTGGCGGAGTATTTCGTAAAAAAGGGCGTCCGGCTACCCGAGGTGAAGGCAGCTGACCTGAAGCTCATGTCCCAGCCCTTGGATTTCGTGGGCATCAACTACTACTCCGTCAACTGGATGGCTCACGATCCCTCCTACTGGCCCCTGGATAACCGGGGCAGCAACCCCGCCCACCTGCCCACCAATGACCGGGAGTGGTCCGTGGTAGAAGAGGGCCTGACGGAGCTGCTCGTATACATGAAGGAAGAATACGGCGTTCAGCACCTGATCGTCTCGGAGAACGGCGCCTCCTTCCATGACCTGGTCACCCTGGATGGCCGGGTGGAGGACGGCCCTCGCAAGGAATACCTGCGCCGTCACATCGGGGCCGTGCACAAGGCCATAGCCCAAGGTGCGCCCGTGGAGGGCTATTTGGTATGGTCCCTGTGCGATAACTTCGAATGGCAGGATGGCTACGGCTGCCGCTTTGGCATCGTGCATATTGATTTCAATACCCTAAAGCGTACCGTCAAGGACAGCGCCTTGTGGTACAGCCAGGTCATTGCTCAAAACGGACTGACGGAATAGTCGCCAGCTAAAAAAGCAGACTGATGAACGGACAAGCCTACTCCAAAAGGAGGATTCTCTATGGAAAATAACCAGCTGGGCGGTATCGGTGCGCTTCGCTTTGGTATTATCGGCACCGGGAGCATCGCCAACACCTTTGCCAAGGGCTGCGCTCTTACGGAGGGGGCCGCAGCCTACGCCGTAGTCTCCCGCAGCCTTGAAAAGGCCAAGGCCTTTGCCAAGAGCTACCAAATGGAAAAAGCCTACGATAGCATGGACGCTATGCTTAATGACCCGGCCGTAGACTGCGTATACGTGGCCACGCCCCATACCCAGCATTTTGAAAACTGCCGTCAGGCCATCCTGGCGGGCAAGCATGTGCTCTGTGAAAAGCCCATGACCCTGAACCGCCGGGATGCGGAGTCCCTTTTTGCCCTGGCTCAGGAGCACGGGGTATACCTGATGGAGGCCCTGTGGTCCCGGTTCCTTCCCGGCCCTAATACTGCCAAGCGCTGGCTTAAGGAGGGCCGCATCGGCCAGCTTAAGATGATGGACTTTCAGTTCTCCTTTGCCACCGATCCCGCAGCGGCTGCACCCCGGCTTATTCTTTCGCAGTACGCAGGCGGCTCCCTGTACGACCTAGGGGTCTATACGGTCTCTATGGCCTCCTTTTTCGCCGGAGCTGACCCTATCGACTACCAGGGCTTTGCGGAGGATCTTACGCCAGGGGTGGACGCTATGGCCGCGCTGGCCTTGCGCTATCCCGGCGGCATTCTTGCCACCATGCGCTCGGGCATCACCGTGCCCTCCCCCTCCCGGGGCATTCTCTTTGGCACCGAGGGCCGCATTGAAATGGACATGTTCCACATGTCCCCCGCCGTTCGCCTCTACAAGGACGACCAGCTGACGGATGAATACCTGAACCCTATCACCATGCCGGAGGGCTTCTCCTGCGAGATCCGCGGCTTCTGCGATGATATCCGCGCTGGCCTGTCTCACAGCCAGGTGATCTCTCCTGAGAGCACCATCGCCACCATGGATGTGCTGGGCACTATGATGAAGCGGTTCTACCCGGAGCTGTATAAGGATAATTAGCAGGGCCGCCCAAGCGAGCGCACACTGCAAACGAGGGAGCTATCTCAAAATGAGTTTGGGGTAGCCCCTATTGTTAAAACCTCCCAAAACCAGCTCATTGCACGCTGGCTTTGGGAGGTTATTTTGTGTAGTTTTTCATTTCAGGGCTATTTTGAGACAGCATCCTCGTTTTTTATATATTTTATGTATTTATGTATTTTTTATTTTTATGTACCTTAATATGCTTTACTATCTTGTGTGCCCTTAGGTGCCTATACCTCTTTTACAGCCTCCGGGCCTCCATATAGTACCGCTTCTCGTGGGCCTCGCCCATGGAGAAGGTCTTGCGGGGCAGCGCGCCCCGGCTCTCCACGGCGGGGAACAAAACGCTCTTGTCCACAGGAGGCAGCAGGAAGCCCACGGTGTTGGGCTGGGTGGCCAGCTCCTGCACGGCAGCTTCCCCATGTACATAGTCCAGCGTTGTGCCGGGATGGGCCGCCAAAAAATCGTCCAGGAATACTTGCACAGTCCCCACCGTCAAGGGCTGATCGGAGCCGCTGACGCTGACCGCAACCTCCTTGCCTTCAAAAACGCAGGTGATCTCCTGGCCGTCCATGCCGCCTGCCAGGCTCATGCCCCGCTCTGCGGCATAGCGCTCCCAGTCCTCCATCAGGTCATCTCCGTCATAGCCGAACAGCACCCGGTGAATGGGCTCAAATTGCAGGGCATCGTCGTGGATGTTTTCCAGCTCCACCATGGCGTAGCGGGCGGGATGCCCTTCCTGCTGCTCAGGGGGCAGGGTGGCCTTGATCTCCTCCCAGTAGGCCTTGGCCGCAGCCAGGCTGTGGTTGCCGTCGCCTACGGCGTACAGGATGGGGCTGTCCCCGGTCAAGCGGGCCTTAAGCATATGCAAGGCCTCAAAAACCCTGGCAACATCCGCCGGATCTGTAATGGCATAGCCCACCAGGTGGCCGCCGTTCATCATCAGCGGAAAATCGTACAGCTTCTCCAGCTCGGCCCGCTTCTCGTACAGCGGCTCCACCACGGATTCCATGGGATCATCCAGCAGCATCAGCACATGGCTTAGCTCCAGCGCCGCGCCCCGCCGCACATTCAGCCGAGGCGGGATGCGTTCCAGCACGGTGCCTTCCGTGGCGCGAATCAGGCCCTTGCTGCCGGGGCGGTAATCATAGCCCTCCAGGTCGATCTGGACCACCAACCCTACCCGCGCGCCGCTGCCAGTGCTGCGCTCGGTGAGTATAAAGCCATCCTGCACCCTGGGCTGCACCACGCCGGTCTCCAGGTCCTGCCGCATCTGGGCGTGGATCTGCGGTACCCGGGTGGCCGCCTCGCTTAGGTAGCACTCCGGCAATATCAGCCGGAAGGCGCTGGGCTTGTCCCCTACCAGGGCCGCCACCTCCGCCCAATAGTCGGGCTGGGAGGTAAACTGGTCGCAGGCCACGCAGGCCCAGGCGGTCAGGTCCGCGTCCTCACTGGGTAAAAACCATTGCCCTGTGCTAAGAAAAAGCTCTGTATCCTTCATGATCAACATCTCCTTCATATCAGTAAGTATATCAATAAGCCCGAATGGAATTCAGCGCCACCGTAAAGCCGGCGGCGGTCTCTCCCGAACGGAGCTTTCGGGCCATGATGACCACGCATTGGTTGTTCAGTCCGTCTCCCAGGGTAGAGAGGGTCAGCAGCCGGTCCGAGGCCTGCACATCCACAGGGATCTCGTACAGGGAATGCTGGCGGGCCGCCTGCACATAGCTTTCCATTTGGGCATCGCTCTGGAAGGCAGAATATGCGGCATAGTTGAAATAATCGGGGGATGAGGGGTCACTGTCCGCCTTGAGCACGGCAAAGATGACGTATTCCCCTTCCTCGTAGAGGGTGTTAAAGCGGAACACCCCAAACTGGCGCAGAAACTCCACGCCCCGGCTTACATAGTTGTTCAGGGGCTGGAACAGCTTGCCGTCAAAGGTGCTCTGTCCCCGAAGGAGCAGGTTCTCCGGCGGGGCCTTGATGCTGTATCCCTCATCCACAAAGATGGCCCCGGACGCGCTGATGGAGTCGTTCACATTGTGGTTGAGGTAGTAGGTGTTGTTGCGTTTCATTACCACTTCGTTGATAAGCCCTTCGATGACCAGCCGCCCTACTACGTCCTTATTGGCCTGGTGCAGCTCCTGGAACTCCTCCCGGATATTCATCAGCGGGTTGTCTGCGTACTTGGTGGCCTTGGTGCGGGGCTTGCTGGTCTGCGCGGCGGACAGGGCGGGGGCCTCCGCATCTGTGCCCGCCTGCCCCGTTGCCTCCGCAGGGGCCTCCGTGGCCGCAGGTGCGGGGGTCTCGTTGGGCTGAAAGGTCTGCCCGACCGGCAACAGCTCCACCCTGCCCGCATCATAGCCCAGGTCACTGCCGGTCATGGCGCGGTATTCCTCCCGGACCCTTTCCATTTCCTTCTCGTTTTGCATCGCCACCAGCACGACCTTGCCGATCTCCAGCCCTACAAAAATAAGGATCAGCGTTATGGCGATGAGCATCGCCAGCTGGACCCGGCCCAAAGGGGTGCCCTTTGGGCGGGGCTCCGTGGCAAAGGCATGCTTAAGCCAGGCCTTTGCATGGTCGGCGGCTTGATGATAGGTTTGGGTAAGCTCTTGCTTTTTCAAGGAAGTGTTTTGGGGACGGGCGGGATTTTTAGGCGCCCGCTTCTGAGGGGCTGTCCGCTGGGGTATGGGCCCCTGCCCCCAGGCAGCCTCCGACTGGTGGTAGGCCTCCGTCTGGTGGTAAGCCTCCGTCTGGTGGTAGATGTCCTGGGTATACATCCCCGGCTCCTGCTGCACCCAGTCCCCCTGGCGGGGGACTGTCCAATCGTCCAGGGGATTTTCAAAAGTGCCGGTATATATCCCCGGCTCCGGCATCCACGCGGCATCCTGTATGGGCATCGTCTGGCTCCAACCCTCCGCCGCGGCCCAGTCTCCAGCCCCGCCGGATACGGTATAATAAGGGTCCTGATAGGTCCCGTCCACAGGCAGATACCTCGGAATACTGCTGGTGGGCATGGCCTCCTGTACCGGCGGCTGAAGCCCGCCCACATATTGGAGCCGATATTGCTCGGCATCAAAGGCCTGCATACCGTTTCCGCCAAGCGTGCCAAAATCCGGCGTGCCCTCGACCACCGACGGCAAAGCAGCCCCGGCCGGTCCCTGAGAAATACCCGGCACGTGATAGTCTCCATAAAGCTGGCCCGGGGTCATGACCGCCGGGGTCCGGGGGTGGCGGTCCGCCCGCCGGGGCGTGCTGTGGAGGCGCTCCGCAGCGGAAATAGGCGTAAATTGGTTGGGGGCGGCAGAGGGCTGCGCTCCCTCGGAAGGTTCATATTCCACATCGGAGGCGGCACGCAGCGGCCTGGCTGCCATGGACTCATCGCCGCGCATTCTACCGCCTCCTTCATTAACAAACTACAGACTTTCTCAGTTAATAATTGTATCAACTCTGGAAACGCTTGTCAATGTTGACATATACAGGGTAGGTATATAAAATACAGGTGAACCGAGGGTCCTTTATGAGGGGCGGCCTCACGCATATGCACTGAAAAGGATGTGGCACACAGTGGAGACCTGGATCGAAAAGAGCAGACCCTTTGCAGCGTTGGGTTTTGGTGAGATCATGCTGGCGCTGGTGGCGGAGGCGGGCGAACCTATCAGGGTCGCCACCCGGTATCATTCCCACATTGGCGGCACCGAGGGCAACGTGATGGCGGGCATCGCCAATCTGTATGACCTGCGCACGGGTATGATCACTGCCCTGCCCGCCAACTCTCATGGCGAAAAGATCGTGGCGGGCCTCAGGCATTGGGGCGTATCCAACGATGGCATCATCAAGGATGACAGCCCAAAGGCCAAGCTGGGCATGTATTTTTTATATCCTGGTATCAAGCCAGCGGAGGACCGCTATATTTACGACCGCAACGATACCTCCTTCATGCGGGTCGCGCTGGAGCGGTTTCCCAAAGCCCTCCTTCCCGATACCCAGGTATTCTACCTCAGCGGCGTGACCCTGGCGTTGCTGTACGAGTCCTTGCCGAAGATCATCGAGCTGCTTGAAATATGCAAAGCCCACGGCACAAAGGTGGCCGTGGATTTCAACTACCGTCAAAAGCTTTGGGGGCCTCACGGCGGCGAGGCGGCAGCGGCGAAGGCCTTCGGGGCGGTGCTGCCCTATGCGGATTATTTTAACCTTTCCAGGGAGTCTGCCGAAATGACCTTCGGCCTGGATCATGCCCTTACCGCCGAGGAGCTGGCTCAAGAAGTGGCGCTGGAATACAGCATCCGATATGTATCCATTACCGAAAGAGACCCTGTGTTAAGCAGCTTTGAGGTAACCTTGTACGACAGCCAGGCGGATGGGGCCGGCCATAGCAAGCGCTTTGTAAGCCTGCCCTGGGACGGGCGTACGGGCTCCGGCGATGCCTGCGTGGCGGGAGTCCTTGGCAAGCTCATCCAAGGCGGCACCCCACAAGAAGCCGCAGACATGGGCGGTGCCTGCGGTGCGCTTAAATGTACGGTTTTGGGCGATGCACTTTTGAAGAATGAATCCGAGGTGCTGCGCTTTTTAGGCAGCGATGGAAAGGAACGGAACCGGTAGCCAGGGGCCTTAGCTGGCATATACTTATGCCAAAGCTCACCTTCCGGTTAGCGCGTCTTCAATGGCCAGCAGATACGCTTTGCTGGTGGCGGTGCTTCCCGCAACGGTGTCCACCTGGGTGGTTTGCTTGTCCAACACCCGGACGATCATTTCCTGGGCGCAGTCTGTTAGCTGCGCCCCTTGCACATCCTGCTCAATCGTAATATCCGTTATTTGGCTGTCCGCGACTTCCACCCGGACCCTGTTGCTCCACCTTTTATAGGTAAAGCTGCCCTCATAGCTACCATCGGACAGCTGCGAGGCATCCATGCCTTTAGGCGTTGCATTTTGCATTTTGCCCAGGCCATCGGTAACAGTCCACCCCGCCCCAGCCAACAAGGCTGCCATTATCGCCAAAGCCCAGCGCCCTTTATGCTTCATAAAGCAGACTCCCCGCAAAGGCCTCGATGGCTTCATCGGATAGGGTATCCCTGGAAGCCGCCTCCTTAGCGACCATTTTAAAAATGAATCTCTCAAAAAAGTTGGCCTTTTCCGGATCAAAGCGGCCGCCCAGGCAGGCCTTGACCGTGGCATGGCTGACCACGGCTGCCGGGTAGTTCTGGGCGGAGTACTGTGCCGCATTGTCCTCGCCGGGCTGCATGCCGGAAAAGAACAGGGCCAACTGCTTTTTTATAAGCGCCTCCTGGTTTTGCTCCACAAAAGCCTTCGCAGGCTTTCGTACCATGCCCGCGTACAGGGCACTGCCGATGACCACGCAGTCAAAATCCGCGATGTCCGGCGCTGGGCCATTGCCCAGGTCAAAAACCTCCGCCCCGTCCAACCGCGCGGCCAAGCGGCCAGCAATATCCGCCGTGGCACCGTATTTTCCTGCGTAAAGTATAGCCGTTTTCATTAATATGGCCCCCTTATAAAAATTTTATTTCCGTAATCCCCTAATGATCAGCTCCAGCTCCCGGTCGATGAGCCGCTCCCGCTGCTGCGGGCTTACATCCTCGATGATAAGCCGAAGGGTCAGGCCAAAGACCGCGCTCCACACCGCCTGGGCGGTGAGCTGGGCATCACAGGAGGCGAACTGCCCCGCCGCTGTCCCTGCCTGGATCGCCTTCGCCACGGCCATCAGGGCTGGGCGCTCCTCCACTTTTCCTTCCTCAAGGACGCTGGTAAAAGCCAATATCCGCTGACGTTGGGAGGTCATAAGGGCCCTGTAGCTTGGGCCTTCCTCCAGCGCGTTTTGGATATAGGCCCGAAAGGAACAGCGAATGGCCTCCTCGGGCGGAACAGCCTCCTGGGGCGGGACAGCCACCTCAGGCAGAGTGCTTTGCTGCAAGCCAGGGTCATCCTCTGGCAGGTCGCTCCCCGCTGGCCTTGCAACACAGTCCCTGATCTTCTGGTAGCCCTCCAGCAGGATGCAGTCCAGCAGCTCATCCATATCCGCAAAGTAATGGTACAGTATCCCCGGGGAGTATTCCATCCGCTGGGTAATGCGGCGAACAGACAGGGCCTCCACGCCTTCAGCCGCCATGATCTCCTTGGCGATGTCGATGATCTGCCTGCGCACCTCTTCCGATCGGGCTGCTTGCCGCTGTCTGGACATAATGACCTTTGCTCCTTTTGCGTTTGCGTTTGCGTTTGCGTTTGCGTTTGCGTTTGCGTTTGCGTTTGCGCTCGTGCTCGTGCTCGTGCTCGTGCTCGTGCTCGTGCTCGTGCTCGTGCTCGTGCTCGTGCTCGTGCCTCTTTTGAACCTTGTTCTTTTTTTGAACACTGTTTAATTATAGCGCTTGCGCTGTTTCCTGTCAACCTTTATTATGGGGTCTTTGTCCGTGGGCTCAAAAAAGGACCCGCAGTTTGCGAGTCCTTTGCATATGCCCCCTTGTCCGCCGGAGGCCGTCCCCTTAGCTCAATTCCTTCTCAATAAGCTTGCTGAGGCTGTACACGTCCTTGTCCATCTCCCGCTGGTCGGGGCCTTCGATCATCACGCGGACGCAGGGCTCGGTGCCGCTGGCGCGAATGACCAGGCGACCCTTGTCCTTGTACTTCTTCTCCAGCTCGGCGATCATCTTCACGATCTTTTCGTTCTTCTCGTAATCGTACTTTTTCTTGTCGTCCACGTGAGCGGCGTACTGGCTCTGAGGCATCATCTGCATCACGGAGGACAGACGGCTGAGGGGCTGCTGGGCGGCCACCATGGCGCTGATGACCTGCACAGCGGTGACCAGGCCGTCGCCGGTGGTGTTATGGTCCAAAAGGATCACATGGCCGCTTTGCTCGCCGCCCAGCACAAAGCCGTCGGCCAGCATCTTTTCCAGCACGTAGCGGTCGCCCACCTTGGTCTTTTCCAGCTTGATGCCATGCTTCTTCATGGCGATGTCCAGGCCCATGTTGCTCATGACCGTGGCTACCACGGTGCTGGCCCGCAGGCGGCCGTCGTTTTTCAGGTACAGGGCCAGCATGGCCATCACCTGGTCGCCATTGATGAGGCGGCCCCGCTCGTCCACCGCCATGAGGCGGTCTGCGTCGCCGTCAAAGGCAAAGCCCACATCCGCGCCCAGCTCCCGCACCAGCTCGCACAGGCGCTGTGGATGGGTGGAGCCGCAGTTTTCGTTGATATTGGTACCGTCAGGCTCGTGGTAATAGCAGCTCACATGCGCGCCTAGCTCCTTAAAGACCAGGGGGGCTACCTCGTAGCTGGCGCCCTGGGCGCAGTCCAGCACCACGTGGAGGCCGTCCAGGCGCACGTTGGTGGTCTCCTTTACAAAGTCCACGTAGCGGCGGGTGGCGTTGCGCTGGCGCACAGGGCGGCCCACCCGGTCGCCGATGGGCACTTCCATGTCGGCAGGCATGCCGCTAAGGACCAGCTCTTCGATCTTATCCTCCACAGCGTCGGGAAGCTTGTAACCGTTCTTGTCAAAGAACTTGATGCCGTTATACTCTACGGTATTATGGCTGGCGCTGATGACCACCCCGGCATCCGCCTCGTAAAAGCGGGTCAGGTAGGCGATGGCAGGGGTAGGCAGTACCTCCGCCAGCACGGCCCGGGCGCCTACGCTGCAAATACCCGCCACCAGGGCGCTCTCCAGCATTTCACCGCTGATGCGCGTATCCCGGCCTACCAAAATGGTGGGCCTGTGCACGTCGCTGGCCAGCACATAGGCACTGGCTTGCCCCAGCTTGAAAGCCAGGTCACAGGTGAGCTCCTGGTTTGCGATCCCACGGACGCCATCGGTTCCAAACAATCGAGCCATAAATAATCTCCTTACATTTGTCACATAATGTATTGTTTTCTGTAACAGTATACTGCCATTGCCATAAAATAGCAAGGCCCGGTTTTTACAATCATGTATCCACAACATACTGCGCTTTTTGTCAAAATAACAGCGTTAATGCACAATGGATAGTTGACAGGGTCCCCTGTGAATGATAGACTTCAAAGGAAGGAATATGGGGTTTTTCCCATGCGCTTCCAATACTACCGTAAAGGAGCGGCCCTATGCCGTTTTTCGACGAAATAAGCGGAACGCTCACATTTCAAAACGGCCTGCGCTTATCCCCTTTTGCCCAGCGGGAAGCGCTGCTTGAGCTACTCCAAAAAGCAGGCGGCACCGCACCGGACCTGGGCACAGAAGGGGTCCTTGTCTTCCCGGCCGGGCCGGTAAAGGGCGGCAGCGTAGCCCCGGTGTGCCTTCTTCGGGATGATGCCCTTTGGCAAATATCCCTCAGCGTAGGGTCCGTGGGGCCCAAGCCCACCCCCACGGCGGAGCAGCAGCGGGCCTTTCTTTTCGGCCTTTTCCGCCTGAAAGACCCTTGCCCAGACACCCAGCGCAACTGTCTTTTCCGGGGCGATGGCTGGACGCTTACCCTGTCCACCGACCCCCGGCTGGGCCATGCCATCGCAAGCCTTTCGTACCGGTAGCATCACCCATCCTATAAATACCTATTCCAGGGAGGGAGTTCCTTATGCAAGCGTCCCTTGCGCCTATCATGCGCGATTATCTCGTCCGGTTTCAGCAAACGGCCATCAAGGAGACCGGCCGCCGTCCCCTGACCTTTGCCCGGGTGCCCATGGACGAAAAGCTGGTCATTTCCGGCTGTCAGCGGCCCGGCTATGTTTTCTGGCAACCCGTGCCCTGGACGGACGGCCAGGTATCCCTAGGCGACAAAGCTTCTCTTTTTCATCCCTCCATTATCGCTTATCTGTCCTTATGCCAATTTTTAGAGATCCGCTTTCATCTGCCTGTGGCCCCTCTGCACAGCCCCTTAAGCTTCTTATACAACCGGGTCTTTGAAACCTACAAAAACACCGAGACCGCCACCCCCGCCCAAACCTTTGCGGAGGCGGAGCTGTACAATCAGCAGTATCCGGAGCTGCCCCTGGCCTATACCATGGCCGCCACCTGCGACGAGGGGGAGCCGCTGCTGCTTTTGCTCCGGGCCGAGGACGGGCAGGCCTTTATCCACCGGATCGAGCGGGAGACGGAGCCTATCTACCTGAACCTGGCGGTAGACCGGCTGCTGCCCAAGCTTAAATTCGTATATGATTTTTGACTCAGCGAGAGGCGGAGAATAGCATGGAAAAGACCCACCGCCAAAACAGCATAGTCAGTTATGCCGGGCTTAACAAGGCCCAGCTTCTAAGCCTGGCCAAGGAGCTTTTGGCCCAGCGGGACGAGGACATGGCCCTGCGCTTTAGTGCGTTCTTACCCCTGTTTCCCTTTGAGCTCATACAGAACATGGATTATGCGGCGGCGGACCCGCGGATGCTGCGGCTGTACCCCTCTGGCTTTTCCACAGGCTCGGCGGAGTACCACCTAAAGCTGTACCACCAGATGCCGGAATTGTACACGGAAGCCAACTACGCTCGAAACTTCGACTACGAGGGCCGCTTTACCGGCAAGGGCGTTTTTACCGTGGACAAGGCCTGGGCGCTGCATTTCCCGCAGTACCAGCCCTTCATGGGGGAAAAGCTCTGCATCTACCTCATCGGCGGCGGCCCTCAGGCCGTGGCCGTGCCCGAAAGCGTGTACCCCCGGGGCGCTGGCTTCCTTCGGGCTCTGGAGCAGCGGCTGCAGATCACCCAGCGGGCCCAGCAGTATCTACACTACGTCCGCAACCGCACCTCCGGCGGCGAAAGCTACGACCCGGAAGCCTTTACCGAGGAATATCTGGCCATTACCGGCCTTAAGCCCACCCTCATCACCCAAAGTGAGCTGGCCCGGACCTTGCAGGACCTGACCATCGCCCAAAGCCTGAAGACCAGCGACACCTCCAGCCATGGCCTTTTCACCGAAAACGCCAAGCGGGCGGAGCATCTGCGCCAATATGTGCCCTGCCATTATGCCTGTGATACCTTTAGCCCCGCTCCTGTGACCCGGCATACCGCCCGGTTGGCTCAGCCCTGCTTTGAGGGCGCAGACTACATCAGCGATCTGTGGATCCCCTATCAGGACTTGAACAGCTACGTAGACAAGCAATGCATGGCCCTGGACATAGCCCGGCTGTGCGAGGGCTACCAGATCGCCCCGGTCTACGACCCTGAGACTGGCGGCGGCCGCTATCCGGACAGCCTGCGGGTGGCGGTGGTCCGGGATCGGGAGGTTCCCATGATGACCGGCGATGTGCTGGGCAACCCGGCCTACGGCAGCGGCATGAATCCCCTAGGCATGATCGGCAAGCAGGTGTTCATCCCGGACAGCCGGGAGCTTATCCGGCAGCGAAAGCTGTGCCTGGAGAAGGTGGACCTGACGGTGGAGTCCGCCCAGGTCTCCCAGGCCGACTATATCCGGCAGACCACCCTGGCCTCCCTGCAGGAGACCAAGGGGGCCCTGGTGGATGCCCTGTACCGCCGGGAGGCGGCGCTTTCCCAGATCGCAGAGGGCACCAATGCCTATGAAAAGGCCCATAAGCTGCTTAACCAGAAGGTCACCGCCCTGGAGAGGGAGATGGCCGAGCAAAGCGGCGCACACCGGAACAGCCAGGTCAGCGGTTATGATGCGGATATCGACTACCTGCGGCGCAAGTACTACGACCGGGTAGGCCTACCCGACGAGGATGCCCGGGAGCCTATCCCCTTTGAGACCGATGCCCAGCGGGAGCAGAGCATCGAAGGCGGCTATGCCATGCGCTCCAACGTGCACCGCATGCGCTATGTGGATGCCGCTTTGCCTGTGGAAGACGAGGAGGAGGAAGGCCTTCCTGCTCCGGAGGAAATGCCAGAAGCCGAACCGGAGTCAGAAGCCGAATCGGAGTCAGAAGCCCATGCCGACTTGAAGGACGAAAAAGAGACCGAGGCGGATATTGAGGCCAAAATCGAGACAGAAACAGAGACTAAAACCGAAGCTGAAACCCAGGCGGAAGCAGAGGCTCAAACCGAGGCTCAAATAGAGGCCGACACAGAGACTCAAACAGAGACGAAAACCGAAGCTGAAACCCAGGCGGAAGCAGATGCGGAAACAGAGACTGACGCTGAGATCGAGAGCGAAGGCGAAGCCATAGCAGAGGCCTTGGCCGAAGAAGCACCAACGGATGAACCAGCCTTGGAGCCCGAGCCGGAACCCTCTGTACCCATCCCGCACAGCCCCGCTACCTTCTCCGCTATTCGAGCCCAAAAGGCGAAGCAGCCCGCAGGCCCCGGCCTCTCCAAAATCGCGCCTAAGGAGGCAGACCTCAAAGCTCCCTTGGTGCAAAAGGGCGGCAAGATGGCCTCCTTAGTCAAGAAAAAGCATCCCCGGTAATTTCGCGATCAGGTCATTCCGTGATACGTTCATTTCATCATTCGGCGCAAGGAGGAAGTCCATGCATCAGCGCAATGTGCTAAAGGGCCTGCAAATATCCAAGGCGATCCCCTACCGGGACCCGGATGCTTTTTTTGCCCTGGTGGGCGTGGATGGCAACGGCAAAAGCGCCTACCTGCCCGTAGGCGAGACCCTGCTCAGCCGCCATATGCTGCTTTTGGGCAGCCCTGGCACCGGAAAAAGCCATATGCTTTCCCATATGTTCCGCAACCTTCGGGCCAATCTGACCGACCAGGATGTGATGGTGGTCTTTGACCCCACAGGGGAATATCACAGCGTTTTTTTTCAGCCTGGGGACGTGGTCTTTGCCGATGACAGCCGTGCCGCTGGGGAAAGCGGCGAAGCCCATTGGAACCTTTTTAAAGAGTTTGTGGAAAAAGATCGGCTGATGGAGGATGCCTCAGAGCTGTGCAGCCTGCTGTTTGACCAGCGCATTCGCGGCTCCGCCCAGCCGCTGTACAGCACCGCTGCCCGGGACCTGATGATGGCGCTGATCGTTTACCTGAGCCGGCAGGAGGAGGGCGACCTGCAAAACAACCTGTCCCTTCGGGAGCTGATCGACGGCTTTGACCTGGAAAGCATGAAGGAAATATTAGAGAGCGAGGCCGACCTGCGGGCTCTGTCCGCCTACCTGGCTGACCCCGACAGCCCCGATACCCTGGGCGTGGTGGCTGCCCTGCAGCAGGCCGCTCGGGAGCTTTTCCAGGGCCGTTTCCGCCAGGAGGGCACCCTGGGCATGCGCCCCCTTCTCAGGCAAAAGGGCGGCAAGGTGATCTTTGTGTGCTATGATCCTGCCCATGGCGGCATGCTGCGGCCCCTGTATGCGGCCCTGGTGGACCTTTGCCTGCAGGAGACCCTTAGCCGCACTGAGAATGAAGGAAATGTATACCTGTTTCTGGATGATGCCGGGGTCCTGCCCCGACTGCCCCACTTGGAGGATGCGCTGCTTTTGGGCCGCAGCAAGGGCCTTAAGCTGATGCTGGCCACCACCGGAGTCAGCCAGCTGCTGAATTGCTATGGGGAGGCCGTTACCGCCAGCCTGCTGTGCGCCTTTGGCACCACCGTGGCCTTCCGGCTCCATGACCGCCGCAGCCGGGACCATATCAAGAGCCTGTACGGCCGCCACCGGGTGGTGGAGACCTTCACCTCCTCTGTGCAGGTGAGGGGCATCGTAGAACAGGTTATGGATCAGTATATTATCGAGGACGAGGACCTGACCGCCCTGCAGACCGGCGAATGCATCGTAGCGACGATGCATTATCCGCCCTTCTGGTTCCGGGTCAAGCCCTTTGGCAACTAGCAAATACCCTGCTAGCGCATACAACCCCAACGAATACGCCGTCAACGCATCTACGAGGAGGAACACCCATGAGCATTCAACCTAAGGATATTGCCAAGATGCTGGACCATAGCACCTTGCAGCCGAACCTATGCCAGGAGGACATCCGCAAAGGCTGCGAGATCGCCCTGAAATACGACACTGCCAGCGTTTGCGCCCGGCCTGGGGATATGCCCCTGGTGGCGGAGCTGCTTAAGGGCAGCACTGTTAAGGTGTGCACGGTCATCGGCTTTCCCCACGGCAACCATAAGCCCGAGATCAAGCTGGCGGAAGCCGCCGCCGCCTTGGATGATGGCTGCGACGAGCTGGACATGGTGCTGAACATCGGCCGTCTGATCGCCGGGGAGGATGATTACATCCAAGCCGAGATCAAGGCCATCTGCGACCTGGCCCACAGCCGGGGCGCTAAGGTAAAGGTGATCCTGGAGACCTGCTACCTCACCGACGAGCAGAAGGAAAAAGCCTGCAAGCTCTCCACTGCCGCCGGGGCGGACTGGGTAAAGACCAGCACGGGCTACGGCTCTGGCGGCTGCACCCTTCACGATCTGCGGCTGATGCGCTCTGCGGTGCCAGCCAGCGTGCAGGTGAAGGGCTCCGGCGGTATCCGGGATCTGGACACGGTGCTGGCCGCCCGGGCCATTGGGGCCACCCGCTGCGGCGTATCCGCCACGGCGAAGATCATGGAGGAAGCCGAAAAGCGCTTCGCCGAGGGCACCCTGACCGAGGCCACCGACCTGAAGGAAATGGAAGGCGGGTATTAACAAAATACAAAAGAGAGAAGCTGCAATGCCTCTCTCTTTTAGTTTGTCCCCTTTTACATCAGCCCGGTGCCTTCATCGCCGCCGTTGCCGTCCTGGCTGCCGCTGTCGTCCTGGGTGTCGGGGGGCGCGGCCTCGCCTGTGCCGGCTTCGCCAGGGGTGTCCTCCTCCGGGGGCGCGGCCTCCTGCATGCGGCTGTTGCGGAAGTCCAGCACGGCGGTATTCGCTGTCCGGGTGCAGGTAAGGCTATAGACCCCCACCTGCCGGGTATAGCTGCCGTTCCCCGCCGCCATGCCCGCTACCACGTCGGTCACCAGCTCGTAGCGGCTGACCGCCGAGGGGTCCACGTGCATGGCCATCAGCAGCGCATAGCTGTGATACCCGGATATGGCAAAATCCTTGTAGACAGCCCCGCCGTACTCCATGTTGTCCGGCGCGGTAAGCGTGATCACGCAGCTTTCAATGATCTCATCCTCTGTGCGGGTCACGATATTGGCGGTCAGGATATCGCCCAACAGGTCGTAAAATATCCGCCCATCCTCCAGCTGGCTCACCTGCCGGGTAATGACCAGGGGCAGCAGGTGGCGGTTATCGTTATCGTTAATAAAGGATACATCTTCCTGGTAGTACTTGTAAAATGTGGCATAGCTCTGCCCTGCCACCACGCCGCGGGCCGTGGCCGCCGGAATGGTCAGCCCTAAAACGCAGGCCAGGCATAGCATCTTTTTGAATATTTGCATGGGCTCCTCCTTGTTCATGAGGTCTTAGACCCACACAGCATACCACAGTCCCAGCCCACTTTCAACCGGGCTGGAAAGGACTGGCTCCCGCCATTGGAAAGGACTGGCTGCTGGCATCCGTTGCGAAAACTGCCGCTTTCCTGTATAATAGGGGCCAGGTTCATTGCTAAGGCAGGAGGCGTAATACATGCAAAAGCTTCGTCGGTTTATCTGGTACCTGGCAGGTCGGTTGCTGCTGATAACAGTGCTGCTGGGGCTGTTTACGGTCACCTTCTACTACGCCATGAACGCCACCAATATCAACATCGTCCTCAAGGACGGCATGGCCAAGCGCGCTCAGACCATCATGATGCAGCAGAGCGCCTCAGAGCTGAACAAATTTTTCCAGAGCAGCTACCTCCAGCGGGACGAAAACCTGCTGCTGGCCCTGGATGGAAAAAGCCCTTATATCTACTACACCGTCCGCGGTATCGACCATCGGCTGGAGATGACCTGGATGTGGTGCTGGCCCTGGGAAAGCGTAGCCCGGGCGGAGTTTACCGAGACCATCCCCCGTATTGATGGCCGGGTGAACGCCCAGTACGCCGACGCGGCCAAGGCCCTCTACGGAGAGGGCTACGAAAGCCCGCCCAAGTGGCAAGGTGCCAAGTACACCGCCAGCCTCGTGAAGGAAAACAACCAGTGGCACATCAAGAGCTTGTCCGTGAAGGAGCTTCTGAGGGACGAGTAGTGGGACCCTTCCTTGCTTGCGTTTCACGCCGGCAAGATATATCTCTGCATCTTCATATATCTGCCTTTCCCAATACAATTTTTTGATCGCTAAAAGGCCGGACTGCACTGGGCAGCCCGGCCTTTTGCGTTTCTCTCCGGAAGCAAAATTCTCTATGTTGAATACTTTTGCTTCATTCCTCTGATCGCGTATAACGCGATCAGATAACGGGTCCAGGGCGAAGCCCTGGCGGGGTGCAGGGGCAGCGCCCCTGCATCGTCCTACCCCTGGTTAAATATCATCCGTGGAAGCCGGGGCCTCCCCGATCACGGTGTCATCGTTCAGGGTGATATGCTCTACAGCCTCTTCGAAGTCCGCCACTTCCGCGTCCTCCTCCTGCTCCTGCTCGGCACGGGCCACGGCCACGATCTGCGCGCCCTCGGCAATGCGCATCAATCGCACGCCCTGGGTGTTGCGGCTGCTCTGGCGAACGTTAGCCACCGCCATGCGGATAATGGTGCCGTCGTCAGTGATCAGCAGGATGTCCTCATCCTCGTTCACAGTGAGCTGGGCCGCCAGCAGGCCGGTCTTGTCCGTCAGGTTCATAGCGGTGATGCCCATGCCGTTGCGACCCTGCTCCCGGTACTGCTCGGGATCGGTGCGCTTGCCGTAGCCGCTGGTGGTGATCGCCAGCACCTGCTGACCCTCCCGCAGCACCGACATATCAATCATTTCATCATTTTCGCGCAGGCGCATGGCATGTACGCCCATGCCCATGCGGCCAATGGTCCGAATGCCGATCTCGCTGATGCGGATGGCCTTGCCATAGCGACTGCCCAGGATCAGGCTCTGGGTACCGTCGGTCAGCTCCACCGCCCGCAGCTCGTCATCATCCTTAAGGGTCAAGGCGATGAGACCGTTCTTGCGCAGGTTGGCAAACTCATTGTATGGGGTCCGCTTGATCATGCCCTGGCGGGTCATCATCACCAGGAAATGGTGGTCGATGTCCTTGGGCACGGGGATCATGGCGGTGATCTTCTCCTCGGTGGAGATGGGCAGCAGGTTGACGATGGCCATGCCCTTGGCTGCCCGGCCCGCCTCGGGGATCTGGTAGCATTTCAGCGTGTACACCCGGCCCCGGGTGGTAAAGAACATGATGTCCTCGTGGGTGTTCACGATGATCAGCCGCTGGACATAGTCCTCTTCTCTCGTGGCCATGCCGCTTATACCCTTGCCGCCCCGGTGCTGGGCCCGGTAGGTGCTCTTGGGCAGGCGCTTTACATAACCAAAGCTGGTCATGGTCACTACCATGTCGTCGCTCTGGATCAGGTCCTCGATGTCGATCTCGCCTTCCATGATGGTCAGCTCGGTCCGGCGTTCATCGGCAAACTTGTCGCGAATCTCGGACATTTCTGTCTTTACAACGCCCATCAGCAGCATCTCGTCCGCCAGCAGGCTTTGCAGGTAAGCGATGGTGCGCATCAGCTCGTCATATTCCGCTTGCAGCTTGTCCCGCTCCAGGCCCGTAAGCCGTGCTAGGCGCATATCCAGAATGGCCTGAGCCTGTTTCTCGGAGAAGGCAAAGGTCTCCATGAGGCGTACCCGCGCGGTGGCGGTGTCCGGACTCTTTTTGATGATGTCAACGATCTCGTCGATGTGGTCCAGGGCCTTGAGGAGGCCCTCCAAAATATGGGCCCGGGCCTCGGCCTTGTTCAGGTCGTACTGGGTGCGGCGGGTGACGACCTCCTTTTGGTGGCGAATGTAGTGATACAGCATTTCCCGAAGGGTCAATACCTTCGGCTCGCCATCCACCAGCGCCAGCATGTTCGCGCCGAAGGTCTCCTGCATCTGGGTATGCTTGTAGAGGTAATTGAGCACGATGGTGGGATGCACGTCCCGCTTCAGCTCGATAACGATACGCATGCCCTTCCGGTCGCTCTCGTCCCGGATATCGCTGATGCCCTCCAGGCGCTTCTCATGCACCAGCTCGGCGATCTTCTCCACCAGTTTGGCCTTGTTAACCATGTAGGGAATCTCCGTGACCACGATGCGGTTGCGGCTATTGGCCATGGCCTCGATCTCCGTGCGGGCGCGGGCCAAGATGCGGCCCCGGCCCGTGTGATACGCGGAGCGGACCCCGGCATGGCCCAAAATAATGCCGCCGGTGGGAAAGTCCGGGCCTTTGATGAACTGCATCAGGTCCTCCACGGTGCAGTCCGGATTGTCGATCATGTGGATGCAGCCATCCACCACCTCCCGCAGGTTGTGGGGCGGGATGTTGGTGGCCATGCCTACGGCAATGCCGCTGGAGCCATTGACCAAGAGGTTGGGGTAACGGCTGGGCAAAACGGTGGGCTGCAACAAGGTTTCATCAAAGTTGGGGTAGAAGTCCACCGTATCCTTGTCGATCTCCCCGATCAAATGCATGCTCAGCTTGGCCATCCGGGCCTCGGTGTACCGCATGGCCGCCGCGCCGTCGCCGTCCACAGAGCCGAAGTTGCCCTGGCCCTCTACCAGCATATAGCGGATAGAGAAATCCTGCGCCAGACGCACCATAGCATCGTATACGCTGCTGTCGCCATGGGGGTGGTACTTACCCAAAACATCGCCGACAATACGGGCGCTTTTGCGGTAAGGCTTGTCGCTGGTCATGCCCAGCTCGTTCATGGCATACAAAATGCGCCGGTGTACCGGCTTGAGTCCATCCCTAACGTCCGGCAGCGCCCGGTTGATGATAACGGCCATGGCATAGCTGATGAACGATTTTTTCATTTCCGCTTCCAAGTCCATGGGAAGCAAACGGTCCTTGATGTCCGACATTGCCTGCACTCACTCCTTTGGGGGATACGGGGATACGGGGGGGACGTTGGGAGAACGTTCTCAGAACGTTGGGGCTCTGCCCCAAACCCCGCTCAAGGGCTAATGCCCTTGAGAATCCCGCTGTTTTGCCCATTCCATGGGCAAAAGGGATAGCCTATTTGATGGTTGCTGTTGACTACTATCTGCTAACTATTAGCTACTTACTACTTACTGCTTGCTGCTTGCTGCTTGCTGCTTGCTGCTTGCTGCTTGCTGCTTGCTGCTTGCT
>JAVBRJ010000025.1:0-31535 GCA_031548115.1 Eubacteriales bacterium | reverse complement strand
TACTTGCCGCCGTGATACCAGTTTTCAAAGCCCGCAGAGGAGCCAAGGCCCCGGGCGCAGGTAAGAAGCGCGGAGGTGATCTTGGAGGCAGCTTCTACCCGGGAGTCGTCAAGAATAGTGTTAACGCTGGCAAGGACATCTTGCTTCCATCCGTTCTCATCTCCAGCTACATTAGAGGCATAGTGGTTCATGAGGGTCGCGATGGCGGAATCCAGGCTTTGCACTTGCGCGGCGGGTGGGGCGCTAGCGGCAGAGAACGTTTTTTGGGGGGAAGACATTTGAGCCTTAGCCGCTGCTGCCGCTATCTCGGCCCTGGCGGCGGCGGCTCCCCCGTTTTGTTTCGCCCGCTGATAGTAGACATAGTTTTCTTGATATTTCTTGCCGCTGCGCATGCCCGCGACAGCCGCGGCAATGGCGATCCCATAGCCGATGAACAGCAGAAACATGACTCCGCCTTGGCTGCCTCCAGCTCCCGCGATGACCCCGCCGAGCAGCATCGCGCCCAGGACGGCGGCCCAGATGCCTACTACATATTTCCATGCGCCCGGTTCATTTGCCTTGCGGTACCGTGTGACGATGGCGATACTCAAACCGATAAGAACAAGATCAAGCATGATCTAATGCCCCTTCCTCATATGTGTTCTTTGTTCCTATGGCTGAAGTCTATCATGCTGCCGGTAAAAGTAAAGTGCCACTTATGTGCCAAAAAATACTCTTAGCAAGAGCATATACACCACCGTGCCGCCGCCAATGGACAGCAGCACATTCCGCTTCCAGGTGTGCAGGATAATGATGCAGCCTATAGCCACCGCCTCGGGGATGGCGTGGGGCGGGGCCACAAAATCCACACCTTTCAGGCAGTATACCACCAGCAGGCCCATCACCGCCGGGGGCAGGGCGCTGCCCAGATAGCTTACCACCGGGGGCACCTTCCGGTTTTCCGGGAATAGCCAAAACGGCAGCCAGCGGGTCAGCTGGGTGGCGGCGGCAATGGCCAGGATCATGGCCAGAGTCTCCCAAGGGGTCTGCGTCATGGCGCTCATTGGCACACCGCCTTTCGGCCCACCATCAGCGCGGCCAAAATAGCCACCATGGCCGGGATCATGAAGTTTGAGGTCCCAAAGATCATCAGGCAAAGGACCGTGCAGCCCACCCCGATAACAGCAGACAGGCGGTTTTCCTTCTGGCTCCATTGCTCCAGAAATAGCACCACGAACAGCGCCGTCAACACGAAGTCCAGCCCGCCTGTCTCCAGGGGGATCAGGCTGCCCAGCACCCCGCCCAGAAAGCTGGCTGCGACCCAGTATAGGTAGTCCAAAAACGATACGGCAAAGTAAAAATGCTTGGGTTCCATGCCCTCCGGCGGCTCGGCAGAGCAGGCGATGGAAAAGGTCTCGTCGCAGAGCCAGTAGATCAAAAGGGCGCGGATCTTGCCCATACCCTTATACTTGGGCAGCAGCGCCAGGCCGTAGAACAGATGCCGGGCATTGACCATCAGGCTCAAAAAAAACGCGCCGATGGGGTCAAAGGGCAGGGTAAGCAGGGTAATGGCCACGTACTGCATGCTGCCGCAAAAGGCGATGGCGCTCATCAGCGCGGACCAAAGCGGGCCGTAGCCCTTGGCGCTCATCAGCACCCCATAGGCCAGCCCCAGGCAGCTAAAGCCCGTCAGCACCGGTACCGTATGGGGGAATGCCGCCCGAAATACCTTTTTCCATTCGCTTGCCCGAGCCACAAAAAGACCCCTTTCGTGGGTTAATGCGTTATTTTCGCATTATACCCGCCCAAGGGGTCTTTTTCAAGGGAGGGGAAGCCCTTGATTGTTTTTTGTCGGTTTTATCGGCGTTACCCACTTTGTCCGCGCTAACGCTCCGCCGCTTACCGGTCCTCCATCTCCACGTAGCTGATCCGCTCCGCTACGGCCTTGTACGCAGGACGGATGATCTTATCCATATTGATCAGCTCCTCCATCCGATGGGCGCTCCAGCCTACGATACGGGCAATGGCGAATATGGGGGTAAACAGCTCCTCAGGGATGCCCAGCATGGAATAGGTAAGGCCGCTGTAGAAGTCCACGTTGGCGCTGACGCCCTTGTAGATATGGCGCTCCCGGGAGATGATCTCCGGGGCCATCCGCTCCACCATGGAATAAAGGGCGAATTCTTCCTTCTTGCCCTTCTCGTCTGCCAGCTGCTTTACAAAGCCCTTAAAGATGGTAGCCCGGGGGTCGGAAATGGAGTACACCGCGTGGCCCATGCCATAGATGAGGCCCTTGCGGTCAAAGGCTTCCTTATGCAGCAGCTGGGTCAGGTAGTGCTCCACCTGGTTTTCGTCCGTCACGTCGGATACGCTGTCCTTCAGGTCCGCCATCATCTCCACCACCTTGATGTTGGCGCCGCCGTGCTTGGGGCCTTTCAGGCTGGCCAGGGCCGCCGCCACCACGCTGTAGGTGTCGCTGCCGGAGGAGGAGACCACGTGGGTGGTAAAGGTGGAGTTATTACCGCCGCCGTGCTCCATGTGCAGTATCAGAGCGATATCCAGCACATGGGCCTCCAGCGCGGAGAAGGACATATCCGGCCGCAGCATCCTAAGCAGGTTTTCCGCCGTGGATAATTTGTCGTCCGGGCGGTGGATGTAGAAGCTTTCGTCCCGCTCGTAGTGGTTGTAACTATGATAGCCGTACACCGCCAGCATGGGGAATACGGAAATGAGCATCAGGCATTGCCTGAGCACATTGGAGATGCTCAGGTCGCTTACGTTATCGTCATAGCTGGCCAGGGTCAAAACACTGCGGCTCAAGGTGTTCATCATGTCATGGCTGGGGGCCTTCATGATCACATCCCGCACAAAATTGGTGGGCAGAGTGCGGCTGATGGCCATAATATTGCGGAATTCCGCAAGCGCGCCTTCTCCCGGCAGCTTGCCAAATAAAAGCAGATACGCGATCTCCTCAAAGCCAAAGCGCTGGCTTTTCATCACGCCCGCTACCAGATCGTTGATATCGTAGCCGCGATACCAAAGGCGGCCCTCGCAGGGCACCGATTCTCCGTCTATTTCCTTGCTGGACTCAATATCGGAAATATTGGTAAGGCCCGCCAGCACGCCCTTACCCTTCTTATCCCGCAGGCCCCGCTTGACCCCGTAGGTCTGGTAAAGCTCTGGGTCGATGCCTGCGTTCCCGATCAGCATTTGTTCGTTTGCGTTGGCGTATAAGGCCAGCTGCTCCAGCGGCGAGTTTGTCATAGAATGATCCTCCTTTGTCCAGTCGGCTATGGCAGCAACTCCTGTTAATAAATATTTTTCCGTTATTATACTATACTCTCAAACCCGGAGGCTTGTCAAGAAAGCCCCCGGGGCAAGCCTGCAGCAGCCCATGACAAAGCGCCCCACGAAACCTCGATTTTTACAGAAATTTGTCCGTTAAGATTTGACTTCTCAGGCCCCCTGTGATACGATTAAGGATGCTGGCGGCCTTTGGCCACCAAGCTTTAAAAGGGAAAGAGGCGGCGGCTTTGGAGGAGCAGAGACCCCCAGTATTTTCGACCCTTTCCCCCAAAGAGCTCTCCGATATTTTGCCCCGTTGGGAGGGTCCGCTGACCCATCCGATCTACAGCAAGGTAGTAAAGCGCGCCTTGGACTTTATCGCGGCTCTTGTATTTTTGCCGTTTTTCCTTGTGCCGATGATCCCCATTGCCCTCCTGGTAAAGCTTACCTCCAAGGGACCGGTCTTCTACCGGGCGCTGCGGGGCGGCTACCACAACAAGCCCTTTAATATCCTTAAATTTCGTACCATGGTGGTAGGCGCGGATAAATACAGCGGCACTACCGCCCTCAACGATCCACGCGTTACCCGCCTGGGCCGGGTCCTTCGCGCCACCAAGCTGGACGAGCTGCCCCAGATCCTCAACATCCTCAAGGGCGATATGTCCTTTATCGGCCCACGGCCGGAGCTGCTCAAGTACACCGTCCGCTATACCCCGGAGCAGCACTGCATCCTGTGGGTCCGCCCCGGCATCAGCGACCCCTCGTCCATCCAGCTTATCAGCCTGGACCAGGCCGTGGGCCACGACGATCCGGAGGGCACCTACGAAAGGGATATCCTGGCCCGCAAAAATGATATGCGCGTGCATTATGCCAAAAACCAGTCCCTGGGGCTGGATGCCAAGGTCTTTATGACCACGATCGGGTGTGTGCTCAAAAAGATATTCACCCCCGCTCCCTTACCCCAAAGCATGGAGGAGAACCAGTTATGAACGAGAAAAGCCTGGACCTGGCCTACAAAATCCGCCTTCACAGCCTGGAGATGACCAGCCGGGGGGGCACCTCCCACATCGGCAGCATCTTCTCCATGGCCGATATCGTGGCGGTGCTGTACGCGGATGTGCTGCATTACGACCCCAAGGACCCTAAGATGCCTCAGCGGGATCGGATGGTCCTCTCCAAGGGGCATGCAGGGGCAGGCATATATGCGGCATTGGCGGAAAGCGGGTTTTTCCCCGTAAGCGAGCTGGAGCTGCACTGCCAGAACGGCAGCCGTTTTAGCGGCCATGTGAGCCACAAGGGCGTACCGGGGGTGGAGGTCTCCACCGGCTCGCTGGGCCAGGGGATGCCCATGGCCATGGGCATGGCCATGGCCGCCAAGCTGAACCATGAAAAGCACCGGGTATATTGCATCATCGGCGACGGCGAATGCGATGAAGGGGCCATCTGGGAGGCCGCCCTTATCGCTCACCAGTACAAGCTGGATAATTTCATCGTCACCATCGACTTTAACAAGATACAGTCCCTCACCAAGGTGGAGGACACCATCGGCCTGGAGCCCCTAGACCAGAAATGGTTAAGCTTCGGCTGGCATGTGATCCGGGTGGACGGCCACGACCACGAGGCCCTGCACCAGGCCTATGCCCAGGCCGAGGCCAACCTGGGCGGCGGCAAGCCCATCGTTATCATCGCCGATACCATCAAGGGCAAGGGCGTCAGCTTTATGGAGGGGCAAGTGCTGTGGCACTACCGCACCGCCAGAGGCGAGGAATACGACGCAGCGCTTACGGAACTGGAGGCGAAAAAGCCATGAGAGATACCTTTACCCGCTGCCTGCAGGATATGGCCCGCGAGAACAAGGACCTGGTGCTAATCACCGGGGACCTGGGCTTTGGCGTTTTGTTTCCCTTTATGAAGGAGTTCCCGGATCAGTTCATCAATGCAGGCATTTCTGAGCAGGCCATGATGAGCATGGCCGCTGGCATGGCCATAGAGGGCAAGACCGTCATCGTATATTCCATCGGCAACTTCCCCACCCTGCGCTGCCTGGAGCAGATCCGCAACTGCTGCGCCTACCACGATGCCAATGTGAAGATCGTCTGCGTAGGGGCTGGCTTTGTATACGGCACCCTGGGCATGACCCATCACGCCACCGAGGATATGAGCGCCCTCAGGCTTTTGCCAGGGGTGACGGTGTACGCCCCTGCGGACGCCAAGGAGACCGAGGCCGTTATGCCCCACTTCCTCAAGGAGCCCGGGGTGGCCTATCTGCGCATTGGCCGGGGCGGCGAGCCCTGCTTCCACAAGGACGGCGAGCTTGAAGGCTACCAGACCGGCAAGGCCCTGCCCCAGGCAAGCGGCACCGATGCCTACCTCCTCACCGCAGGCGGCATTTTAAAAAGCGCCATGGATGCAGCAGAGCTTCTCAAGGCCAAGGGGTACAGCGTAGGCGTGGCCAGCTTCCCCACCGTAAAACCTCTGGATGAAGCCTACCTCAGGTCCCTTTGCGCTAAGGTGCCCGTGATCTTCACCCTGGAGGAGCATACCATCGTAGGCGGCTTCGGCGGCGCGGTATGCGAGGCCGTTTGCGGCTTTAAGGATAACCGCGCCCGGGTAGTGCGCCTGGGCCTCAACGACACCTACTCCTCCATCGTGGGCAACCAAGAATTTTTGGTCAAGCACTTTGGCCTGGATGGCGAAAGCGTAGCTAACAAAATACAAGCCGTTTTGGAGGGTAAGGCCTGATGGATACCCAAATGCAGGCGGCCCTCGCTAAGATCCACAGCGAGCTTTTAGCCCTGCTGGCAGATGCCGTGCGGGTGCTGGAAGCGGAAAGCATCCCCTATTCCCTGATGTGCGGTACCCTGCTGGGCGCGGTACGCCACCAGGGCTTTATCCCCTGGGATGACGATATCGACCTGGTGCTGACCCGGGAGAATTATGAGCTGTTTGCCGCTGTCTATCCCCAAAAGGCCGCCCAGGGCTTCCATCTGGACCTGACGGATACTTGGGTGCCCCGTGTTAGGCAGGAAGGGGGCCGCAAGACCGCCTTTTTGGACCTGTTCATCCTGGACCCCCTGCCGGAGGGACGCTTTACCCGGGCCTGGAAGCTTTTGCGCCTTCGGATATTGCAGGGCATGCTCAAGGACGAGCCCCAATACGACCGCTTTTCCTTCAGCAAGAAGGTGCTTTTGTGGGGCACGGGGGTCTTGGGCAAGCTCGTGCCCAAGAAAGCCAAGCTTCGGGCCTATGACCGCATCTCCCGCATCGGCAGCGACAGCCCTGCCCATGTGCACATGGCCAACGGGGCCTACCATCTGCTTTCCATGCCCTTTGACCAGCTCGACTTTGAAAGACTTATCCCCGCCGCCTTTGATGGGCTCACCGTGCGCATCCCCCTTGCATGCCAAAAGGTGCTGACCCAGCTATACGGCCCAAACTATATGACTCCGCCGCCGGAGGATCAGCGGGTGCCGCTGCATCTTGAACTGTAAAGAAGGTAATTTTCTTGAGCCGCAAGAATACGCGCACCTCCCGTTTTGTGCAAAATACGATCTTCACCGCCGCCTATCAGCTCACGGCCATGATGATGGGCTTTGTGACCCCCCGCCTGATGATGCTGTTCTACGGCTCCCAGGTAAACGGACTGATCGTCTCTGTCACCGAATTTTTGACCTATTTTCGCCTGGTGGAAGCCGGTCTGGCCTCCGCCGCGGTCTTTAGCCTGTATAAGCCCCTGTCTGAGCGGGATAATGACCAGGTGAGCGCCATCGTCACCGCCGCCCGGCAGTATTACAACACCGCCGGGTATATCTTCGTGGGCATTACCATTGCCTTCTCCCTCTTGTACCCGCTGTTTGTGCCCATCGACACCATGAGCAACCTCTCCGTTACCCTGCTCATTATCGCCATGGGTATTTCCGGCTCCCTGGAGTTTTTCACCCTGTCCCGCTACCGGGTGCTGCTCACCGCCGACCAGCGCACCTTCATGGTCTCCCTGGCGTCCATGTCGTCGCTGCTTTTATCCACGGCGCTGATCGTTATCCTCAGCTATTTACAGGTCAACATCATCGTCGTGCGGCTTTGCGCCTCCCTTACCATCGTGCTGCGCTCGGTGATCCTCTCCCACTATGTGAAGCGGCAGTATCCGGATGTGGACCCCTTCCATCCCAAGCCCAACAAGGGCGCTTTGTCCCGCCGATGGGATGCCATGTACCAGCAGTTCACCACCGCCTTCCATCAAGGCGCAGGGGTCATGCTCACCACCATCATCACCCGGGATGCGGCCATGGTCAGCGTGTACGGCACCTATCACATGGTCACCGTGGGCCTTTGGGGCATCCTCAAAATGACCACCACCGGCATATACTCCGGCTTTGGCAATCTGCTGGTCAGCGGCCAGGAAAAAAAATTCCAGACCGCCTACCGGGATTTTGAATTTTTGTATCTAGCCATTACCACCGTGCTGTTTGCCTGTGCGGCGGTGCTGATCGTTCCCTTTGTGGTGCTCTATACCGACGCCATCACCGATGCCAACTATTTTGCCCCTGCCATCGGCCTGATGATCGTGCTGGAGGCCATTACCGACCACGCCAAAATGCCCATGGATCTGATGATCACCGCCAGCGGCAAGTTTCGGGAGACCCGCCACCATTGCACCGCCCAGCTGATAGCGGCGGTGGTGCTGGGCCTGGGCCTGGGCTACTGGGGGCTTCAAACCAGCGTGACCCTGGCGGTCTGCGGCATCCTGTCGGGCATTATCCTCTCCAACATTCTTCGCGCCATATTGCAGCTGTGGTTTGTTCCCACTCATATTACCCATCTGCCTTGGAAAAAAACCTTCCTGCGCATGCTGCGCATGGCCTTGGAGGCCGCCCTCATCGCCCTGCCCTTCCTGACCATCTGGCCCTTGAACATCAACGGCTTTTTCAAATGGATCACCATCGCGGTGCCGCTCTTCATCTACGCCATGGCCATGACCCTGGGCTTTGGCTGGCTCTTTGACCGGGACAGCGTACGGTCCCTGGGGGGCCGGGTCATGTACATGATCCGCCGGGGCCGGTAGAAGCTTCGCTTCTGCTCATCTCCCGGTATGTCAAAGGCTTTATGCCTTACTTCACCTCTATCCGCGTCCCGTCCATATCGTACAATTCAAAGGTGATCGTGTAGGAAACCGTTTCGGTTTCCTCATTTTTTTCGATATCCATGAAGGTCTCCCGGTGCTCCTGGACCTTGCGGCCTTCGATAAACCCATATAGCACCTCTGTGGGCATATTCCCCGGCAGATCAAAGACCTTGTTATCCATTTTGTTGCGGTACTGCACCTGCCCATATAGCGCCACCCCTGCCAGATTACCCTGGAAGTCCGCTGCCTCCTCATACATATTGGGGATGCGGTTAACGCCCTGATGGTCAATATACCCGTAAAAATCCTGATACCTGACCTTGGCAATGCCATCCGCTCCAAAGGGGGTGAACCCATGCCAAGCCGGCTTTAGTATAACGGTCCCCTCCGAGTCGATAAAGCCCCACAGCTTGTTTTTGCGTATCCAGGCCCGGTGATATATGGGGTCGAAGTCCGTTACCTCATCATATCGGTTGTTGATCAGCCACTTGGCCTTGCTGTCCAGAATACCCCATTTGTCGCCGCGCTTAGCCATGCAAAAGCCCTGGGTATAGCTGCCTATCTCCTGATATACCGCCTTGGCAAAGACCTTGCCTGCCTTGTCTATCAGGCCCCAGCGCTTCTTTTGCAAAAAGCCTGCTTTCCCTTCGCTAAAGCTTGTGACGGCCTCATACTCCAAGGGAATGGCCACCGCACCCTGGATATTGATAAAGCCGGCCTTGCCCTCCAGGCTCACCCCTGCCAGCCCCTGAGAAAACGGCAGGGCGCTGTCCCACTGGTAGCCGTCAAAAAGCAGCGTGCCCGTGCGGTCTACGTAGCCCCATTGGCCCGCCTTGCAAACCGGGACCCTGTCTTCCCCATAGCCGCCCATGCCATCCTGGGCCTGGCAAAGCGCCTGCCCGCTGGCCAGCTCGTACAGCCAGAAGCCCTCGGCCCTGCGCACCGCCGCCAGGCCCTCCGCCGTCCACAGGATCTCATCGTACTCCACAGGCACTGCCAGGGTGCCGTCCCGGCGCACCAGGCCATACTTTCCCTCTTTGGGCAGCAGGTCATATCCATCGCATTCCACCGTGCCCTTGAAAACCACCGCCACTGGGCTTACCGTGCCGCCTGGCACAAGGCTGTCTGCCCGAAACACCCGCTCCGCCCAGTCAAACTGGGCCTGTACCACCATAGCGCCGCTAGCGTCCACATAGCCAAACTGGCTGCCATCTGAGTACCGGTGGCAGCTTAGGGCCTGGGCCGCCTCCTTATACCAGCGGCTGTCCGCAAAATCTCCCAGGTCCTCAAAGCCCTTGATGGCCTCGGGGGAGTCGTTGCGAAGCAGCCTGAGCTTGGCCAGGGCATAGGAGGCGTACTGGGCCGCGTCTCCCTCATCCCCCAGCTTTATCAGGGCGTTCATAGCGTCCACCAGGCTGCCCGCCTCCAGCAGCTGCATCGCTTCCTGATAGGCCGGGCTGCCGCCAGCGTTCTCCTGGATCAGCCATTCGGTCTTTGCCACAGCCGCTGCCGGCCCAATAGCCAGTAGGATCATTACAAAAAAGCACAAGGTGCGCTTCATAGAGCCCCCTCCTTTATATCCCGCAGTTCTTTTCCATATTGTACCATGCCGCTATCCGCATAAGCAACGCCTTCATCGGGAACGTTGACAAGGATATCCATTTGATGTTATTCTTATTTCAGTATTGCCTGAACCTATTAGCCATTCGGGCATAGGGTGATATATACGCCCCTTTATGAAGCAGCGAGGAGAGATCGTTTCAATGCAAGAATACCGCGTAGGAATTATCGGCGCTACCGGGATGGTGGGCCAGCGTTTTACCCTGCTTTTGGAGAATCATCCCTGGTTCAAGGTCACCTGCCTGGCCGCCTCAAGCCGCAGCGCCGGAAAGCCTTATAGCCAGGCCGTAGAAGGCCGTTGGGCCTTTAAGGACCGCCCTATTCCCGCCTACGTAGCGGATATGCCCGTGCTGGATGCCGCCCAGGTAGACGTGATCGCCGGGATGGTGGATTTCGTTTTCTGCGCGGTGGACATGAAAAAGCCGGATATCCTAGCCCTGGAGGAGACCTACGCCAAGGCGGAGATCCCCGTCATCAGCAACAACAGCGCCAACCGGCTCACTCCGGATGTGCCCATGCTGATCCCCGAGATCAACGGAAGCCACGCCGCCATCATTGAGGCTCAGCGTAAGCGCCTGGGCACCAAGACGGGCTTTATCGCGGTAAAGCCCAATTGCAGCATCCAAAGCTACGTGCCTGCCCTTTGGCCCCTTTGGGACTTCGGCCCGGAGAAGATCATCGCCTGCACCTATCAGGCCATCAGCGGCGCAGGCAAGACCTTCGACACCTGGCCGGAAATGGTGGATAACGTGATCCCCTACATCGGCGGCGAGGACGAAAAGAGCGAGCAAGAGCCCTTGAAGATCTTCGGAGCCATTGAAGGCGGCGCCATCATCCATGCTAAGGAGCCCGTCATCAGCGCCCAGTGCCTGCGGGTAGCCGCCAGTGATGGCCATATGGCTGCCGTCAGCGTAAGCTTCAAAAAGAAGCCCTCCCTCCAGCAGATCCTGGAGCGCTGGGAGACTGCCTCCCCCGCCACCACCGGGCTGGGTCTCCCCTCCAGCCCCAAGAAGTTCCTCCATTATTTTGAGGACCCCTCCCGGCCCCAGACTCGCCTGGACCGGGACTACGAAAACGGCATGGGCATCACCCTGGGCCGCCTTCGTGAGGATAACGTGCTGGACTACAAATTCGTCTGCCTCAGCCACAACACCATTCGCGGTGCAGCAGGCGGCGGCGTGTTAAGCGCCGAGTACCTCTGCAAGCTGGGATATATTCCCGCCAAGTAACCTGATCCGCATAAAAGGAGGTACCTTTATGCCTATTAAGCCCTTATTCCAAGGCAGCGCCGTTGCCCTGGCCACGCCCTTTTTGAATGGCGAGGTGGATGTGCCTGCCCTGCATCGGCTGGTGGATTTTCAGATTGATAGCGGCACTGCCGCTCTGGTAGCCTGCGGCACCACTGGCGAGCCTACCACCATGACCCCCCAGGAGCGGGAGCAGGTGGTGAAGGAGACGATCAAGGCCGCCAAGGGCCGGGTGCCCGTTATTGCCGGTACTGGCTCCAACTGGACCCAGAATGTCATCGACACCGCCAACCGGTATACCGATATCGGCTGCGCCGCCCAGCTGGTGGTGACCCCCTACTATAACAAGACCACCCAGGAGGGTCTCTACCGCCACTACATGGAGATCGCGGAAAAGACCTCTCTGCCTATCCTCATCTACAACGTGCCCTCCCGCACCAACCTGGACATCGCCCCGGAGACCCTGGGCCGCCTGGCGTCCTCAGATAAGTTCATCGGTCTGAAGGAGAGTAGCTACAACCTCCCCTTTGTGATGGAAAAGCTGCGGGTGCTGGATGGACGGTTGACCCTCTACAGCGGCAACGACGACATGGTGCAGCCCTTGATGGCGCTGGGTGCGGCAGGGGTCATCTCCGTGGTCGCCAACATTTTGCCTAAAGCCATGGCCCACATGGCGGAGAGCTATCTCAGCGGAAATAATGAAGAGGCGCTCAGCGCGCAGCTGCGCCTGCTGCCTCTAGTGCGGGCTATGTTTGCGGAGGTAAGCCCCATTCCCTGCAAGGCCGCCATGGAATGGATGGGCCTTTGCTCCGGGGAGCTTCGCCTGCCCCTGGTGCCCATCGGCGAAGCCGCCAAGGCCCAGCTTAGGGCCGCGCTGGAGCAAGCAGGCGTGGAGTTTCAGGGCTAACCCCCTGAACCCATTCTCTTATTGTCCAAGGGCCCTTCACCCTTGGACAATGCTTTATATGATCTGCCAGAATATATTAAATAGTGGGCTTCTAAAGGGATGAAATCCCTTTAGTGGGGTCCAGGGGCAACGCCCCTGGCTAAGGAGAGGACAAGCATGCGTATTTTGATCGGCGGCGCTCTGGGCCGCATGGGCCGGGAGGTAGCCTCGGCGGCGGAAGTGGCGGGCATTCAGGTAGCCTGCGGCGTTGACGTGGCCTATCAGGGGCAGCCCTCCCCCTTCCCTATCGTGACCAGCTATGACCGGGTGACAGAGCCAGGGGATGTGCTTATTGATTTTTCCCGCCCGGACGGGTTGCCGGAAATGCTCAGCTTTCTTATAAAGGGCCGCATGCCTGCCGTGCTTTGCACCACAGGCTATACCGACGTGGAGCTCAAGGCCATCGAGGAGGCGGCGGGGACAGTAGCCCTGCTCCGCAGCGCCAACATGAGCCTGGGCGTGAACGTGATGGAACAGCTGGTATCAATGGCCGCCAAGGCCCTGGGGGACAGCTTTGATATCGAGATCGTGGAAAAGCACCACCGCATGAAAGCGGACAGCCCCAGCGGCACCGCCCTGATGCTTTACGAAGCCGCCCGCAAGGAAATGGGCGCAGAGGTGAAGCCCGTCTATGGCCGCTATGGCCGCACCCAGAAGCGGGAAAAGGGGGATGTGGGCCTCCACGCCGTCCGGGGCGGCACTGTTACCGGGGAGCACGAGGTAGGCTTTTACGGCGAAGGGGAGCAGGTCATCCTCACCCACCGGGCGGAAAGCCGGGCCCTCTTTGCCCAGGGCGCGCTGAAGGCCGCTCAGTTTCTGGCCGGAAAGCCTGCGAGGCTGTACAGCATGAAGGACGTTGTGGCGGAGATATTGGCCTAAGGCCCTTCTATAACGCATATAAGTAAAATACATAAAAGCAAACCATCGGCAGGCCCTTTCTTAAGGCCCAGGCCGATGGTTTTGCTATTGAACATTGACTCCGTATTTCATTCCCTAAGGAAAGTCTCGATAGCCTGGGCGTTCTTTTTCAAATTAGGCATCAATACCATCATGCCCTTTACCACATCGTCCTGATAGGTGCCATTCAGCGGCACATGCATGGTCTCCATGCTGCCGCCCTTGGCTTTCATCATCATCGGCACTAGTGCCGCAGCATCCTTCAGATTCATGTCTGTCTCTATCAGCTTCCAGCTCTTGGTCACCAGTCCCAACAGCGAGGTCGCATCCTGCTTGCTGGCCTTGGCAAAGATCGCCTGCAGCACCTTATGCTGGCGGCTTGTCCGCTGGAAATCGCTGTCGATCTTGCGGATGCGGCTGTAGCACAGGGCCTGCAGCCCGGTGAGGGTCTGCTCCCCCGCTTTTTCAATAGGCTCTGCACCCTCTTGGCCCTTAAAATCCTTTAATAGCTTGTTCAGCGGGGCTCGTTCCTTCTCGCTGACGGGCAGGGTGACCCCGCCTACCTGGTCGATGATCGCCGCCATGGAGGAAAAATCCACCGTTACCGTCCGGTCGATGGCTACGCCAAAGTTGTTTTCCAACGTGCTTTTGAGTAGCTCCGCGCCGCCGTAGAAAAACGCCGCGTTCAGCCGGTTCATGCCCTGGCCGGGGATCTTCACATACATATCCCGCAGAAAGGATACCAGCCGGATACTGCCCGTCTCCTCATCCAGATCCGCTAGGATCATAGCGTCGCTGCGGCCATTCTGCCCCTTTTTCCGGGAGTCCTGCCCGATGATCAGCACCGAGAAATGGCCCTCCCGCTTGCCTACCAGCTTCTCCGGCTGGGTCAGGTAATCCTCCGGCTTTTCATCCTCCGCCAGCTCCGCTGTTTGCAAAAAAGCATCCAGCTGACTGTCGCTAAGGGCCGTATCCTCCGGGGATTCCTCGCCTAAGGCCTCGGCTGCCTCATTCTCACCGCCCAAGGCCTCGGCTGCCTCATCCGGGGTCTGGGTCGGCTTGGCCGCTGTCTCCTCCGGCTGGGTCTGGATGCCTTCTTGTGGCTTCAGCCAGGGCTTGGCCGTTGGCGTGGCAAAGACCGCCTCCTCGGCTCCGGCCCCTGGCTGCGGCAAAGCAGCCTGCCAGGGCAAAAGGCCTGCCCCCATCACCAGGGTCATGGCCATGACTCGTTTCAGGCCCCTTTTCAGCCTGTCATACTCTTTCATAAGGGTTTTCCTCCCATAGGCGATGGAAACATCGCTTGATGAAGATGTAACGGTCCACGCTTCCGCTTTCTTTCGTAAGGCAAAGATTGCTATTACAAATCATCCCTTACAGGTAATCATTATCAAATTGGACCACCACGGCAAAGCGCGCATCCAGCGACTTGGCAAAGGCTGCCAGCACCCGGTAAAGACCGGGGCGGTCCGCATAGTCTGCCGGCACCACGCAGTCGAAGATCAGGTTGATCTGCTCCTCCCCTGGCACCATGCGAAAATCGTGTATGGACAGCCGCGGGTCCGTATCCTGCAAGAAGGCCTGCAGCTTTTCCTTTACCGCGTTGGCTTCTGGGTTGTCCGTGACGATGGGGTCCATATGGATACAGATGGGCATGTTCAGCTTTTCGCCGATCTCCCGCTCCGCCTTGTCAATGATCTCATGTATGGCTACGATGTCTCCCTTGGCGCTTACCTCTGCATGGACCGAGGCAATGGAACGGCCCGGGCCGTAATCGTGGAGCACCAGGTCATGCACGCCCAAAATGCCCTCGTACCCCAGCATCAGCTCTTTAATGCGCTCGATCTTTTCCGGGTCGGGCTTTTCTCCCAGCAGCAGGTCCACCGTGTCCTTGCATACGTCGATACCGGTCTTTAGCACGAACAGCGCCACCAGGGCGCCCATGTATCCGTCAACCCGCCAGTCAAAGGCCCACTGCAGGCCCATGCTCAGTATGACCGCGCTGGTGGCCACCACATCGCTGAGGCTATCCTTGGCGGCGGCGGCCAGGGCTGCGCTGTCTATCTTGCGGCCGATGTGGCGGTAAAAGAAAAACAGCCACAGCTTCACCAGCACGCTAAGGCCCAGCAACCCTAAAACAAGGATCGAAAGGTTGAGGCCAGCCGGGTGCAGGATGGCCTCTATGCCCTCCCTAAGGAGGGTAAAGCCCATCAGCACGATCAGCACCCCTACGCCCAGCGCGCCTATATACTCCATCCGGCCATGGCCAAAGGGATGCTCCCTGTCCACAGGCTTTTTGGCGATGCGCATGCTCACCAGCGATACCACGCTGCCAAAGGCATCGGACAGGTTATTGGCGGCATCAGCCATCACCGCCAGAGAACCGCTGACAAGCCCCAGCAAAAACTTGGTCAGGGCCAAAAGCAGGTTGACACCGATCCCCACCCCGGAGGCCATGGTGCCATATGCGGCGCGTACCTGTGTATTTTTAACGTCTTCCGGTGTTGAAACGAACCTTCGGATAAGCCATCCTGTCAAACAAACCCCTCCAATTCGGCGGGCTAACACGCGATCCTATTGTATATGAAGCATTTTCTGATTATACCACATAATCCTAAAAAGATGAAATTGGGGCTTTACTTTATTTTTTCTTTTCGTATACTGTTATATGAGGGAATAAATTCCATCGCTGGTTCGTTTTATGTTACACTCATTACTTTATTCAAAGGAGGCGACATGATGCGCCGCTTAGATGTACGTCGTTTCATTGCCTTTGCCATGGCCCTGGTCCTTATCCTATGCTTTGCCGCATCTGCCTTTGCCAAATACGCTTCCATTCCCTTTGGCGAAAAGAGCGACGCAGTGCGCAAGATGCAAAACGCCCTGAAAAAGCAGGGCTTTTACAGGGGCACCGTAGACGGCAGCTTTGGACAGGCTACCCGAAGCGCTGTTTATCGTTTCCAAAAGTCCCTGGGCATTAAGGCCGATGGCAAGCCCGGCAACACGACCCTTACCGCCCTGTATGAGGGCAAGTCCGCCATCAACACTGTAACCACCAAAAAGGCGGCGGCCCTAAAGGTCAAGGATCCACACAGCCTCTACTATGGCTGTACCGGCTCCAGGGTCAAAAAGCTTCAGCAGGCCCTCAAGGCCGCCGGCTACTACAAAGGCGCGATAGACGGCGTTTATGGCGACCTGACGGAGCTGGCCGTGCGCAAATTTCAGACCGCCAAGAAAATGCATGTGGATGGCATCGCCGGTTCTAAGACCCTAAGCCGGCTCAATCGCGCCCAGGACAAGGTCAAGATCGGCACCAGCTTCATCCTGGCCGTTGGCAGCAAGGGGGACACTGTGGGTTCCGCCCAGCGCAAGCTGAAAGCCTTGGGCTATGATACCACCGCCATCACGCTCTTTGGTCAGTATGACAAAGCCACCGCCGATGTGGTAAAACTTTGGCAAAAGAACACCGGCCGCGATGTCACCGGCACGCTTAGTGAAAGCCAGTATAATTCTTTGATCCTGAGCAAGTGACCGCATTTAGGATAGTACAGGGGCTGCCCTCAAAAAGGGGGCAGCCCTTTTCTGTTATCAATAGCTACTTTTTATTGTCAAAAAGCACCCTCCCATCCACCTTCCCATCCACAAAAAGTAGCTATTAACAACCTTCCCATCCCTCTTCCCATCTATCGTCAAAAAATACCTTTTCGCCTCTTGACAAATCTTCTCCAGCATGATATCATTGCAACGTGTTAGCGAAGTAAAGCGTTGAATTGGAGGATGAAGATCATGAAGAAAATTTTTGCTTTGGCCCTGGCTATGGTCATGCTTTCCCTGATGGGTCTGGCCCTGGCGGAAGAACCCGCTGTACAGGCCATTTTGGACAAGGGCACCTTTGTTTTGGGCCTGGACGACAGCTTCCCCCCCATGGGCTACCGCGATGAGGCCGGCGAGATCGTAGGCTTTGATATCGACCTGGCCACCGAGGTGTGCAAGCGCCTGGGCGTGGAGCTGGTAAAGCAGCCCATCGACTGGTCCGCCAAGGAAATGGAGCTTTCCTCCGGCAATATCGACTGCATCTGGAACGGCATGTCCATCACCCCTGAGCGGGAAGAGAGCATGGCCATGAGCTTTCCCTACCTGAACAACCAGATCGTATTCTACGTTTTGAAGGATTCCGGCATTGCCACCCTGGAGGACCTGGCAGGCAAGAAGGTGGCCGTGCAGAGCGGCTCCTACGCGGAAGAGGTCATGGATAGCGAAGCCTACGCCGCCCTTAAGGGCAGCGTAGCCGAAGTGCTGGCCTTTGACGAATACCTCACCGCCCTTATGGACCTGGAGCAGGGCGGCGTGGACGCAGTGCTCATCGACAGGGTAGTGGCCGAGTACAAAATTTCCGGCATGGGCGCGGACAACATCGTGCCTGCAGTGGCCCTGGAGGATGACAACTACGGTATCGGCTTTCGCAAGGAGGACGGCGCCCTTCGGGATAAGGTGCAGAGCATCCTGATCGAAATGAAGAAGGACGGCACCCTGGCGGAGATCTCCGCCAAGTGGTTCGGCACAGACATCTCCACCGTGCCCGCCGAATAATTTCCTATCTGGCATAGCTAAGGGAGGACGGCAGAGGGAACACGTTCCCTCCCGCTCTCCCTTTTCACATTGTCTCCCTACTCTTTTTTGCATCGCATACCACTCCATTTACATCATATTATGAGGTACCAAGGATGGTCATAAAGTTCTTTAACGATCCCCAGCGGCTATGGAACCTGGCGAAGCTGATGCTGGAAGGGACTCAGGTGACGCTGAGCATCTTCTTTCTCACGCTGCTGTTTTCCATCCCCCTGGGCATGCTGGTGGCCCAAGGCCGGATGTCCAAAAAGCGGCTGATCAGCGGGCCGGTCTCCTTCTATATCTACATCATGCGTTCCACCCCGCTGATGCTGCAGATCATGTTCATCTACTTTCTGCTGCCTATGATCCTGCCTTTTAAGGTGGACCGCTTTGGGGCGGTGATCTTTGCCTTTGTCATCAACTATGCCGCTTATTTTGCGGAGATATTTAGAAGCGGCATCCAGTCCATTCCTTTGGGCCAGTACGAGGCCGCCAAGGTGCTGGGCTATCCCAAGGTCCAGACCTTCTTTCGCATCACATTGCCCCAGGTCATCAAGCGGGTGCTCATCCCCGTCACCAACGAGATCATCACCCTGATCAAGGATACGGCCCTGGCCTCCACCGTGGCGGTGGTGGAGCTGATGACCATCGCCAAAAAGCAGGTCTCCGGCTCCAGCTCCATCGAGCCGTATCTGGTGGCCATCATCATGTACCTCATCCTCAATGGCGTGGCCGAGCAGCTACTAAAGCTGTGGGAGCGCAAGCTGAACTATTATCAATAAGGAGGTGTGCCCTATGCTGACAGCAAAGAATATCTACAAGGGCTTCGACGGCCTGGGCGTTTTGAAGGGCATCTCCCTGACCGTTGAAAAGGGCGAGGTAGTAGCGCTGATCGGCCCCTCCGGCTCCGGAAAGAGCACCTTTCTCAGGTGCGTAAACCAGCTGGAGCGCATCGACAGCGGCGAGATCGCCCTGGACGATGAAAAAATGTGCTGGATGGACGCAGGCACCCTCCGCTACGCCGGAGAGAAGCAGCTGCGGGCTATCCAGCTGCGGATGGGCATGGTCTTTCAATCCTATAACCTGTTTCCCCATATGTCCGTCCTGCAAAATCTCATCGACGCGCCCCTGACCGTTTTGAAGCGACCCAAGAAGCAGGCCATAGAAAAGGCTCAGGAGCTTTTAGTCAAGGTAGGACTTCAGGATAAGGAAAAGGCCTATCCCTACCAGCTTTCTGGCGGACAGGCCCAACGGGTAGCCATTGCCCGGGCATTGTGCCTGGAGCCGGAGATCCTCTGCTTTGACGAGCCTACCAGCGCCCTGGACCCGGAGCTGACCCAGGAGGTGCTGGCAGTGATGCGGGACCTGGCCCAGGAGCGCATGACCATGATGGTGGTGACCCACGAAATGGCCTTTGCCCGGGATGTGGCAAACCGCATCGTCTTTATGGAGGGCGGCTCCATCGTGGAGGAAGGCTCCCCAGCCCAATTGGCCGCCTCCCAAAACCCCCGCACGCGGCAGTTCTTCGGCGGTGAAAAATGAAAGCAGGGCATCACATAGGCAGGCCGGTTCAAAAACGGCCTGCTTGAAAAACGCCTTCCACTCCTTTATAATGGGCGGGAATGCTATTTCATATTGAGGTGCGCGCAATGGGCAAATGGATACAAAAGAACCTTTGGGCTATTTTTATCGTGGGCTGCTCCGTGGCTATCAACACGCTGGCTGCCTGCCGCCATGAAATAGCTATGGATGAAGCCCAGGCCTGGCTGATCGTCAGGGACCTTCCCCTTTTGAAGATCTTTGCACAGCTGCCCTATGAGGGCCACCCCTTTTTGTGGTATGCCCTTATCTTCCCCTTTGTAAGGCTGGGACTGCCGGTGGAGACCCTTTTCGTGCTGAATATACTGCTGATGGCCATCGCGGGCTGGCTGCTGATGGCCCGCGGGCCCTTCTCCCAGCCTGTAAAGACCCTTTGCCTCCTAAGCGGCCTTTTCATATATTGTATTCCCGTCATTCCCCGCTCCTACGGGCTGATCCCTCCGCTTTTGCTGTGGCTGGCTATCCTGTACCCTGACCGGCAGCAGAAGCCTGTTTTATATGCAATAGCGTTATTTTTGCTGTCTCAGACCCATGTGCTCATGTGCGGCATGGTGGGCATGCTTATGCTCCTTTGGACGCTGGAACGCATGCCCCTGCTGAAGGCAAAGCAGGCCAAGCCGTTTATCTCCTTCGTTTCCATAGGGATCATGCTGGCGGGCGTGGCCCTGCTGGCGCTGCTTTTGCCGGGCATGGGCTCCAACATCACCGTAAGGGATGCGCAAAGCGTATCCCTTGTGAAAATAGCAAAGCAGGCTTATTTCATTTTAGGGGACATGATGGAGAACATCGCCCGGTTCCGGCTATACGAGCGGGGCAACAATGTATACTATATTGTGCTGCTGCCGCTCTTTGGGGTGATAGCCGTGTTTTGCTGGCGCTGGCTCCGCACTGCGCCGCGGCCCGCGCTGTGCTTTCTAGTCTCCTTTGTCTGGCAAATGGCATTGTACACCTTTATCTATTTCTACTCCACCCAGCGCATTCTGATGATGCTGTGGCAGTTCATCGCCTGCGCCTGGATCACCCTGGAGGAAATGCATTCCTCCAGCCCGGACGAAGCCCCCAAGGCACCGCTCAAAGTCCCTGCGGCTATTTCCATGGCCCAGGTGCTGAACGCTGCGGTTTTGACTGTAGCGCTGCTTACGTACTCCAGAGCCTATACAGACATGCGCTACGATATCGGCACGGGGCTGTTTAGCAGCTCCAAGCCCTTGGCCCGCTATGTGCAAAAGACCCTGCCCGACGACGCGGTGCTGATCGCCCACACCGAGGGCGAGGCCTCTTCGGTGGCCGCCTATCTGGGAAAGGGCCGCGTATATAATGTGGTGAGGCAAAGCTTTAATAACTACAGCATCTGGGATGCCGTAGGCGGGACCCTATACAAGTTAGTTGACTTGGATGGAGCCGTAGCCCACATACGGGAGCAGGGCATCCAAGGCCCGCTGTATCTGCTTATTGCACAGAAAGATCAGCGGTCCATCCAAAAGCTCCTGCAGCGAAGCACTACCGTAGCAGCCGGGGAAGCCGTCGAATTCTTAGGCTCCGCCAGCGAAAACTATATTCTTTATCCTTTGACCGAGCTTTATTGAAAAAAAGGGATGCACTGGCAATCGCGCCTGTGCATCCCTTTTTAGTTGCCTGAGAACTCAGTTAGGAAAGAAGTAAACGCATTTCAACTTCATCTTCATCGCAGCTGCCGGTTTCTGCAAATCCCATTTTTTTATACATTTCATAAGCCACCGTGTTTTGTGGGTTGACAGTAATTGAAACCGCTTTGGAGCTTCCAAAGGGCTCTGCTTTGATGTAGTCCAGCACAAGGCCCATGGCCGCCTTGCCATAGCCCTTTCCTTGATGTGCCTGGTCGATCATCAGATGCCAAATATTATATGCATCCTCGTCATAGTCATAAAGGACCATTACATATCCTACCATCTGCGCCTCCTGATAGATGCCAAAGGGTGTGCATTGGTGGTAGTAGATATAGGCTTGGGCAAGGCTTCGGATGGGATGAGAGACAAAAGCCTCCTGGCCCGCTGCCAGCGTAAGGCCAAAGCAAGCAACAAAATTGGACTGGTCTATCTTATGTAGGGTGATCTGATCCACATTTTCCTCCGTCTTTCCAGAGGATCAGCCATGGGCGATCCTCCGGCTTTCTTTACTGATCTTTTGGGATATCCTCCTGGCGATCATCACAATGATCCCCTCCTTTTCTGCGAGGTATCTATGGCAAACACAAGCTTCCTTGTGGAAATGTATTCTCTCCGCTTATTCCTCTTCCAGGTTGCGCAGGGTATAGACCCACTCCCCATCCTCCAGGGCCACGTCAAAGACCCAGGGCATGTCCGCGTCAGTATCCACTTCCAGCGCCTGGACAAAGGCATCCTGGTACAGCTCGTCATCCATGCGCAGGATCAAAAGGCTGTTTCGGTCCCTGGTAACGGATTTATCTATGTTTTGCTTGGTGATCCACTCCAGCGGGTCGTACTCGCCATAGGCGTACTGGTCAACAGTCACTCGCATGGGCAGGCCGTAATACTGATAGGCATGGGTTATGCCGCTTTTGCTCCTGATCTGGGATGCATCCCAGGTGCAGTCCACCAAAAGGGCTCTGGCCCCCTTGTCTGCGTCGGTGAGCAGCCCTGCCAGCTCGTCGTGAAACAGGCTGCTCGTATATTCATTTGTATATACCTGGTTTTCGTCCCGGACGACCTCCGTGGGCATGATCCTGGGCAAGGGATGGCCCAGCGCTATCACCACCGCAAAAGCCGCCAGCAGCCCATTGGAAAGGAAAGGGGTCTGCTTTATTGCGGCTGCCTTTGCGCATACAAAGACCGCCAGCCACGCAAAGGGCATGCTAACGATGCGCAGATAGACCGCCGCCGAGGGCGCCGTCTCCGCCTGCACATAATAGGCCGCAAACATGCCCAGCGTATAGCATCCAAAGGCTATCACCGCCGCCCAAAGGGCAACCTTCACTTGGGCGCGGAACGCTCCCTTTCCCAGCAAAAGCAGCACCAGCACTGGCAGCAAAAACAGCCAAGCATATACCACCGTGCTGCGGAGGTATATTTCCACGCTTTGCTTTATAAGGCTCAGCACCTGCCGGGTAGTGTCTGCGTTCAGTGCGTGGCTCAGGCTTTCATTGCGGGGATTGCCGGACACCAGGTCCGTGATCCGGAAGCTGGGCAGGGCTTCCTGGGCCGGGGTCTCGCCCATATAAACCTGCTTGGCCTGCTTGGCTTCATAATCCGCCTTGCGGCATTGGTAGTTGTAAAAGCCCGACCAGGAGCATTCCATCAGCAGCATCAGGCCGCAGGCCAGCAAGATAAACCGGGGGGTCACCCGCTGCGGGCTATCCTTCTTTCGCAGGCTAAAGATCCATACCCCCAGCAGCACCAGGGCAAACATCAGCCCGGAATACAGCTTAAGGGCAGGCAGAATGGCGATGGCGGCCATACCCGGCAGCAGCGATATAAAGCTGCCGTCCTCCCGGAAGCAAACCACGACCAGCGCCCCAAAAAAGAAGGCTGCCAGGGGGCCGTTGGCATTGGTGACCCCCAGGTCGAACCCGGAGATGAAGAAAAGCCCCACCATCAGGATAAGCCCAATGGCAGCGTAGCGCTTTTTCTCTATCAGGTCGGTGACCGCGCACATGGGCACGATGACACAGGCCGCCGTTACATAGAGCATGTACGCATCCTGCCAGCCCCATACCCGCATAAGAGAGTATTGCAGCGCGGCAAAAATGGGGTTGTAATCGCTGTGGGAAAGATTGGCCTCGGCGTTAAAATAGGATTTATCAAAGGTGAACAGCTCTTTAACGGCCCGCATCCAAAAGGAGTAGGAATCGTGATCGGTGATCTCCACGCCTGCATACCGTATGATGATATAAAGGCAGAAGCCAACATAGCCAAAAAAGGCCACTGAAAGAATACGCCCGCGCAGGCCCCGCCAGCCGCCTATAAGGGCGGCCATGCCTGCGGCAAAAAGGGCCAGCCCGCCATAGAGCAGGACATAGGCCGTAGGCACCATCCATTGGAGAATGATAACGCCCCAATAGGCCACAAGGAGCATGCCGCAAAACGCGCTTAGCAGCGCTGCCCCCATTTTCAGCTTAGGCCAAAGCAGCATCAGCCCAAAGGCATAGCCCAGCAGCGCTAAAAAGAACAGTGCGCCTGCATATGAAGTCGTCATCATCTTTTGTTCCTCCTGTAAAAGACTTATAAAAGCTTATAAAAGCCTGTAAAAGCCTTACTCCCGTGTCCGCTTGGTGTCCCTGTCCAGCATCCTTTTGAGATACTGGCCGGTGTAGCTCTTTTTGACCTTGGCTACCTCCTCCGGCGTACCCTGGCACACCAGCTTGCCGCCCTCATCGCCGCCTTCCGGCCCCAGGTCGATGACGTAATCGGCGGTCTTGATCATGTCCAGGTTATGCTCGATGACCAGCACGCTGTTGCCCGCCTCCACCAGCCGCTGCACAACGTCTATCAGCTTTTCTACGTCCGCCATGTGCAAGCCCGTGGTTGGCTCGTCCAGCAGGTACAGGGTGCGGCCCGTATCCCTGCGGCTCAGCTCCGTGGCCAGCTTCACCCGCTGGGCCTCGCCGCCGGATAGCTGGGTGCTGGGCTGGCCCAGCTTCATGTAGTCCAGGCCCACATCGTACAGGGTCTGGAGCTTGCGCACGATCTGCTGATGGTTCTCAAAGAAGCCCAGGGCTTCCTCCACCGTCATTTCCAGCACATCATAGATGTTCTTGCCGTTGTAGCGCACGTCCAGGGTCTCCCGGTTGTACCGCATGCCCTTGCACACATCGCAGGGCACGTAGATATCCGGCAAAAAGTGCATTTCGATCTTGAGCAGACCGTCACCGGAGCAGGCCTCGCACCGCCCGCCCTTCACGTTGAAGGAGAAGCGGTTTTCCTTATAGCCCCGAGCCTTAGCCTCTGGGGTCATGGCAAATATCTTGCGGATCAGGTCAAACAGGCCCGTATAGGTGGCGGGGTTGGAGCGGGGGGTGCGGCCGATAGGGCTTTGGTCTATGTTGATGATCTTGTCCAGCTGCTCCACGCCCTCCATGCCGCCAAACTTGCCGGCACGGGTCTTGGCCCGGTTCAAAACCTTGGCCAGGTGCTTGTACAAAATTTCGTTCACCAGGCTGCTCTTGCCGGAGCCGCTGACCCCGGTGACGCAGCACAGCACCCCTAAGGGAAACTGGACTGTAATGCCCTTGAGGTTGTTTTCCTGGGCCTTTTTAACGGTCAGAAAGCCCTTGGGCTCCCGGCGGACAGCGGGGATGGGGATCATCCTTTTGCCGCTTAAGTACTGCCCGGTGAGGGAATCCGGGTTTTCGAGGATCTCGTCGATGGTACCCTGGGCGATGATGTATCCGCCATGGACCCCAGCCCCAGGGCCTACATCCACGATGTAATCCGAGGCGTACATGGTATCCTCGTCATGCTCTACCACGATCAGCGTATTGCCCAGGTCCCGCAGCCGCTGCAGCGTGGCGATGAGCTTGGCGTTATCCCGCTGGTGCAGGCCGATGGAGGGCTCATCCAGGATGTACAAGACCCCCATCAGGCTGGAGCCGATCTGGGTAGCCAGCCGAATACGCTGGGCCTCGCCGCCGGACAGCGTGCCCGCCGCCCGAGACAGCGTTAGGTAGGATAGCCCTACACTTTCGAGAAAGCCCAGCCGCGCGTCTATTTCTTTCAAAATGGGGCCTGCGATCATGGTCTCCTTTTCCGGCAAGGCAAGGCTCTGGAAAAACGCCCGGGCACCCTTGATGCTCAGGTCGCAGGCTTCGCTGATGTTCTTGTCCCCAATGGTCACCGCCAAAACCTCCGGCTTGAGCCTCCGGCCCCCGCACGTCTCGCAGGCATCGGTTACCATGGCCTCCTCATAGGCGGCCTTCATGCTCTCGCTGCTAGTCTCCCGGTAGCGGCGCATCATGGTGTTGATAATGCCCTCGTAGGTGGTGGCAAAATGCCCCGCACCGTTGGCCCCCTCGTACTGGATGGTGATCTTTTCGCTGCCTGTGCCATACATCAGCATATCTATGATCTTCTTGGGCAGCTCCCCCACGGGGGTATCCAGGCTGAATTTATACTTGGCGGCCAATGCTCTAAAATAGGAGCTGGCCATGCTGGAGGGATCGGACAGATTCCAGCCCATGGCCTGGATGGCCCCCTGGTTGATGCTCTTGGCAGGGTCGGGAATGACGCTTTCCACGCTCATGTGCATCACCGTGCCTAGGCCGCTGCAGGAGGGGCAGGCCCCGAAGGGGCTGTTGAAGCTGAACATCCGGGGGGCCAGCTCCTCGATGGAGATGCCGCAGTCCGGGCAGGCATAGTTCTGGGAGAACATAAGAACGCCCTTGTCAAACATATCCACCAGCACCAGCCCGCCGCCCTCGGTGGCAGCCGTCTCCATGCTGTCCGCCAAGCGCTTGCGGAAGTTCTCGTCGTTTCTGAGCACCAGCCGGTCGATGACGATCTCGATATCGTGCTTGCGCTTTTTATCCAGCGTGGGCAGGTCGTCCAGCTCGTACATCTCGCCGTCGATCTTCACCCGCACATAGCCCCGCTTGGCCGCGTCCTCCATCAGCTTGGTGTGCTCGCCCTTCCGGGCCCGGACGATAGGCGAAAGCACCTGCAGCTTGCTGCCCTCGGGCTGCAGCATCACCTGGTCCACCATCTGGTCAATGGTCTGCTGCTTGATCTCCTTGCCGCAGACCGGGCAATGGGGAATGCCGATGCGGGCGTACAAAAGCCGCAGATAGTCATATATCTCCGTTACGGTGCCCACGGTGGAGCGGGGGTTGCGGCTGGTGGTCTTCTGGTCGATGGAGATGGCTGGGGAAAGGCCCTCGATGGAGTCGATATCCGGCTTTTCCATCTGGCCCAGAAACTGTCTGGCATAGGAGCTGAGGGATTCCACGTACCGGCGCTGGCCCTCGGCATAGATGGTATCAAAGGCCAGGCTGGTCTTACCGGAGCCGCTCAGCCCTGTAAAGACCACCAGCTTATTGCGGGGGATCTCCAGGGTAACGTTTTTAAGATTGTGTTCCCGCGCGCCGCGGACAATGAGTTTATCCTGCAAGTACATTACACCTCTATCAATTCATACGCTGTGATCCCCATGCCTAGCTTCATAGCATGCTCCACGCCGGAGCGCCAGTTGGTGATAGGATGGGTATCATTGAAGATATCGCCGGTGCGGTTCTTCTTCTCCGCCAGGAAGGTGCCGGGCAGGGGCTCCATCGTGTTGCAGGCCTCGGCGCAGGCGGTGTCCAGAGCTACGGGGTCGAAGCTGGCGAACATGCCCACATCCGCGATAACGGGGGCATCGTTCTCCGCGTGGCAGTCGCAGTAGGGGGATACGTCCATCACCAGGGAAATGTGGAAGTGGGGTCGGTCCTTGATAACGGCCATGGCATACTCAGAAATTTTGCAGTTGAGCACATCGCAGGAGCTGTCCGGGCCGATGATCGCGCCCACATTGCGGCAGGCCCCTACGCAGCGGCCGCAGCCCACGCACTTGTCGTGGTCGATGGAGGCCTTCTTGCCCTTGCCTGTGCGGTCAAAGCTGATGGCCCCATGGGCGCATTGCTTTTGGCACAGGCCGCAGCCCACGCAGGCCTCTTGGTTCACGGCAGGCTTGCCCTCGTGGTGCATGGCCCGCTTGCCCGCGGCGGAGCCTAGGCCCATGCCCAGGTTTTTCAGCGCGCCGCCAATGCCCGTGGCCTCGTGGCACTTGAAATGGCTTAGGCTGATGATGGCCTCCGCGTCCATGGCGGCTCGGCCGATCAGCGCTTCCTTGCAGTATTCGCCGTCGATGGGAACAGCCACGTCGTCCGTGCCCATAAGGCCGTCGGCGATAATGGCGTGGCAGCCTACCTGCATGGGGGTGAAGCCGTTTTCAAAGGCGGCATCCAGATGATCCAGGGCGTTGCGGCGGCTGCCCACGTACAGCGTGTTGCAGTCCGTCAGGAAGGGCTTAGCGCCCATGTCCTTCAGGGCATCCACCACTACCTTGGCGTAGTTGGGCCGAAGGAAGGCCAGGTTGCCCGGCTCGCCGAAGTGGATCTTCACGGCGGTGAACTTATCCTCCAGGTCCATCTCCATCATGCCTGCCTTTTCAATAAGCCGGCGGAGCTTTTGCAGCAGATTCATATCGGGGCGAGCCCGGAAGCTTGTAAAATAAACCTTGGATTTTTCCATAATAATATCCTCCTCATTGATGGTCGTATATCGCACGCTCATGATAGCATAGCTTCCCCATGTACACAAGCGGCTAAATACATTCATGGATGGGACTTTGCCCGCATATCCTTTGGGTGGAACTGTGGACCCAATGCCTATGGCGAAGGAGGAACAATATGCGGGACAAATGTCGGTATTTTGCGGGGGGGAACACGGCGAAGGGCTTTTTCACTTGCTTTTCGGACATCCTGCCCGAGGCCGAGCAGCGGCGGATGTTTTATATCAAGGGGGGCCCCGGCGTGGGCAAAAGCAGCCTGATGACGCAGATGGCCTCTGCCTTTGAGGAAGCGGGGCATGAGGTGGAGTATTTTCACTGCTCCTCGGACCCGGACAGCCTGGACGGCATCAGCGTGCCCGCGCTGGGCGTGGGCATGATGGACGGCACCGCCCCTCATGTGTACGACCCGGTGATCCCCGCCGCCAGGGACACCCTCATCAGCCTGGGGGACCTGCTGGACGAAGGGGCCATGCGCAGCCATATGCAGGACCTTCGGCAGCTTATGGCCGATATATCCGAGCGGTTTGGCCGCTGCTACCAATACCTGGGCGCGGCGGCCCAGGTGCGCTCCGCAGCCAAGCGGGGAGCGGAGCAGCCCCAATCCATCACCCGGCTGACCCAGGAGCTGACGGACGTATACCTGCCGCTTCGGGGCGGGCGGGGCAAGGCTCGGACGCTGTTTGCCGGGGCCTTTACACCCAAGGGCTTTGTGAGCCATCTGGACACGCTGCCCCAGCAGACCACCATCGCCTTTGACCTGCCCTTTGGTCAGACCGCCGACGGGCTGCTACGGGCGCTGATGGAAATGAGCCTGTCCCGGGGCCTTAATGTGGTGGCCCTGCGGGACCCGCTGGAGCCAAAGCTCCTGGCCCACTTGGCCATTCCCGCCCACTCGCTGCTTTTCACCACGGAAGCGGTGGAGGCGGCCACCCAGACCGTGCCAGCGGACCAGTTCATCCGGCTCAAGGGCATCAGCGAGAAGGAGCAGAGCTTCGACCGCAACGCCTACGAGCTGCTTGTGCAGCGGGCCTTTGAGCAGCTGAAAAACGCCAAGGCTCTTCATGACGAGCTGGAAGGGTACTACATCTCCAACATGGATTTCCTCCGGTGGGAGGCGCTACTAAAAAAGCTGAAGGAGGAGCTGGAGGTCTAGCGCTCCTGCAGGGCCTCAAAGTCTAGCGCTCCAGCAGAGCTTCCAGCTCTGGCGGCAGGGGGCTTTCCACCTCTATCCATTCTCCCGTAATAGGATGCCTGAGCCCGATCCGGCAGCTGTGAAGGGCAAAGCGCCCAGGAAGCTCTTTAAGCTCCGTCCCGTACAGAAAATCTCCCACTACCGGGCAGCCCATCGCCTGCATGTGCACCCGTATCTGATGGGTACGCCCAGTTTCCAGCCGAAGCCACAAAAGGCTTCGGCCTTTGGGGTTTGTGCCTGGGGCCTTCGGGCCTGCGCTCGGGTCCTGCGCGCTTGCATTGGCGGCCTTCGGGCTTTCCCAAATCACCTGGTAGTGGGTCACCGCGGGCTTCCCGGTTTCAGTCACCACCCGGCGGATGCTGGCCCCATCGGCCTTGGCGATGGGCAGGCAAATGGTCCCTTCCTTTTGGAGGGGCACGCCCTCGCACACGGCCAGATACTCCCGCTGAAAGTCCCCCGTATGCAAAAGCCGCTGCAGCAGCTGCTGAGCATGGGGATCCATGGCCACCGCCATCAGCCCGCTGGTACCCTTGTCCAGGCGGTTCACCGGCCGGTATACATAGCCTGCCGGGCACCCCAACTTCCCCAGCAGCACGTTTTCCAGCGTAGGTGTATCCTTTCGGGTAGACACCGACGCTGGCAGCGGCGCGGGCTTATCCACGATCCAAAAATGGGGGTCCTGGTAGGGAATGGCCAGGGGCCTGTCCAAGGGTTCCAGCGCTTGAGCGCGATCAGCGCCCTCAGCGCTTGCAGCACGCGCAGTGCTTGCAGTGCTTGCAGTGCTTGCAGTGCCTTGTCCCCGAGGGCCCTCCGGCAGCACGATGGTGAGCCGCTGCCCAGCCCGTAGCGCATAGTCCGCACGGACAGGCACCCCGTCCGCCAGCAGCTGCCCTTCGAACTTGGCCCGTTTAAACTGCCCATAGCTCATATGAAGGCGCTTTAGGGCCACCTGCCGCACCAGCAGCCCGTCCTCCTCCGGGGAAAGTACCACTTTCAGCTCCATGCCCTGCGCCTCCTCGCCATGCTATCATTTCCTACTTATTATAGCACATATGTTCGTGTATTGCAACCGCAAAATGCATTTACAATTTTTCCGCTTCATGGTATGATAAATGGTAAGCGGCCTTTGGTTTGGATGTCATGAAGGCATCTTCCACCGATGAACGGAGGGAAGGCAGCCCTTTTGGCATTGCAAACGAAAGGAAGAAAAAAATGAAAACTTCAAAAATCGTACGTCTGGTTTTGTCCGCGCTGTTTTTGGCCCTGGGCTTGGTGCTGCCCTTTTTGACCGGCCAAATTCCGGAGATCGGCAGCATGCTGCTGCCTATGCACCTGCCCGCCCTTTTGTGCGGCTTTGTCTGCGGCTGGCCCTATGGCCTGGCGGTGGGCTTTGTACTTCCCATCCTGCGCAGCCTGCTCTTTTTCATGCCGCCTATGGTGCCTACGGCCCTGGCCATGGCCTTTGAGCTGGCCGCCTACGGCGCGGTGGCCGGCCTCCTGTACGCCCGCTTGCCCCACAAACCCGCCTCCGTCTATATCGCCCTGGTCGCGGCGATGTTGGTGGGCCGTGTAGTCTGGGGCTTGATCAGCATCCCCCTGTACGCCATCTTCACCGCTAATCCCTTCACCCTGGCCCTCTTTTGGATAAACGGCTTCGTGAAGGCATGGCCAGGCATGGTGGCCCAGCTGGTGCTGGTCCCGCTGATCGTTTTCGCCCTGGAGCGGGCCAAGCTTATCCCGCTGGACAAAGCGCTCCGTACCCAGGCGGCATAAGCGCAACGGCCCATAAGCGTAACGGCTGCATCAACGCAGCGACGGCATCAACTGCATGAGTGAAGGAACATATCAGATGAATCAACAGCTTTTGAAAAAGCGGATGGAAGAGGCTCCCCGTATGGAGCCTGTGGACGCAGTTAAACTCGTTTATCAAAGCGAGTTTGGCTGCGGCCATTTATTGGGGCCGGAAGCGCCCTGCGCCGCCCGCATCGCCCAGGAGATCGCCCACACCCACCAGGACGCTTCCATCCCCGCCTTCGTGGAGATTGGCGGGGGCATGGGCCGGGTGGATCTTAAGGCCTCTCTGCCCCGGCGGCTATCCCCCATCCTCCTGGCCCGGATGATGCAGGAGACCGAACGTCGTGCCCACGGCACCATTCCAAGCTTTGAAAAGCGGCTGGAAGGCCTCCAGGTCCTATGCCAGGAAGGGGCGCTCCCCTTTGCACCAGAGCAGCTGGAAAGCTACCTCACAGCATACAAAAAGGCAGGCTATCCCCCGGTAAGCCACAGTGAAGGCTACCATGAGGCTTATAGCCCCGCCTACCGGGTGGTGCTGGCCGGGTACCGGGATGCGCTGTCGCTGATCCTGTCCGTGCAGGAGCGGCTGGCCGAGAAAGGCCGCGTTATCCTGGCCATTGACGGGGACTGCGGCTCTGGCAAGACCACCCTGGCAAGGCTGCTGGCTCCCCTGTGGGACGCGGCAATCATTCCTATAGATGATTTTTTTCTGCCCGTTGATATGCGCACCGCCCAGCGGCTTTCCCAGCCGGGAGGCAACGTGCACTATGAGCGCTTTGGGCAGGAGGTTTTGAAAAACCTTTTGCATAATAAAGCCTTTTCCTATGAACGCTACGATTGTCAGACCGGTCAGCTGATGCCTCGTCCCGTAGCCCAAAGCCCCGTCACGATCATTGAGGGCAGCTATTGCCACCATCCCTATTTTGCGGAAAGCTATAAAGCCCTGGGCGTGCTGCGCTGCTTTATCAGCGTGGACAGCGCTGAGCA
>JAVBRJ010000015.1:0-18837 GCA_031548115.1 Eubacteriales bacterium | reverse complement strand
TGGCTGGATACTTTGATATCCAGGCACAATACGAGCACTTACGTAAACTACACTTATGCGATTGAACCGCCGTATACCGAACGGTACGTACGGTGGTGTGAGAGGTCGGCGGGGGGATTATCCCTCGCCTCCTACTCGATTGCAAAATAGAGTGTATTGGCTATTATTGATCACGCAAAGCGCGATCAACAAAGGGATCGGGGCTTTAGCCCTGGTTGTCTCCGCTATACCCCAAGGTCCGCAGGTCCTCCCGGCGGTTGCGCCAGTTCTCCCGGACCTTGACCCATAGCTTCAGGTTTACGTGCATGCCCAGCAGGTTTTCGATATCCATCCGGGCTTCCTGGCCGATGCGTTTGAGCATGGCACCTTGCTTGCCGATGATGATGCCCTTGTGGGCGGCGCGCTCGCAGTAGATAGTGGCGTGGATCTCCATCAGGCTGTCGCTGACCTTGGTCAGGGCCATCATTTCCACGCCGATGCCGTGGGGCACCTCTTCTTTCAGGTGCATGAGGGCCTTTTCCCGGATAAGCTCGGCGCAGATAATGCGCTCCGGCTGGTCGGTGAGGGTGTCCTCGGGGAAATAGCGAGGACCCTCGGGCAGATAGCTCAGCAACAGGGTCTTGAGTTGCTGGATGCCGTCGCCGGTCATGGCGCTGATGGGGATGATATCATCATAGCCTTCCTCAGCAAAGGATTCGATAAGGCTCAGGAGCATGTCCTTTTTAAGCAGGTCGATCTTGTTAAGGACCAGCACCTTTTTGACCTTGCGGCTGCTCATGTCCTTAACGATGGCGCGGTCCTGCTTGCCTACGGCGGTGGCATCCACCATCACGATGAGCGCATCAATGCCCGCCAGGGCTTCCCGGGCGGCCTGCATCATGTATTCCCCCAGGCGGTTACGGGGGGTGTGGAGGCCAGGGGTGTCCAAAAAGACGATCTGGCTGTCGGGCTGGGTATATACGCCCATGATGCGGTTGCGGGTGGTCTGCGGGCGCTGGGATACAATGGCTACCTTTTCGCCCACCATGGCGTTCATCAGGGTGCTTTTGCCCACGTTGGGGCGGCCAATGATGGCTACAAAGCCAGAATGAAAGGGCTTATCCTGCTGCTGTGTCAATGCTCGTTCCTCGTTTCGACTGATCGTTAGGGGAGTTCGTTAGGGGAATTCGTTAGGGAAAACGCTTTTAATAGAGAGGCACTTTTTTGGGGGGAGCTTTTTGGAGAAGCTTTTTAGAAAAGCTCCTTACGGAAGATCCTTAGGGCCAAAGCCATGGGGGAGAAGGGCCCGGAGGGTGGTCTTTTCCACTTTGTCTTTGTCCCAGGTGACCATTACCCGGATATCCGGCGCAAACTCGTTAAGCACCTGGCGGCAGGCCCCGCAGGGATAGGGGGCGGAGCCCTCTGCGGCAATGGCAATGGCGGCAAACTCCGTCGCGCCTTCGCTGACGGCTTTGAAAACCGCGGTGCGCTCGGCGCAGTTGGTGAGGCCGAAGGAAGCGTTCTCAATATTGCAGCCCTGGTAGAGCCGCCCGTCCGCGCAAAGCAGGCATGCACCCACCTTGTAACGGCTGTAGGGGCTGTAAGAGCGCTGCATGGCTTGCCGCGCCAGGGCCAGAAGCTCCTCATCGGTGGGGGCCGTTGGGCTGTCCGCTATGCCTGCCAGCTGCAATGCTTTTTCTTCCATAGGGCGCATCTCCTTTTGTTCATCTGGTTCCATGTGGTCGTATCCGAAAAGATGAAAAATGCCATGGGCCAATAGATAGCAAAATTCCCGGCGCAGGCTGTGGCCGTATTCGATAGCCTGGGCCTTTACATGCTCGGCGGAGATCAGGATATCCCCCAGCATAGCGCCCTTCACATCCGGGTCAAACTCTTTGCGAAGGAGGGCGGGACAGTCCTTGGCGGTCTTGCCCTTGGGGTAGGAGGCCGCCGGAAAGCTCAGCACGTCCGTGGAGCGGTCTATGCTCCGATAGGCAGCATTTACCTGCTGGATATGCGCGTCATCGGTGATCTCCACATGGATGGCGCAGGGGAGGATGACGCCTTCCGCCACCTGGCAAGCGTCCGCCACCAGGGAGGCGAGCGAGAACAGGGCGCTCATGTCCTCCGGGACCCGGGTCTCCTGTGTCCAATCAATCCGCATGAGGCTGCTCCTGTGTAGTGTTATCGGAAGGCCCCGCAGGGTCTGCATCAACGGGTTCAGCAACGTCGGCTGACTGGGTGGGGTCGGTTGGCTTAGCAACATCGGCTGACTCAGCAGCATCGGCAGGCTGCACAGGCTCGGCATCAGCAAGGGCTGGCTCTGCCGTAACAGCTTCTACAGGGCGCAGCTCCTGGGCCTCCACAGGGCTTTCCATGATGGGCTGGGGAAGCTTGGGCGGGGGGGCGACCATGACAGCATCCGGCGCAATGGAGGGGTACTCGATGCGCTCGTGGAAAACGCCGTTAAGCACAGTGGAGAAAGCCTCGCAGATCTTGTCGATATCCGAAAGGGTGATGGGCGCTTCGCTGAGCTGGCCGTCCTCCAGCTTGCCCCGGACCAGCCGTGCGATAAACTCGCTAATGGCCTGGGGGGTGGGGTCGGGCATGCTGCGCACGGCGGCCTCGATGGTGTCCGCCAGCATGACGATGGCGCTTTCCTTGGTGTGGGGGCGGCGGCCGTCATAGCGGAAATCCGCAATGTCCACGGGCTGCCCGTCCGCCTGCTGCAGGGCCTTGTGGTAGAAGTACATAACGGGGGTGTCCCCGTGGTGCTCGATCACCGCGTCCTGAATTTCTTGAGGCAGGCGGTATTGCTGGGCCATGATGAGGCCGTCCCGGGTATGGGCGGTAACGATGGCCGCCGATACATAGGGATTGGCGTGCTCGTGGGGGTTATCGCCCATTTGGTTTTCCTTAAAATACAGGGGGCGCTTTAATTTGCCGATGTCGTGGAAATAGGCGCTGGCACGGGCCAGCAGCGGCCGTGCCCCAATGGCCTCGGCGGCGGCCTCCGCCAGATTGGCCACGATAATGCTGTGGTGATAGGTCCCCGGCGCTTCCAGCAAAAGGCGGCGAAGCAGCGGGTGGTTGGGGTTTGACAGCTCCAGCAGTTTACTGGGGGTGGCCAGGTTAAAAAAGGTCTCAATGAGGGGGTCAAGCCCCACGCACAGGATGGAGGCGATCAGCGCACTGGCGGCGCTCCACAGACCATTGGTGAATACATCCTGCACGGAGGTGTTGGTCATAAAGCCAATGGTGAGAATGATGACCAGGTTGGAAACGGCGGTCATAATACCGCAAAGGAGCACCTGCTGGCGGTAGGGCTTTTGCCGGATGACCTGTATGGCAACAAGGCTGCTGACCAGGGTGGTAAGCAGCAGATTGACCATTTCGGTGCCGTAGGTGCTGTCGCCGCCGGCGATCAGCGCGCTGACCAAAATGGACAGCGTGACCCCGGCGGCCATGCCGCAGGGCGCGCCTAGCAGGCCGGTAAGCATCATGGCTCCCAGCAGCGCCGGGGCCATGTAGATGTGCACCATTTGCCCCAGCATGCAAAGGGCCAGCGTCACGCAGAGCACCAGCATGATAATGCTGAGCTTTACAGGGTTTATAAGGACCGGGCGATCCAGCAGACGGATGATCAGCAGGAGAATAAAGACGGCCAGCAGCACCAAAAGGCCGCCGCCTACGTACATGATAAGGTCCACATTGTCATCGTCCAAAAGCCCCAGGCTCCGCAGCATTTCCAGCTGGTTGGCGGTCACCCGCTCCCGGGCCAGGACGATGTTTTGCCCTTGCTTGTAGATGACGGGCTCCACGGCTAAGCGCGCTTCCTCCTGGAGCTTGGCGGTAGCCTCCTGGTCGATGAGCATATTAGGCTGGATCACCTTGCGCAGCACCGGTGTGACCACGTTTTGCAAAAGGTCCATTTCGGTCTTGTAGCCGATGATCTGCTGCAAATACTGGATGGATTCGCTTACATAGCCTTCCCGGATGGTGGTGTTAAGGGTGTTGGAAACGGCGGTGGTGATGTTGTCATTCAGATCCAGCATTTGCTCATCGGTGGCGTTGAGCAGCGTTTGCAGCTGAAAATCCGCCAGGGTCACCTGGGTCAAAAGGGACTTGGCGTATTCGATCTCCGCGGCGGAGAATACATAGTCCTTTTGGGTCTGCGGGTCCTGATCGGCCAAAAGCTTCTGGCCGTATTGCTGCACATTGTTCAGCTGCGTCAGGATATTGGTGAGGTTTTGCAGCACCTCGGAGGCCACGTTCTCCTTGTACAGGTAGGTGGGCTCCACGTGGCGGGCGGCCTCCTCCCGTTGGCGGGAGGTGGAGATATCGTCCACCACGTCCTTGCTGGCGGTAATGGTGGTATGGGAAATATCGCCGACCTTGAGGTTGTACCGCTCCGGCGCAATGGCGACCCAAAACAGGGCCAACAGGACCGCCGTTCCGATGATGACGGCGTAGATGCTTTTGGCCCTTTGGGAATGCAGCGCTTTGGTAAAGTCATCCCATGAGAATTGTCGCTTGTGGCGAGCATTTGTGTGCTTCTTAGGCATCATGGCCCAGATTCCTCCCCGTACGATTTTTTTCGTACGCCTCGTATGCTTTGACGACGGTTTGCACCAAGTCATGGCGGACAACGTCGGTATGGGTGAGATGGATGGTGGCGATCTCCGGGATATCCTTCAGCACATCCAGGGCCTGCAAAAGCCCGCTTTGACGGCCTGGGGTGAGATCGGTCTGGGTGGTGTCGCCAGTGACGACGGCCCGAGAGCCTGCGCCAAGCCGGGTAAGGAACATTTTCATCTGCTCGGTGGTGGTGTTCTGGGCTTCATCCAAAATAATGAAGCTATCGGAAAGGGTGCGGCCCCGCATATAGGCCAGAGGGGCTACTTCCAGCGCGCCCCGCTCCTGGAGCCGTTGGTAGGCCTCCGCACCCATCATATCATATAGGGCATCAAAAAGCGGACGGAGATAGGGGTCCACCTTCTGGCTCAGGTCGCCGGGGAGAAAGCCAAGCTTTTCGCCTGCCTCCACGGCAGGGCGGGTGAGCACGATACGCTCGATCTCCTTATTGCGCAGGGCCACAACGGCCAGGGCCATGGCCAGGTAGGTTTTGCCCGTGCCCGCCGGGCCTACGGCAAAGGTCAGCTCGTGCTCCTTAATGGCTTTGACGTAGTTGTACTGGCCCAAGGTTTTGCAGCGGATAGGCCGGCCTCGATGGGTGACGGCCACCACCTCAAAGGCGATATCATCCAGCCTGTCCAGCTGCCCCTCCTTTACCAGGGAAAGGGCATAGCGCAGGGTAGATTTGTCTACGTGGGCGCTCCGCTGGGAAAGGGAGACAAGCTTCTCTATCACGGCCTCGGCCATGGCTATGTTGCCTTCTTCGCCGGAAATAAACAGCTCCGAGCCGCGCAGGGAAAGGCTGACCCCCAGCTCTCCTTCGATCAGGGGCAGATTTTTCTCATTGGCTCCAAATAAGATCCAGTAGGAATCCATGTTATCCAGCGTAATGCGGGCTTGGGGTACAACTGTCAAAAGAGCCTTCCTCCGTTCATTCAGGCGGTCGGCTGCCAATATCCGCCGTCCATTCGGCCGTGGCGGTCGCAGCCAATAAGTCACCTTCTATCATACAATAATCTACCCATTTGTCAATGATTTGATGGGCTCGCAACGCATCTGTAAGCTTTTCCAGTGCCGCCTTGGCTGCTTCTTTTTTAACGTCCTCCGTATTTCGGGCAGTATATTCCATTTCCACTTCCAAAAACTCGGTTTTTTGCACCCAGCAGGGGAAGAAGCTGCCCACCACCGGCACAAGGGAGATAGTGGTATCATAGGCCAGATAATCCGGCTTTTCCAATTCGGCGGGATAGGAAAACAAGGGCGTGCAAAGCTGCTGATGGGAGGCAGCGCGTCCGGTGGCCTGGCTTTTGACCTCCCGGATGGGCAAAGCTACCTGGACGCGGGTCCAGCAGCGGGCCATGACCACCCCTTGGGCGGCTACATCCCTCTGGGCTTCGTCCGCGATGCGCTCCTGCCCCCGAATGAGCACCTGGCCCTTGCGCACGATGTCCCCGGTCTTGACGGCGGCGGTGCCCGCATAGACCCGTATCTGCTCCACGATGCCGTCCCTGGCGGCTACGAGGTCCCCTGGGTTTACCGGCTCCATATCAGGGGCGGGCACCCCAAGGGTACAATCCACCATCAGCGTTACATCGTGCACATACAGCGAAAACCAGGCTACCGCCGGGTAGCGGTGGTTCAGCTTCCGGGTCAGCTCCTCCGCGTTTATGCGGGCCTTGGGCGTGCCCAGACCCAGCCCTTCCTCGGCCAGGAAGATAGAGACATCCCCAGCGTAAGGGCCTGCTCCTTTGATATCGACGCGCCAGACAAACTGGTACAGCGTGAGGATCACCGCCAGCATCAGCAGGAGCCCCAGAGGAATACCCCAGCGGCGGCGCAGGAACGCCACAAAGGCGGAAAGCTGCAAGGGGGTGCGCCCTGTGAGCCGCCAGCCCTTTTCCGCTACCAGGGCTTCAATGGCGGGCATGTCCGCCTCGTAGCATTCACAGTGAAGCCTGCGGTTGCCTTCCCGCCGGATAGCAAGCAGTGGGATGTCCTCCTTGCCCAGCATGTTGATAAAGCGCTCCAGGTTAAGGCCTTCCAGTGTGAACCGGCATGTAAAATAGGGGATGCGGATGGTCTTCATCTTCATTCCTCATTACTTTGGGCGGTAGGATAGCTTTACGATCTTGCCAAAGACCACCAGGTCATCCCGGTTATACCGGGACAGGGACAGGTTTTCGCCTGTGATCACCAGCAGGCCGCAGACCGTCTTAACGATGACCTCTTGCTCCGTGCAGGCAAAAATGCCCTGGTGCTGTTCTACGATCAGCTTTTCATCGCCAAGCAGCACGGAGCGGGGCCAGCCAAAAACCAACTCCTGCGGTATCTCCGCGCGTTTGAGCCGCTGAGGGAGCATAGCCGTGCCTCCTTTCGCCCAAAGGCGTTTTGGGAAGGATATTCTACCAAGGGCAAAGGCATGACTGCCCCCTTGCTTTTTAAAAAAAATCCAGTATAATAATTGGCGTAGGGTTTCCCGATGAGGGGAAACAATGTAGTACGGAAGGCGGATGCAATATGAAGCTGTTTGTTTTGGTTGCCTATGTAGTGATGATGGTCGTTATCATCGCGGTGACAGCACGGAAGAATCTCTCTTTAAATGAATTTTTACTTGGCGGCAGGAATGTTGGTCCATGGATGAGTGCGTTCAGCTATGGGGCCAGCTATTTTTCTGCCGTTATTATTATTGGCTATGCAGGCTCCACGGGCTGGGACGCGGGCTTCTCGGCAGTGTGGTGTGGCATTGGCAACGCGCTGGTGGGCAGCCTCCTGGCCTGGAAGCTTTTGGCAAAGCCAGCCCGCACCATGGGGGAACGGCTGGGAGCCACCACTATGCCTACCTTCTTTGAAAAAAGGTATGACAGCAAGACCCTCAAGATCATGTCGAGCCTCATTATTTTTGTATTTTTGCTGCCCTATTCCGCAAGCGTATACAAGGGCCTGGGTACTATGTTCCAGATGGCCTTTGGGTTTGATTACACCTGGTGTGTCATCGGTATAGCCATGCTGGCCAGCGCCTATCTGTTCGCAGGCGGCTATAAGGCCACCGCCATCACGGATTTCATACAGGGCATCATCATGCTGGTGGGCATCGGAGCCATCGTGTTCTATGTGGTCAAGGCCGCAGGCGGCCTTAGTGAGGGCATGCGGCTGCTGGGCACAGAGGGTATTGGCGGCCCCGGGATGAACGCGCTTTTGCCCCCGGCGGATAAGACCACTTGGCTTTTCAGCAATGTGATCCTTACCTCTCTGGGCGTGCTGGGCCTGCCTCAAATGATCCATAAATTTTTCGCCATTAAGGATACCAGCAGCGTAAAACGGGCCACGGTGATATCCACCACCTTTGCGCTGATCGTGGCGGGGGGCGCGTACTTCGCGGGCAGCTTTGGCCGTGTGGTGCTCAGCCGCATCGCCGCACCGGACGGCGCTGGCACCATGGCGGACCTGGTGAATAGCGGCGTTATGGCCAAGGACCTGATCGTGCCGACTATGCTGACGGACACCACCGTGGTGGCGATTCCGGATGTGATGCTGGGGCTGTTTGTGGTGCTGCTGCTCTCCGCCAGCATTTCCACGCTGACGGCGTTGGTGCTGTCCTCATCGTCTGTGCTGACGCTGGACCTGGTGGGCTCCTTAGTGCCCAATATGAAGCCCAAGACCTCCACCTGGCTGATGCGCTGCCTGTGCGTGGTCTTTGTAGCCTTTTCCCTTGTTATCAACTTCCTCATGCAAAATACGCCTATCGTATCCCTCATGTCGCTGAGCTGGGGCACCATTGCCGGGGCGTTCCTGGCCCCGTTCATCTACGGCCTCCTGTGGAAGGGCGTTACCAAGGCCGGAGCCGATGCGGGGGTCATTTGCGGCATGCTGATCTCCCTGCTGCCGCCACTGGTAACAGGCCAGATGTCCTTGGCCCCTATGAGCGGCGCGGCGGCTATGCTCAGCGGGCTTGTGATCGTGCCTGTGGTGAGCCTTTTGACCCAGCGGAACGCTTTTTCCAAGGGGCATATCGCCCGGGTCTTTGAGGCGGACCCTAATGCCATCTGATCAAAAAGCAATACAAAGCAAAAGGGCGTTTCCCGGGTCGGGAACGCCCTTTTTGTGGTGCTATGTGAGTGCCGCTTGCCAGGCGATATTTCAAAAAAACATATCCCCCGGCCTGTATCCCTTAGGCAGCTCTTCCTCCTCAAGGAAGGCGAAGTCCTCGGCCTGCAAAATGGGCAGGAAGGCTGCATAGGGGAGCTTGGGGAACTCGCAGGCGTAGTTGCTGGCCCCAAACCAGCCGCCCTCGTGGGCCCGCAGGTTCAGATCCCGGGCAAACTTGGTGTGGTTGGAGCAGTCGTGCACGGCGATGGGCCAATGCTCCTCTACGGCGGTCCTCATGAATTTCAGCGTCAGCTCCCGGCTCCAGGTCGGGGAGAGATAGCCCAGGCGGGTCATGTACATAGGCTCGCCTGCGTAGTTATCAATATTGTTGGGGTTCAGGTGCAGCTCCGCGCAGTTGATAAAGTCCAGCCCGGTAGCCAGAATAACTTCTTTTTTCTTAAAAAAGCAATCAAAAAACTCCGGGGTCATGGGGGTCTCTATGCCCACCTGGGGGATATACTTTTTGGCAATGCCCATGGCCTGGATCACCTTGTCTGCGCAGTTTGAAGCCCCCAGGTTGAAGCGAAGCTCATCCAAGCCAGCCTCGCCCAGGGCCTTCAGCTGAGCCTCGGTGGCAAGGGTGCCGTTGGTGTACAGGTGCTGGTGTACCTGAGCGGCCCGGAACCGCTTCACAATGGGGTAGTATTTTTCGATCTCCATAAAGGGTTCCAGGTATACATAGGAGATGCCTGTGGGCTTCTTTTGGATGGAAAGCAGCAGGTCTATATCCTTTTCATAAAATCGGGTCCCGCCGATCTCCCACAGGCCTTCGCCCACCGGGGGAATTTGGTCCAGCTCGCCGTAGTTATAGCAGAACTTGCATTCCAGGTTGCATTTGTTGGTCTTGCGGATGGCGCTCAGCCCCGTGCCCAGCAAGCAGGAGCGGCAGCCCTGGGGGAAATGATCGTCGTTGCCCACGTAGTAGGTGCGGCCTTCAAGGGTCCTTAGTCCGTCTATTTCGGCCAATAGCCCTGCGTTTCGCTGCTCAATGGCCGCCTCGATCTGGGCCAGGGTCGCATAGACGATCTCCTGCTGCCGGGTCATCAGCTCTTCTTCCTCGGGCAGGGCAGCAAAGAATTCAAACCAGGCCAGCGCGTCCTTCTTGGATATCCTCATAGGGGTACCTCCCAATACATAAGCGCGATAAAACGCTATGCTATTCACAAATCCTACAAAGTATCGCATTTTTTACCGGGACCGTCAACCCAAAGGCCGTCCACCGATATACTTTTTTGGCGTTGTTCTTTATGTTTTTTGATGCAGAGATTGCTTTTTTGGGCCAAAACGGGTATGATTACAGGGTTGGAACTCGAGTGTGACCTTTTTATGAAATGAGGGCGCGATATGGAACGTAACGTGCATTTTGAAACAGCGGGCCTGCAGGATATTGTGGTACATTTGGCATGGGCTCAACTGGAAATTTTTGCGGATGATGTGGACAAGATCCAGGTGCTGGCGGCGGGGGATGAAAATTCCGTCACCGATCTTCGGGTAGGCACGAAGGACAAGGTGCTTCTGGTGGAGCAGCCCCAATACGGCCTGAGCCTTAACCTGATGGAGAGCCGCTGGATGCAGGTGTGTATTCGAGTGCCCCGCTCCTGGGCCCACGAGATCCACGCCAATACCATCAGCGGGATGCTCAGCGCCCGCGGGCTGAAGGGCTCCGCTATTGTGCTGGATACGATCTCTGCCGATCTTCGGGCCTTGCGCCTCAGCGGCAAGGAGATCGGGCTTAAAACCATCAGCGGGGATGTGCGGGGAGAGAGCCTGGAGGCGGATACCCTGTCCGTGCGTAGCGTCAGTGGCCTTTTGAAGATGGAAGATTGCAAGGCCAAGAACCTCAAGGGCAGCAGCGTCAGTGGGGAGCAGACCTATGGCCTGAGCGCTCCGTTCCAGCGGGTGGATATCAACGCTGTGTCCGGGGATGTGGCATTGGCGGCCCCCATGGCGACCGTCAATGTGAGCATGCGCTCCATCAGCGGCCGGGTCCGCACTGAGGGCGTGACCATCACCGAGGCGGAGGATGTGCCCGCTGTGCGCGTAACGGCGGTATCGGCCAACCTGGCGCTGATCGCTATCAAGGAATAAGCATATAAGCAATAACACGTTTTACGGAGGAATGCGACTATGGCAAGGAATCAATTCGGCGGCTTTGGCGGCGGCGCAAACATGCAGCAGCTGATGCGGCAGGCCCAGAAATTGCAGGAGCAAATGGCCAAGGCCCAGGAGGACCTGGATGATCGCGAGTACACCGCCCAGGCTGGCGGCGGAATGGTGAGCGTTACGGTTTCCGGCAAGCGGGAGCTCAAAAGCATTGAGATCAATCCGGAGTGCGTGGACCCCGAAGATGTGGAAATGCTCCAGGATATGATCCTGGCGGCGGTGAACGAAGCCTTGCGCCTGGGAGAGGACACCCGCAATACTGAAATGTCCAAGCTCACCCCCGGCATGGGAGGCATGTTCTAAGCTATGGCCCAGCAATTAGAGCCTATTGCCCGGATGGTTTCGCAGCTGTCCCGGCTGCCCAGCATCGGCCAGAAAAGCGCCCAGCGGCTGGCCTATCATATCATCAGCATGCCCCTGGAGGATGTGCGGGAGCTGGCGGCGGCCATATATCAGGGCCGCAAGGCCATCCGATACTGTGACCGTTGCGGCAACTACGCTACGGACGCGCTGTGCTCCATCTGCGCTGATGAACGACGAAATAACAGCCAGATCTGCGTGGTGCGGGATCCCCGGGATGTAGCTGCCATCGAGCGGATGCGGGATTTTGAAGGCTCGTATCATGTGCTGCATGGCACGCTGTCGCCTATGGACGGCATCGGGCCGGAGGATATCCGCATCAAGGAGCTGCTGATGCGGCTCCAGGATGATAGTGTGAAGGAGATCATCCTGGCCACCAACCCGGACATCGAGGGGGAAGCCACCGCCAGCTACATTGCGCGGCTGGTAAAGCCTATGGGGCTGCTGGTCACCCGCATTGCCCATGGCGTGCCGGTGGGCAGCGATCTGGAATATGCGGATGAGATCACCCTGGCCAAGGCCATGGAGGGCCGCAGAGAAATGTGAGAAAAAGACAGCCGCCCGGTTTTTAGGCGGCTGTTTTAGTATCAGCGATATACGAAAGGAAGAAAGCCTGTGGCAACTTTAGATCAACAGACCCTTCTTTTGCTGTCAGCGGTGGTGATCCTAATGATGCTGCTGGTGCTTGTCATCGTGCTTTTAGTGGCATCCATGCGGCGCAAGCAGGAGACCACCTATTGGCTCCGGCAGATGGCGGATGCCCTGGGGGACGGCATGCACGATCTGGAAAGCGAGCTGGAGCAGCAGAGCCTGGGCCAACGGGCGGAGCTGCTTTCCGGCATGCAGGGGATGGGGGACAGCCTGCTGGGCACGCTGATGGCTGCCACCCAGCAGCAGTCCATGCAGCTGTCCCAGTGGCAGCAGCAAAGCTTTGAAAACGCCCAGGCCCAGGAGATACGCCAGCACCGGCTCCACGGTATAACGGAGGATAACCTGGGTAAGTTTGAGCAGCGGATGCAGGCCGTGGAGGCCATGCTGGACCAAAAGCTGCTGCAAAACGAAAACCGCCTGGAGCTGATGCGCCAGACGGTGGAAAATAGCATGCAGCGGATGCAGACAGAGAACAGCCAAAAGCTGGATGAAATGCGAAGGACCGTAGACGAAAAGCTCCATGAGACGCTGGATAAGCGGCTGAACGAGAGCTTTACCCAGGTTAGTCAACGGCTGGAGCAGGTGTATAAGTCCCTGGGCGAGGTGCATAGCCTGGCCTCCGGGGTGGGCGATCTGAAACGGGTGCTCAGCAACGTAAAGACCCGCGGTATTTGGGGGGAGATGCAGCTGGGCAATCTATTGGAGCAGGCGCTGACCAATACCCAATACGCCCAAAACGTGGCGGTGGTGCCTGGGTCCCAGGAGCGGGTGGAATACGCCGTGTGCCTTCCGGGGCGGGATAACCAGACAGATGGGCCGGTATATCTGCCCATTGACAGCAAGTTTCCCCAGGAGGATTATACCCGCCTGGTGGAGGCCAGCCAGCTAGGGGAGGCCGCCAGCGTGGACCTAGCCCAGCGGGCGCTCTTAAATGCCGTTCGGACCGAGGCCAAGCGCATCGGCGGCAAATACATCCAGGCTCCCTATACCACAGATTTCGCGGTGATGTTCCTCCCCTTGGAGGGGCTGTACGCCGAGGTCATGCGCCATGCGGACGTGGTGGAGCAGATACAGCGGGAGCAGCGGGTGCTTATTTCCGGCCCCAGCACGCTTTTAGCCCTGCTCAACAGCCTGCAAATGGGCTTTAGGACCCTGGCCATTGAGCAGCGCTCCGCTGAGGTGTGGAAGCTGCTGGGGGCGGTAAAGACGGATTTTGGGGCCTTTGCTCAGGTGCTGGAACGGACCCAGGAGAAGCTGCAGCAGGCCTCCCATACCATCGACAGCGCCTTTGTGCGCACCCGCAGCATCGAGCGAAAGCTGCGCCGGGTGGAAGCGCTGGACGTGGAGGATGCCCAGGCGCTACTGGAGGACGGGGACGGGCTAAACGAGTAGAAATGACCCTGTTCCCATTGCGGGTATGAAGGGCTATGCGTGGAGACGGGGGCAGAGGCCCCGCGATGCTGGACCGGCTAAATATAAAGCCCTGCTCCGTTTTTGAAGCAGGGTTTTGGCTATAAACAGGAAAAACTTATACTACTTTTTTATCCAGCCATTTACCGCTCATATACCGCCATATAAAGACGGCGCTTCGGGCTACCCAGTCGATGGACATGGCCACCCAAACACCCAGCAGCTTCATATCGAAGGTGTAGGCTAATAGGTAGCTGAACCCGATGCGGAATATCCACATGGACAGCACCGCCACCACCATGGTGAACCGGGCATCCCCGGCAGCCCGGAGGGTGTTGGGGATGGTGAAGCTGGCGGGCCAGAATATGGCGGCGCTGATGGCGAAGAACTGGAGCACTTCCACGGCGGCATCCACGCCCTCGGGGCTAAGCTGGAAGATAGATACCAGGGGCCTTGCCGCAAAATACAGGATGACATCCAACACGAACATGGCTATGTACACGGCTTTAAGCAGCTTCATGCTGTAATACTTGGCCTGCTCCTTGTCGCCTGCGCCTATGCACTGGCCTATGACGGTGATCATGGCCAGACCAATGGCAGAGCCGGGCAGGTTGAACAGGGAGGAGATGTTGTTGGCTACGGCGTTGGCCGCGATAATGGAAACGCTGTAGGAGGCGATAATGCCTGTCACCAGCAGCTTGCCGATCTGAAATATGCTGTTTTCCAAGCCGTTGGGGATGCCAATACCGAAGATACGCTTGACCATGTCCTTATTATAATCCAGATGAAGGGGGCGGATCAGGTGTATCTTTCCGTTGGGGGACAAAAGCAGGTAGATGGCGACCCCTGCCCCGGCAAGGCGGGATACCAAAGTGGAAAGGCCTGCGCCAGCTACGGCCATATTGCAGCCGTAGATCAGCAGGGCGTTGCCACCGATATTCATAAGGTTCATCAATAGCGAGATAAAGAGCGTGGCCTTGCTGTTGCCCTCGGCCCTCAGCAGCGCCGCGCCGCCGTTGTACAGCGCCAGCGCGGGATAGGACAGGGCCGACAGGTACATGTAGGTGCGGCAATAAGCCATGGTATCCGCAGGCAGATTGCCAAAGATGGCCCTGAGGATAGGTTCGCAAAATACCAGGGCGACCATCATAAAGCCAAGGGATATAAATAAAGACAGATATAAAAGCTGCTTAGCGGCCTTGCAGGCGTTGAGCGGCTCTTGCTTGCCCAGGTATTGGGCGGCCACCACCGCGCCACCAGCGCCCATGGCGGAGAAAAGCTGGGTAAACAGCACGTTGATGGAGTCCACCAGGGATATGGAGGATACGGCGGATTCGGAAATATTGGTGACCATCATGGTATCGGTCATGCCAATGAAGATGAGCAAGAATTGCTCCAGCACCAGGGGAATAATAAGCATGACCAGATCGCGGTTAGAAAAGAACCGGCGATCCGGCGAAATGGAATTTTGAATGGGAAACACCTTCTTGTTTATTCTACCGGTTTGTCAGTGAGGGCGGCTTCATCGCGGAGGGCGGTTGACTCACCGGGCGGGGGCAGATCCTTGGCGGCCTCGCCCTTGTCCCTGGATGCACCACCGGACAGCCCGTGAACGCCTTCAAAAATACTGACGATGACACCCACCAAAATGGAAAGATAGTACGTGCTGAACCGCCAGATCATCAGCGCCACAAAAAGCGAAGCGTCCGGGAAAATACCCCGGAAGAACACCGCAAAGCCGCCCTCCTGGGCCCCAGAGGCTCCGGGCAGGGGGGTGTAGCTGGCGCTAATGTACAGCAGCACGCCCAGGGTCAGCAGCTCCATGGTGCTGACGCCGGAAAGGCCAAAGGCATGATAGATCGCCAGGATGACCGCCATCAGACAGAAAAGCTGCGCGACGGCGATGACAAACTGAACGATAAGGTCCCGGGGGCGCTTGCGTATCAGCTGCACGCTTTGCAGGAAGGAGGCACAATGGGCCTCCCATTTGGCGGCGGATTTTTCCGGGTCCTTGCAGATACGTAGCTTAGTCCCGATGCGGATGCACAGGGCAATGATAAACCGCATGGCCCGCTGACTTATCGCCATGATCAGCACCATGCCGATGGAAAGAAAGTTAAAGAAGTAACCCAGGAAGATGATCCAGGTGAGGCCTTCGGCATGCTGGAATACAAAATCCGCATGCACGATCCAAAGGATGGTGCCGATCACCAGAAGCATGGATTGAAAGCAGAAAAACTTTACCGTCAGCGAGGAACCGGCGATGCCAATGGGCACGCCCCGCTGCTTCATGCGGAAGATCTGGATGGGCTGGCCGCCGGAGGAGGTGGGGGTGATATTGCAGTAGTAAATGCCGATAATGGCAATGTAAATGGATGAACCAAAGGAGATGGGATGCTCCTGTTTCTTTAGAAAATAGTAGATAGAAAAAGCGTCTGTGAGGATGTATCCGCACCAGCATAAAAGGCAAAGCAGTAAAGAGGGCAAAGAAAGCTTGCGAAGAGCGCTCCAAAGGTCGGCAATGTCATTGCCGCTCAGGCCAATATAGATAACGATGCCAAGCGTAAAAAATAAAAAACCGAAGTAAAACCATTTCTTCGTTGATGCTTTCATGCTATGATGCTCCCATAGGAATTAAGCAAAAATGCCCGATTAATAGTATAGCATAGTTTCCATGGCCGGGCAACAAAAGCAAACTGTGATACAGATTAAATTTTGCTTAGAAGCATTTGACCTGCCCCTTGAAGCATCGGCCGCCACATCTTGCACTTTGTTTGTCTTTTTTGGCAGCGACTTTCCATGAAAACATGCGCAAAAAATCAAAAGAAATGTTGTGCAGGCTTGGTTCTACATAGCCGGATGCCCAGAGTGGCCCAAAATGCCGCGTTGGGCTATGTGCTTGACAAATGAATTTTACAAATCTACAATAATTCTATTCTATTGTTTTGAGGAGGTCGAACCATGAAAGCCATCTTGCGTACCGTATGCATCGCGCTGGTTCTGGTCCTTGCGCTGGGCGTTGCTAGCAGCCTTGCTGAAAAGACCTACATCATCTACTCCGACAACTCTTTTGCTCCATTTGAATTCTACGATACCGAGACCGATGCCTATATCGGTGTTGATATGGACCTGTTGGCCGCTATCGCTGCCGACCAGGGCTTCGCCTATGAAGTCCGCAATGAGGGCTTTGATGCCGCTATGGGCGCTGTGCAGGCTGGCCAGGGCGATGCTATGATCGCGGGCATGACCATTACCGATGCCCGTAAGGAGACCTACGATTTCTCCGAAGGCTATTTCGAAGATGGCCAGATCATGGTCGTGGCCGCTGGCAGCGACATCGCTTCCATTGATCAGCTCAAGGGCGTTGTGGTCGCCGCTAAGACCAGCACCCAGGGCGCTGAATATGCCGAGAGCATCGCCGATGCCCAGGGCTTCACTATTCAGTACTACGAAGATTCTCCCACCATGTACACCGCGGTCATCAACGGCACCAACGAGGCTTGCTTCGAGGACCGTACCGTTGTGGAATGGGCTATCAAGTCCGAAGACCTCGGCCTTAAGACCGTAGGCGATGTTATCAACCCCAAGTACTATGGCTTCGCCGTGAAGAAGGGCACCAACCCCGAGCTGATCGAAATGTTCAATGCGGGCCTTGCCAATATCAAAGAAAGCGGCCTGTACGACGAGATCCTGGCCAAGTACGGCTATTAATTTAAAATAGGTTCCATCGGTTTCCACGCCGATACTTGACCGGCGTGGAAACCGTTTTATTCTGCAATACAGAAAGAGCATGTTATGAATTTTTCCAGAGTATTACAGGAAGCCACGCCCCTTTTATTGCAAGGCTTATGGGTCACCGTTGGCATTTCCCTCATTTCCATTTTTTTTGGCACTATCATCGGCTTTTTTACATCGCTGTTAAGCGTTTCAAAATCGAAAATTCTACGCTTCATTGCAGGTGCGTACGTGTGGGTTATCCGCGGTACGCCTATGATCGTGCAAGCGTTTATCATCTATTTCGGCTTTCCCCAAATGATCCAGCTCATCAATCCTAATTTTCGCATCAGCGCGGATATAGCCGGTATCATTACCCTCAGCCTGAATGCTGGGGCCTACCTGGCGGAGATATTCCGGGGCGGTATCGCCGCCGTGGATAAGGGTCAGGTGGAGGCGGCCCGCAGCCTGGGCCTTTCCTCGTCTCGCACCATGGTGCGGGTGGTGCTGCCTCAGGCTATTAAGATCGCCATTCCTTCTATGGTCAACCAGTTTATCATCACCGTGAAGGATACCTCCATCCTCTCCGTTATCGGTCTGGCGGACCTAGTCAACAAGGCGAAGGTCTATGTGGGCCGCAGCTATCAGTTCTTCGCCACATATATCCTCGTGGCTGTGTTCTACCTGGTGGTCATTTCTATTTTGATGGTGCTCTCAAAGCACGTGGAGAAAAAGCTGAATTATGAAAGAAAAGAAAAACAAGATTATCGCTAAGGATGTGCGCAAAAGCTTTTCCGGCTTGGAAGTGCTCAACGGGATCGACCTGACGGTGAAGGAAGGGGAAGTGGTGTGCATCATCGGCCCCTCCGGCTCCGGCAAGTCCACCTTTCTGCGCTGCCTTAACAGGCTGGAGGAAGTCACCGGGGGTCAGATCATCATTGATGATTTTGACATAACGGAAAAAGGGGTCAATATCAATAAGGTCCGGGAGAACATCGGCATGGTGTTCCAGAGCTTTAACCTGTTTTCCCATCTCACCGTGCGCCGGAACATTACCCTGGCCCCTGTGGACCTGAAGATACTTACCAAGCAGGAGGCGGACGATAAGGCCCTCGAGCTTTTGACCCGGGTGGGCTTGGCCGATAAGATCGACAGCTATCCCCACGAGCTGTCCGGCGGCCAGAAGCAGCGGGTGGCTATTGCCCGTTCCCTGGCTATGTCCCCGGATGTCATGCTTTTTGACGAGCCTACCAGTGCCCTGGACCCGGAGATGATCGGCGAGGTATTGCAGGTGATGAAGCAGCTGGCGGCCGAGGGCATGACCATGGTAGTGGTGACCCACGAAATGAGCTTTGCTAGGGACGTAGCCGACCGGGTGATCTTTATGTCCGACGGCCTGATCGTGGAGGAAGGCAAGCCTGCGGAGCTGTTCGCAGACCCGAAGGAAAAGCGCACCCAGGAATTCTTGAAGTGCATTTTGTAAAGGTTTTGAATTCGTAGCGAATCTTAAAATGTTTTTTGCAAATGCATTTTGCAAACAGATAAAATCTGTTATAATGAAACGGTTGTCTTAGGCAACCGTTTTTTCATTAGTGGTCAACCTTCCGCTATGCCACAGCAAAAGCATGGGAAAGGGTCGGAAGCCGCCTCCAATGCCCCAAAACCCGAAGGCGGAGCTTCGGCAGATATTAGCTAGAACGATGTCGGGAAAGAAAGAGGAGAGCTTCCTGAAGGCATTGGAAAGATAAAACAAAGCAAATATATTCAATGGAAGGTACA
>JAVBRJ010000013.1:0-38977 GCA_031548115.1 Eubacteriales bacterium | reverse complement strand
GAGAGGCGGCCAAACATTTCCATCAGCACATAGCTCATGGGCTGGCCGGAGAACATCAGACAGACAACGCACAGCACCACGAACATGATGGTAACTACATTATCCATCAAAATAGACTTAATACGTCCTTTATCACGCACGAGAGGCACCTCCAGACTTGGTAAGCGCATAGAGGATAATGCCGTTGGAAATCAGTATGCGCATGGTTTCGGACAAGGTAGACTGGGGTACGATCACGTTGGCCACCGGCATGCCCAGGGTCAGCACGCCCTGGAACAGGAAAGTACCGATGATCACGTGGCTGATGCGAGCCCTTGTGGTGCTGGCGCCGCCGATGAGGATGGCGGAAGCGGCCACAAAGCCCATCATACGGGGGGCCGTGTACAGCTGCATAAAACCGTAGCTCTGGGTATATACGATAATGCCCACTGCGCCCAGCATGGTGGAGATCACAGTACCCACAATGCGCATTTTGTCCACGTTGATGCCCGCCGCTTCTGCAAAGCGCGGATTGTTGCCTGCAGCCTGCATAGCGATGCCGGTCTTTGAGCGCATGAACATCCACATCATGAAGCAGCATAGCCCCGCAAAGAGGATCAGGCCCGTGGGAATGCGTACCCCGCCAATATCAAAAGCCAGGAAGTTATTAAGTAAATAACGGTAGGACTCCCGGACGCTGATGGTCACCCTTAGGCCGGTGCCCAGGGGCCACCTGAGCAGCAGGGACCGGAAGGGCAGCACCAGCCAGCCGATGCACATCAGCGATACGATGGAAAAGCCCACATAGGTGCTGACGGCCATTTCATCGCCCTTAAGGCGGTTAAGGAGCAGCGCGTACAGATAGCCCAGCACACCGGAAATGACCAGGCCTATGCCAATAGCAAAGGCGAAGCCGCCCCAGCCCTTAAAGCCGCTCTCAATGCAGCACAGGCCGCCGATGAGGCCGCCGATAATGCCCAAGGGCAGGCCCAGGTTCAGGCTGATACCGCACTGGATAGCCGGCACCATGGCCAGCACTAGCACCAGGTTCATACCGGTACGCACCAGCGTATTGCTCAGCAGGTCTACAATGGATAAGTCATAGACAACGGATAATACACAAAGGAGAATAAAGAAGACCGTAATAATGAGCCGGGGGATACCCAGCTTGGTGGTGAGGGACTGGTAGAAAAACACCAGCAGGCCCACCAGCGCCAGCGCGATACCCACGGTGATCAGGTCGTCCGCATAGCGGATGATCTGGGCCTGGGTCTGGTTGCCCTTCAAGGCTACCGCTCCGCCAGACTTGCTAAAGCGGTCAAAGGAGGTGGTGTAATCGTCGCCGGACTGGTACAAAAGCGAGGTGATGACGCCCTTGATCTGTCCGATGGAGTTTTGATCCAGCACCGGATAGATGGCGATCAGCGCATCCGCCACAATGGCAAACTTCTCGTCCGCCACAGCTTCCAGCTCCAGCATCTTAGGCGTTGCCACAAAGCCCGACATGTCCACCTTAGGTTGGGTGGTCACCAGCATGTCGTCCATGCCGTCGTCCATGCTTTCCTCCGCAGTGGCGGGGCCTTCCTCGGTCAAGGCTTCCTCCTCGGCCTCGTCGGCTTGGTTTGCATGGGCCTCAATGTAGGCGGCCTCGGCGACCAGCTTCTCCGCGTCGTATTCCTTCATGGCGGAGATATAGATGTTGCATGCTTCGTTCAGCACGGTGGTATCCACCGTGGCGTAATCCACCACAGAGTTGGAGGAATTAGCGCGGGTCTCCTCCTCGGCCTTTTTAACCGCTTCCCGAATAGCGACCATATCGCCGCCCTCCGCACGGACCCTGGCCGTGGCTTCCTTCTTGGCGGCCGCCACAAAGGATTCCACCGCGCCCTCGCCGGTGGCCTGCAGCAATGCCTGATTGCGCATGGTGATCAGCAGCGCTTCGCCCTCGGCAGAAGGCCGCATGTTCATGCCATAAATACCAGTCCCAATAAAGGAAGCCGCAATCACGAACAAAACGATGGACGCGATCAGCCGAATGGTTGATTTATTCATTTGCGTTCACACTCCCTTTTTCGGGTTTGATGCCAGACATCGCCAGGCCGAAATCGGCATCTGCGCTGTCCACAGGCAGGATATCTACTACTTTGCCCTCGGCCACGATGGCTACCCGGTCGCAAATGGAGCGCAGCTCCATCAGCTCGGAGCTGACCATAACGATGGTCATGCCCTGCTCCCGGTTCAGCTTGACCAAGGTCTCCAGCACCAGCTTCTTTGCGCCGATATCAATGCCCCGGGTGGGCTCGGACACGAACAAAAGCTTGGGACCCATGACCAAAGCCCGGGCCACGCATACCTTCTGCTGATTGCCGCCGGACAGCGTACCTGCATATTGCAACGGCGAGGTGCAGCGGATATCCAGCTTCTGGATCATGTCCTTGGCGGTGCTTCGGATAGCACGGGTATTCTTAAAGCCGAGCTTGATGAAATCGCCGTTTACCTGCATGGCGTTGAAGGCAATATTATCCTCGATGGACTGGTCCAGCAAAAGTCCTACGCCCCGGCGGTCCTCGCTGACCATGGCCAGGCCGCTTTTCAGCGCCCCGCCAGGATTATTCAGCTGATGAGGCTCTTGGAAAAGAGTCACCTCGCCTACCGCTTCGTATAGACCCATAATGCCATTAGGGATACCGATCTTGCCCTGGCCGGCCAAGCCGCCAATGCCCATGATCTCGCCTTCCATTACGTCCAGCGTTACATCCCGCACCTCTTCCCCAGGCATGCCTACGGCCAGGTGCTCTATATGGATGGCCACCTTACCGGACATATCCTGCGTACGGGGGGGGCAGTTTACCATGGACTCGCCCTTGCGGCCGATCATCAGCTCCGCCAGCTCCACAATGTTGGTCTCGCTGGTCCTGCGGGTAGCGGCCAGTTTGCCGTCCCGAAGAATGGTGATCTCATCCGCAGCCGCGATGACCTCATCCAAGCGATGGGTAATAAAAATGATAGCGATGCCGCTGGCGGCTATCTGCTTCATTACGGAGATCAGCTGCTCTGCCTCCTGCTCGGCCAAAACGGCTGTAGGCTCATCAAAAACCAGCAGCTTTACGCCCGTCTTGTCAATCTCACGGGCGATCTCCACAAACTGCATATAGCCTACCGGCAGGCCGCTTACAAGCGTATATTCATCAATGCCCATGCCCACGCTGTCTAGCGCCTTGCGGGCGTCCGCAGCCATTGCTTTCATATCCAAAGTTTCCAAGTTTTTACCAAAGACGCGGGAAACAAGGTTAGGATTGGAAATCTCACGGTTGAGCTTAATGTTCTCCGTGATCGTAAAACCGGGAAGCAGCATAAACTCCTGATGGACCATGCCAATTCCCTTGTCCATGGCATCATGGGGAGAAACGATGTGGGTCACTTCCCCATCAATTTTTACCTCGCCGCTGAAGCCGCCATTGTTATGAATTACCGGCATACCAAAGAGAATATTCATCAGTGTGGATTTGCCCGCACCATTTTCGCCCAAAAGCGCATGAATTTCTCCCGGACGTACCCTTACCGTAACGTCCGAAAGAACGGTGTTTTCGCCATAATTTTTGGAAATATTCTGCATTTCCAGCACATACTCTGTGCCCACGAAAGTGCCTCCTTACGGAAAAGCAGCCCGCCACTCAGGCGGGCTGCCTCTCACCATGGGTTAATCTGACAGCGTCAGATATTAGTCGAGATATTCGGTGAAATCAACGGGGGTCAGCAAGATGGTGTAGTAGTTATCGAAGGTCTCGCCGTCCGCGTTGGAATACTTGGCGATGGTTGCGCCGCCCAGCTTCTCGGTGAAAAGAGCGGTCAGCTTCGCTTCGTCATTACGGGGGGCGGTGGCATCATCAGCGATGATGTAATCGCGAGCGTAATCAACAGCGATGTCGATCATAGCCATGTTGATGGGAGAAGGCCAGGTGGAGTAGCGGGCAGCCGCACCCTGGGCATCCAGAGCCTTAGCAACAGCCTTCAGAGCCTCGGTGTCGTCCTCGCCCAGCTTCAGGTCAAGAGACAGCACAGCGGGGAATGCATGATAGGGGCTGGGGCAGCAGGGCTGCGGATAGTAAGCGTTCTCCTGGGTCAGGATAGCGGTCTGGAGGGGTTCCTGCATGGAGCAGTTGGTGGTGAAGAAGGCGACCTTCTTGCCAGCGAACTTTTCCATCTGAGCGGGAACATCTTCCAGGATGAACTGCTGAGAAGCAGAGGGGCCAGCTTCGGCGGTGGGGTCGGGAGCGGTCACATCGTAGAACTCGATGCCCAGCGCTTCAGCGTTGGCAGCCAGCAGCTCGTGACGAGCCACGATCAGCTCCATCGCCATGTGGCGGGGGAAGGAGTAGTGGATGAACACTTCTACGCCCCAGTTGGCGCAGGTCTCCATGATGGTGTCGCCCTGCTTCACTTCGTCGGCGTACATAACGATGTCAGCCGCGGCGGAGATAACAGCGGGGTCTTCCTGGGGAACGCCGGCAATCAGAAGAATGTCGTCGCGGCCCATTTCACGGATCTTATCAAAAGCGGCCTTGGTGCCGGGAACAGCCTGGCACATGATGATCGCCTTCACCTCAGGATCGGTAGCGAAAGCCACCAGCTTGGAAACGGTGGTCTCTTGCTCGGCCATGAAGCTATCGGGGTAGGTATCGGTAACAATGTGCTCGGGATCGGCCTTCTGGGCCTTCTCAGCAGCGCGGAATTCCTCTTCACCCTGGGAAGTGGTGCCGGTCATGATCGCGATTTTGTAATTCTCGGCCATTGCGGACGCACAAAGGGACAAAGCCATGATCGCAACCAACACAAAGCTAAGCAGCTTTTTCATGGGGATCTACCTCCTATTTACTATATACCGTTGGATAGGAATAATCATAATGGATTTATTCCCTTTATGTCAAGGCGTATACCCATCAATTCCCTTTAAATTTTGTTTTTCTATTGTTTTTCGCAACCTCCTTTGGCTCTCCAGCTTTACCCGGAAAAATGCGGAGGGTTCTTCCGGAAGGCGTCCTTGCATACTCTTTTCGCGGAGGGATGCACATGAAAAGCGGATGCTTGTCCAGATGGGTTTGCCTGTTGCTTCTATTTCTATTGCTTATATGGCGGATGCTGGGCGCGCCGCTGACCACCCAGGAGCTCCAGCAGCTCCAGACCCCGCTTTGGCAAGCGCGTATTTTGCTGCCCTCCCGGATGGTCCGCTTGTTGGAGCTTTGGCCCATTGCGGGCCCGAATACGCAGGCTGCCCAGCCCGCCCAGCCCACGCTGCTGGACGACGGCGTAAGCCCGGATGACACAGCCCTGCGCCAGCTTTTGCGAAATGAACCGCCGGAGGCGGCCCAGCCGACGCTGGCTGTCTACAATGCCCAGCAGGGACGGATCGAAGCGATGTCCCTGGAGAGCTATACCTGCTCCGTTGTGGCGGCGGAAATGCCCGCCAGTTACCACCTGGAAGCGCTAAAGGCCCAGGCGGTGGCAGCCCGGACCCGGGCCACGGCCCAGCGGCTGGCAGCCGGCGGTGGTGGCTGCAGCCTGCACCCCGGCGCAGATATCTGCACTGACAGCACCCATTGCCAGGGCTTTGCCTCTGTGGAGGACTGCAAAGCCAAATGGGGCGCGGAATACCCCGCCTACCGCAGCCGGGTGGTGGAAGCGGTATCCGCCACCGCAGGGGAGATCATTACCTATGAAGGAAGGCCTATTACCGTTTTGTACCACGCCATCAGCGGCGGCATGACCGAGGATGCCCAAACCGTTTTTTCCCAAAGCCTCCCCTATCTGGTCAGCGTAGAAAGTAAGGGCGAGGAAGCCTCTCGCGGCTATAGTACCGATACCACCTTTACCTTTGAGGAGGCCGCCGAGCTGCTTTCCGGCCTGTGCTCCGACGGCGCGCTGTCCGCAGACACCCTCCGCCAGAGCTTTGTTATCGGCAGCTACACCCCCACTGGCCGAGTGGACACGCTTTATATTGATGAAAATCAGATCAGCGCAGCAGACCTCCGTAAAGCCCTGGGGCTGCGCAGCACCTGGTTTTCCATCACCGCCACCCAGGACAGCCTCACCTTTCACCAGCGGGGCTACGGCCACGGCGTAGGCATGAGCCAGGCCGGAGCCAACGCCATGGCCGCCAAAAACGACAGCTATATAACCATACTTTCCCATTATTATCAGGGAACGGAAGTTACGGCCCTGCAGCCATAGAGGCACATACTCCAGCGCTTTTAAGGCCACCCTATCTGCGGAGGGATGTGCATGAATAAGCAGGCAGGTATTGGCTGCAAGGTAAAAAACGCGTACCGGGTATATGACCGTTTTATGGAAAAGCAGGGCTTCTATGTGGTGCTGGGTATTTGCGTGATGGTGATCCTTTTTTCTGCGTTGTATACGTTCCGTATGCGGCAAGCGCTGGAAAACCCGGACCTGACAGAGGCTCAGCAGCAGGCTGTACAAAGCGTAGGCGGCTCCCAGGATGCCCAATCCCTCAGAGAGGCTCAGTCGCTCATCGCCAGTCAAAGCACCGCAGAGCTGGATCCCTTGCCCTTGCCCACCACCAGCGGCTTTACCTTTATCCAGCCGGTATCCGGCTTCACGGGGCGCACGTTCTCTCTCACCCAGCCTGAGTACTTTGCCCAAAGCGGCGTGTGGCAAGTCCACCCCGGGCTGGACCTGGAAGCGGAATATGGAGCCATCGTGTCCGCATGTGCCGCTGGTAAGGTCTTATCGGTAGAAAACAACAGCCTAATGGGCCTGACGGTCCGCATTGCCCACGAGGACGGGTACGAAAGCCTCTATGCCGGACTTTCCGAGGCCAGCTATGTGCATCCCGGGGACCCTATTATGGCGGGGCAGACCCTCGGCCATGTAGGCAATGGCGTGGTTAGCGAAGGTGATGCGCTTCCCCATTTGCATTTGGAGTTCCGCAAAAACGGGACCCTGGTAGACCCGCTGCCTCTTTTTTTAGGGCTTGCTAATTAAAATACAATATGATACAATTCAATACGATATATTACATTATGGAGGCAGCTTATGTGCGGAATCGTCGGATACATTGGCCATCGTGAGGCATCCCCTATTTTGATGGAGGGGCTTTCCCGCCTCTCCTACCGGGGGTATGACAGCGCAGGCATCGCCATTATGGACGCAGAAGGCAAAACAAACGTCCGGAAGGCTAAGGGGCGCCTGGAAAACCTAGAAGCCCTGCTTGAAGAAAGCCCCTTGACGGGTCATATGGGCATCGGTCATACCCGCTGGGCCACCCATGGCGAGCCCAGCGATCTCAACGCCCATCCCCACACGGATGTTAAAGGCGGCATCGCGGTAGTCCATAACGGCATCATCGAAAACCACGAGGCCCTTCGCAAGCATTTGGAAAACGCCGGCCTTACCTTCGTATCCCAAACCGATACAGAAGTGGTAGCCCACCTGTTGCATCATCTTTACGACGGAAATATGAAAAGCACCCTGGTAAAGGCCCTGGGTATGCTGGAAGGCAGCTACGCCCTGGGCATCGTCAGCGATCAGGAGCCGGGAGTCCTATACTGCGCCCGCAATGACAGCCCTCTGGTCATCGGCGCGGAAAAGGGTGAGGCCTTTATCGCCTCGGATATTCCCGCTCTTTTAAGCCACACCCGGGACGTTATCTTTCTGGAGGATAAGGAGATCGGCCTTTTGACCGCCGACAGCATCTCCATCTTCGATATCTACGGCAACCCCAAGGAGCATGGCTTCTTCCACGTGGATTGGGACCTTAGCAGCGCGGAGAAGGGCGGCTACGCCCATTACATGCTCAAGGAGATCCACGAGCAGCCCGAAGCCCTGCAAAAAACCTTCACTCCCCGGTTCTCTGGCAAAGCCATGGACTACAGCTGGTTTCCCATGAGCCTGGAGGAAGCTAAGCGCCTGCGCAAGATCAGCATCGTGGCCTGCGGCACGGCCTACCACGCCGGGGTGCTGGGCAAATACGCCATTGAAAAGCTGGCCCGGCTGCCTGTGGAGGCGGAGATCGCCAGCGAATACCGCTACCGTGACCCCATCATCGGCGACAACGAGCTGTTCATCGCCGTATCCCAAAGCGGCGAAACCGCCGACACCCTGGCCGCCCTTAGGGAAGCCAAGCGCCGTGGAGCCAAGGCAATGGCCATATGCAACGTGGTAGGCTCCACCATCGCCCGGGAGGTGGGGGATGAAAACACCCTCTACACCTATGCCGGACCCGAGATCGCCGTAGCCAGCACCAAGGCCTACATGACCCAGGCGGAAATGATGCTGCTGATCGCCATCGCCCTGGGCGAAATGCGCGGACAGCTGACCGGCGAGGCCGCCCACGCCCTGCTCCAGGAGCTTTCCGCCCTGCCCCAAAAGGCCGAGGAAGCCCTCAAGACCCAGGAGTCCCTCCAGCGCCTGGCCAGCACTGCCAGCCAGAAAAAGCACGTCTTTTTCGTAGGCCGGGGCATGGACTACGCCCTGTCCATGGAGGCGGCCCTTAAGCTGAAGGAGGTCAGCTACATCTTCAGCGAGGCCTATGCGGCTGGCGAGCTAAAGCACGGCCCCATCGCCCTTTTGCAGGAAAACCGCCTGGTGGTGGCCACCATCACCCAGCCCGCCCTCATCGACAAAATGATGAGCAACCTCCGGGAGGTAAAGGCCCGGGGTGCCCGAGTGGTGGCTGTATGTCGGGAAAGCCTGCTTGACAAGGTATCGGGCCAGGTGGACGATGTGATCGCCATTCCTGACTCCAACGATCTGTTCGCGCCGCTCTTGGCCGTAATCCCCTTGCAGCTCTTTGCCTACTGCATGGCCGTGGCCCGTGGCTGCGACGTGGATAAGCCCCGCAATCTGGCCAAGAGCGTTACCGTGGAATAAAGCGCAGACGGAATAAAACGCAATTCGAGCAACAAAGCCCGAACTGCAAAGGGCAGAATAACAAAGGGCAGAACAACAATGGCAAAAAAAGTAGGCTCTTTGTCTTGCATTGACACTCAATCTATGCTATAATCCATTTTGTCCTTTGGGATTATAGCTCAGTTGGTTAGAGTGCCACGTTGACATCGTGGAGGTCACTGGTTCGAGCCCAGTTAGTCCCACCATTAAAACCCTTGAAAAATCAAGGGTTTTTCTTTTGCCTATAATTTGGGCACAAAATCGTTACGGTCAGTGGGCACAAAAGTGGACACATAAGTGGGCGCAGGAGTGGGCGCAAGCCAAAACTAAAGGCGGTCAATTTTGATCAAAAGTACCTGCTTATTTTCTACTACAAGCCCACCCTGCAACGGTTGGAAAACGCCGGAAAAAAGGCCCCGGTCAAATGACCTGGGCCTTCGCCAGCCTACGAGGCACGGCTACCAGAGCTTCACCAATGCCACGTTGCCAAAATAGTGCCGGATGATCTCCTCCGCCTTTTTGCCTTCCTCCGCCATGCCGTAGGCGCCCCATTGGCTCATGCCTACGCCGTGGCCGTAGCCCTTGCCCTCCATCAGCACCTGATCTCCGCTGATCTTGAGGCTGGTCAGCAAGGTGGACTTCATCTCCTTGCTGCCGATAGCGATGCGCAGCTCTGAGGCGCTTATCGTCTGATCATTTACGATAAGGGTCACGGCCCGGCCGCTTTGGCCCCGCTCGCCAATAGTGATATCGCTATCAGCGGTCAGCTTGACCGTCTTGCCCGCTTTCTTGCAAGCAGCGGCAAACTGCGAAAGGGAAAAGGAAGCCTTCCAGCTGGCAGCCTCCGCCAGTGCATCGCTGTCGATGCTGCCGGGCTCCGGCTCTGTGCCGGGGGCCACCCGGGTATAGATCGGCTCCGGCTGCTCCCAGCCCAGGCCCTCCTTGGCCATGGCGGTCTTGCCGCCGCTGTGGGCGTGGAACCAGCTATAGGGCAGCTCCCCATCGGCAGACAGCACCAGCCCTGCGGTTTCCGACACCGCCTGCTTGATGCGGTCATTTATTTCATCCGCCGCATAGGCTTGGGCTTCTTCGATATCTGTGGAGATATCCGCGTCATGATATCGGCTTTTCTTCTCCTGCACAAACTTCAAAACAAAGGTCCGGGCTAAGATCGCCTGGGCCTTGAGGGCCTCCATGGGCCAGTCATTTTTCATCTCCCCCGCCAGCACCCCCTGGACATAGGTTTCAATGTCGATGTTTTCGGTAGTCTTATCCTCCACCACGTAGACCGATAAGGTTGGCACACCGGCCCCATCCTGCTCCAGCTTGTCGCTGGGCCAGTCCACCTCCGCCTTCTTGGTTATGGGGGTGGTTTTCGGGGTGGTCTCCGGCTGAATGCTCTCCGCGCTGCTGGTGCACCCTTGTAAGGCCATGGCCAGCACCGCGCATAGGCAAAGCCCCGTTATCTTCCTATTTCGCTTCATACTAAAAGCCTCCTTCAGGGCCTATCTTGCCCGAAGGAGGCTTTCGGCGCTCATGCAAATAGCGGGAGCGTTCCAAGTATCTTCCGTTTTCAATGGAGCTTTGGCTTTAGCAAGCCTCGCTCATCCTTGCTTTCATTTTCACCCAGCCTCGCTCGTGCTTGCCTCAGCCGTGCTTGCCTCCGCCTGCACAAGGGCATAGACCTGCATGCTGGCGCCGTTATCCAGGACCCACAGGTCCTGAGGGAGCTTAAGCATGATGTAGGTCACGTACAGATCTCCAGCACCGCCGGAAAGATTGAATATCTGGATGGCATAAAATACCCAGAACCAGCCTGGACCCGCCCAGGCACAAATGGCCCACAGCACGATGCCCCAAAAGACGATGGGGGCCAAGGCGATGACCAGGTAAGCCCTTTTGCGAAAATAGGCGCGGCTGGCCGCATAGGCGTACACGCCCTTCCAGCCGAAATAGGGCTTTGCGCCGCACAGAGCGATGACCACGCCATGGACGGCCTCGTGCAAAATGATATAGGCTATCATGCTTACAGACATGACCAGGACTTTTACCGCCACAGACTCCAGCGCTCCCATGGCAAACGTGGCGCTCAAGGGGCTCTCTAGAGCCCCGATAAAGGCGGCCACGACCATGAGCGCCAGCTGCAACAGGGCCACGGCCTGCAGCTGCTTTTTATTGCCCATCAGGTCGATCTTCATCAGCGGCCCGTAGCCCTGGGGGAGCGCCGTTACTGATTGTTGCATCACCGACCCTCGATCTTTTCCAGGAAGCGCTGGGCATCCTTGCCCACGATGGCCGCGCTGGGGTTAGCTTCCAGCACCTTAGCGCCCATCCGCAGCACATCCTCCATCGTCACAGCATCAATCTTGCGCATTTGCTCCTGGGGATCGTTGATGCGGTCCAGCAGCAGCGTGCTGCGGCCGATGGACTGCATGCGCCCGGAGGAGCTTTCCAGCCCCAGCACAAAGCCGCCCCGAAGCTGGGCCTTGGCGCTGATAAATTCCTTATCCGTCAGGCCCTCCTTAAGCAGCAGCGCCATTTGCTTTTGCATTTCCGCCACCACGGTCTCGCCGTTCTCCGGGGTGGTGCCTGCGTACACGTTAAACACGCCGCATCCCGGATAGCTACTGGGGTAGGTATATACGCTGTAGGCCATGCCCAGCTCCTCGCGGATACGCTGGAACAGGCGGCTGCTCATGCCCCCGCCCAGGGCGTTGTTAAAGACGGACAGGGGGTACAGGTCGTCATCCCCCAGTGCGATGCCTGGATAGCCCAGGCAGATATGCAGCTGCTCGGTGTCCTTTTCCCGGGCCTTCCGGCCGCTTTGGAACTGCTGGGCAGGGCTTTCGATCCCTTCCGGGCTGCCGGCGGCATGGCCAAAGTACTGCTCCGCCAGGGCCACGAACTGCTCCCACTCGTAATTCCCTGCTACAGCCAGCACCATGTTTTCCGGCACGTAATGCCGCTTCCAGTAGCCCGCCAGGGCCTCCCGGTCGTAGCTCTTGATGCCCTTACTGGTGCCCAAAATAGGATACTTCAAGGAACCGGAATACTGCACCTCGCACAAAAGCTCGTGAGCCAGGTCCTCCGGGGTATCTTCCACCATGGCGATCTCTTCCAGCACTACGCCCCGTTCCTTTTGCAGCTCTTCCTGGTTGAACAAGGGATTCAGGGCCAGATCGCCCAAAATATCCACCGCCAGGGCCAGGTCCTCGTCGATGACCTTGGCGTAATAGCAGGTGCAATCCTTGCTGGTAAAGGCGTTCAGCTGGCCGCCCACTGCGTCCATCTCCTCGGCAATGTCCCTGGCCGTGCGCTGCTTGGTTCCCTTAAATACCATATGCTCAATAAAGTGGGAAAGGCCGTTTTCCTCCGGCTTTTCGTTCATGGAGCCTACCTTTACCCACACGCCCACCGTGCAGCTTCTGACATGGGAGAGCCTCTCCCCCACTATGCGAAGCCCATTAGGCAGTGTCATCTGATCAAACATACCGATTTTTCTCTCTTTCTTCGGCCACCCGGTCTGGGTCATGCCATCACCCCCATGGTAGGGTGTGCTGCTTTTTGGCCATCAATGCGCAAAAAAATCAAAATGCCGCCGGAGAAGGGCATTTCGGCCTTTCTACCGGCGGCTTTATGGCCCGTGGGCCGCTTAGATACACGTTCCAGCTGTGCTTATGTCACACTGGGTTCCGTATTAGTTCTGTCCGCCCATGGGACGGCTCTCCCGACGGGGCGGGCGGGCGGTCCGGGGGCCGCTGCTGCGGGGCCCGTTATCGGCATTGGAAGCATATACCATGTCGTTGCGGACCAGGTTCACGCGGCCCTGAGAGTCGATCTCGTTGACCTTGACCTCAACCTCATCGCCGATGTTCATCACATCCTCGACCTTTTCCACACGGTGGTCGGCCATCTTGCTGATATGCAGCATGCCGTCCTTGCCGGGGGTCAGCTCGATAAAGGCGCCACAGGTCATGATGCGTACTACCTTGCCCATGTACACATCGCCCACGTCCACCTCCTTAGCGATGCCCTCGATGATGCGGCGAGCCTTGGTGGCGGCGGCTTCATCGGGAGTGGCGATGTACACGCGGCCATCGTCCTCGATGTCGATCTTAACGCCGGTCTCGGCGATGATCTTGTTGATCATCTTTCCGCCAGGTCCAATGACCTCACGGATCTTCTCGGGGTTGATGGTAAAGCGGATGATCTTAGGTGCGTACTTGGACATGGTCTCACGGGGCTTATCGAGGGTCTCCAGCATGATCTTGAGGATATGCAGGCGGCCAGCCAAAGCCTGATTCAAGGCCTTCTCCAAAATGGGCTTGTCGATGCCCGCGATCTTGATATCCATCTGGATAGCGGTGATGCCCTTTACGGTGCCCGCTACCTTGAAGTCCATATCGCCCAGGAAGTCTTCCAGACCCTGAATGTCGGTCAAAACCGCCACGTTATCGCTGGAGGCATCCTTGATCAGACCCATGGCCACGCCCGCAACGGGGCTCTTGATGGGCACGCCTGCATCCATCAGGCTCAGGGTGCTGCCGCAAACGGAAGCCATGGAGCTGGAACCGTTGCTGGAGAGCACTTCGCTGACCAGACGCAGGGCATAGGGGAACTCGTCCTCGGTGGGGATCACAGGCTCCAGGGCCCGCTCGGCCAGGGCGCCATGGCCCACTTCCCGGCGGCCGGGGCTGCGCATGCGGCCCGCTTCGCCGGTGGCGTAGGGGGGCATGTTGTAATGGTGGATATAGCGCTTGGAATCCTCGGTGCCCAGACCATCCAGGATCTGCACATCGCTCATGGAGCCCAAGGTGGTAACCGTCAGCACCTGGGTCTCGCCACGGGTGAAGATGCCGCTGCCATGGGTGCGGGGCAGCACACCCGCTTCGCACCAGATAGGACGGATATCGGTATTGCCCCGGCCATCAGGACGTACGCCCTGCTGAAGGATCTTCCCGCGCATGATCTCCTTGTTGAGGTAGTACAGCGCATCCATCACTTCGTTCATGCGGCCTTCAAACTGGGTGGCAAAGTGCTCTGCGCAATCGGCCTTTACGGCTTCCTCCCGCTCCTGGCGCACATGGCGGTCAGGGGTCTCAAAGCTGTAAGTGCACTTGTCGTAGGCATACTCACGGACAGCCTGCTTGATATCATCGCCGGTGACCACAAGCTTTACTTCTACCTTTTCCTTGCCGATCTCAGCGCGAATGCCTTCGATGAAGGCAACGATCTTCTTGATCTCTTCATGGGCGAAGAGGATAGCGCCCAGCATCTCCGCTTCGCTGACTTCCTTCGCGCCCGCTTCCACCATCAGCACGGCTTCCTTGGTGCCGCTAACGGTCAGGTGCAGGGTGCTCTTTTGGCGCTGCTCCTCATTGGGGCAAAGTACATATTCGCCATCCACAATGCCCACCACCACAGTGCCGGTAGGGCCATTCCACGGGATCTCGCTTACGGTCAGCGCCGCAGAGGAGCCGATCATCGCGGGAATTTCCGGGGGGATGTCCTTGTCTACGGACAGGACCGTAGCCACAACCTGCACGTCATTGCGCATTCCCTTAGGGAACAGCGGACGCAGGGGACGGTCGATGAGGCGGCAGGTGAGGGTGGCCTTCTCAGTGGGACGGCCCTCTCGCTTGATGAATCCGCCGGGGATCTTACCCACGGAATACTGCTTCTCCTCAAAATCAACGCTCAGCGGGAAGAAATCCACTCCGTCCCTGGGCTTATCGGACATGGTGGCGTTGACGATCACAACGGTATCGCCGTAGCGCACGAAAGCGGAACCTGCCGCCTGCATGGCGTACTTGCCAAATTCAATGGTGAGCGGGCGCCCTGCCAGCTCGGTGGAAAACGACTTATATTCCATTTACTTCTCCTCTTCCTGCCCTGGGCCTTCTTCCCCAGGACAACTCCTCTTGGATGCTCTTATGAACACCCTATTCGCAAAACAGCCGCGCCCGGCAGCGATTAGGCCGCCGGTTGCGCGGTTGTGATTCGCCAGACAATTACTTTCTCAGGCCCAGCTGAGCAATCAGCGTCCGGTAGCTTTCGATGTCGGTCTTCTTGAGGTAATCCAGCAGGCCACGACGCTTACCTACCATCAGGAGCAGGCCGCGACGGCTGTGGTGATCCTTCTTGTTGATCTTCAGGTGCTCGTTAAGGTGATTAATACGCTGGGTGAGCAGTGCGATCTGCACTTCGGGGGAACCGGTGTCACCCTCGTGACGGGCATACGTTTGGATGATCTCAGACTTTTCCATGATATTGCCTCCTTTAATGTGAGCGCCTTCGCGCCCCTCCGGTAATCGCCGCATCCATAGCCTGCCGTTGGCTTTCGGCGGGCTGCGCATACGGTTCACCTGTGTGTCTACACACGGTAGCTATTGTAACACGATAAAGCCTATTTGTAAACCTGTTTTTCACTTTTGGGCTGGCCGTTTTGGGCTAGTTTTGGGCTGACCGTTTAGCTTTTGGGCTCACCGTGCAAAAAGAAGAAAGGTATCTCCTCTCCCACGGGCATCTGAGCCCCAAAAGTGCTCCTGCCATGGCCCTCCCGGGTGACCGTCAACGTGGCCGGGCAGCGCTTGCCCCCCATCTCCGCCAGCACACGGTATACCCCCGCAGGGACATCCTGCTTGCCATTAGGGACCATGGTGAAGCTCCCCTCCCCGGCGCTTACCGCCTCCCGCATATACGGGCGGCCCAGCATATGGCAGGCTTTAGCTGCCTGCCCCTGGCTCAGCAGCCCGCGAATGACCGTCGCGCTTACGTCCTCGCCGTCCAGGGTGATCTTGGGCACGATATCCGTCTCGAAGCCTAAGGCTCCGCCCAGGGCCGCCAGCAGCGCGGGGGTGCCTGCGCCGCTTTTGCCATAGGTGTGGTTATAGCCCACCACCACAAAGCGGGGATGAAACCGCTGGCACAGAAAGCCCACGTATTCCTCCGGGGCCCTTTCCATGACCCTTTTGTCAAAGGGCTGGGCACACAACAGGTCTACCCCCAGCGCTTCCATCAAATGGGCCCGTTCGTCCAGGGTGGTAAGCATGGTGGGGCATTTTTCAGGGCAGATCACCTGCATGGGGTGGGTGGCAAAGGTGCACACCACCAGGGGGATACCCTTCTGCCGTGCCAGGATCTTGGCCCTTTTCAAAAGCACCTGGTGTCCCAGATGCATGCCGTCAAACATGCCTAGCGCTAACACGCACCGCTCGGTAGTAGCTTTCCCATCCAAGCTTATCTCCATGCGTATCGCTCCCTTTCCTTCGTTGCGTATTAGTCGCCCAGCCAGGTGCAGGGCTTTAGCTCCTTCTCCTGGCGGCGGGCTATGGCCACGATGCGCCCTTCCACCTTGAGGCAGGCGGGGCCTCCCGCTTCCGCCGCAGTGCCATGAAGCGCCGGAAACTGCGTCCAAAAAAGCTTCTGCCCATTTCGCAAAGCACCCACCAAGGGCGGCGGTACATTCGCGCAGGGCAAATGCTCCAGGGCAAAGTCCACCGACAGCATCAAATGGGAAAGGGTCCCCTCCTCTGCCGCCTTTTCGATTTCTTCCAAGGTAAGGGCGCTTTCCAGATGAAAGACCCCGCTTTGGGTGCGCAGCAGCCACCGCATATGGGCGGGGCAGCCCAGGGCTTCCCCCAGATCATGGCACAGGCTGCGTACATAAAAGCCCTTGGAACAGTGCACTGAAAACAAAAAGCCATGGTCCGGCATGTCCTGGGTAAGCTGCAGGCTATGCACCTGGACCTGCCGAGTGGGCACCTCTATCACTTCCCCGGCCCTGGCCCGCTGGTAGAGGGGCTTGCCATCCTGCTTGATGGCGCTGTACATGGAGGGCCGCTGGACGATCTCCCCCATAAACCGGGGCAGCATCGCTTCCACGGCCTGCCGGGAGGGATAGTTTTCCCCAGTCTCCAAAGCCTTGCCCTGGGCATCCTGGGTATCTGTGGCGCAGCCAAAGGCCACCTCGCCTACATAGGCTTTCTCATGGTCCTGCAAATAATCAAAAAGTCGGGCGGCCTTACCGATCATCAGCGGCAGCACTCCGGCGGCCTCCGGGTCCAGCGTGCCGCCATGGCCCACCTTCTCGCCCTTCAGCAGCCAGCGGACCTTGCCCACCACCTGGGCCGAGGACATACCTGGGGGCTTTAGCACGTTTAAAAAACCGCAGGGCTTTTCACGCATATCCGTCACATCCGTCAAGGCTTGGGGCTCCCTTCCAGCGCACTTTGCAAAGCTTGCTGCACAAGGGCCACCGCTTCATCCAGCGGCATCCGCAGGGTGCAGCCTGCCGCCAGCTGGTGGCCGCCACCGCCAAAGACCGCCGCTGCTTCATCCACCCGGTGAGGGGCCAAGGCCCGGAGGCTGAACTTGATAGCGCCGTCCTCGGTCTCCTTGGCAAAATAAGCCATCTGTACTCCGGCGATGTCAATGGCATAGTCCACGATACCATCTGTATGCTCGCTGGTGGCATGGACAGCCTCCAGATCCTTGAGGGTCAGGGTCAGCCCTGCCACCTGCCCGTTCCCAAGCAGGGTAAGGGAGTGCAGGGTCTTGCCCAGCAGCTGCACAAACTCCCGCTCCTTGCGCCTGAATAGCAGGCGGCTATACCGGGCCAGGGGCAGACCCGCCTCCATGAGGCGGCTCATCAGCAAAAAAGCCTCCGAGTTGGTGCTGTCATAGACAAAATTGCCTGTATCCGTAGCCAGGGCCGTGTACAGGCACACCGCCATCTCCGGGGCCAGGGGTACCTGAGCCGCTTCACGGAGGCGGTTGACCAGAATAGCCGTGGCTGGGGCCTGACCGTCGATCAGGTTGACATGGGCATAGCCAGGGTTAGTCTCGTGGTGATCTACCTGGGCCGTTAGCGGGGCCTTGTTAAAGAGCGCTTCACAAGCCCCCATCCGGTCCGAGCAGCTTACATCCACCGCGATGGCCAGGGTACCGGGCTTGCTTGCCTCGATCTCCAGGGTCGGGTCCTGTGGGCTGCGGATGGCATAGATATCCGGCAAAAAGAAGAGGCTGGGCGGCACGATGCCATCCAAAACATAAATAACCTTTTTCCCCAGGGCCTCCAGCATCATTTTCAGGGCCAGGGCACTGCCGATAGTATCTCCGTCCGGGGAGATGTGCGAAAACAGCAAGATGCTGTCCGCACGCTTAACGGCAGACAGCATCTCCTCTAACTGCGACAGATCGTTATTCTTCCGATTTTCCTGCATCATTGGTATCTACCCCTGCCTGTACTTGTTTCAAAACCGACGCGATGTGAATACCGTACTCAATGTTTTGATCCAGTTCAAAAATGATCTCAGGGGCGTAACGAATGATCATCCGCTGGCCCAGCTCATGACGGACAAAGCCCGCCGCTTTTTTCAGCGCTTCCATCATGGGCTTGCGGTTTTCTTCCTCCATGATGCTCACATAAATCTTCGCGTAGCGCAGGTCCCGGGCCACATCGGCGCGGGTGACACTAAAGGTGCCCTTAACGCGGGGGTCGGACAGCTGCTCACGAATGATCAGGTCCACTTCCCGCCGGACCTGCTCGCTGATCCGGTCGATCCTTTGATAGCTCACTTATTTCTTCCTTCCGGGCCATCCGCTTGTGCCGGATGGCCCCTTCAAAACGAGAGGGGGTAAGCGCAGCCTGTTCAAAAGCCGCCGCCTTACCGTTCGATCTCTTCCATTACAAAGCACTCCACGATATCGCCTTCCTTGATGTCGTTGAAGGCATCGAAACTTACGCCGCACTCGTAGCCGGTGGCCACTTCCTTGGCATCGTCCTTAAAGCGTTTCAGCGAGGACAGCTTGCCCTCAAAGACCACTACATTATCCCGGAGCAAACGCACCTGGGCGTTACGCTGCAGCTTGCCGTCCAGGACGTAGCAGCCCGCGACCATGCCCGCGCCGGTAATGCGGAATACGCTGCGGACCTCGGCATGGCCGAGAAGCACTTCCTTGAACTCGGGGGCCAGCATGCCCTTCATGGCCTTCTGGATATCCTCGATGGCCTGATAGATGACGCGGTAGAGGCGGATATCCACTTCTTCCCGGTCGGCGGCCTCCCGGGCGCTGTTGTCCGGGCGGATATTGAAGCCGATGATAATGGCATTAAAGGCAGAAGCCAGGTTCACGTCGTCCTTGGTGATGGCACCTACGGCGCTGTGCAAAACGCGCACGCGCACTTCGTCGGTGGTCAGCTTTTCCAGAGCCTGCTTCACGGCCTCTACGCTGCCCTGCACGTCAGCCTTGATGATGACGTTCAGGTTTTCGATCTTGCCAGCATCAATATGGCTAAACAGGTTATCCAGGGAGACCTTGGTAGAGGCGGCCACACGGGCAGCCTTCATCTTATCCCGGCGCTCCTCAACGACCTGGCGGCCCAGGTGGTCATCGGCCACAGCCATCATGTCGTCGCCTGCGCTGGGTACTTCCGTGAAGCCAGCAATTTCAACAGGCATAGCAGGCCCAGCCGTGGTGACCCGCTCGCCCCGATCGTTGACCATAGCGCGGACGCGGCCGCTGGCCATACCGGCAACGATGTTGTCGCCCACGTGCAGAGTACCGTTTTGCAGCAGCACGGTGGCCACAGGGCCACGGGATTTATCCAGCTTGGCTTCGATGATAACGCCCTTGGCCATACGGTTGGGGTTGGCCTTGAGCTGACACATATCAGCTTGCAGGAGGATCATTTCCAAAAGGGAATCCACACCCTCGCCAGTAGAGGCGCTGACAGGCACCATAATGGTGTCGCCGCCCCACTCCTCGGGCACCAGCTCGTAAGCGGTCAGGTCCTGCTTGACCCGGTCGGGGTTAGCAGTCTCCTTATCCATCTTGTTGATGGCGATGATGATCGGTACTTCCGCCGCCTTGGCATGGTTGATGGCTTCCACGGTCTGGGGCATTACGCCGTCGTCCGCTGCCACCACCAGCACCGCGATATCCGTGGACTGTGCGCCACGGGCACGCATGGCCGTAAAGGCTTCATGGCCGGGGGTGTCCAGGAAGGTGATGGGGCGATCGTCCAGGTTGACGGTATAAGCGCCAATATGCTGGGTGATGCCGCCCGCCTCGCCGCGGGTAACATGGGCCTTGCGGATGTAGTCCAAAAGGGAGGTCTTACCATGGTCAACGTGGCCCATGATGGTGACCACAGGGGGACGGGGCTGGAGATCCTCCTCTGCGTCCTCGAAGTCCGTATCGGTAAGGGCGTCCTCAGCGGTCTTGGCCAGGTTCAGCTCCAGATCCACCCCAAACTCGGAGCAGACCAAGCTGGCAGTGTCAAAATCCAGCTCGCTGTTGATATTGGCCATTACGCCCAAAAGCAGCAGCTTCTTGAGGATATCACCGGCGGGCTTACCTACGCGCTCGGTAAGGTCCTTAACGGTGATGGTTTCGGCAGTCATGAAGGCCTTTTCGATCCTGATGGGGGCCATCATCATCTGGGCGCTGGGCTTCTTGGCCCGGGCCCGACGGCCACCGCGGACTACATCGTCATCATAGCCGCCAAAGGATTCCCGCGCCAGCTGCTTACGGTTGCGGGCTACCCGCTCCGGGTCATGCTGACGGATATAATTCTTCTTGTTGGGGTCGTAATTGCTGACCCGCTCTTTTTCCACCGCAGGGGTCATTTCCGGGGTCTTGCTGGGCCTGCCGCCGCCCATGGGAGGACGGCCACCGGGCGCGCCGCCTGCCGGACGGCCAAAGCCGCCGCCTGCGGGCCGGGGTGCGCCGCCGCCAGCCATCGCCGGATTAGCGGGACGGCCATAAGGACCCTGGGCATTGGCCGGACGGCCATAGGGGCCCTGAGGGGCAGCGGGACGGCCAAAGCCACCCTGCTGGGGATTGGCGGGACGGCCATAGGGGCCCTGAGGATTGGCAGGACGGCCATAGGGGCCGCCTTGCGCCGCCTGGGGATTAGCCGGACGGCCATAGGGGCCTTGCGCTGCCTGGGGATTAGCCGGGCGGCCAAAGGGACCCTGGGGATTCATAGGCCGAGGGCCGGGCTGCTGCGCAGGACGGGCCTGGAAGGCCTGCCGCATGGGTGCGCCGCCTGCCTGAGGGGTGCCGCCAGCTGCAGGCGCAGAGGCCACCTGGGGGGTCGCCTCCTTGGGGGGCTCGGCCGTGGCAGGCGCAACCGCTGCTTCGGCTGCCGCAGGCTGTGCCTGGGCCGCTTGAGCTGCCACTTCCACTTTTTCAGGCTCGGCTTCCTTTTGGGCTACCGGCTGGGCTTCGGCGGGCGCTTCCGCTTGCTTAGGCTGGGTTTGCACGGATGGCTCCCCCTCTTCCTTCTTTTGAACTTTCTGGGTTTTAGGCGCAGCAGCCTCCGGAGCCTTTTCGCTCTGCGTTGCTTTCGCCTCCTGAGGCTTTTCTTCCTCTTTCGGGGCAGGGGCTTCCTCGGTATCGGGCATAGTGAACGCCTTGGTATGCTGCTTCACTAGGCGCTCCTGCTCGGCCTGCTTTTCCTCCGCCCGGCGTTGTTCCTCCTGGCGGACGAATTGCGTCTCGAGCTTGCGCACCGACTGCATCAGTTCATCCGCGCCCTTCCGCACGCTTGACGCGCTCGTGAGCACTTCTTCGGCTCCGCTGAGCAGTTCCTTGGTGGCATCTTTGAGTTTAACTTTGGTCATTGTACCGCTTGCACCCCCGCATAATTTACACTCTGTATGGTGAGGCCTCCATCAGGCCGTGGTCATCCTTGGTCTTGCGGCGTTAGGGCCGCGGTTTCCTGCGGCTCCAGCGCCGCGTGGTTTTTTTCTTCTTGAAGCAGAGCTAACAGCTTATCCGCCATAGTGCCGTACTTGATGGCCACTACCTTGCGGTCGTCCTTTCCCACTGCCCTTGCAATGGACCCTGCTTCCAGAATATAAAGTGGCGTTGCATGGCTTCGACAGGTATCCAGGAAGCGCTTGCGGCTGTTTTCGGAGCTTTCCTCGTCCAGCAGCACCAGCGCCGCCTTTTCGCTGCGCACCGCGCCCACACAGGCATCCTGGCCAAAGGTCACCTGGCCTGCCCGTGTGCAAAGGCCCAGAAACCCGGTCACTCTTTGCGCGGCTTGTTCCCTCACGCCTGTTCCTCCCTCGGAGCTGTCAGCAGGCCGTCCAGTGTCTTTGTCAGCTCTGCGCTGACCGCTTCATCCAGACGAACTTCCAGCGCCCTGTCCAGCTGCTTTTGCTTAAGGGCCCTGCGCAGACAATCCGCGCTATAGCAACAGTATGCGCCACGGCCCGGTTTTTTGCCCGTAGGGTCCAGGGATACCTCGCCCTCGGGAGAGCGAACCACCCGGATGAGCGCACGCTTTTCCTTCATTTCGCGGCAACCCACGCACATCCGCATGGGCGTTTTGCGCGGCTTAGGCACTTAATTCACTCCTAACAGGATTCTCCTTTATGAGGACCTTTCCCTTACAGGGTATCATCCTCGCCCTCGTAGGGCATTTCCATGGGGATCTCCTCCAGCTCAGGCAGCCCGGTATTTTCGAACTCCCCTATGGGCTGCGTGCCGTCGTAGTACTCCTGGTAGCCCAGGGGCTCCTCCGGCATTTCCTCCTCCAGGCCAAACATCTGGGCGGCCTGGGATTGGCTCTTGATATCAATGCGCCATCCGGTGAGCTTGGCGGCCAGGCGGGCGTTCTGCCCCTCCTTGCCAATGGCCAGGCTCAGCTGGCTATCCGGCACTACCACCCGGCACGCCTTTTCGTTCTCCGCCACGAATACGCTAAGCACATGGGCGGGGTTTAAGGCATTGGCGATAAATTCCGCCGGGTCGGGAGACCACTTGATGATGTCGATCTTTTCGTTCTTAAGCTCGGTGACCACTTTTTCCACCCGGTTGCCGCGAGGGCCTACGCAGGCACCTACGGGATCAATGACCGGGTCGGTGGAGTAGACGGCCATCTTGGTGCGGCTGCCCGCTTCCCGGGCGATGGACTTGATCTGCACCACGCCTGCGGCGATCTCCGGCACTTCCATTTCAAACAGTCGCTTGACCAGGCCCGTATGGATGCGGCTGACCCGCACCTGGGGCCCACGAAGCATTTCCCGGCCGCTGCGACCGACTTCCAGCACATATACCTTGATATGGTCGTCGATATGGTATTCCTCGCCGGGCATCCATTCGTTCTGCTCCATCACGCCTTCAGTGCGGCCCAATTCCACATATACGGCCTTGGGCTCCACCCGCTGGACGATGGCGGTGAGGATCTCGTTTTCCTTTTCGGAGTACTCGTCGTAAATCTTGCCCTGCTCGGCTTCCCGGATGCGCTGGATGATGACCTGCTTGGCGGTCTGGGCGGCAGTGCGCAGGAAGCCCGTGGGGGTCACGTCGATCTCGGCGATATCGCCCATACGGTAATCAGAGCGGATCTGGAGGGCTTCCTCCAGGGTGATCTGGTTCGCCTCATCCTCCACCTCTTCGGTGATGGTTTTGCGGGCAAACACATGGGCCACGCCGGTATCCCGGTTCAGGGACACAGAAAGGTTGGCGGGAATAGCGCTTTCCCGGGCTACGTTCTTTTTATATGCGGCCGTCAGCGCCTCTTCGATAGCGCCGATAAGCATATCCTCGCTGATGTCCTTTTCGCGGGCCAGGGCGCGGACTGCATCAATAATCTCCGCTTCCCGATTCACCGGTTGGTTCTTCTTTGTCGTTCTCATGGGCAATGCTCCTGTTCTTTTTCCAAATACTTCATACCCTCTATGAGGGCTTATCCTTTATGAGGGCTTATCCTCTATGAGGGCTTATCTTTCTTCTGTTAAGACGCTTATATTTCTTCGTCCTCAAGCCCGTCCAGGTCGATGATGGGCTTGATAATGGCTACAGCCTTGCGGGGGAAGCTCATTTCCCGGTCATCCTCCAGGCGGATGGTGACGGTCTCCCCGTCCATCGCGTGCAGCTTTCCCGTGTGGGCCTTAGCCCCGTCCTGAGGCTTGAACAGCCGTACTTCTACGTTGTTTCCGCGGTTTTTTTCAAAATCGCGCAGGGTCTGGATAGGCCGGTCTATGCCCGGGCTGGACACCTCCAGAAAGTCGTACTCCACGTCCTCTAGCAGCGGCTGGATACGCTTGTGGTACTTTTCGCAATCATCCAGGGTCAGCCCGCCGTCCTTATCCAGGTAAACACAAAGGCATTTGCCCCGGCTCTCCTTTTGCAAGACCACTTCTACCAGTTCCAGTTCCAGCTCCTCTGCCAGCCGGACCGCCATTTCTTCCACGGCCTGGATAGAGGATGCACTTTTCTTTCCCATTCTTTCTCCCATTGGCGGCCAGGCCGCCCGTTTATTGATGATAAGATAGCAATTAAAAAGAGCGGCATAATACTGCTTCGCCTTTTTCGTCCGCAAATGCGCCTTTTATCGCCCGAAATACCCGGCGAATAAAAGCGTTGAACCCCTTCTATGGGGCCTGCGTAAGGAAAAGGAAAGCAATATCCACTCTTTCGATAAGCCCTTCTTTCTATCAAGTCAATGGTCAAATGACAGATCGCTCTGCCCGAAATCCCAGACATTTAGCAGTATACCACATCAATTTAGGAAATACAAGGCTTTTACCGCTTTCCTTTGACAAAATGTTTATTGCACAGACCGCCAGCGCCATATTGCGAGAAACCGCCGTCTCGGTGTATACTAGATGCAATCTCGGTTTGATACAAAGGAGTGTTGTACCCATGAAGATCGGCGTGACCAAAGAACTGAAGAACCACGAGTACCGCGTAGGCTTTACCCCGGACAATGTGCTTTCCTTTGTCAAAGGCGGGCATCAGGTTTTTGTGGAGACCCATGCCGGCGAAGGCGCAAACTTTACCGATGCGGAGTACGAGGCGAATGGCGCCACCATCCTCAAGACCCCGGCGGAGGTTTTTGCCACTGCCGATATGATCATCAAGGTCAAGGAGCCTGAGCCCGAGGAATACAAATACCTGCGCAAGGACCAGATCCTTTTCACCTATCTGCACCTTGCGCCTAACAAGCCCCTGGCCGATGCGCTGATCAAAAGCGGCGTAAAGGCCGTGGCCTACGAGACCATCGTAGATGGCGAGGGCAACCTGCCCTGCCTGCGGCCTATGAGTCAGATCGCAGGCAGGCTGAGCATTCAGGAGGGGGCCAAGTACCTGGAGCGAAACTTCGGCGGCCGGGGCCTGCTGCTGGGCGGCGTGCCGGGCGTAGAGCGGGGCAAGGTGGTCATCATCGGCGGCGGCATTGCCGGTACCTACGCGGCCAAGGCCGCTGTGGGCATGGACGCTCAGGTGGTGCTGCTGGATGTGAACCTGAACCGTCTTACCTATCTGGATGATGTATTCGGCGCGTCCATCACCACGCTGTACAGCACGGAAAGCAATATTGCCAAGAGCCTTTCCGAGGCGGACCTGGTGATCGGCTCCGTGCTGATCCCCGGCGGCGCCACCCCAAAGCTGGTGCGGCGGGAACATTTGGCGCTGATGAAAAAGGGCGCGGTGATCGTGGATATCGCCATTGACCAGGGCGGCTGCTGCGAGACCTCCCACACCACCACCCACGACGACCCGGTATATATCGTGGACGATATCGTGCATTACTGCGTAGGCAATATGCCCGGTGCAGTACCCCGCACGTCCACCATCGCGCTGTCCAACACCACCATCCACTATGCCGTGCGCATGGCCAATATGGGCCTGGAGGCCGCCTGCAAGGCCGACCCCCACCTGGCCCAGGGCGTAAACATCTACGCTGGCAAATGTGTAAATCAAAACGTGGCGGACAGCCTGGGCCTCCCATATACGCCCCTTGTGAAGCTGCTTAGCTAAGGTCGCTGCGCGCTGGCGCTATATCCCCTCGCCCCCTATCCAATCCAAACAAAGAAGGACGAGCCTATGCTGCGAAGCCAACACATACGGGCCCTGGCCCCGGAAATGGACCCCCTGCGCATGGGGATGGGCTGGACGGCCCAGGACCTGGAAAAGCCGCAGATCATTATCGAAAGCACCTTTGGCGACAGCCATCCGGGCTCCGCGCACCTGCTGCCCCTGGTGGACCAGGCAGTGCAGGGGGTGCAGGCCCATGGCGGCAAGGCCGCCCGTTACTTCGCCACCGATATATGCGACGGCTGTGCCCAGGGCCATGACGGCATCAACTATTCCCTGCCCCACCGGGAGGCCATCACAAACCTGGTGGAGGCTCATGCTCAGGCAACGCCCTTTGACGGCGAGGTCTTTATCGCCAGCTGCGATAAGGCCGTGCCCGCTCTTTTGATGAGCATCGGCAGGCTTAAGGATAGGCCCGCCATCGTAGTGACTGGTGGCGTGATGGACGCGACGCAGCTTCCTCAGGAGCGCATTCCCCAGGACCCTGCCTGCGCCCATAATGAGCTGCTGACCCTGGAGCAGATGGGCAAGCTTAGCGCTATGTACAAGCGGGGCGAGATCACCCAGGAGCAGCTGGTCTTTTACCAGCAGCATGCCTGCCCCGGCATGGGCGCGTGCGCCTTTATGGGCACTGCCTCCACCATGCAGATCATGGCGGAGGCCCTAGGGCTGATGCTCCCGGGCACGGCGCTGCTGCCCGCCGCCTCGCCTGAGCTGAAAAAGGCCGCCCACGACGCAGGCGCGCAGATCATGGCACTTACGGAAAAAGGCCTTTGCGCCCAGGATATCGTGACCCTTGAAAGCTTTGAAAACGCCATTATGGTCCACGCGGCCATATCCGGCTCCACCAATGCCATCATGCATCTGCTGGCTATCGCCCACGCCTTTGGCCTGCCGCTGGATGCCAGCCGCTTTGATGCGCTGCACCGGAGCATCCCCTATATACTGAATATCCGACCCGCAGGGGATTGGCCTGCCCAGTATTTCAGCTGCGCAGGCGGCGTGCCTCAGGTGATGGAAGCCATTAAGGGCCATCTGCACCTAGATGCTTTGACGGTAACGGGCCGCACCCTGGGCGAAAACCTGGCGATGCTTAAAGAAAGCGGCTATTATGACCGCTGTCAGGAAGCCCTTGAGCGTGAGGCAGCCCTGCTTAAGCAGCCCATCCAACGGACGGATATTATCCGAACCAACATCATCCAGGATGCGCCGCCCGCTCAGCCTAATATGGGCGGAAGCATTGCTATCCTCTACGGCAACCTGGCCCCAGAGGGCGCGGTGATCAAGCATACCGCCTGCCCCAAAAGCATGTTTCACGCCCGTTTGCTGGCCCGGCCCTTTAACAACGAGGAAGAAGCTATCGCGGCCATTTTAGGCGGGAGCATACACCCCGGGGATGCTGTGATCATCCGATACGAGGGACCTCGGGGCTGCGGCATGCCGGAAATGTTCTATACCGGGGAAGCGATCTGCTCCGATCCTGCCCTGGCCCAGTCCGTAGCGCTGATCACGGACGGGCGCTTTTCCGGGGCCTCGCGCGGCCCGGTGATCGGGCACGTGTCCCCGGAGGCGGCCTGCGGCGGGCCTATCGCCCTGGTGGAAAACGGTGATCTGATAGAGATCGACGTGGAAAGGCGCGGCCTTAAGCTTATCGGCATAAACGGACACGAAAAAACGCCGGAGGAAATGGAGCGCATTTTGACCGAGCGCGCCCAGCATTTCTCCCCGACCCTATCGTACCGCCCGCAGCCCGGGCTTTTACGGCTATATACCCAGCATGCCGTCAGCGCCATGAAGGGCGCATATATGGAGGATTAACGCTCCGAAATTTCCGGCTCATCCAGCCCTGCCACCACGCAGACCGGCGTTGGCGCAGGCACTGTCTGGATGAGCTTTATCGTGCCATCCTCCAGGCTAATGGCAAATACCGTCAGCGTGTCCGAGCTTTGGTTGGCGCAGATCAAAAACCGATCATCCGGGGTGAGGGTGAAATCCCGGGGGATCTCCCCGCCGCAGCCAGCGTACTGTACAGGCGTAAGTGCATCCCCCTCCACCTCAAATACCGCGATGCTGTTGTGCCCACGGTTGGAGGCATACAGGAAATTACCTTTGAGGTTCAGCCGGATGCAGGCCCCGGAGTTGGACGTGGCTGCGTCCGCGGGCGGCAGGGTAGAGCAGTCAGCGCGCCTTTTATAGCTGCCATCCTTTTGAAGCGCAGCTACGGAGACCGTAGAATCCAGCTCACTTATGCTATACATCCTTTGACCGTCCGGGCTGAAAACGCACATTCTTGGGCCTGCGCCGGGGGCGGCATGGTAGGTCCGCTCCGGCCTTGCGGTAAGCCCGCCCTCCCCATCCTGCGCATAGCACAGTATCTGGTCCAGCCCCAGGTCCACCCCGTAGGCATACCCCGCCCACAGCGTCACCGAATGCGCATGGGGGGCCTCCTGCCGCTCCGGGTCCAGGCCGTGGCCCTGATGCTGAAAAAGCTGTCTGCGCTCCTTCAGGCTGCCTTCCTCATCCAGCCGGAAATGGGCTATGCTGCCGCCTGTGTAGTTGGCCACGTACAGGCTGCGCCTTACTTCGTTCAGCACCACATGGCAGGGGTGCTCTCCGCCTGTGCCCATGCGGCCCAGGGGCCTTAGCTTTCTTCCTTCCATGGCAAAGGCGCTTACGCTGCCCTGGGGCCTGCCTTCATAATCTTGCAGTTCGTTTACGGCATACAGCCTGTCCTGCCGCCGGTTAACGGCCAGAAAGGAAGGGTTCTCGATACCCTCCCACACCGTATCCAGCCGCATTTCGCCTGTGTCCACATCCTGCAAAAAGCGGTAAATGCCCTTGCTTTTCGCGGGCACGATCTCCCCGGTCGCAGAGAGGATATCCTGGGTATAGGTCCCTACGTAAATATATCTTTTCATCCTTTTGCACCGCCCTTTTCAACGTGTTAACGATATGTCAGAGGGGTAAGCCCCTTTTTATTATGTCACGGCTCTGTCAAAGGGCTTCGCCCGCCCCTTGCCCCCCAGGGCCGCCTGTGATATCCTTTTTTTGTAAATACCCTCAGCAAAGGAAGGACCTATATGGAAGCATGCACACTTTGCCCCAGGCTGTGCCAAGCCCCTAGACACCAGGAGACCGGCGACGGCTACTGCCGCATGGGCCTAACGCCCCTGGTGGCCCGGGCCGCCGCCCATATGTGGGAGGAGCCCTGCATTAGCGGCAGCCGTGGCAGCGGCGCGATTTTTTTCAGCGGCTGCCCTCTGGGCTGCGTCTTTTGCCAGAACGCGCCTATATCTCACCAGCCCAAGAACGAAGGGGCAAAGCCCTTGGGCGAGCCTATGAATCCCCATCAGCTTGCAGAGCTTTTCCACCGGGTAACAGCCCTGGGGGTGCATAACATCAATCTGGTGAACCCCACCCACTTTGCCCCGGCCATTTTCCAGGCCCTTGCCCTGTATAAGCCTGCTATCCCCGTGGTGTGGAACAGCAGCGGCTATGAGACCGTGGAGATGGTGGCTGCGGCAAAGGGCCTGGTGGATATCTTCCTGCCGGACCTCAAGTATTTTACCCCGGAGACCGGCGCACAGCTGGCCAACGCCCCGGATTATTTTGAAACCGCCATAAGCGCCATTCAGGCCATGTGCGTCCAGACCGGCGGCCCGGTATACGATGGAGACGGCCTGCTTACAAAGGGCACGCTGGTACGGCATTTGGTGCTGCCCCTGCGGACCAGCGAAAGCATCGCCATTTTGAGTGCCATCGCCACTGAGTTGCCAAAGGGCACCCCTGTCAGCCTGATGCGGCAGTACACGCCCATGCCGGCGGCCACTGTCCCAGGCCTGGACCGCCGCCTGACCCCCAGAGAATACCGCCGGGTCCGGGAGCACATGGAGGCTCTAGGCCTGCCCGGTTATTTGCAGGGCAAGGAGGCCGCGACCAGCGCCTACACCCCCGCCTTTATGGACGCAGAAAGCACTCGGCTATTTCCTGTCTAAATGGGATACCGCTATTTCCCCACACAAAAGCGGGAGAAGATATCGTCCAGCAGGCGCTCATCCACGCTTTCCCCGGTGATCCTGCCCAGCAAATACAGCCCGTCATGAAGGTCCACCGCCGCCAGGTCCAGGGGCTGGCCGCTTTCCAGGGTAGCCTTGGCCTGGCACAGCTTCCCGATGACCTCTCGGACCACGGCCATGTGCCGCTCATGGGTCAAGGTCAGCTGGGCTGGCAGCTGGATAAAGCCCCGAAGATATGCGCACAGGGCCTCCATGCCCTGTCCGGTCTTGGCGGAAAGGGAGATTACGGGCCGTTTTCCCGCTGCCCGCTGTACCTCCGCTAGGGTGAGGGCGGCGGGCAGGTCCTCCTTGTTCAGCAGCACTGCCGAGGGGCAGGGCATTTCCTGGCTCAGCAGCTCCTTTTCTTCATCGCCCAGAGGGCCGGAGGCGTCCACCAGCAGCAGCGCCACATCCGCCTTGGAAATGGCCTGTCTGGCCCGTTCCACGCCGATGCGTTCCACGGTATCCTGGCTGTCCCGAAGGCCGGCGGTATCCCACAGATGCACCAAAATGCCATCCAGCATAAGGCTGCCGCTGAGCACATCCCGTGTAGTGCCAGGGATATCCGTGACGATGGCCCGCTCCTCGCCAAGCAGCGCGTTAAACAGCGTGCTCTTGCCCGCGTTGGGCCGCCCGCACAGGGCCACCTGCAGGCCCTCCCGGATGATCCGCGCGCTGCGCTCGTCCACCGCACCCTCCAGGCTATAGATAAGACTTCCCAGGCCTTCCAAAAGCCCAGCCAGGGCTTCCTCCTCGTCGATCTCATCCGGGTAGTCGATATGGGCCTCCAGCCCCGCCAAAAGCCCGGTAAGCGCCTCCTGGGCCTCTCCTACAAAGCGGCTGGGGCCGCCCATCAGCTGGCTTTCCTCCGCTTTCAGCGCGGCCTTAGACTGGGCGGAGATGACCCCCATCACCGCCTCCGCCTGGGACAGGTCCAGCCGCCCGTTCATAAACGCCCGACGGGTGAACTCCCCCGGCTCCGCAGGCCGTGCCCCCAGCCGGATCAGCTGCTTTAGGGCCAGGGAGGCCGCCGCATAGCCCCCGTGGGTGTGCAGCTCGCACACGTCCTCCCGGGTATAGCTTTTCGGCGCGTACATCACCACGCCCATGCTTTCGTCCAGGGCCTCCTCCCCCGCCATCAGCCGCCCGTACATCAGCCGGTGGCTTTCGTAGGGGGGCGTGCAGCCCTTGGCCAAAAACACCTGCTCAAACAGGCGCACCGCCTCAGGGCCGCTGATGCGCACGATGGCGATGCCTCCAGCCCCTGGGGCTGTGGCCAGGGCGGCAATGGTATCTATATATTCCACGGAAAACATCCTTTCTTGCGCTTTTACAAGGATATGATATCATGGGTAGAGCCGTTTTTCAAACTTTTCAAGGAGGCTTTTCATGGCGGATGTGCGCATTTGGACAGCCCGGGCTCACCGCCTGCTGTCGCCCATTATTCAAGAGATAGGAAGGCTATATAAGGCGGGCCAGCTCTGTATTTTGCTGGTGCCGGAGCAATTCACCCTCCAGGCGGAGCGGGAGCTGATGACCCGGCTTAAGCTGACGGCCTTTTTTACCATTCAGGTGCTGTCTCCATCCCGACTCAGCGAGCACGCGCTGTCCCTGACGGGCAGCGACGGCCGCAGGCCCTTGGACGGGGCAGGCCGGGCCATGGCTATCAGCCGCGCCCTGGAAAAATGCGAGGACAAGCTGGTGTTCTACCGTTCCTCGGTCAACAGGCGCGGATTTCTCGAAAAGCTAGCCGCGCTGATCACCGATATGAAGCGGGGCGGCCTGACCCCGGAAGCCCTCGCAGCCTACGCCTCCACCCTCCCGAACCCGGAAAAGCTCCGGGACCTGGCGCTGATATACGACACCTACGAGCAGGTGATCGCAAAGGGCTTTAGCGACGGTGAGGACAGGCTTCGCTACGTGGCCTCCAAACTGCCCGAAAGCGGTCTGCTGGAAGGCCAGCAGGTCTTTGTTTACGGCTTTGATGCCCTGCCCCAGCAGCTTACAGGGCTTTTATGCGCTATGGCCCCGCTATGCCAGGGCCTTACCGTAGGCCTTGTATGCGACAGAGAAACCGCCAGGGATGGCGAGCTGTACCTGCCAGTGCGCCAAGGCATCGGGCGGTTTACGCGGCAGCTGGAGGAGCAGGGGCTTTCGGTCACGGTGGAACGATTACCGAATATCCCGCTTGCCAGCACCCCGGCCCTGCAGCATCTGGACGAAGCCCTCTACGTCTATCCGCCTGTACTCTTAGCAGCGCCCCAGGAAAGCGTTTTTCTCTCCCTGCACCAAAGCCCCTTTGAGGAAGCCACGGCCGCTTCCCGACAGATCCTCCGGCTGATGCAGGAGGGCACCGAGCTGGAGCGCATCGCGGTGCTATACCCTGACCAAAACGGTTACGCCTTTGCCCTGCCCGCCGCCCTTCGGGACAGCGGCCTGCCCTTTTATACCGACCAAAAGCTGCCCGCCACCTCCCACGGGCTGGTGCGTTTTCTTTTGTGCGCCCTCAGGGCGGCGGCCAGCGGCTACCGCTCCGACGATATGCTGGGCATGCTGAAAAGCGGTTATGCCCCCCTTTCCTTTGAGGAGTGCTGTGGGCTTGAAAACTATGCCATCGCATACGGCATCGACCGCTCCCGCTGGACTAAGCCCTTCTTAAAAGGCGTCACCGAGGAACAGCGGCAGGCCATGGAGGCCCTGCGTCTGCGCCTGATGGAGCCTGTGCTCCGTGCCCGGGAGGCCCTGGTGGCCGCACGGGATACCGCCGCCTCTCTGTCTGCGGTGCTGGGGCTTTTGCAGGATATACACGCCTACGAAAGCCTGCAAAAGGAAGAGGAAGCGCTGCTGACCGAGGGGCTCACAGTCCGGGCCAACCAGAACAGCCAGGTCTGGGCCACGCTATTGGAAATGCTGGACCAGCTCCACTCCCTATCCGACGGGGCCCGGATTCCCCTTAAGTATATCGCAGGCCGCCTGGAGTGCGGCTTGGCTACGGTCTCCCTGGCCTCCCTGCCCCCCGCCTCACATATGCTCCACGTGGGCACCTTGGGCCATTCCCTGGCGGAAGGGGCGGACGTGGTCTTTATCCTGGGGCTGAACGACGGAGTCTTATCCCGCAGCACCGACAGCCTGCTGTCTCCGGAGGAGCGCAGCCAAACGGAGGAAAACACCGGCGCGTTCCTGGGCATGACGGACGACAGCCGTAGCCTTTTGGCCCGGCTGGACCTGAAACGGGCCATGACCCTGCCCCAAAGGACCCTGTGCCTCAGCTACGCCAAGACGGGCCTGGACGGCACTGCCCTTAGGCCCTTGACCCTGCTTAGCACCTTACAGGAAAAGCTTTTAGGCAAGCTGCCGGAATATCCCGTTCCCTTCAGCCAGCTGCCCCTTTCCCCCACCCAGGCCCTGGCCCAGCTGAGCCTGCAGCTGCGGGCCTATGCGGACGGCGCCGATGCCAGCAGCCTGCCGCCCCAGTGGAAGGCCCTGCTCATCCAGCTGCTGGATGACCCCGCCACGGCCCAGCAGGCCATGGGCCTGCTGAAAGCCGCAGGGCACAAGGTGGGCTCTGCGCCCCTTAAGGCCGGACAGGCCCGCATGCTCTTTGGGGATGAGACCCTTTCCGTCAGCCGCCTGGAGCAATACGGGGAGTGCCCCTTCAAGCATTTTGTGAATTATGGCCTCAGGCCCCAGATCGTTAAGCCCTGGAAGGTGGAACCCTTAGACCGGGGCAATTTCTACCACAGCAGCCTGAATAATTTCGCAAGTCTCGCCAAGCATTATCCCGCCTATCCTCATATCCCCGACGAGGAAGCGGAGGCCCTGGCGGACGCGGCCATATCCCCCCTGCTAGACGAGCTGATGCAGGGCCCCATGGGGGACGGTGCGAAAAGCCAGGCGGATTTCGAGCGGGCGCGGCAGATCGTACGCAGGGCGGCCCTTACCGTCACCCGACACCTGGCCGCAGGGCAGTTTCAGCTGTTTAAGACCGAGGCCGCCTTTGGTTATCCCGGCGGCATGCCCCCCATCGTACTGACCTTGGCGGACGGCCGGGAGGTGATGCTCCGGGGCAAAATAGACCGAGTAGACCGCTACCAGCAAGGGGACAGCGTATTTTTGCGGGTGATCGACTATAAGAGCAGCCGTCAGGACCTGGACGCGGCCCGCACCTGGTGGGGGATGCAGCTCCAGCTGCTATTATACCTGGATGTCTGCTGCGCCTCTCATGAAAACGCCCAGCCCGCAGGGGCCTTCTATTTCTACGTAGGCGACCCCCTGGTGGAAAGCGATACGGACCTAAGGACCGTGGCGGAGGCTCAGCTTCGGGAGCTTTTGCAGCTTCGAGGCATCGCCCTGTCCGATGTGGAGATTCTCACCGCTATGGACGGCGGGGAGCTGCCCGTGGCGCTGCCCAAAATGCTGGATGCCTCCGGCCAGGTGAAGCCCAAATCAAAGACCCTGGATATGCAGCAATTGCAGGACCTGCTAGCCCATGCCCGCAGGTCCGCCATCAGCCTGGCGGAGGGCATTTTTAGCGGGGATACGGCGATCACCCCAGTGAGGGATGTTAGCCGCGCAGCCTGCGACTACTGCGATTACCGGAGCATTTGCGGCTTTGATCCAGAGGCCGACGATGCAGCCTTCCGGGATATTCCTGCCATGAATATGGAGGGCCTGAGAGAGGAACTGTCCAAAAAATAGAAACATTTCTTGCCCAATTAAGAGTGCGTATGTTCCTAAAATGGATTTCCGATAAAGACGTTGTTGCCATCACACCCAAATTCATGTATAATGGAATCGGAAGACGGCGCATGTGTGATAGGCAGCCCGAAAGGCGCGTACCGGCACCGTCATTATCTTCAAAAAAACAATACGAGTAAGGAGGCGTTACCATTGATTCAGGTGATTGCCGGAAAAAAAGGCTCGGGTAAGACCAAGCGCATTATCGACATGACCAATCAGGCCACGCAGGAAAGCCACCACGACATCGTTTTTATTGACGATGACAACCGTTATATGTTTGATTTGCGCCACGAAGTCCGCTTCATCAACGCAGGTGAATACAATCTCCTCAGCGATCAGATGTTCATGGGTTTCGTTTGCGGCGCAGTTGCCCAAAACTTCGACGTAGGGCTCATTTTCATTGATGCATTCAAGAAGCTCATCAAGGCCGAGCTGTCCACCACGGAGTGGCTGTTTGAACGGCTGGAAGGCTTGAGCGAAAAGCACAGCGTGGACTTTGTTCTCTCCATCAGCGAAGACCCTGCGGAGTTGCCGGAGTTCATCAAGAAATACGTAATCTAAGGGCAACTGCTGCTCTTCATCTATCGTAAGCCCGGTGCGCCATGGCGCACTGGGCTTTTACATCGCAGCTCCCGAGCCAGCGCCCGGAAAGCAAAAACTAAGAAAAACATAAAAAGTTGAAAAACTTAGAAAAAAGAGATTGACATTGTGCCGTTCCTGTTGTATGATAAATAGCGTCGCGTGAGCGGCACATGACGCGGGGTAGAGCAGTTTGGTAGCTCGTCGGGCTCATAACCCGGAGGTCGTAGGTTCAAGTCCTACCCCCGCAACCATTTTTGTTAAGTGGGTGCTTTCCTTAGCAAAATCAGGGAAAACACTTTTGCTTATATGGCGGCGTAGCTCAGTTGGCTAGAGCATTCGGTTCATACCCGGAGTGTCGTAGGTTCGAATCCCACCGCCGCTACCATTTTTTCTTTAAAAGCTCACCAGTGTTGGTGGGCTTTTTTGATTTGTATTTACGCTTTGATTGCGTGTTGGCTCTTTGTCATAAAGACAGAGCCCTCGAATCAAAATCAGTCCCGACAGGGTTTTTGCATTATACTCACGAACTCTATTCTATATATGTGTAGCATTATATATGAGGGCGGTGAATACCATGACAACCATGGACAAGCGCGAAAATGTCATTAAGCAATATGCAGATGGTACGAACCTTTCCATCCGCACCAGCCTGCACGCAAAATACAGCACCAATAAGCTGGGGCTTGCGGCCTGGCTGTTCGAGCAATACCAGTTTGCTGACGGGTACCAAATTTTGGAGCTTGGCTGTGGCAACGGCGGACAATGGGAGGGTCGGCTCGAAAGCTTACCCGCCCATTGCCATTTGATTTTATCCGATTTCTCACAGGGCATGGTGGAGGCCGCTAAAGCCAAGTACGGGGACTCCCCTCATGTCTTCTTTGCACAAGCAGACATCCAAAGCCTGGGCTATCAAGATGAGAGCTTCGATGTGGTGATCGCAAATCACATGCTCTACCATGTCCCGGAGCTGTCAAAGGCTTTATCTGAGGTCAGCCGCGTCCTGAAAAAAGGTGGCACATTTTATGCCTCCACCAACGGCAGCGGCGGCATGCAAAGCTTTCTGCGGGATGCCATAAGGCACATCGCTCCCGATTCCACCGCCTTTGCGCAGACCTTTTCCTTTACGCTCCAAAACGGAGCATCGTTGCTTAAGGAGCACTTCAGCAAGGTTTCACGGTTGGATTATGAGGATTCCCTATCCATTACACAGACCCAGGATCTAATGGATTGGCTGCGGTCGACCACAGCCATCTCTGCCTTCGATGAAAAGGACTCAGACGGGGCCTTTGAGTATTTTGAAGCCTTGCGAAAAAAGGATGGAGCCATTAACATTCCCAAGGAATGCGGGCTTTTTGTCTGTGCTAGATGATGCCCGCCAACAGAGCGGCTGGCCTTTGCGGGACGGCTTGGGCCAGCTTTGCAATTTTTTGCCTTTTGATATAAAATGACTGCAGGAGGATGATCTATGAAGTTTTCATTAGCTACCCTGTATGTAACAGATATGGTGCGATCCCTTGATTTTTACAATGGTCTTTTGGATATCCCCATCCTGCGCAGGCAGCCTGCGGGACCGGGGAAGGAGTTTATCTTCTTAGGCGTGGAGGGCCAGCCCAACCTGGAGCTGATCCCCTCGGATACGCCTGTTGCCTACGCTGGCTTTAGCATCGGCTTTGACGTAGAGGACCTGCCCACCCTTAAGGCCCGGCTGGCGGAAGGCGGCTACCCTGTCAAGCGTGAATTTTCGCCTGCACCCGGCCTGGTATTATGCTTTTTGGAGGGGCCCAGCGGCGAAGAGGTGGAGCTTATCAGTCATTCGTAAGGCCTATATTTCTGCGTCCCTTGCCACCTTTTGCACCAGGGCGTCCACAGCCTCTACAATAGCGGGAAGCTCCCTTGAAATGGTGCATACATGAGGCACGCCCTCCAGCCACAGCTTCTGCTTGTACTCGGCGTTTATCCCGTCCAGGATACAGTCCCCGCTGCCCTGCCAGATGGTCTCATCGCCGCCGCTTTGCACGCAGAGCACAGGGCAATGAATGGCGAACAGGTTCCGCCGTGCCAGCTTGATCAGGTGGTTAAGGTCCGTGGCCTTACGGGTGGGAAAACCGGAATAGCCATAATCGTAATTCTTATCCAGCCCTGCGTGGTGGTCGTTGTGCGAGTTCCAGGCCACCCGGGGATATAACGGTGCGAACACCGCCGCCAAGGGCATCAGCTTGTTCTGGGTGGCCATTGGCGCGGAAATAGGCACGCAAGCGTTGATCTTCATCTGCTCTGCAATGAGAAGCGCGATGACCCCGCCCATAGACAGACCACAGACCGTCACGGTCTGGCAGCGGTCCAGCAGCTCCAGGGTGGCTTCCTTGGCGGCTTGCAGCCATTCCTGCCAGCCGCTTTCCCCCATGGCCTTTTCGTCCAGGGCGTGCCCCGGCAGGTTGATCCCCTTTACGGTATAGCCCCGCTGATGGAGGGCCTCCCCCAGGGGTCGCATGTGGGATACGCTGCCCGTGAAACCGTGAAGCAGCAAAATGCCGTTTTCCTCTCCTTCAAGCAGGAAGGGTCTGCAGCACTCCTTGTCAAAGTAAGAACGGTCATGCATTTTCATCGGTCTCATCCTTTCTCTTTGGTACAACCCTATGCAAGGTTTCCATTGCATATCCCTTTTATATGCATTATACCACATATTCGTTTTTCCAAGAAACTATCATTCAGGAGGATCTCCCCATGATGCCTGTCGTTTCCGCCTTCCAGCTGGAAGGCAAGCCCGTCTACTGCGAGCCCTACGGCTACGGACACATTAACAGCACCTTTCTGATCCAGACCCAGGCCGGCAAGGCCTATATACTGCAAAAGATCAATCATCATGTATTTAAGGACGTGCCTGCCCTGATGCACAATGTGGCGGCGGTGACCGCCCATCTTATCAAGGCGGACCCCCGGCCCCGCCACGTGCTGACCCTTAGGTACACGAAGGACGGGGCCTCCTTTGTGCAGGATGAAAACGGCGAGTATTGGCGCATGCTGGATTTCATCGCCGACAGTCTCTGCCTGGAGCGAGCGGACGACCCGGCGGACTTTTACGAAAGCGCCGCTGCCTTCGGCTCCTTTCAAAACCATCTAGCGGATTTTCCCGCCGAGACCCTTAATGAGACCATCCCACATTTTCACGATACCCCGGAGCGCTACCGTCAGCTACGCAAGGCTATTGACGCGGATGTCTGCGGCCGGGCCAAGGACGTGCAAAAAGAGATCCATTTTTATTTGGAGCGGGAGGCGGAAGCACCCCTGATGGTGGACATGCTGGCACAGGGCCAGTTGCCCCTTCGGGTCACCCATAACGATACGAAGCTGAACAACGTAATGCTGGACGCAAAGACCCGCAAATTCCTATGCGTGGTGGACCTGGACACGGTGATGCCTGGTCTGGCCGCCAACGACTTTGGCGATTCCATCCGCTTTGGCGCTTCCACCGCCCAGGAGGACGAGCGGGACCTGTCCCTGGTGCATTTATCCATGCCCCTGTATAACGCCTATGTGGAGGGCTTCCTGGGGGCCTGCGGCCTGCGGCTTACAAAGCGCGAGCTAGAGACCCTGCCCCTGGGCGCTAAGCTGATGACCCTGGAATGCGGAAGCCGCTTCCTGGCGGACTATCTGGCCGGGGATACCTATTTCCACGTTGCCCGCCCCAGCCATAACCTGGACCGGGCCCGAACCCAAATGACCCTGGTGGCGGATATGGAAGCCCATTGGCAGGAAATGCAGGATGCTATCAAGAGCTGGCAAAGCAATTGATCTATGCTTTCCGTTGGAAGACCGTTGGAAGGGGCTTCGCCCCATCCCCCGCCAGGGCTAAAGCCCTGGACCCCAAATCAAAA
>JAVBRJ010000012.1:0-139421 GCA_031548115.1 Eubacteriales bacterium | reverse complement strand
CATGTAGGCGCTGGCATAGCCACGGTCAAACTGCATGCCTTCCACGGTGTTCAGCTCGGTCTTCATGGTCTTGCTTTCTTCCACGGTGATAACGCCGTCTTTGCCCACGATCTCCATCGCTTCGGAGATCAGCTGCCCGATGGTCTCATCCCCGGCGGAAATGCTGGCTACCTGGGCGATAGCCTGCTTGCTGGAGATGGGCTGGCTCAGCTTGGCCAGGCCTTCCACGGCGGCGTTTACAGCGGCATCTATGCCGCGCTTAAGTACCATGGGGTTGGCACCGGCCGCCAGGTTGCGCAGGCCTTCGCGAACGATGGCCTGTGCCAAAAGGGTGGCGGTGGTGGTGCCGTCGCCGGCTACGTCGTTGGTCTTGGTGGCTACTTCCTTCACCAGCTGAGCACCCATGTTCTCAAAGGCATCCTCCAGCTCGATCTCCTTGGCGATGGTCACACCGTCGTTGGTGATGAGGGGAGCGCCGTATTTCTTGTCCAGCACCACGTTGCGGCCCTTAGGTCCCAAGGTGATCTTAACGGTGTCGGCCAGGATGTCCACGCCTGTTTGCAGGGCGCGGCGGGCGTCCTCGCCGTATTTCATTTGCTTAGCCATAGTTATGTCCTCCTTCTATGCATCCAGCCTTAGGCTGGTCAGTAAACCCGGCAGCATGCCGGCTTTGGGGACCGGCAGCATGCCGGTTATTCTACAACAGCCAGAATGTCGCCCTGACGGACGATGATGATCTCCTTGCCGTCCAGCTTCACTTCGGTGCCAGCGTACTTGCTGTAGATCACCTTTTGGCCGACCTTCACGTTCATGGTGATCTCCTTGCCGTCCACATTGCCGCCGGGGCCCACAGCGATGACCTCCGCCATTTGGGGCTTTTCCTTGGCCGCACTGGTCAGCACGATGCCGCTCTTGGTGGTTTCTTCCATTTCTACGTTCTTGATGACCACACGGTCACCCAGAGGTTTCACGTTCATACTATATCCTCCTTTTTATGGGTAAATGATTTGGGGCTGTTAGCACTCGTTCAAAACGAGTGCTAACAGCATTGTTAGTTTACGTCATTTGAACTATTGTCGCAAGCTCATTCCACCGCAGAATCCGCCTTTCGCTCCCTTCATTTTCCAGAAATTCAGCCTTAAACTCCTCCGTTTTTGTGTTATCTTCGTTTTTTGCCTGTTTATTCTGCTTTACTTCCTTTTTTAGTTTGCAGCCACACCTGCACCTGTGCTACAATACCCCTGCCCAAAGAAAGGACGAAGCCTGATGCAAAGCGGTTTTCAAGAAAATCTTCTGGCCTGGTACGCCCAGGTGAAGCGGGACCTTCCCTGGCGGCGGACCCAGGACCCTTACTATATATGGATCTCAGAGATCATGCTCCAGCAGACCCGGGTGGAACAGATGAAGGGCTATTTTCAGCGTTTTTTAGCGCTTTTCCCTACCCTCCCGGCCCTAGCCGCCGCCCCGGAGGAGCAGGTGCTCAAGGCCTGGGAGGGCCTGGGCTATTACAGCCGCGCCCGGAACCTGCACAAAACGGCCCAGATCATCACCGCTGAGTGCGGAGGCTGCTTTCCTCAGCGCTACGAGGATATCCTGGCCCTGCCAGGCATCGGCCCTTATACCGCCGGAGCGGTGGCCAGCATCGCCTTTGGTCAGCGGGTGCCCGCCATCGACGGAAACGTTAACCGGGTGGCCGCCCGATACTTTGGTATTCGGGAGGATATAGGCGCGCCTGCCGTGCAAAAAAAGCTACGGGCCTTGGTTGCGGAGAGCCTGCCCCATCAAAATGTGGGCGATTACAACCAGGCCCTGATGGAACTGGGGGCCACGGTATGCATTCCCGGCATGCCCCGCTGCGAAAAATGCCCCTGGCAGACTCGCTGCGATGCATACGCCGAGGGGGATGCAGAGCTATTGCCTATCCACGAAAAAAAGCGCCCGCCCAAAGCGGTGGACGTAGCCGTATGCCTGCTCACCTATGAAGATCAGATCCTGGTAGCCCGCCGGACGCAGCGGCTGCTCCAGGGCCTGTACGTGTTCCTGCTGCTAGAGGAGGAGCGCCGCCCGGAAAGCGTGCAGGAGCTACTGGCAGAAAAGGGCCTAAGCTGCGCCTTCCAGGCCCATCTGGGCACGGCGCGGCATGTGTTCACCCACCGGATATGGGAAATGGAAATTTTACATTTCAAGTTGCAAGCTATGCCAGACCCTGCCACCTTGCAATGCCTGGACGCCAACCTGGTCCCACGGCACGATCTTGCACGGCTGCCCTTCCCCACCGCCATGAAAGCCGCCAAGGAAGCCGCCCTGGGGCTGCCTTGGTAAATAGAAGGAGAATGTGGTATAATCCTATCATTCTGTTATACTGCATGAAAGGGGCCTTGGAATGACTTTTATCTCCACGAGGCTGAAAAAAATTGCACGAAAAAAGCTTTCTGCGCATGTGGTGTGGGCACTGTCCATATCTGCGTCTTTAGTGATGATCCTTCCCCTGATCATTATCTCCTTTTATGCCCATCCCGTCCACGACGATTTTCCCCATACCCTGGCCGCAACTGAGGCGTGGATGCGCACTGGCAGCCTAGGTGCGGTGGTGGCGGCAGCCTGGGAGCATACCCTCCTTATGTACAATACCTGGCAAGGCACCTTTGTGGCCATGTTTCTTTCGGCCTTTCAGCCCATGGTTTTTTCTCCAAAGCTGTTTTTTCTTACGCCCCTTTGCGTCCTGGCCGGGCTGTGCCTGTCCGCCGGATATTTTTCAAAGGCCCTGATATGCCATCGGCTAAAAGGGACCGGCTCCCTTGCGGCGGTTTTCTTTACCCTCTTGCTGATGCTGTTTATCCTCTTCCTGCCCAGTGCCCGGGAGGTCATCTACTGGGCCTCCGGCACGCCATATACCCTAAGCCTGATCATGCTTTTTACGATGCTTGGCCTGCTTATGAAGCTGCACGAAAGCGCCTTTTCTTTTTCCTATGGGGTCCGGTGCGGACTGCTTTTTCTGTGCGGTATCGTGCTGGGGGGCTGCCCCTATCCCCTGGCCCTGGGCGGCGCGGTGGGCTTCCTTTTTGTCACGCTTTGGGCCTATGGCAAGCGTTCTCCCGCCCGCCTGGGCAGTCTCTGCGCGCTGCTGGGCACGATCCTGGCCTTGGTGCTGGTCGTGGCAGCACCGGGCAATTATATACGCCAGGAACGGGTAGGCCATCCCATGACGGCCCTTCAGTCCATAATCCAAAGCATAGTGGAATGCTTGGAAATTACCGGACAGTGGTTCTCGCCCCAGCTGACAGCTATTGCCCTGCTGCTGATCCCCTTGCTGTTGCCCGTCCTTCAGGATAGCGGGCTTACCTTCCGACACCCTTTCTTGTTTGCCTTTGGCAGCTTCTCCATTTTGGCCGCTTCCTTTGTGCCGCCCATCTATGCCACTGGGGTGACGGGCTATCAGGTGGAGCGGGTGCTTAGCAGCCTGTACATGCTGTTCGTGCTGCTGGCGCTGCTAAACCTGGTGTATTTAGCAGGCTGCGGAACAACATATTTTCACAGCATGGGCACAAAGCTGGCCCATTGGGGTGAAAAGGGCCTCCCCTTAGGGTTGCTGGTCCTGAGCTTGGGCCTGCTTGTGTGGGGCCTTTTTTCCAATGCTATCCTGTCCACGCCTAGCATTGCCGCCGCCAAAAGCCTTGTTACCGGGGAGGCCGCCCACTATCATCAGGAAATGACCCAGCGGGAGGAGGCCATCGCCGCCAGCGAAAGCAACGCCCAGGCTATTTCCGCCATCGCTGCGCTGCAAACGGAGCCTGTAGTGTTGCCCGTTGACATGCTGCCCTACCAAAAGGAAAGTGGCGTTCCGGCCATTATGCATCGGTATTTCCGTATGCAGCAATTAGGCAGTGAATATGGCCCGGGGCATATTCCCCAGGCTGAGTGGGAGGCGCTGGACGCATGGGAGAATCCCTGACAAATCAAAGACCGGGCCGCTTCAGCCGGTTTTCCATAGGCATCATTTGCCTTGTGCTATCGCTTGTTTTTGCTTATCTGGCTTTCTTCAGCGCCCTGTTTACCTATGTGATCGAAGCGCCGGATATCATGGCGGAGCATATGCTGCGCCAGCGGGATGTCCTTTGGCAAAATTTGCTGGTGGCAGCCGCACTGCTCCTTCTCCTGTGCATCGTTTTGCGCTATGAAAGCCGCTTGTCCCTGCCCTGGTGTACAGGTCTTTCTCTGGGGCTGATAGCCCTGCTGGGCGTTATCTGGGTCCTGCTGTCTACCGGTGAACCCAGGGCCGATTCCGCCACCTGCTTTACCTCCGCCAAGGCACTGCTTTTCGGCGAAGCCTTCCCTACAGACTACTATCAGCGCCTGCCCCACCAGGTTGGCTTTACGCTATTTTGTGAGATCTTTGTTTCCCTTTTGGGTGACGCTTATCAAAGCATGCAGCTGCTCAACGTACTTTATTTGTTGCTCGCCTACGCCGCTCTTCTCACCCTCTCGTGGCGGACCTTCCAAAACCGGCGTATCCAGCTGGGCATCCTCCTGCTGCTCCTGCTCTGCCCACAGCCTATTTTGTATTGCACATTTGTTTACGGCAATCTGCCCGGTCTTGCGCTTATGCTGTGGGCCTTTGTGCTAGGCCAATCCTGGGCTAAGGGAGCCAGTGTGTGGCATTTTTTCGGCTCCGCCTTGTGCTGCGCCCTTGCCATATTCATTAAACCCAACTACTGGATCGGCACGCTGGCCTTGATCCTTGTGCTTTTTCTTTATCTGCTTTCCAACCGGCGCTTTCGTGCGCTTCCCTTGCTTTTGCTGCCAGCCCTTATGGCCCTGCTTGTTACAGGGATGGGCCGAACGCTTTTCACCGCGCAGTCCGGCATAGAGCTATCCCAGGGAACACCCCAAACCGCTTGGCTGGCTATGGGCATGCAGGAGGGCTCCCGCGCCCCGGGCTGGTACAACCAGTATCCCTGGTATCTGCTGGAAGAAACGGGCTTTGATCATGCAGCAGCCTCCCAAAAAGCGCAGGCGGATATCCTGGCCCGTTTAAATGAGTTCAGCTCCCACCCTGCCTATGCCGCTTCCTTCTATCATCAAAAGCTTATATCCCAATGGACGGAGACTACCTACGAATCCTTATGGATACAGCAGGTGCAGCACTTAAAAACAGAGCCGCGCCCCCTTGTGGAAAGCATCTCACAAGGCGCAGCGGCTCCGTATATCCGGCTGTATATGGATGGCTACGCCATCGTGCTGTTGGGCAGCTTCGCCCTGGGCCTGGCAGGCTTTGCCTGGAAGCTGAAGAAAAACGCCCTTGCCTGGTATCCTGTCCTTGGCCGGAGCCTTTTGCTGGTTATGTTCTTGGGCGGCTTTTTATACCATATGCTATTTGAGGCCAAGTCTCAATACCTGATGATCTACCTGCCGCTAATGGTCCCCTTTGCCTCGGCCGCGCTGATATCGCTTATTGAGCATACCCGGGCCCTGGCTTCCCGAGTCAGGCTTTTCAAGGCCCGGTCATAGCTGTGCTCTATCATCCCGACCAGTTCCTCGTCCGGCACTGTGCCATCCAGCGTAATGGTGTTTACGTAGGGCTGCTGCACAGGCGGGCTGTGATACCCCCGGCGGATGGTATCCGGGTATTCGGCGCGCCAAGCTAGCCCTTGCATGGGCTCGCATTTCAGCGTCACCCAGTTACGCATAGGATAAACCTCCGCAAATATACGCTTTTCCACCCGCGCGCATATCGGCTCCGGCCCGAAGGGGCAGTCCAGATATGCGCCGGGTTTTTTAATGCAATAGTCCAATATTTTCTGAGGTGTCATGCTATGCTTTCCTCTCAAACTTTCCGTACAAACGCTCCTGCCCAATTTACCTCACATGGGCTTGCGGGCTACGCCGGTCTGTACCGCCGCGTCCGCCACGGCCTTGGCTACCGCTGGGCCTACCCGCTTGTCAAAGGCCTGAGGGATGATGTACCCAGGCTTTAGCTCATCCTCCGCCACCAGCGACGCGATAGCATAGGAGGCGGCCATCTTCATTTCATCGTTGATATCTCTAGCCCGCACGTCCAGCGCGCCCCGAAAAATGCCCGGGAAGGCCAGTACATTGTTGATCTGGTTGTCGAAATCGCTGCGGCCCGTGCCCACCACCGCCGCGCCGCCGCGGAGGGCTTCCTCCGGCATGATCTCCGGTGTGGGGTTGGCCATGGGAAATACGATGGGCTTATCGGCCATAGTTTTGACCATTCCCGCCGTCAGCACCCCCGGCACTGACACGCCGATGAACACATCTGCGCCCTTTATGGCCGTTTCCAGGCCGCCACATAGGTGGCGCTTATTGGTCACGTGGCTCAGCTCCTCCTGGGCAGGGCTCAGCTTCTCCCGGCCCTCCACCACGATGCCGTGGCGGCCCAGCAGGATGATATCCCCCACCCCAAGGCGCAGCAAATGCTTGGCTATGGCGACGCCCGCCGAGCCCGCGCCGTTGATCACGCAGGTGATATCCTCCATTTTTTTACCCACTACCTTTACCGCATTAAGAAGCGCGGCAGCCACCACCACGGCCGTGCCGTGCTGGTCATCGTGAAAAACCGGAATATCGCAAATTTCCTTGAGCTTGCGCTCGATCTCAAAGCACCGAGGCGCGCCGATATCCTCCAAATTGATGCCCCCGAAGCTGCCGGACAAAAGGTACACCGTCCGCACGATCTCGTCCACGTCCTTGGAGCGAATGCAAAGCGGGAAGGCATCCACATCGGCGAACTCCTTAAACAGCACGCACTTGCCTTCCATCACCGGCATGCCTGCCTCCGGGCCGATATCCCCCAGGCCCAGCACCGCCGTGCCGTCCGTCACCACGGCCACCAAATTATGCCGCCGGGTCAGCTCGTAGGATTTTTCAATATCGTCATGGATGGCCAAGCACGGCTCCGCTACCCCAGGCGTATACGCCAAAGAAAGGGATTCCCGGTCCGTTACCCGCGCCCTGGGCGTGATCTCCAGCTTGCCGCCCCATTCATAATGTTTTTTAAGAGCCTCTTGTCTAATATCCATCTATTTGCTCCTTTTTTCTTGGGTAGCCCAGGCTACCATTTGCCTTACTATTTTATCATGACTACTACCCTTTTACAATAAAGCCACAAAAAACTCCGAACATACCAAAATCAAATCTATTTTTTGTCCGTTTTTGTCCAGTCAAATTTGCAAAAAATAGTTCCCAAAGCCATACAAAATATGGTATACTGGGGCGTAATTATGTTGGATATGGAAAGGATGAAAGCACATGGCAAATGAAGCTCGCAAGCCCATCGTTTTGGATGTAAACCACATGATGAGCGATATTATTGGCTTTCAATATGGCATTGATGCCGACGAGGTGACCGCGATGGCTCAGGCCGCGGCGGCTGCCCAGGCCAATGTACAGCGTAACCGCGGCACTGGGTGGCTGGGCTGGATGGAGCTGCCCTACAACCAGGCCGAGATCGTCGCAAAGATCGAAAAGGTCGCCAAGAATGTTCGGGATAGCTTTGACACCTTCGTCGTCCTGGGCATTGGCGGCAGCGCCCTGGGCCCCATCGCCGTCCAGTACGCCCTAAACCATCAGCGCTACAACGACCTGCCTGCAGAAAAGCGTAATGGCCCCCGCTTCTACGTAGAGGACAACATTGATCCCGAGCGCATGGCCTCCCTTTTGGATGTTATTGACGTAAAGCGCACCTGCTTTAACATCATCACCAAGTCCGGTGCCACTGCCGAGACCATGAGCCAGTACCTCATTATCTCCGATATCCTCAAGAAGGAAGTGGGCGAGGGCTGGCAAAAGCACATCATCGCCACCACCGACCAGGAGAAGGGCAACCTTATTAAGCTGGCCAAGCAGGAAAGCTTTGAGCTTTTCTACATCCCCTCCAGCGTTGGCGGCCGCTTTAGCGAGCTGTGCCCCGTGGGCCTCCTGCCCGCCGCCGTCTGCGGTATCAATATCCGCGCCATGCTGGAAGGCGCCGCCGCCATGGACGAGCGCTGCAAGACCGCCGATGTGTGGAAGAACCCCGCCCTTTTGGAAGCGGTGCTTCAGTACATCGCCATGCAGGACATGGACACCAATATCCAGGTCGTCATGCCCTACGCTGACAGCCTTAAGTTCATGGCCGACTGGTTCTGCCAGCTCTGGGCCGAGTCCCTGGGCAAAAACGTGACCCGCAAGGGCATGGCCGTAAACGTTGGCCAGACCCCCACCAAGGCCCTAGGCGTTACCGACCAGCACAGCCAGCTCCAGCTCTACACCGAAGGCCCCTACGATAAGGTCATCACCCTCCTCAAGGTGGAAAGCTTCCGCAATGAGTACGAGATCTCCCACGGCTGCGAGGAGTTTGCCGACGTATCCTTCCTGGGTGGCAAGACCCTCAATCAGCTCATCGAAGCCGAGCGCCAGGGCACCGAGTACGCCCTCTACCGCTCTGGCCGCATGAACCAGACCATCATCCTCCCCGAGGTGAACGCATACACCCTGGGCCAGCTGATGTTCTTCTTCCAGATGGCCACCGCCTACGCAGGCGAGCTTTTAGATATCGACGCTTTCAACCAGCCCGGTGTGGAGGAAAGCAAGATCGCCAGCTACGCGGTTCTCGGCAACCAGAGCGAGAAGTATCAAAGAAAGGCCCAGGAAATGAAGGGTCGGCCGGAGAGTCAGAAGAAGTATTTCGTGTAAGGGGAACGGTATAGGCTGCCGGCCAGCGCACAGGCGCGAATGCAGAGGCAGCGCCACCTTATACAAAAGGGTTGCCGCGCATTTGCGGCAGCCCTTTTAGTATCCACTTTTTCGATCAGGTTTACCCTATTCGGTCACATTGGCATCCGCAATGGCATTCAGCTTGGCAATGAGCCCATCCGCGTCCAGCTTGCCCCGGGCATAGGCCTTGGCGATAGCATCTGCTTCTATCCAAGGCGTTCGTGGAAAGGTCAGGTTGGCAACCACGTTTTGCTGATAGTCAGCCAGGGCTTCCCTTGAGTAAAATCTCTGATAATCTCCGGAATCCCGCTCCTGGATCAGGCTATCCATGACCTCCTGGTTTTCTCCCTTTGCCTTCTGGGCTTCTATCGTTTCATTGTAAGAGGCAATAGCCAGCTGCTCATAAGCCACCCCTTCCAGAAAAAGGATCTCGCTTTCAGAGTATTGGTGCTCCAAAGCAAAGGCAATAAAATCCATGACTGCCGCCTTGCGGGGCGTATGGGCATTTACCACCATCAGCTCCATCCGGGCGGGGATGGCAGTGCTATCCCCTATCTGCAGGTGCAAGCTAGAGCCATCGGAGATCAGGCTCGATCCCGCGTCATACACCAGCCCATAGACCGTGGAGTCCTGCCCATAGGTGACCTTGGGCTGGCTTTTCAGCGCCGCTACCATATTATCCAGGCTGTTCAGGGCCTGTCTAAACGCCGGGGTATCGTACTCCACATGGCCGTTTGGCTCGCAGAATTCAGCGGTATACAGGGAGATCAGATATTCGGTGAAGTAGTGCTTGGCATTTGAGGCCGCCGCATCAATATGGAAGACCGTGCCCTTGCGCTGTCCCTTGGGCAGGGCCATATACCGCTCAGCAAAGGCACACAGGTCATCAAAGGTCTTGGGGTAGTCCGCCTTTGTAAAGCCTAATCGTTCCGCTATATCTACATATTCTGGGGTGGCTCCCGTTGTCCTTTCTCGGCCCATATACGTTCTCATCGCCATGCCGACAAGGTGCGTGGGCACGCCCAGCAAATGGCCCTGGCGGGTCACGGCCTCCCGGATGGAGGGATACATCGCCGCTACCTGCTCCGCTGCAACGTTTTCCCCGCTCATATCCATCAGCAGCCCGGCCTTATCCAACGCTTCCAGGTCGGTTTCATTTGTCCAGATAAACGCTACATCCCACCCATTGGGAGCTTGCAGGATATCCTGCAAATTACTGCTTCCATCTTCCTCCCGGGTGACGGTAATAAGCTCCACGTCCAGCTCCGGGTGGGCCTCCCGATATTCCCAGCACGCCAGGGGCACACCGTTAGCCGCTATTTTTAGCCCTTGCGCTTCCGCCGCAGTGGACGCCGTAGCACAGGTCAGCGTCAAAGCCAACGTTGCGCCCGTCAATAGGATAAGGGTCAAAACTGTACACAGCAGTCTAGCCATTCTCGTGCTTATATGCTTGTTCTTCATACTCATTCTCCCTTCACTGTAGGCGTCACCTGCACCACCCATTCATCCCGAAGCAGCGTGTCCTCCTCGTCCGGGTCATCCCGCAGCCAATAGCCGTCCTCGTCCACTTCCCAGTTAGCAAGCCGCAGCTTCAGCTGATAGCTGAGGGCCCGCTGGATGGTATCCTGCACCAATCTGCCTTCCTCGTTCACCGTGCCGCCCTCAAACTCGAAGCTGAACTGGATAGTTCCATCCGCCTGAGGGATCAGGGAATAGCCTATCTCCGAGCTGTTCAGGCTGCCATCTTCGTTTACGATGCCCTCGGCCACGCACTTGGCCAAAATGATTTTTGCACCCCGCTGCTGGGCCAGCTCTTTATAGGAGGGCGCATCCTCGGGAATGCTTTCCCCACCGTAGTACAGCATATAGCCTGCGGCCTCGTCCACGTGGTAGTCCTCGGTGATCAGCACGATATTGCTGCCCTGTACGGCCTTGATGGTGCCCAGGCCGTACACCCAGCCATCCTTATAGATGGCCTCATCCAGGGTATAGACCACGTCGCCCAAGGTGTACTGCTCCCCGGAGAAGGCGATGTCCCCCGCCAGCAGCTCCTCCCGCTTCTCGTCCCCATAGAACCAGCCGAACAGGTCCGCCGTCTTGGAATAGATCATCGCGTAGGCCACGCCCCCCAACGCCAGCACCAGTGCTGCCACGATGATCGCCGTACGCAGCGACACCTTGCGGGTCCTTTGGGCCCTGTGCCCTCCGTTGTCCTCGTCCGAAAGCTGATCCAGCGTATGCTTGACCCTATACTCCAAAGCCTGCGTCAGCGGCTCATAAGCCTTCTGCCAATCTTCCCTTTTCATAGCCATTCCTCCTCCAAAAACACGCGCATGGCGCTTCGCCCACGGGACAGCCGGGAGCACACCGCGCCCTTGGTAAGCCCCAGGGTACGGGCGGTCTCCATTACGTCATAGCCCTCCATGTAATGCAGTACCATCACGATGCGAAGCTTTTGCGGCAACGCGTCCAGCGCCTCCCGAAGCCCATTTGCCTCCGTCTGGGGGGCCGGGTCCTCCGGCATGCTTTCCACGGGCACCATGCGCTTTTGCTTGCGCAGGATGTTGATACACTCGCGGATGAGAATGCGCGTGAGCCAGGTATCAAAATACGCTTCGTTCTTTAAGGTATCCCGCTTCTGCCATGCCTTAAGGATGGCCTCCGAAACGGCGTCCAGCCGATCATGCTCCCCTCGGAGATAGCCTGAGGCCACCCGGTACAGGCTGCCCTGCCTTTCGGTGACCCTCAGGCTGAATTGCTCCTTGTTCATGATGCTCCTCCTTTGTTCCAGCGCGCTGTCATGCATTAGACGCGCCATGGGGGCCAGAGATTCGGAAATGAAAAATAATTGTCGCGGAGGCATAGCCCCGGCCAGCAGTGGCCCATAAAAAAGGGGCAGCCTGCCTACTAAAGGCTGACTGCCCCACTACAAGTCATAAGGTGATCCAATACCGGGCAAAGGTCTTTTCACCGTCAGTGCGCTGATCCTCCAGCACGCCACCGCATTTTTGAATAGTGCGGGCAGAGGCCGTATTCCAAGGCTCGCAGGTAAGAAGCACCCTGTCCAGGCCCAGCTCCCTGCACTGCTCCAGCGCCAATTTGAGCTGCGCTGCAGCATAGCCCTTCCGCCGCTCTGTGGGGCGGATGCCATAGCCGATATGCCCGCCAAACTCAAGCAAATGGGGATTAAGCCGGCGGCGGATGTGGATAGCGCCTAAAATGCGCCCAGGTATATCTGTATCCAGCAAAAAATAAAGGTCTGCCGGAACAAAGCTTCCTAGGTTCTCCCCCTTTTGAGCGTGCTGTGTCTTCGTCAAAAAGAGTGGATAATCCCCCTGGCAGTCCAAGGCCAAGGCATAGGGAACGATGCGCTCCCCAGCGTTCTGTATTTCCGATACGATATCCTTCCAAGCCGCCTCATGCTCCAGCATGGGCCTTGCTAAATATAGCGCCATAGGTCCTTCCTCCTGTTTGCCAATAGCCCATCTTAGCCAAGCACCTCATCTAAGCCAAATAGCCCATCTAAGCCAAATACCTCATCTTAGCCAAATACCTCATCTTAGCCAAATAGCCCCGCAATGGGGAAAAATACAAACGGTACAAAAATAGCAGGCAGCAGATTGGCTACCTTGATATCCTTCTCCAGCAGCATGTTCACCCCGATGCCCACGATCAAAAGTCCGCCCACCGCGCTCATTTCCAGCACCACGCTTTCACTGAGCAGCGGCGCAATGCCGTTGCCTAAAAGGGCGATAGCTCCTTGGTATATCAGCACAGGCACTGCCGAGAGCATCACCCCGATGCCCAGGGTGCTGGCAAAGACCACCGAGGCCACACCGTCCAGGGCGGCCTTGGCGATAAGGGTGCTATGGTCGCCCCTGATGCCGCTGTTCAGCGCCCCCACCACCGCCATGGCCCCTACGCAAAAGACCAGGCTGGCGGTCACAAAGCCCTTGGCAAAGGCATTGGGCTCCTGGCCCTCCTCCCGCACGATATGCCGCTCCAGCTTGCGCTGGGCAAAGGCCCCCAGCTGGTTCATCCGCAGCTCAATATTAATAGCCGCGCCGATGACCCCGCCCACCACCATGGAGAGGATCACCAGCAAGGTATTCTGGGTCTGGATGGCCCCCATGATGCCGATGAGAATAACGCACAGGCCCAGGCCCTGCATCACCGTATCCGCGATATCCTTTTTCATGCCCTTGCGAAGCAGCAGCCCCAGGGCAGAGCCTATAATGATAGCCGCCACATTGATCAGGGTCCCTATCATACCCATACCACCCTTTGTGTATTCAAATACGTATTCAAAAAAGGGACTGCGACATGACCGCAGTCCCTTTTAATGGCTTAGCGTTACTGAGCGGCAGCGGTGTCCACGGGATACACGCTTACCTGCTTCTTATCGCGGCCCTTACGCTCGAAACGAACGATGCCGTTTACCAGTGCGTAGAGGGTATCGTCAGAGCCGATGCCCACATTAAGGCCGGGATGGATATGGGTGCCACGCTGGCGGACCAGAATGTTCCCCGCCAAAGAGTACTGGCCGTCGGCACGCTTGGGGCCAAGGCGCTTGCTTTCACTGTCACGACCGTTCCGGCTGGAACCTACGCCCTTTTTATGAGCAAAAAATTGAAGATTCAGCTTCAACATGATGATTTCCTCCCATCAATGATTTTCAAATGCTTTGGATACTCCGATGCGATATCCCTAAACCCTTGCAGTGTAGTCTGCAGGATAATCTGCGCGTCGTGCATGGCCTGTGGGCTGAGCCCGCTGGGCAGCATGCATGCGATCTGCGTTTTCTTCTCGTCCTGCACAGTCAGGGGTTTGAAGCCTGCTACCTTTTCAAGGGCATTGATACAAGTGGTGATCAGTACGCTGGCCGCCGCACACACGATATCCGGACCCTCCTGGACAAAATCCGCGTGGTCTTTCACCGTCAGTGAGTGGATGCCTGCGTCCCTCCGCGCTACGGTAAGCGTGGTCATCAGCCGATGGCGGTGATTTCCACCTTGGTGTAGTTTTGACGGTGACCCGCCCTGCGGTGATAGTTCTTCTTGCTCTTGTACTTGTAGATCATGATCTTCTCGCCACGGACCTGGCCGAGGATCTTGCCTTCTACCTTTGCACCGGCCAGAGTGGGGGTCCCCACTTCCACGCCATTTTCGGAGCCCAGCATCAGCACGTCGAAGCTAACGGTGCTGTCGGTTTCCTGATCCAATTTTTCAATGTAGATAACGTCTCCCTGGGATACGCGGTATTGCTTGCCACCCGTTACGATAACAGCGTACATGGTCAAGCACCTCCTAATTCAATCTCGCCAAGCGCAGGGCGGCAACGAGTTGCACTTTAAAACCCCGCTTGAGCGGCTTACCGACTAAAGTTACCACAAGCCAAGGGGAATGTCAAGCAAAAACTTGTCCTAGGCAAGGGCTTTTTAAAGGCTTTGCAGGCTTATTCCGGGGTGCTTTCCCCGCCCTCGTCGTTGCTCTTTTCCTCGTGGTATTCCTGCTCGGTGTTCACATTCCAGATGTTTTCCTTGCTCTTTACGCCTTCCACGATGTTCTTCACCGCCTCAAAGGCTGTGGCCATGGAATGGTCCATGTTGTTGTAGCGGTGCTGGCCATTGCGGCCCACGCAGTACAGATTCTGGAAGCTGTCCAGGTACTCCACCACCTGTCCGATCTCATCGTAGGTGTCAAAGTAGGCGGGATATGCCTTTTGCACCCGCTCCCGGTGGGAATCCAGCACCTGATCGGGGCTTGTGATAACGCCCATGGTGATCAGCTCCTGGATGGCCATTTTCACGCAGTCCTCCTGGGCCATGTTCCAGAAGTCATCATTTTCATTGCAGAAGTATTCCAAGCCCATCCACACCGTGTGCTCCGGGTCGGCGACCAAATAGGGCGACCAGTTGTTGAAAATCTGGATGCGTCCCAGCTTCACGTTGGTATCCTGCACGTATATCCAGCAGTCCGGCACGATATCCGCCAAGGTCTTCAGGTGCGTCTGGTTTTCAAGGTTCAGCTTGTTCACCAGAAGGCCCACGGTCACAAAATCACGGTAGGGCAGGCCGCCGGCCACCCGCTTGATATCCTCAGGAGCGCTTTGCATACCGTCCACCAGGTCCTTTACGGGCATGGAGGAGAAAAAGATATCGCCCTCCAGGGTCTTTTCGCCCTCGGCATCCTTATACCGGATGGAGGAAATGGCCCCCTCCTGGGTGTCGATGCCCAGCACCTCGGCGTTCATGAGGATCTCGCCGCCCATATTCTTCACTTCCTGGGCCACGGTCTCCCAAAGCTGGCCAGGGCCGAACTTGGGGTAGCGGAATTCCTCGATAAGGGAGGTCTGCACCTTCTGGGCTCGCTTTTCCTTGCTCATGAAAATTTTAGAGAGCATATCCACAATAATGCCCCGGATGCTGAGGCCCTTGGTGCGCTGAGCGCCCCAGTCCGCAGCGATCTCGCTGGGATGGCGGCCCCACAGCTTTTCGGTATACCCTTCAAAGAACATGCTATACAGCTTGCGGCCAAAGGAATTGATGTAAAAATTTTCCAGGGAGGTCTCCGGCAGCTTCACAAACAGGGTCTTTAGGTAGCTAAAACCCACCTGCAGGGTGGTAAGGAAGCCCATGGTCTTAAGGGTGGACCACTTAAGGCTGATAGGATAATCAAAAAAGTGCTTTTGATAATAAATACGGCTCACCCGGTTGCGCAGCAGCATCACCCGGTCCTCGGTCTCCGGGTCCGGGCCGCCCTGTTGAAGAGGCATGTCGCGGCCTAATTTCAGGTCGTCAAAGGACGGCGCGCCTTGCAGGGGCATGATCTCCTGCCACCAGCGCATGACCTGGGTATCCTTTGAAAAAAAGCGGTGACCACCGATATCCATACGGTTGCCGCCATGGCGCACGGTTTGGGAAATGCCGCCGATCATGCCGCTTTTTTCAAGGATCACTACCTGATAGCCCTCCTGCTTTTTCAGCAGCTCGTATGCGGCGGTCAAGCCTGCGGGGCCAGCCCCTATCACAACTACTTTTTTCATCATGTATCTTGCTCCTGTTCCCAGTGTTCAAAATGCTACATTTTTTATTGTAGCATACCCCGTTAGCCTATAGCAACCCCAAATCCGACCCCAGGCAGCAAAATCCGACTTTCCTTCCACATTGCACCTACAAGATTTTGTGTTATAATAAGTTGTTATCTTTTGCCCATTCCTTTTATTGATGGAGGAGCTTTACATTTGAACCTTACTTCAACTTTGATCTTAGCCTCGGCCTCACCCCGCCGGCGGGAGCTGATGGCATTCCTAGGGGTCCCCTACGAGGTCATTCCTTCTCAAGCGGAGGAGACCGCCACCGGCACCGGACGGGAGCATGTGGCGGCCATCGCTAAGGCTAAGTGCCAGGAGGTGGCTGACCGCTATCCTGACCGCTATCCTGACCGGTATGTGCTGGCGGCGGATACCCTGGTCTGTGTGGATGATGCCATTCTGGGCAAGCCTAAGGATGCGGCGGATGCCGCCCGCATGCTGGAAATGCTCAGCGGACGCTGGCACGAGGTACACACGGGCATATGCCTGATGGGGCCGAAGGGCCTTGAGGATATAAGGGTGGAGACTACCCGGGTGGAATTTGCATCCCTTACGCCCCAGCGCATAGCGGCCTATGTCCGCACGGGAGAGCCTATGGACAAGGCCGGGGCCTATGCCATCCAGGGCATCAGCGGCATGTTTATCACCCGCATTGAGGGCAGCCCCACCAACGTGATCGGCCTTCCCCTCGCGGCCGTATCGGACATGCTGGAGAGGGCGGGCTTTCAGCTTCTGCCCTCCAAGGCTTAAAGCAAACTAGCTTAATCAACAGATCGGATGTGTAAGTGATATGGGTTTTGTAGCGCACGACCTGGGTGTTGACCTGGGCACCAGCAATACGCAGGTCTACGTGAAACAGAAGGGTATCATGATCAGTGAGCCCACCATCGTAGTAGTCGAGAGCAATAACGAGCGAAAGGTGCGGGCCGTAGGCGACGATGCCAAGATCATGCTGGGCCGCACCACCGAAGGCGTAATGGCCGTGCGCCCCATGCGGGAGGGCGTCATTACCGACTTTGATATGACCGAGATCCTGATCCAATATTTCACCCGTAAGGCCATTGGCTCCAGCTATCTGGTGAAGCCCCGGCTGTTTTTGAGCTATCCCTGCTCCATTTCCCCCATCGAGCGCCGGGCCGTGATGGAAGCGGCGAAGCTTTCCGGCAGCCGGAAGGTGTTCATGGTGGAAAAGCCCTTTGCGGCGGCTCTGGGCAGCGGGTTGCCTGTCTTTGAGCCCAACGGCTGCATGGTGGTGGATGTCGGCGGCGGCACCACCGACGTGGCCGTCATTTCCCTGGGCGGCATCGTTATCAGTCATTCTATCCGCGTAGGCGGCGTAAAGATGGATGAAGCCATTATTAACTTCATCAAGCGGGAGTTCAATATTTTGATCGGCGACCGCACCGCCGAGGAAGTAAAGCTGGACTTGGGCGCAGCCCTTCCCATCCGGGAGGAGCGCCGGGCCCGCATCCGGGGCCGGGATATGGTCACCAATTTACCCCAGACCACGGAGATCACCTCCACCCAGATCTACCAAGCGATCCGGGAGCCCTGCCTGGCCATCCTCAGCGCCATCAAGTGGGTGCTGGAGCGCACGCCCCCGGAGCTGGCAGCGGACGTGATGCACAACGGCATCTACCTCACCGGCGGCGGCTCCCTGCTGTACGGCATGGACCAGATGATCGCCAGCGAGCTGGGCATCCCGGTGCTGCTGGCCAAGGAGCCGATGGACTGCGCCGCTCTAGGCCTGGGCAACATCATTGAGAATTTCGACCTGCTGCAAAGCCTGGGCCGCACCAGCTTCCTCAAGCAAGGCTAATATCCATAGCAAGGCCAATATCAGTATTTTGGAGGATGAGCCATGAGGCTAAAGGTACCCAAAACAGAAAGGCGAAAGAGTAACGACACCCGCGGCAAGCGGGCACTTCGGCGATTTTTGCTGATCCTTATTACGGTAGTGCTTCTTGCCCTTTCCGCCCTGCATATTTTTGGCGTTATCACCCAAAACCAGGCGCTGCATCAGCCCGAGGATGCAGTAGCCAGCATCCTTACGCCTATCCAGACGGGCTTTTCCGCCGTGGTGGACGCGGTGGTGGACTATATGTACCGCTTTAAGCTCCGGGCAACCTTGGAGCTGGAATATAACAACCTTGTGCAGGAAAACGAGCAACTCATTTACCGGGCCATGCTGGCAGACCAATTGGCCAAGGAGCTGCAGGTCTACAAAAACCTATTTGAAGAAGTCTCTGTAAACGAAAGCATGAACCCCTTGGTAGCTACCGTTATAGGTCGCAGCGAGGGCAACTACTTCTCCGTTTTCACCATCAATAAAGGCTCCAACCATGGCATCCAGGAGTTTATGGCCGTCACCATGGACGGCGCGCTGGTAGGCTATACCTACAACGTATCCCCCAGCAAATGCGATGTCCGCACCATCATCGACAGCGAGGCCAGCATTGCCGGGCTGATCTCCTCCTCCCGGGACCAGGGCACTGTGCGCGGCACCTTGGGCATCGACGGTCAAGCCATGTGCCGCATGTATTACCTGCCCGAGGATCACCTGCCCCGCCCAGGCGACACGGTGGTCACCTCCGGCGTAGGCATGTCCTTTCCCAAGGGCATCCCCATCGGCGTCGTCCGGGAGAGCACCCGGGGCATGGAGAGCAATAAGCAGTACATCGTTGTGGAACCCCAGGCAGATTTTCAGCACATTGAAAACGTGATCGTGCTGCGCTATCAGCCCACGCCCGAAGAGGTACAGGACCGCACGGATACCGGCCCCATGGTCTATTCCATCATGGATACGGCGCCCCCCATCCCCACCATCCAAATTGGTAGCGATTTCTACCAGCTGGCGCCTACGCCCACACCCTCCCCCGTGCCCACGGGAACCACGCCCGTCATGGACGGCTCCCAGATCACCGTATCCCCCGGCCTGAGCACCACTCCGCCCCCTGGGACGGGTGGCAGCATCGAATACCAGGTGCCTGGCGGCGGCGAAACCGACAGCGCCTATGGCTATACCCTGCCGCCTACCCCCACCCCCAGCCCCACACCACCGCCTTTGGACATTTCCGTCGAGGAGGATCAATAGGACAGGTGATAGCAAAGTTATTAAAATGCATTCTCCTTACCCTGCTGACATATTTGCTGCAGGCGACGGTAGCCATCCAGATTTCCCTGTGGGACGTGGCCCCCAATATTGCCCTGGCCCTTATCGCCGTGGTGTCGGTGGGCCTTGGGCGCAAGTACACGTTTCTCATGTCCCTTACGGTAGGCTACCTGCTGGAGATCATGCTTCCTTCCCTCAATTATATCAACCTGATCCTCTACCCCGTGTGCGCGATGCTGGGTGCCCTGGCGTTTTCCGACAAGAGCGAGCGCCGACTGGAGGAGGAGCGCAGCACCGGCCGGCACAGGCCTATGCTGCCCGCTCATTTGCGCACCATTTTGTGCGCCATCCTCAGCACCGCTGTCTTCGAGGGGGTAAACCTCATTTACATCTACCTCACCGGCGTTGCGCTGGATGGCGGCCATCTGGGTCGGGCGTTTATCAACATCGTCTATTCCACCGTCATCGCTGGCACTTTGCAGTTCCCGCTGCGCTTGTGGCTGGGCATTTATAAGGTGAAAAAAGCAAGGTAGCTTCGGCCCCCCAACGACTTTTTTTACGTAGGCTTTAGCAAAGGAGGTTCCCGATGAACAGTAAAAATAAAAACAGCAATGACCGGGTCCATTATCATCTGGGTGCACGCTACCTCGTCTTTTTAGGTATCGTGGTGGTCATATTTGTCTATATGCTTGTGGGTCTGGCCTCCGTCCAGCTCCAGGATGGAGAGGAATACGAGCAAAAAGCGCAGACCCGCCGCACCACCAAGATCACCCTCCGGGGCAGCCGGGGCATGATCACCGACTCGGATGCCGTCATCCTGGCTAAGGATGAATCCATCTACAACGTCACCTTTTATCGTGATGCCTCCCAAAACAAAACGGGCGATTACGTGGGCTTTACCACCGCCATCCAGCAGGCCATCGAAATTATCGAGCGCAACGGAAACGAGCTCTCCGTCAAGTCCATTTATAAGCGAAGCGAAGAAACTGGCGAATGGGAGTTTAACTTTGGCAGTGGCGTGAAGGAATCTGTTTTGCAGACCCGTGAGTCCCAGTGGCGCAGCAACCATTACCTCAGCGTCACCTACTACCCCACCGCCGAAAGCACCATCAACAAGCTCAAGGAGCGCTACAAGATCGTAAACAGCAAGGAGGAGCAGGCAGCCAGAATAGCCGCCGGCGGCGAAGACTATGTCCCTGACATCATCATGGACGAGGAGACCATGCTCAAGGTCATGGCCGTGTACTCCGAAATGCAGATGAACCTGTTTAACTCCCAGCCCGTTATTATCGCTAAGGACGTGCCCTATGAAACGGTCATCGAGATCGAGACCCGCTCCATGACACTGCCGGGCATGGAGGTGGCGGTAGGCACCAAGCGGGTCTACCCCAGAGGCACCCTGGCCGCCCAGGTCATCGGGTATATGGGTGCTATCCCCTCCGCCACCAAATGGGCGGAGCTGGAGCCCAAGGGATATAAATACAGCGATACCATCGGCGTGGACGGCGTGGAAGCCTCCATGGAGGACTGGCTGACCCAGAACAGCGATACCCGGCAAGGCTATAAGATCGTTGAACGTAATAATATCAATAAGATCACCCGGGAGCTGGAATATGTGGAGCCGGAGGATGGCAGCAATGTAAAGCTGACCATCATCGCCAGCTACCAGCAGCAGGCCGAGCGCGCTCTGGCCACCAACGTGTCCAGGACCCGCAGCGTCCAGGAAGATAAGCTGATGCTCAATGCCTGGCTGGAAGCCAACAAGACCGACATCGAAAAGCGCAACTGGACCAAATTCCCCATCTCCCTGGCGGAGCGGGCCGCCATGATGGTGGTAGATATGAAGGGCCGGGTTCTGGCCATGGCCAACTACCCTACCTTCGACCTCAACGCCCTGGTAGCGGCAGGCAAGGAAAGCGAGCCCATCCTTACGGACACCCGCAACGTGCTGATGAACTACAACATCCACGCCCGGGGTACCCCTGGCTCCATTTTTAAGATGGTATCCAGCCTGGGGGCTATGCTGGAGGGCGAGCTGCTGGTCAACGAGACCATCAGCGACGGCGGCTATTTCATGGAATACACCACGGATAAAACCACCGCGCCTAAATGCTGGATATCCGCCAACCAGCGCTATAAGCACCAAAACCAGACCATCGTGGAGGGGCTGTCCAACAGCTGCAACTATTTCTTCTATACCCTGGGCTCCCGGCTGGGCGAGGACCGGCTGTACAACTACGCCGCCCAATTTGGCCTGACCAGCAAGACCGGCGTGGACCTGCCCGGCGAGGAGCGCAGCGTAGTAGGAAACCAGACCAGCCTTTACGACCCCGATAAGCCCATGGATGAGACCTCTCAGGATACCGCCCTTCCCATCATCGTATTTAACTCCATCAAAAAGCATCTGCGCAACCAAGGCGCGTCCCGAAACATCACCTATGATGATGACCGCCTGAACCGCTGCGTAAAGCGGCTGATGGACATGGCCGTGAACACCAACCAGTCCGACTGGGTCGTGTCCATGCGCCCCATCCTGATGGAAGAGCTGAACATGTCCCGTGAAATGGTCAACCTGCAGGTCGTCATCGGCGATACCTACAACTACCTAAACGATATTAAGTGGGGCGGTGGCCAGACCATCCAGGTCGCCATCGGCCAGTCCATCACCGTGGTCACGCCCGCAGCAGTCAGCCGCTATGTAGCGGCCCTGGGCAACGGCGGCGAGGTATATAACCTGATGCTGGTAGACAGCATCACCTCCCCCGAGGGCGATATTTTAAGCCAGCGCACCCCTTCCCTGATGCACAAGTTTGACGGCGCGGAGGAATACCTCCCCTACATACTCAAGGGGATGGAGGGCGTAGTTGACGAAAGCGGTACTGCCGCCAAGTACTTCAAGACCTGGGACTACAGAAAAGAAGTGTGCGCGAAAACCGGAACCGCCGAGGTCACCACCATCGACCTGGAAAACAACGCATGGTTCGTTATGCTGGCCCCCAAGGATAATCCCGAGATCGCCGTGGTCGTCTTTATCCCCAGCGGCTTCAGCGGCGGCGAGGCCAGCCTGGCCGCCCGCGAATTCGTCGGTTGGTACATGAACCAAAAAACCCTGCGTACGGATTACAGCTCGCTCCCCAGCGGCAATACCCTGGCTCCGTAAGCAGCAAGGAGGAACACCTGTGAGTCAATCATGGCTTATTGCGTCCGGCAAGGGCGGCGTAGGCAAGACCAGCATTACCGCTGCCCTGGCCATCGCCCTTGCCAAGCGCCAGCTGAGCACCGTTACCCTGGACGGGGATATAGGGCTACGAAACCTGGATATCGTTTTGGGTCTGGAAGGCAAGATCGTTTTTGATGTAATGGATGTGACCCAAAAGGACTGCAAGCTCCGCTCCGCCCTGGTGCAGGATACCCGCTATCCGGCGCTTTCCCTGCTGCCTGCCTCCCAGATGGGCAAGCCCTCCGATCTGTCGCCGGAGATGATGGAACGGGTAGTCGGCAAGCTGCGCAAGCGCTTCACCTACGTCCTGATGGACTCACCTGCCGGCCTTGGAAAGGGCTTTTTAAACTTAGTGCCCGCCGCCGACCATACCCTGCTGATCACCACGCCGGACGACGTAGCCATCCGGGACGCAGAGCGGGTGATCGCCCTGTTGGAGGAAAAGGGCAAGCCCCGGCCCATGCTGATCTTAAACCGGGTCTATCCCCTGCTGGTGCGCAGCGGGGATATGTACAGCCCGCAAACCGTAGCCAATATACTGGACGTACCGCTTTTAGGCTTCGTGCCGGAGGACCCGGCCGTGCTGAAAGCGCTAAACCACCACGAAAGCTTCATGGAGGGCACCTCCCCCGCCGCTGCCGCTATCCAGCGCATTTGCCGCCGCTTTTTAGGGGAATATGTAGCCATGCCTGAGTTTGAAAAGAAAAAGCGCCGATTCTTTGGTTTTGCCATGCATGGCTGACCCGATCGGCCTTCTAAGGGGGATCCCATTATGATGATCAACGAGTCCAGACGTTCCAGGGCACATTTCGATTTTGTGCTGGCGGCCCTGGCATTTGGCCTGGCGGCCTTCGGAGTGCTGGCGGTTTCCGTCGCTACCTTCTCCACCACCTCCTCTACGGAGGATACGCTGCTTAACTACATCGTTTCCTCCTATTACGGTATGCGCCAAGCCATCTTTTTCCTGGTGGTGCCTATCGTGGTAGGCGTTATCTCCTTTTTCCCGTACGAGTTTATCCGCCGCCGTTCCACCCTGTTCTACTACGTAGCCTGCGGTCTGCTGCTGATAGCCCTGGCCGGTGAGGCGGCAGGTGTTAAGGCCTGGATAGACATCATTTGGGGCTATACGCTGCAGCCCTCCGAGTTTGTAAAGCTGGCCTGTATCATCGTAACTGCCAAGCACCTGGAGACCAACGACGACCCCCTAGGCACCTGGAAGGGCGCGGTGCAGCTGGCGGTGCTGCTGGGCATTCCCTGGCTGCTGACCCTCGCCCAGGGCGAAATGGGCTCCGTCTTGGTTATGATCTTCGTGCTGGGCGTGATGATCTTCTTTGGCGGCGTACGCTTGAAGGTGCTGGGCGGCATCCTGGCGGTAGGCGTTATCGGCATCGCTATTTTGTATGGCGTGGGCATGGCCTCCGGTGGCGACAACTACCGCATGGTGCGTATTTTATCCTTTATTGACCCTTCTCTGGACGAAAATGCCTCCTACCAGGTCAACAATGCCAAGATCGCCATCGGCTCCGGCGGGATGAACGGCGTGGGCCTGTTTGTGGAGGGCAGCTTCAGCCAGCTGGATTACGTGCCTGCTGACTGGACAGACTTTATCTTCGCCACCATTGGCGAGGCCTTCGGCTTCTTTGGTTCCACGCTGCTTATTCTGGGCTACCTGCTGCTGATCCTCAGGATGCTGTACCTGGCCCGGTACACCGTGGACCGCTTTGGCCAGATGGTCATTATCGGCGTTATGGCGATGATGCTGTTCCACGTTTTTGAAAACATATCCATGAACATTGGCCTGATGCCCGTTACGGGCATACCGCTGCCCTTTGTTAGCTACGGTGGCAGCAACCTGATCACCAATATGGCGGGTATTGGCCTGGTGCTGAACGTGACCCGCAACCGGAGCATTACCGGGGTGACACGGCTGACCCCGCAGACAGCCTCCCGCTCCAAATATTACCGGTAGGGTCTATGCTATTCTAAGTATTCCCGGCCTGCGCAAATGGGCATACTATCCACAGGTGATGAAGCTATGCAATGGATACAGCTTATCCTGTGGATGGGACTGACCCTTTGGGCCGGACAAAAAAAGCGGCGATGCCGCTTTTTTTCGTATGTGATCTGCTCAGGCATTTTGTTTTCCATGGGGACCCAGCTATGGATCCTGTGGGGGGAAGGAAAGCTGTCTCTGGAGACGGCGGTCCCCCTGCACCTGTGCAGCATGACGGGGCTATTGACCCTGCCAATGCTGCTGTGCTTTCGGTTCGTTCCGGCTTGCTCCAAGTCCCTTTTTGCCTTTTCCACGCTGCTGGGGGCCCCCTGCGCCCTTATGGCGCTGTGCTTCCCTGCCATTATGGAAACGGGCCATCCAATGCTGATGGCCTCTGCGTTTTTCCGCCTGCACGTGCTGATCCTCTGCGCGCCCTTGCTGCTCCGTGGGCAGGGCTTCGCTCTGCCCACGGACCCTCAGGGGGTGATGCTCTTTGCCAATTTCTACTTGCTGGGGGTAACGGTGTTCAACCGTTTCTTCCATACCAACTACCTGTTTTTATACCGCCCGCCCTACGGCACGCCCTTGGCGTTTCTGGCGGCCCAGGGCAGCACGGTCTATGCGCTGTCCCTGGAAATGGGGGCGCTGCTGTTGGTAACGGGCTTGGCGGCGCTGTACGGGCATCTCAGCTCAAGGCGGCTCAGCTCATCAGCATGACCCGGGCGAAGAAGGCAACAAAAGCTTCGATGCAGTCCACAGGGATGCGCTCGTTGGCATTGTGGATCAGGCCCCGTTGCTCCTTGGAAAGGGGCATGCCCGAAAAACGGTATACATGATCGCTAATGCGGCCATAATGGCGGCTGTCGCTGGCCGCCAGCATCAGGTAGGGGGCTACCAGCGCGCCTGGATAGGTCTGGCGGATGGCGCTGTCCAGGCGGTTCCAGGGCTCGTCATAGGTCTCGGAGACCGTGGAGGCCTCCACCCCCTGGCGGATATCCACCTTCACATGGGGATCGCCAATGCATTTTTCCACCCGGTCCTTGACCTCCTCCAGGCTTTCCCCGCAGATGACCCGCAGGTTAAGCCCTGCGGTGGACTGCACTGGCAGCACATTATAGGCGTCGGAGGCCTGCGCCCGGGTAAAAGCGCAGGTGGTACGCACCAGTGCGTTCAGCTCCCCACCGCTTTTAGAGCAGATAAGGTTTAAGAGCGGCCCAAAGCACCATAGGTTGGCGAAGATGAGCCGGAAAGCGAAGGTGGAGTGCCGCCCCATCACGTCGAACATTTCCAGGGCAGGCTTGGTGAGCCGGAAGGGCATGGGCTTTTGATGGAGCTGGGTCAGGGCCCGCGCTAGGGTGACCAGGCTCTGCTTTACCGGCGGGGCGCTGGCATGGCCGCCCTTGGCCGTGGCGGATATATCCATGGACACGCTGCCCTTTTCCGCAATGCCGATGACCGCGGCGGAACGCTTCACGCCGGGGAATACCCCTTCTACGATGGCTCCACCCTCGTCCAAAACAAAGGCGGGCTTCACGCCCCGCTTCTCCAGCTCGTCTACGATGGCCGGGGCATCCCCGCCCATGATCTCCTCGTCGCCGCCAAAGGCAAAATAGATATCGTTTTCAGGCGCAAAGCCTTCCTTGAGCAGGCCTTCCGCCGCCTCCAGCACGCCCAGCAGGGTGCCCTTGGTGTCCAGAGTGCCCCGGCCCCACAGCTCCCCATCCTTAATGACGGCGGAGAAAGGCGGCTCCTGCCAGTCCGTCTCGATAACAGGCACCACGTCATAGTGGGCCATAAACACCGAGGGTGCGTCTGTGCTTTTGCCTTCCCAGCGGTAGAGCAGCCCATGACGGCCTATCTCCTCCCGGTGGCATTTTTCATGGACCAGGGGATAGAGCTCCGGCAAAAGGGCCTTGAACTTTTCAAACTCCCCTTCGTCCATCTTATCCTCGTCCAAATTGCTGACAGTCTTTAGGCGTATCATCTCCTGAAAATGGGCTATGGCCGCCTCCTTGTCCGTCTTAATGGGCAGGGGCTGCGGCAGAGGGCTTTCCTTGGGGGTAAACGCCACCGCGCGCACTACCAGCACCGCCAAAAAAGCCACCACAAGGGCCAGTATGATCCAGCCGATCATGCTACATCCTCCTTTTCCAGCTTATCCTCCTTTTTATCCAGCAAGCCCTTCTTGTACAAAATGCGGGCCACGCCAATGGCGATCAGGGCCCCTACGGGCACCAGCACGCTTACGCTGCCCGACAGGGAGGGCACCAGGAGGAACAGCACGATCATGAAGGTGAGGGGCGCAATAGCCAGCTTCACATTTTTGCTCACAAAGACCACGCCCAGGGCACCAAAGAGGGCGGGCAGGATATTGTCAAAGGCGGGCCGCAAGGTGGGCGATTCCAACACGGGCTGCAAATAGCCCAGGGCCAGCACGCCAATGGCGATGATCACGGTAGTCACGATAGAGCTGGTGGCGATGGCGATGGTGGAAATGGCTTCCCCTTCCTCGCTGCCTGCCTTTACCTTGGCGGCCTCCATGGCGTTGAGGGCACAGGGGACCTTCAGGTTGGTCAGGTTCCCGGTAACAAAGCCCAGGTACGTGCCGCCAGTGCCCAGCATGGGCGCAAAGGTGAACACCTCGATGATGCCCACCGTCCAAAACATGGGCGCTACGCCCAAAAGGCCCTTGAGGACATCGGAAATATCAGGCCAGGCGCCGTAATAAATGCAGATGGCTACAGGTACCATCAGCAGCATAAACAGGGCCATGCCCATCCACAGCCGGCCGTAGAGGTGGACGCTGTTTTCGTATTCAGACATGTTGACCGCTTTATTCTCTTTCATCTTTATCCCCTCCTTAAGCCATCAATGCCGTGATCGGAATGCTGAGCACCATGGCGCCCAGCATGCACAGAGGCAGGGCGTACTGCTCCAGCCAGTTCCACTTGCATTTTTTAATGAGCAAGCCGCATATGGCCATCAGCAGTGCCGAGCATAGCGCCACCACGATCGGAATAAAGCCCTGGCGGCCCTGGCCCACCTTGGCAAAGAGCAGGCCCACAAAGGCGGAGATCATGCCCAAGAACAGACTGTCCATGATGATCTCGCCCCAGCGCTTGTCCTTGCCGGTGATGGAATGTACACCGGACTGGATCTTCTTAAGGCCAAAGAGGATCAGCAGCATGCCGGACACGATGCCCAGCGTCATGACCCAGGTTATGACGGAAAAGACCTTGGGGTCGGTGATGGCCTGCATGTTTTGGGTGATATCAATACCCATGGTGTTGGCAGCCACGGTGGCGGCAGGCAGCTCGTAGGTCACCGCGCCGATCACGCTGAGCCTGAGCCAGGGAAAGGGCAGGCCCAAAAACTGACTAAGGGAGATAACGCCCACCAGAATGGATATGGCGGGGGCCACCGTGAACAGCGCGCTGGAAAAAATGGTCTTGCGTATCACTGCGCCCTGGATGTTCAGCTGCTTGGCCCTCTTGATGGCCTTCACCATAAAAAAGACCGACTGTGCCACTACAAAGAGAATCACCACCGCGGTTACGCCGTACAAAAAGCCGTCGTTCACGCTAAAAGGCATAGAAAGAACCCTCCTTTTGTGTCGTTTTTTTGCATTCGCACCTTGAGATAGCTACATTACAGCCTCTCCATGCTGTCCGTGGTCACCACCGCGTGGACCAGCTTCATGGCTAGGCAGGGGCCTCCGGACAGCTGGATGGCCTGCTGTATCCGCTGGGTGGCCTCCTGGGCACTGGCCTCGCTTTTGGCATATACAGTGGCCAGGGCTTCGCCCTTCTTTATGGCCTCGCCAATGCGCCGATTAAGCACGAAGCCTACGCTGTAATCAATAACATCGTTCTTGGTCTTCCGGCCCGCGCCCATGCCCTGGGCCGTGTTGCCCAGCTCGATGGTGTCCATGGCCTGCACCCAGCCGCTTTCAAGCGCAGGTACCTCCCGGATCACCTTGGCCTGAGGCAGCAGGCTCACATCCTGACATACCTTCGGGTCGCCGCCCTGCGCCTGGATCATCTTCGCCAAGGTCTCCAAGCCCTTGCCGCTGTCCAGCGCAGCCCGAAGCTTCTCCTTGGCCTCCTCCATGTCCTCTGCCGCGCCACCCAGGCACAGCATGTGGCCGCCCAGCTCCAGCGCCACCTCCAGCAGCGGTCCCTTTACCCGTCCGGCCAGCACGTCAATGGCTTCCTTCACTTCCAATGCGTTGCCCACGTGGCTGCCCAGGGGCTCGCCCATATCGGTGATCAGTGCCACCACCTTGCGCCCTGCGTCCTCGCCAATGCGCACCATGGTCTGGGCCAGGGCGATGCTCTCCTCGATGGTGTGCATCAGCGCGCCTGCGCCGGTCTTTACGTCCAGCACGATGGCCTGGGCCCCGCTGGCCAGCTTCTTGCTCATGATGCTGGCGGCGATAAGGGGCAGGCTGTCCACAGTGCCGGTCACGTCCCGAAGGCCGTAAAGCACTTTATCCGCAGGCGCCAGGTTCTGGCTCTGGCCGATCACCGCGCAGCCGAGCTCCTCCACCTGCGCCATAAACTGGGGGATGTCCATGGCGGTGGAAAGGCCTGCAATGCTTTCCAGCTTGTCCAGGGTACCGCCGGTATGGCCCAGGCCCCGGCCGCTCATTTTGGCCACGGGCACGCCGCAGGCCGCTACCAACGGGGCCAGCACCAGCGTGGTGGTATCCCCCACGCCGCCGGTGGAATGCTTGTCCGTGGGAATGCCCTTTAAGGCGGACAGGTCCACCATGTCGCCGGACTGGGCCATAGCCAGGGTCATTTCCGCGGTCTCCTCCCGGGTCATGCCGTTCAGGCGAATGGCCATCAGCAACGCGGAAAGCTGATAATCCTTCACCTGGCTTTTGGCATTCCCTTTAAAGGTGGCTGCCGCATCCACAAAAAAGCGGATCTCTTCCGGTGTAAGGGCTTTGCCAAACTTCTTTTTTTCAATGATGGGCACGATCTCAAGCATAAGCGCACCTCCTATTTTTCCTTAAAAAAGCGCAGCGGACACCGAAATAGCTCGATGCCCGCACGTGCCTTACATCTGGATGATCATCCGTCCGCAGGTCTCGCATTCTATAATTTTGACTCCGCTTTTGATATTGCGAAGGGTGACAGAGGGCAGGCTCATATTGCAGCCGCCACATTGGTCCCCGATCAGCCTGGCCATAGGCGGTACGATATTCTGCTTGATCTGCAAATATTTCTCCATCAAGGCTGGCTCAATGCCCTTGGTCTTCTCCTGGGCAGTCTTGCGCTTTTCCTCCAGCGCCTTCATCTGCTCCTTGTACTCGGCTTCGTAGGCCACCTTCTGCTTGTCGTACTCGGCCTTTACCTTGGCGTACTTGAGGCGGATGTCCTTTTCAAGGCGGTCCCGCTCGGCGGCGTCCTTCTGGATGCGCTTCATCTCCTGCTCGTAGCTGGTGATGCCGCCTAAAAGCTTCTGGGCATCCTGGCTCAGCTCCTTGGCCTCAACCAGGCTTTCCGGAGGATGCTCCTCCATGCGCTTTTGCAAAACGGAAAGCTGCTCCTCCAGGCGGCTGATGGCATCTTTAATAACGTCCACCCGGTCCACCATCTCGGAGACTTCTTCCTCCATTTTTTTGACTACGTTCTGCTGTTCCAGCAAAAACTCCCGGTTCTTCATCAGCGCCAGCCGGGTAGGCGCACGCTTGATGTCGCTTTCCAGTGAATCCGCTTCCATGTCAGCCTGTTGGAACTGCCAAAGCATTTCGATCTGTTCCATGTGAACCTCCTTGTACTTGAGCCTTAGGCTCTTAGCGCGCCCGTAAAGGGTGCATGGGAAAACAGCACGGCCGTCGCCTCCCAGGAGGCTTCTTCCGCCGCTGTTTGAAAACGTTGATACAATGCCTGCACTCCGGGCCATTCCGTGGCATAATGCCCCGCGTCCAGGATCGCCAGTCCCTGCTGGCAGGCCGCCAGGGCCTCGTGATGCTTGATCTCCCCTACCACATAGGCCTGGGCTCCGGCCGCATAAGCTGCCTCCGCACCCTCGCCATAGGCTCCGGCCCCTACTGCCACACGGGTAATGGCTGTGCCTTCCCCATAGGCGCGAATGGGCGCGCTGAGCCTTTCGCAGGCATAGGCCGACAGCTCGTCCAGGGTCAGCGGCGCAGGCAGCGTGCCCATGCGGATGTACGCATCCACCGGCCCGACCCCGGCAAGGCCCAGGGCCTGTGCCAGCGTGTCCCCGGTGCCGCCGGGGGCCTTGTCCAGGTTGGTGTGGGCCGCTATCATATGGAGGCCAGCCCGCAGCATGTCCCCAAGGGCCTTGCCCTCCGGCTGAGCATAGTCTATGCGGCGAATGCCCCCAAACATGACCGGATGATGGGCGATGATAAGCTCCGCACCGATGCGCTCCGCCTCCAGGGCTACGGCCTGGGTAGCGTCCATGCAAAAAAGGATACGGCTTACTGGTGCGTTTTTATCCCCTACCAGCAGGCCCACATTGTCAAAGGCTTCCGCGGTATCAAAGGGGGCAAAGCTATCAAGCCATTCCAGGACCGTTCCCACCGTAATGCCTGGCATGCCTTCGCCCCTTTCTGCATCCTTGCCTCTTCATCCATGGCTGCTCCCGCATTTAGCTTATGCTAAGCTCGGCCCGCCAAAGCCTTCTCAACATAAAAAAGCTCCTGCCGGGTCTGCTCCAGCCGCTGGCTGTCCTTGGAGGAGCCTGCCGCTGCCATGGCCTCAGCCGCCTGAATAAGCAGCCGCTTGCGCCGGGCCAGCATGGCGAGCCACGCCTCAGGTCTTGACTGCATCAGGCAGGGCCCTAGCAGCCATTCTTCCTCCGTATAGGGTCTTTCACCTTCCAGCGCCGGGGTAGCCTTTAGAATCACATAAAAACGGTTCGACACTTGAACCGCTCTTTCCTCCCGAAAGCGGTAACCAATATTGCTGACTGTCTCCCGCACAAAGGGGATATCCGTCTGCGGACCCAGGATCAGGGTGGCCCCTCTCAGCGCTGCTTGGCCCTCGGTAAGGATATGGGCCATGGTATCCCCTCCCATGCCCAGGATCAAAACTGCGCCCGTCCTCTGTCCCTCTGCGGCCTCAAGGGCCTTTAGCCCGTCCGCCACCGCGAAGACTGCCTTCTCCGCCATTCCCAAAAAGCGCAGATGCTTGCGGGCCTTGTCCAAGGCCTTGTCGCTGATATCTGCCACCAGCATCCGCTGGACCTTGCCGCCCATAAGAAGCGCGGCGCTAAGCTTGCCATGGTCCGCGCCGATATCCGCGCACAGATCGCAGGCAGGGGTCATTTCGTAAGCGGCGGCCAAGCGGGCATCCAGCGGAGAGACCGCTGCCAGTTGGGTGTCCATCGTTATCCAGCCTCCGTTTCCAAAGGGTAAAGACGCAACCTGTATTATAACCCAACCAGGTCCGCATAGCAAGCTGGATCGCCATGCCTAATATGCTACAGATCGCCATGCCTAATAAGCTCAATATGCTGGATGACATGCCTTTATATGCTAGATTGCCATGTCTTTATATGTTATAATGTTTTGACGCGCCTGTTTCCAAAAGAACAAAAGTGGGGATTCACTATGAAAAAATGGCTACCTATTATGCTAACCCTCGCCCTTATGCTTTCCACAGCCGCCGCCGAAGGAACCGGCAAATATCATGCTTTGCCGCCTATCTTTGCCCTTACGGTGGAGACTGACGATCGCCTGATCAATAACGACGAAGGCTATGTATACAAGGAATATCTCAACACCGTAAACAGCACCGTGAACGCAGAGATACGCGAGCTGGTTGACGCTTATGACGACCAGCTGGTTTCCCTAGTGCCGCCCAATAAAAAAAAGAAGGCCAAGCACAACAACTGGCTGAATGTGACCACCACCTACTATCGCACGGGCAGCCGCTATCTCAGCACCATGATCCAGGCAGAGGTGGTCTCCTTCCGTACGCAATATGCCTTGGAGATGACCACCCGCACCTATGACCTGGAGTCCGGGCAGCGGCTGATGCTATCCGACCTGTTTGCGGAGGACAGCGAAGCATGGGCGCTACTAGCGCAGGGCGTTGAAAGCCACATGCGCTCCATCTTTCCTGGGGAGGCCCGCAACGAAGCCAATATCCAGGCGCTATGCAGCTACGAAAACCTGTCCCAGGCCGACTTTACCTTAAGCGGTATGGAGCTTACGCTGCATTACTTCAACAACCTGATCTTTGACGGCAAGCCCAATCTGACCCATGTGCGCTTCTACTATCCTCAGTTTGAAGGGATGCTGACGGACGTAGGCATGGATGCCACGGACAATAGCCGATGGAAAATGGTAGCCATTACCTGCGATGACGGCCCTAAGGACTATACCTCCACCTATGCGCTGGCGGCGTTTAGAAAGGTAGGGGCCCGGGTCACCTACTTTACCGTAGGCACGCAGCTGGAACGCTACGGGGATGTTTTCCAGCGCCAAATGAACTACAATCACGCCTTTGGCTGTCATACCTATAACCATTGGAGCGGCTATACCTACAAAAAGCCGGAAAGAAGGCTCCCGGAGCTGACCAAAAATGACGACCTGACCTATCGGCTGGTCGGTGAAGCCGCGCAGTTCTTCCGGGCCCCCGGCGGGACCTATCCGCCCTGGATGGAAGCGAGGATCTCCCTTCCTATCATTCAGTGGACGCTTGATACCTACGACTACACCGGCAAAAGCGCCAAGAAAATATTCTACTCCGTCCGCAACAACGTTAAGGAATACGATATTATTTTATGCCACGACACCGGCAAATATCTGCATGAGGCGGTGCCCATCTTTGGCCAGTGGCTGACGGACAATGGCTACATGATGGTGACGCTTGGCGAAATGGCCGCAGCCCAAGGAGTGGAGCTTCAGCCCAATGTGCTTTACTTAAGCTTCAGGCCCAACGAGTATAAGGATTATCAGATGGTGTTTGGAAGAGACTAATAAGACTGCCGCAACTATCTACAAGCCTGTCTCCGAATAATTTTTATGACCGCTACTGCTAAAACCTCCCAAAATCAGCTTATTGCACGCTGTCTTTGGGAGGTTTTGGTACATAATTGGCACAGCCATATTCTGAAAACAATGCTACAATGACTGTAAAAATTAGTAAAAGGAGTCAGCAAATATGTTTTGGTATAATCATAAAATCAAGGTAATAGTGGCTGCTTCTGTCTATTTTGTACTCTCTGTGCTGTTGTGTGCGCTTTTTCCCGCCTCAATGACGCTCCGTGTCATTGCATATCCACCCTTGCTGGTTCTTTTTTTGTTATTCTATGTGGGCCTTATTGCCGTTCCCTTAAGCGTTCTGGTTATATTTCTCAGCTTTATGGTAGGCGGCTATACGGACAGCGGCTGGTTTGTCCTGATTCTGCTGATACTCGTAGTGACGGGCATCGTTTTGGGTATAGGAGCGTTGCTGTCGTATGTGGGCTTTGTCCCTCCCTTTTCCAGCACCCCCTTTGGACCCGGAAATATGTGGTTCTTTTCCTCCTTGCTTAATAGCACAAAATAGCGGCTTTCTGAACGGTCATACTTTCAACCCGATCCATCAAAACAGCTGAAAGCCCACTTCGCATCAGCAACAAAGCAGCAGGCCCTTTCGAGCCTGCTGCTTTTGACATTGTTTTGTGTGTCTTCACCTATATAATGTCATATCCTTTTGAAACCCAAGCCCCCATCGCTCGTCAATCCAAATAATCCTTAAGCTTCTTGCTGCGGCTAGGGTGGCGGAGCTTCCTGAGGGCCTTAGCCTCGATCTGGCGGATGCGCTCCCGGGTGACCTTGAAGACCCGGCCTACCTCCTCCAGGGTGCGCTGGTGGCCGTCGTCCAGGCCGAAGCGTAGGCGTAGCACCTTTTCCTCCCGGGGGGTCAGGCTGTCCAGCACATCCATCAGCTGCTCCTTCATCAGGGTGAAGCTGGCGGCATCCGCAGGGGCGGGGGCATCCTCATCGGGGATAAAATCGCCCAGATGGCTGTCCTCCTCCTCGCCGATGGGGGTCTCCAGGGACACAGGCTCCTGGGCGATCTTGATGATCTCCCGGACCTTGCTCTCGGAGATGTTCATCACATGGGCGATCTCCTCCGGGGTAGGCTCACGGCCATATTCCTGCAGGAGCTGGCGGGATACGCGAATCAGCTTGTTGATGGTCTCCACCATGTGCACGGGGATGCGGATGGTGCGGGCCTGGTCCGCGATGGCGCGGGTACTGGCCTGCCGGATCCACCAGGTGGCGTAGGTGGAGAACTTATAGCCCTTGCGGTAGTCGAACTTGTCCACCGCCTTGATAAGGCCCAGGTTGCCCTCCTGGATCAGGTCCAGGAACAGCATGCCACGGCCCACGTACCGCTTGGCAATGGAGACTACCAGGCGCAGGTTGGCCTCGGTCAGCTTGGCCTTGGCCTCCTCATCGCCTTCCTCCATGCGCTTGGCGATCTCGATCTCTTCCTCCGCCGTAAGCAGGGGCACCTTGCCGATCTCCTTAAGGTACATGCGTACCGGGTCATCAATGCTGATGCCCTCCGGCACGGACAGGTCGATCTTTTCCGGCTCGATCATTTCCTCCGGGGGCACTGGGTCAAACTCGTTCACTACATCTACGCCCATGTTTTCCAGGGTCTCGTAGATCTTCGTCATTTGATCCGCGTCGATCTCCAGCTCCATGATCTGATTAGCCACTTCGTCACGGGTCACAGTGCCTTTGTTTTTGGCATCCTCGTATAATTCGTTGAGTTTTAGCTTAATCGCTTCAGGCGACTGGTTACTGCTCAACACCATCACTCCTTCACATGGGGACAGACGGATTTTCACCGCTTGGTCAGCTTATATAGTTCAACCAGCTTGCTGGTAAGCTCCGGAATGCGTTTAGTTGCGTAGGCCAGGGGCTCTCCGGCAAGCCCTGGCAGGCTTTCCTCCAACTGCTTCAGTTCCCTTTCGAACCGTTCCACACGCATCTTTGCCAGGCATTCCTGGGCCATGTGCATCAGTCCCTCATCGTCCACGTTGGTATCAATGCCTAAGATATCACCTACCAGCGCCCGGCTTTGGTCGTCGGTCTGCCGCTCCATAAGGGCGGCGGCGCTTTCTCCCTCCAGCAGCGCCTCGCACAGCGCGCGCAGCATAGGGTCCTCAAATTCCTCCGGAGCGATGCTCCCCTTGGGAAGCCTGCCCGTGGCCACCACTGCCAGCAACGTTCTGGCGGGCCAATCCACCTGCGCGGATAGTTTTGCTTTTTGCTGAAAGCCTTCCCGTTTTTCCACGATCGTATGCTTGGCCGGGGCAGAAATGCCAATTTGCGCCAGCAATACCTCCCGGGAAAAGCCGCTTTCAAGCACCAGCCGCTTTAAGTAGTTTTCCAGCTCCACAGGCTCACGAACCGTTTTGAGTACTTCCGCGCAGGCTTTTGCGTAAGCGGTGCGCCCATCCTCGGTGCTCATGTCGTGATGCTCCTTTTCCCGAAGCATCCGGTACAGCACGCCGGATATGGGGTTCAGCGCCTCAAAGGCTTCCAGCCCTTCCTGCCGTATAAACTCGTCCGGGTCCAGCCCGCCTGGGAAATCCAGCACCTTTGCGGGTATCTTTTCCGCCTCCAGTATCTCCAGCCCGCGCAGGATGGCCTTTTGTCCGGCACTGTCGCCGTCATAGGCCAGGTGTACCTCCGGGGCATACCGGGCCAGCAGTCTGGCCTGCTCCGGGGTCAGCGCGGTACCCAGGGTAGCGGCTACCCCTTCCACGCCGAATTGGGCCAAGGCCACCACATCCATATACCCTTCCACCAGAATCACCCGTTTAAGGCCGCGTGCCTTGCGCAGCAGATTAGCTGCAAAAACGTTATATCGTTTATTAAACGCGGGGGTATCAGCGGTGTTTAGGTACTTGGGCATGGCGCTTCCCATGGCCCGGCCGCCAAAGCCAAGCACGTGGCCATAGGCGTCGATGATGGGAAAGATAGCCCGGTTTCGAAACATGTCATAGGCCCTGCCGTTTTTTTGCAGCATGAGCCCGGCCGCTGTCAGCTCCTCCAAGGTGAAGCCCTGCTCCATAAGAGCCTGTCCCACCTTTGCCTCCGGCAATGCAGCGCCGATGCCAAAGCGCCTGATGACCCCATCGCTGAGGCCGCGCTTTTTGAGGTAGGCAAGGATGCCCGCCCCTTCCTTTTCCCACAAATACTGATGATACAATCGTGCGGCTGCCTGATTGGCCAAATAGATGCGCTCTTTCAGCGTCCGGCGCTGTTCGTAGGCAGGGTCGTTTTGCATTTCCGGGAGAGGCATGTGCAGCTGTTCTGCCAGGTAGGCTACCGCCTCCTGGAAGGAGAGCTTTTCCATTTCCATGACGAACTGGATAACGCTGCCGCCCGCCTTGCAGCCGAAGCAGTAATACAGCTGCTTTTGCTCGTCTACAGAAAACGAAGCGGTCTTTTCGTTGTGAAACGGGCACAGACCTGCATATCTATGCCCGTTCTTCTTAAGCGGCACATATGAGGACACGATCTTGACAATGTCCGCTCGCGCACGCAATTCATCCAGCCACGCCGGGGGGAACCTTCCAGCCATGTATGTTTCACCCATCCTATTCATTCGCCGTGCCCGGATACATTCCTGCAAGAGGACCGAACAATTTCTGACAAAAAGCGCTAAGGTTCTTTTGGAGGGCTACCCTTTGCTATTTTCTGGGAAAGGCGTTGGGCACAAAGATATCTTCAAAGGTATCAATGGCGTAGCGGTCGGTCATGCAGGCCACAAAGTCGCACACGGCCCGCTCCGCGCCCTCAGTATAAGCAATTTCCACATATTCCCCAGGCATTTGCTCCGGGTGCTCCAGGTAGTGGGCAAAGAGAGCCGACAGGATATAATCGCAGCGCTGCTCCTCTTTTTCCCGCCACTGGTCATGATAGACCTTTTCAAACAGGAAATCTCTGAGTACCTCGCTGGCATCGTGCACCTCAGGGGACATACGCACAAAGTTCTTGTCCCGGCTGTTTTCCACGATGTCCAATATCATCCGGTTGATGCGCTCCCCATGGCTCTCCCCCAAAACGCTGAGGCAGCGCCGGGGCAACTCGAAGGGCTGTAAAATACCGCCGCGGATGGCATCGTCGATGTCGTGGTTGATATAGGCGATGCGGTCCGCCCGGCGCACGCACCAGCCTTCCAGGGTTTTGGGCTCATCCTCGCCGCTGTGGTTTCGGATGCCGTCCCGGACCTCCTCCGTCAGGTTCAGCCCCTTGCCGTCGTTCTCCAGCCGCTCGGCCATCCTCAGGCTTTGCTCGTTATGGTGAAAGCCTCCGGGCATGAGCCTGTCCAGGGTTCTTTCCCCAATATGCCCAAAGGGGGTATGGCCCAGATCGTGGCCTAGGGCGATGGCCTCTGCCAGATCCTCGTTAAGCCGCAGGGCCCGGGCCAGCGTCCGCGCCACCTGGGAAACCTCCAGGGTGTGGGTCAGCCGGGTACGGTAATGGTCGCCCCTGGGGGAAAGAAAGACCTGGGTCTTGAATTTCAGCCTGCGAAAGCTTTTGCAGTGGATGATCCGATCCCGGTCCCGCTGGTATTCCGTGCGGACCTCGCAGGGTGTGATGGGATAGGCCCGACCATCCGTTTCCGCGCTGAGCGCCGCATAGGGTGAAAGCCGCTCCCGTTCCATCCGCTCCCATTCTTCCCTAATCGTCATGCCTATCGCCTCCTGTTAATATCTTCCTTATCCTATATACCATGCGGGCCTGCGCTTTACCTTCTTTCCCGCTTATCATACTCCCGGAGCATGCACCGCTCCCCGGAGCGGACAAAATCGAACTTTTCATAAAAGCCATGGGCCGTACCCGTCAGCAAAATGCCTTTCACATTGGCAAACCTTGGGTCCCCAAGCACATAGGCCATAAACGCCTTGCCAATGCCCTGGCCCCGCAGCTCCTCCTGCATGACCACATCCGCCAGATAGAAGGTGGTGGCGTAGTCCGTCAGCACCCGGGCCATGCCCACCTGCCGCCCCTTGGCATCGTAGACCCCAAAGGGGATGGTGTGGCGCAGGGCCTTTTTCATTTGGCTCCAGGGGCGTTTGTTGGCCCAATAGGTGGTGGTCAGCAGCGCCATGATATCCCTTTTGCGCAGCCGCCACCGCTTGCTGGAAAAAATATAGCCCTGATATCTTTCGTCCTTCATGAGAAGTCCTCCTTACTCAGTAGGGCCCATCCACTCCACCGTATAGCCCATATCCTCCAGGTGACGCACTATGCTGTCCTCCGGCAGCACCAGGTGCAAAAGGCCCACCGTCACCAGATAGGTGCCCGGCTCGCTGTCAAGCATGGCCTGGAGGCTCTCCGCCATACCCTGATTGCGCAGGTTCACCAGGTTTTGATGGTATTCCTCCCACAGGGGCTGCTTATCGGCCTCCACTTCATCGGCATAATAGCTGTCCGCAAAGGCCTTGGCGTTCCCCTCCCGCCACCAAAGGGGCCAATCCGCCATAGAGGCATCCATGCCCTCTGCGGCGGACGGGTCCAGGATAACGTCCAGGGTGCCCTCCAGCATCCACTCCTGCAAGGGCATACTAAATTGATCCATCATGGTCAGCTGAGCCTCCACGGTCTCCAAATAGGCTACCTGCTTGCCGTTTTCCTTCACGTAGGCTTGCACCTGGGTCTCCACGCCCAGGTTCATGGCCTCCTCCAGATCGGCCGTGCCCATCTCCGCAGCGGTGGACAGCATGGAGAGCTGAGTCATCACCGCCCAGGGCTTCATTGCTGCAAAAAGGGTGACGGGGTAGCCAGTCTTGTCGCAGACCTGTTCCAGCTTTTGATACAGAGCAGGGGCGATCTGGTCCTTAAGCTTTGTGCCCACGGGGTAATACATCAGCCGCAGGGTAGTCTGCAAGGCATCTGGCGCCTCGGTGTCGCACTCAAAAACAAAGGTATCCGCTTCCGCCATGGCCTTTTGGATAGCCTCTCCGAAGGGATACATCTCCTTAGCCCCCACATGGATGGAGCCTAGTAGATACACAGTATTTTCGCCCTTTGTGGCCCGGTAAAGGATGCCGTGTACCTGGGCGTGTGCAGCGGTGGTCTCCGCCAGGGCCAGTCCCTGGGCCGCCATCAGCACAACCGTCAGCAAAATAGCCAGTAGCTTCTTTTTCATCATGCGCCCGTCCTTCTCTATTTTATATCGTTTTGGAGCATATCATTTGGCAGCATATCATTTTGGAGCCGCCAATGCTCCGGCAAAAGCGATGCGTATTCCCACTGAAAATACCGATCATCCAGCAGCAGGATAAGCCCTTCGTCGGTTTCCGTGCGGATGACCCGGCCTCCGGCCTGGAGCACCTTCTGCATCCCCGGTATCCGGCAGGCATAGCCAAAGCCATCCCCAAAATGCCGCTGGTAGCAGGCCTGCACGGCCTTAAGCCTGAGCGTGGGCACGGGCAGGCCCACGCCCACTACCATCACGCCGATCAGCTGCTCTCCTGGCAGGTCTATGCCCTCGCTGAACAGGCTGCCCAGCACGCACAGGCCCAGCTTTGGGCCTTCGTCCAGGGTAAAGGCCTCTAAAAAACGCTGTCGGGCCGCCTCGTCCATGTCGCTTTCCTGCACGATAAGGGACGGGATGTCCAGCTCCGCTAATGGCCGTTGCACCATGCGCAGGTAGGCGTAGCTGGGGAAATAGGCAATGTACTTGCCCGGGCGGCTCCCTGCGGCCTGGGCGATGCTATTAGCAACAAAAGCGGCGCTGCCCTCCCGGTCCTGATATCGGGTGGATACCCGCTGGCGGACCACCGTCAGGCGCTCCGCTTCAAAGGGTGAGGGCAGGGAAAAGCATGCGTCCTCCGCGTCGCCGCCCAGCAGCTGCTTGGTGGCAGAAAGCGGGGCCATAGTGGCCGAAAAGAACACCGTGCCCCGCATGCGCTTGGTAATGCGGGCGATCTCCTTGGCGGGCAGCAAGCAGTATACCTCCACCGTCCGCTCCTTGCCATGGGCGGTGATCAGCACCGCGTAGTCCTCATCCAGATGCTCTGCCGCATACAAAAACGGCGCTAACAGCCGCAGCACGGTGGATATCTCCCCCATCAGCTCCCGGCTGCCTATGGGGTTGGCCATCAGGCCATAGGCCAGCTGGCACAGGGCCTCGGCCTTTGCCGCCAGCCCCTCCGGTATGGCCTCCAGGCGGCCCTCCTTTTCCCCCTCCGGGGGCTGAGCCTGCCGCAGGGCCTCTATCACCCCGCCTAGGGCCTTGTAGTAGGGATGCTTGCGGCCTATCTCCTTGCCAAAGCTGGCACGGTAGCGGGCCAGCTCCCCGCTGTCCAGCACCCCGGACAGGCTTTCCCGTACTCGCTCCACTACATGATGGGCCTCATCCACCAGCAGGGTCAGGTCCCGACGCGTCAAAAACATGCGCTTTAGCTGAGCAAAGGGATCAAAGGCGTAGTTTAGGTCCAGCAGCACCACATCGGCGATCTCCGTAAGGGCCAGGGCCAGTTCAAAGGGACAGGTTCGGGTCTCGTCCGCCGCTTCGGTAATGCGGGCATCCGTCCACAGCTCCGGCTGGGCCTTAAGCAGCCCGATAGCCTCCCCCTGCCGGAGGAAATGCCCCTTAGCCCTGGGGCAGTCTGCCGGATGGCACCGAGTATAGCCCGCGCACATCTTTTCCTTGGCGCTAAGGGTCATGACCCGGGCCTTAAGGCCACTGCGCAGCATCAGCTCCAGGGCATTCAGCGGGCTTTGGCGGGCGGTGGTGCGAGAGGTGAAATATAATATCTTTCCGGTCTTGCCCTCCCCTAGGGCCTTTAAAGCTGGGAACAGCACAGCGGCGCTTTTTCCCGTGCCCGTAGGCAGGCTGGCAAAAAGACGCTTCTTTCGAGCAATGGCCGTATATACCTGGGCCGCCATTTCCCGTTGGCCGCCCCGGTAGCCGGGGAACGGAAAGTGCATGGCGCTGATGGACGCATCCCGCTGGGCCCGGTGGGCTTTTTCTTCTATAGAAAAGGTCATATACGGAAGCAGCAGCCTATCGACAGTCTCCAGGAGGCTTTCCCGGGACAGGACCTCCTCAAAGCTGCGGACCTCGTCCCCGGCTTCGGTGACATAGCATACCCGAAGGCATACCTGGGGCACCTCCTCGTCTATGGCAATAATGGCGCCATAGACCGCCGCCTGGGCCCAATGGGCCGGGACCACGGCCTCCGGTGCCTGGCCGCAGAGCTTGATCTCCTCTATCAGGGGCACCTCTCCGGGTACATAGATATCCATCCGGCCAAAGACCGTTACGGTCTCCCCCATATAATCAAAGGTATGGCTCAGCGGCCGCTCCACATCCCCCTCCTGGGTCTGCTGCCGCCGCTGGTGGGCCCGGGTGCCAGCCTGCATTTCCTCCATACCGCTGCCGGGGGTGATGTCCTCCTGAAAATAGGAAAACTCCACAAGGCCCCGGGCCGATATCCGAAACGCAGCCTTCTCCGTGTGCTGCTGTGCTGTTTTTTTCTTCTGCTGATCAGTCACGGTTTCGGGTGATCAGCAAAAGACGGACCAGTTGCAGGAGACTGCTGATGGCCGCAGCCACATAGGTAAGCGCCGCAGCGTTCAAAACAGCCTTTACGCCCTTCATCTCCTCGCCGGTCACATAGCCGCCCTGCTCCAAAATGGCCGTGGCCCGGCGGGAGGCGTTAAACTCCACAGGTAGGGTGATAAGGGAAAAGACCAGCGACAGCGCAAAGCAGAGTATCCCCAGATTCTGCAAGGGTTCCCAGTTAAAGGTAAGCCCAAGCAGGAACAGCGGAAAATATAGATTGCTGCCGATATTGACCACAGGCACGATGGCCGAGCGGAGCTTTAGCATGGCATAGCCGGTGCTGTTTTGGATGGCATGGCCGCACTCGTGGGCGGCTACGCCAATGGCGGAAATGCTGTTGGCGCCGTACACACTGCTGGAAAGGCGCAGGGTATTGCTCTTGGGGTCGTAGTGGTCGGTCAGCTCACCGCTTACGGAGCTGATGGCCACGTCCCCACTGCCGCTGCGGTTTAGGATATCCCGGGCCACCTGCTCGGCAGAAACGCCTCGGGATGTACCCACAGCACCATATTTTTTGAAAGCACGGTTCACCTTAAACTGCGCCCACAGGCCCAGCAAAAGGCCGGGAAGAAGAAGTATCATCGTCCAATCGTAGTACATATCGCACCTCCACAAATCGGCTAAAAAGTAGTATTATTGAAGGAGACTCTTCCAGGGCCTGCCCTGAAAACTTTCTCTATCATAGCATACACCGTTTTCCCTAAATTTCAACCGAACACCGCCAAAATGTCCGCTAGAATGTTTCAAGCAGCACCCCCGTAGACTATTATAAAAGGAGGTTCAATTATGTCTGCACCTATTATTCGTGATATCCCCATTGACGAGGTCATCCCCGTCATCACCCAAAAGCTGAAAAACGGCGGCATCTTCCTCACCACCCCCGGCCCGGATCACCCCAACACCATGACCATCGGCTGGGGCGGCATCGGCACGTTCTTCAACAGGGATCACTTCTTCGTGCCCGTGCGCAAAAGCCGCTACACCTATGGCCTGCTGGAAAAAGCTGGGGTCTTTACCCTATCCATTCCCCTGGAGGATATGCGGGAAGCCCTGGCCTTTGCCGGCACCCGCTCCGGCCGGGATGTGAACAAGTTTGAGTGCCACGGCCTTACCGCCCTTAATGGCCAGGAGGTAGCCGCGCCCATCATCGGCGAGTGCGGGCTGCACCTAGAATGCCGCATCACCGCCCAGGCTCCAGTGGCGATGGACTCCGTATCCGGCCCTACCCTGGCCCGCTGGTACGGGGACGCAGATATGCACACCTTGTTTTTCGGAGAAGTGCTCCGCTGCTATGAAACAAAATAACATTTTAAACTGTTGTATACTTCAACCCTCCTTTGGGCATGCTTTACGCATGAACAAAGGGGGGCTTTTAGTTGGAAAAAGGATATAGAGTTGTATGGGTGGCGGTGGTATGGGCCCTTATGCTGGCCAGCGGGGCCCTGACGGCCTTAGGCCCCGCTGCGCTGGGCGAGGAAGCCTTTGCCGCAGTCGCCCTGGACGAAGGGCTTATAGGCGAGGAAGCCCAGCTTTGGCAGGCCTATGAGGAGGGCTCGCTGATACGGCTGCATATATTGGCCGTGGATGACACCGATGAGGCCCAGGCCCTTAAAATATGCGTCCGGGATGCAATCCTTTCCGCCTTTGGCCAGCAGCTGGCAAAGGAACAGGACCCGGAGGCTTTGTTCACGTGGCTTTCCCAAAACGTGGGGGCTATGCGCAGGGTGGCGGAGGAGACCGCCAGAAGCCATGGCTTTACCGGAGATATCAAGGCCGAAGTGGGCGTGCTGGACCTGCCCGCAAAGCGGTATGGCGCCATTTGCCTGCCTGCCGGGGAATACCGGGGCCTGCGGATCACCCTGGGCCAGGGGCAGGGCCAGAACTGGTGGTGCGTGCTCTATCCCTCCCTTTGCCTGGCCGTAGCCGATGACCAGCCCTGGCGCACCCGGCCGCAGGCCGAAGAAAGCATAGCCCTGCCCGCTGCTGACGACAGCACGTCCGCAGCCAGTAGCGACCCGCCTATCGTCATCTGGGACACGGAAAAGATCCTGGCGCAGTGGCTGGCATGGCCCAAAACCGACCAATAGCACCCAAAACCGCAAGGCTGGATATCCCTGCCTTGCGGTTTTGGGCTGTTTTTATCCCAACAGCCCCTTCTTGCGCACCTGCTGGAATCATGCTACAATGTGCACATTATACTGAATGCTATTGGAAAGGAAACCGCGCATGTCCAATATCACGGATCTGATCGCTGAGGGAAAAGGGAAGCGCCTGTACGCCACGAAAAACCCCGAAGAAGCCGTTATTTATTACCGGGATGAGGCTTTTGCCTTTCACGGGCTAAAACGTGGCCGCATCATCGGCAAGGGCGAGATCAACAACCTGATCTGCGAGTATATGTTCCAGATGCTCACAGAGAAAGGCGTGCCCAACCATTTTATCCGCCGCATTGACGACCGCTGCTCCCTGGTGAAGCGGGTGGAGATCATTCCGGTGGTCATCAAGGTACGCAATATCGTGGCTGGCAGCCTGATCCAGCGCACGGGCTATCCGGCAGGCACCCGCCTCAAAAACACCGTGGTGGAATACTGCTTAAAGGATGCCGACCTGGAGGATCCCCTCCTAAACGCTACCCATGTGACCGCCATGTCCCTGGCCACCTTGGACGAGCTGCATCGCATGGAGGAGCTAAGCTTGAAGGTGAACGAGTGCCTCACCGAATGCCTGGGGGATATCCAGATAGAGCTGATCGACTTCCGGCTGGAGTTTGGCCGCTTCCAGGGGGAAATTCTGCTGGCGGACGAGGTATCCCCGGACAGCTGCCGCTTCTGGGATGCCCGGACCCACGAGCCCCTGGATATAGACCGTTTCCGCCATGACCTGGGGGATGTGGAGGAGGCCTACCGGGAAGTGTTGCACCGGCTTACCGGGGATGTGTTGAAGGCTTCGGAAGAAAAATAGTTGCATAATACATCCAAGAGCGGCCCTGCATAGCCCTAAAGGCGGCCCAATGGGCCAAGGCGACCCAATGGGCCGCCTTTTTTGATGGGCATAGCTATGCGTCTTTTCTATATTCGAGAATATCCCCAGGCTGGCAGTCCAGGGCCTCGCAAATTTTCTCCAGCGTGGAGAAGCGAATGGCCTTGGCTTTTTCGTTTTTGAGGATGGAAATATTGGCCAGGGTAATGCCCACCCTGTCCGCCAGCTCCGTTACGCTCATTTTTCGCTTAGCCAGCATGACATCCAAATTTACGATCAACATACTCTTGCCCTCATTTTCGCCTATATGGTCAGGTCGGCTTCCTGCTTCAGCTCCGCCGCCTGGGTCACCAGCTTGGACAGGGCAAAGCACACGATGGCCGCCGACAATCCCAGCACGATAAACCCAAGGGTAAGGAACAGGAAAAACGGATTGATGAGGTTGGCAAAGCCCAGCCGCATAAACAGGTAAAACCCGACCACCATAACTACGTCCGCCAGCGCCAGCCACGCGGCGCGAAGGAGCCGCGTGCCATTCTCCAGGCAGAAGGCCGTATCCTTTGCAATAGTGGTAAAGACCTGCCACGCCATAACAAGGCAAAGGTATACTGGCACAAAGGACAGATTGATATAGACCAATACCCCTATAAAGACCGGGCCGATGCTGGGTACGTAGTGCTGCATAAAGCGCATATAGACAGGCACCAGATAAAGACCTGCAAAAAGAAAAACAATAAATACCAGCACGGTCACCAGCTTGAGCAGATAGGCGATCATCTTCTTGTCCACGGGCCGTTGCCCTCCTTCGATATGCTTGGGATATGCACATTTGCATTATACACCCATTTCTACAGATATCAATAGATAATTTATGTCTTTCGATATTGTTTTATTGTTTTTCGATAAAAAATACTTGAAAAACGAAAAGTCATGTGATATGCTCTACGTGAAAACGGTCGAGCATGCATGACGACTCACACATGCATGACGACTCACATCCAACTTTACCCAAGGAGGAGATCATATGGAGTCCATACAAGAAAAACGTTCTGTCACCAAGGACTGGGCGCTGCTATGCGCGCTCATCCTATGGGGCTACTGCTTCTTCTGGCAGATGCCCGCTTCGCTTGAGGGCCTCGCCCTCACGCTCTTTGCCCTGGCCGGAGCCGCCCTCTGCCTGGGATATGCCCTGCTCACGGGGGTAAAGCCTGCCCCCTCCAGCTATGTGTATTTAGCCGCCCTGGTGCTCCTGGCGCTAAGCTTTGGCCTGTTTGAAAACAGCGGCATCGCCATGCCCTTGTTCCTGCTGCTGCTTCCGCTGCTGGCCCTGTGGCTGGTGCACAGCGTGCAGCCTAAGGCCCTTAGCCCTTGGGATATCCCCGCTGCCCTGGGCCTCCTTATCATCCGTCCCTTTGAAACCCCCATCGAAAAAGCCAAGCGCCTGCTCCCCCAGGGAGGAGATCGAAAGCATATTCATTCTGTGCTGCTGGGCATCGGGCTTACCCTGCCTGTCTTGGTAGTGGCGTTCCTGCTGCTTTCCAATGCGGACCCGTATTTTGCCCAGCTGATCGCCTCCCTTGTTGGCGATTGGGAGCTGGCGGCGTTCCGGCTGGTGGCGGGGTGCATAGTGGCCGTTTACTTCTTCTCCATGCTTATGAGCGCCCACAAGCCCGCCCTCTCTGGAAAAAAATGGGTGCGTCCCAGCCTGAGCCCTACTGTAACGGCCATTTTGCTGGGCTCCCTCAGCGCACTGTACCTGCTGTTTCTGGCGCTGCAAGGGGCGGAGCTGCTGGGGGTATTGGGCGAGGCCCAGCGCAGCGCAGCCTTTTACAGCGAATATGTCCGGGATGGCTTCTTCTCTCTGTGCGGGGTGACGCTGCTGAACCTGGCGGTGTTTTTAGGCGCGCACCTCCTCCGAACGGGAACCGCTAAGGGCCAGCAGCTCTTGCTGACCCTGCTAGGGGTCCTCACCCAGCTCATCATTCTTACCGCTATGCTCAAAATGGGCTTGTACATGGGCCGCTACGGCCTGACCCTGCTCAGGGTGCAGACGATGTGGTTCATGGGCTCGCTGTTTATCGTCTTTATGCTCCTTATCATCCGGCAATGGAGGACCTTCGCCGCCTTTAAGCAGGTGGCCGCGCTGGCCATGGCTTCCATTTTGTTGGCGGCGTACTGCAACATCGGCGGCATGGTGGCCAAGGTCAACGTGGACCGATACCTGCGCGGCTCCCTGGCGGAGTTTGATATAGACCCCTATTGGGAATTTCCCTATGAGGCCGCCCCTCACCTTTGCCGCCTGTACGAGGAGACCCTGGATGCTGAGGTGAAGGAAGCGGCAGGTGCCTTTCTGGCTTCCTATTTTGCCAATGCCGATACCGCCTTTACGGCTGGCCAAAGCTTGCAGCGGCACAACGCCATAAAGGAGGGCAAGGCCTTCTGTGAGACTTACGGGCTGCAGGCCGAAGTACGGTAAAACGAGCGAGCTTATCTGGACTTATATGGCTGTAACAGGTCTGCCATGGCACTTTCCGGCCATGGCTTTTTTGCGCATAAAAAATTTGTCAAAAAATAAGCAAGTGGGAAGGAAACAAGGAAGGGAATGTTGAATAGGTAGAAATGGGAATAGATTGAGCCTTTTTGGACTCTGTCTTCATAAAAAGACTCTAGCAACCATGGAAGGAGAACGGAAATGCACAATTCACAAGACCTACTCAAGGTGCTCGACCTCCGCAAGGCCATCCTGGCCGGGGACGAGAAGCGCCTCAAGGAACAGCGGGACGCTGGCAAGAGCACCGCAAGGGAGCGCATTGCCAAGGTCGCGGACGCAGGCAGCTTTGTTGAGCTGTTCGCACTGGTCAGCGACAAGGAGGAAGGGGCAGGAGTCATCACGGGTTACGCTACCGTTCAGGAGCGCCCGGTATATCTCTTCGCCCAGGATTTCACGGTTCGCGGCGGCGCGATGGGTACCCTCCAGGCCCAGAAGATCGTAAAGCTGCTGGATATGGCGCAAAAGACCGGCGCTCCGGTGCTGGCCCTGTGCGACAGCGCAGGCGTGCGCATTGACGAAGGCGCGGCGGCCATGAACGCCTACGCCGAGATTTACCAAAAGATGGCGCGGATGAGCGGCGTATGCCCCATGATCGCAGTGGTCGTTGGCCCCTGCATCGGCGGCGCGGCCCTGATGGCGCAGCTTGCAGATATCAGCATCATGGCCAAGGACGTTGGCCAGATGATGGTTTTTGGCCCCCAGGTACTGGCGGCCATGAACGGCATGAACGTGAACGCTCAGGAGCTGGGCGGCGCGGACATGATGGCGGCCCAGGGCGGATGCGCTCTGGTGGCGGCCAGCGAGGACGAGGCCGTAGCCATGGCGAAAAACGTGCTGGCGCTGCTCCCCTCCTGCAACATTGAAGATGCCGAGATCATCGACACCGACGATATGAGTCGGCTTCTGCCCGCTATCGACCCCTGTGATATGGACGGGCTGTTTGCGGCTGTGGCCGATGCTGGCAGCCTGATCGAGCTGCACGCGGCCTACGAGCCCTCTGTGCGCGTAGCCCTCACCCGCATGGGCGGGCGCAGCGTGGGCCTGGTGGCCACCGCCGAAGGCACCCTCACCGCCGGCGCCCTCACCAAGGCGGCCCGGTTCGTGCGGCTGATGGACTGCTACAACATCCCCGTTGTAAGCCTCATCAACACCTCCGGCGTGGAGGTCACCGATGTAAAGGCCCAGGCTTCCCTGATGGTGGCCCAGAGCCAGCTGCTCTACGCCTACGCTGAGGCCACTGTAGCCAAGGTCGCCGTCGTTACCGGCGATGCCATCGGCCAGGCCTACGTAGCCATGGGCGGCAAAGCCAACGCGGACGTTACCTACGCTTGGCCCTCTGCCTGCATCTCCGCCCTGACCCCCGAGGCCGCCGTGGCGGTGCTCTACGGGGACGATGTGAAAGCGGACAAGGCTTCCGTTGAAGAAGCCCGCGCCAAGTACGCTGCCCAGTACATCGAAGAGGTAGCTGGTGCTGTGAACGCGGCTAAGGCCGGTGTGGTAGATGATGTGATCGAGCCCGCCCAGACCCGCGCCCTTGTGATCTCCGCCTTGGAAATGCTTTCCAGCAAGCGGGATTCCAATCCCCCCAAGAAGCATGGCAATCTGCCCCTCTAATATAGCGGAAAGGAAGGTGCTTCTATGGATATTTTAATCTTTGGCCTTTCCGTTGCCGCCATCGGCATGCTGGTGGTATTTGCTGGACTGGTCATCCTCATCGGCTGCGTTAAAGCCATTTCGCTCTTTGGCAAGGTGGGCGCAAAGAAGAACAATCCCGCTAGCGTGAAGGCTGCTTCGGCCCCTGTCGCCGTAGCCGTCGCTGCGCCTGCGGCTGCTCCCGCCGCTTCCACGGGCATTGCCCCGGAAGTAATGGCCGCCATTACCGCCGCCATCGCCGCTGTATGGCAGGGCGAGCAGGGCTTCGTGGTGCGCCATGTGAAGCGCGTGAACAACGCCCCTGCTTGGAACCGCGCTGGCCGCGAGGATCAAACGTATAGCCGTTATTAATCCTACGATCGTAATTAAAGGAGGTTCTCCCTGTGCGTAATTTCAACATCACTGTTAATGGTCAGAGCTATCAGGTTGCCGTAGAAGAAGTAGGCGGCGTTGCCGCTCCCGTAGCTGTAGCCCCCGTTGCCGCTCCCGTAGCTGCTCCTGTAGCCGCTGCGCCCGTAGCGGCCGCCGCTCCCGCTGCTGCCCCTGCCGCTGCCCCCGTGGCCGGTGGTGAAAAGGTATCCGCCCCCATGCCCGGCACCATTTTGGACCTGAAGGTCGCCGCCGGCAACACCGTGAAAAAGGGCGATATCCTGCTCATCCTGGAAGCCATGAAGATGGAAAACGAGATCCTGGCCCCCGAAGATGGCACCGTTTTGCAGGTGCTCACCAGCAAGGGCGCTTCCGTCAACAGCGGCGATCCCTTGGTGGTCATCGGCTGATCAGCCCCTTTCCCACCCAATACATAAAATTGTTACAGAAAGCGAGCTGAGAATCACCCATGAGCATTAACATCGGAGAGGCCCTTGTCAATCTGATGAAAGATTCGGGCATCTATGCTCTTTTCAGCGACCCTAAGCCGCTGATCATGATCGCCGTGGCGTGCGTTCTTCTCTACTTGGCCATTGTCAAGAAGTACGAGCCCATGCTGCTGTTGCCCATTTCCTTTGGTATGCTGCTGGCCAACCTGCCCCTTGCTGGGCTGATGGGCGAGCCTGTGTATGAATACCTGGCCGAGGCAGTGCACAACGGCAAAAACGGCGTTGCCGTCCTCCTGGAGGATGGCACTACCACCTACCAATACCTCAAGTCCTCCGGCGGCCTGTTTTACTACCTGTATCAGGGCGTAAAGCTGGGCATCTATCCCCCGCTCATCTTCCTGGGCGTGGGCGCTATGACGGACTTCGGCCCTCTGATCGCCAACCCCAAGAGCCTGCTCCTGGGCGCTGCCGCGCAGCTGGGCATTTTCCTCACCTTTATGGGCGCTTCTGCCCTGGGCTTTACCCCCCAGGAGGCGGCCTCCATCGGTATTATCGGCGGCGCGGACGGCCCCACGGCCATCTACCTCACTGGTAAGCTGGCCCCCCATCTGCTGGGCCCCATCGCTGTGGCTGCCTACAGCTACATGGCCTTGGTCCCCGTCATTCAGCCCCCCATCATGCGCGCCCTGACCACCAAGAAGGAACGGGAAATCGTGATGGAGCAGCTGCGCCCCGTGACCAAGACGGAGAAGATCATCTTCCCCATCGCCGTTACCATCGTGGTCAGCCTGCTGCTGCCCTCTGCGGCGCCGCTGGTAGGCATGCTGATGCTGGGCAACCTGTTCAAGGAGACCTTCGTGGTAGACCGTCTGAACAAGACCGCCCAAAACGAGCTGATGAACATCGTTACCATCTTCCTGGGCGTTACCGTAGGCGCCACCGCCAACGCGGAGACCTTCCTGAAGGTCGAGACCCTTAAGATCATCGCTCTGGGCGTTGTAGCCTTTGGCTTTGGTACCGCAGGCGGCGTACTGCTGGCAAAGCTCCTCAACAAGCTCTCCGGCGGCAAGATCAATCCGCTGATCGGCTCTGCGGGCGTATCCGCCGTGCCTATGGCGGCCCGCGTAAGCCAAGTGGAAGGCCAGAAGGCCAACCCCAAAAACTTCCTGCTCATGCACGCCATGGGCCCCAACGTGGCGGGCGTTATCGGCTCCGCCATCGCGGCCGGCATCCTGCTGAGCATGTTCGGCCATTAAGCCATCATTACCCCCCGAAAGGAGTCGAGTACTATGCCTAAGGTTGGGATCACAGATACCATTCTGCGGGATGCGCACCAGAGCCAGGCGGCCACCCGTATGCGCATTTCCCAAATGCAGCCGGCTTTTGAAATGCTGGATAAAGTAGGTTACTATTCTTTGGAATGCTGGGGCGGCGCTACCTTCGACAGCTGCCTGCGCTTCCTCAACGAGGACCCCTGGGAGCGCCTGCGGACGCTTCGCAAGGGCCTGCCCAATACCAAGCTGCAAATGCTGCTTCGCGGCCAGAACATTCTTGGCTACAAGCACTACAGCGACGATGTGGTGGATTTCTTCGTAAAGAAGACCGTGGAAAACGGCTGCGATATTATCCGCTGCTTTGATGCTCTCAATGACCTGCGGAACATGGAGACTGCCGTAAAGGCCACCAAGAAATACGGCGGCACTGCCGAGGTGGCCATGAGCTACACCATCTCCCCCGTGCACACCGAGGATTACTTCGTAAAGCTGGCCGCCGACATCGCCAAGATGGGCGCGGACATCATCTGCATCAAGGACATGGCCAACCTGCTTCTGCCCTACAACGCTTATTCCCTCATCAAGCGCCTAAAGGCGGAGACCGATCTGCCCATCGTTCTGCATACTCACAACACCACCGGCACCGGCGATATGACCCTGCTTAAGGCCATTGAAGCTGGCGTGGACGTAGTGGACACCGCTCTTTCTCCCCTTGGCAACGGCACTGCCCAGCCCGCCACCGAGGCCCTGGTGGCTACCCTCCAAGGCACCGAGTACGACTCTGGCCTGGACCTGAAGCTGCTGATCGAGCTGGCCGCCTATTTCCGCGGCGTGGCCACGGAGCTGAACCAGGAAGGCTGGCGCGACCCGGAGCGTGTGCTGTCTGTGGACGTTAACACCCTCCTATATCAGGTGCCCGGCGGCATGCTCTCCAACCTGATCAGCCAGCTGAAGCAGGCCAACGCCATGGACAAGTACTACGACGTGCTGGCGGAAGTGCCGCGGGTCCGTGAGGACTTCGGCTATCCGCCCCTGGTGACCCCCACCAGCCAGATCGTAGGCACTCAGGCCGTGATGAACATCCTGGGCGGCGAGCGCTACAAGATGGTCACCAAGGAATCAAAGGGACTGCTCCGCGGCGAATATGGCCTGCTGCCCGCTCCTGTTAACGAGGAAGTGCGCAAAAAGGTCATCGGCGACGATAAGGTCATTACCCACCGTCCTGCGGACGATATTCCCCCGGAACTGGAAAAGTACCGCGAGGAGATCCGCGAATACTACCAGCAGGAGGAGGACGTGCTCAGCTACGCCCTGTTCCCCCAGGTAGCGGTAAAGTACTTCCAATATCGCCAAGCCAAGCAGCTGGGCGTGGACAGCACCATGCTGGACAAGGAAGGCAAGGTAATGCCTGTATAAGGGTACAAAAAAAGAAGTGGCGGGTGCTGCTTCTTTTTTTGTATATAGAAAACCTAGGTATGTTGCATCAGACATCTTCCCTTTCGCCTTTTTCTTTACCTGGTTCTTATGTTTGGCGGTGCTTTACAGCAAGGCTGCAATTTGCGCGTCCAGGGCCTCCGGCTTGTCCGTAGGCGCAAAGCGCTTCACTACATTGCCTTTTCGATCTATCAGAAACTTGGTAAAGTTCCACTTGATCTGGCTGCCCATAATGCCGCCCTTTTCCTGCTTAAGCCAGGTATATAGCGGGGATTCCGCCTCGCCGTTTACGTCGATCTTTGAAAACTGCGGGAAGGTAATGCCGAATCGGCCTGTGCAAAAGGTATGTATCTCCTCATCGTCTCCTGGGGCCTGGTGCCCAAACTGATTACAAGGGAAGTCCAAAATTTCAAGGCCTTTGGGGGCGTATTTGTCGTACAGCCCCTGCAGGCCTTCGTATTGAGGGGTGAAGCCGCAGCCCGTGGCAGTGTTCACGATCAGCAGCACCTTGCCTTCGTACTCCCCTAGGGATCTTTCGCTGCCGTCCCTTTGCTTTACGGTGATATCATAGAGTTTCATTTTCTTTCCTCCGATTCATTTTGATAAATTCAATTTCATGCTTAGTATATGGCAAATTATCTATTTGTCAATGGCTAAATTTAATTTTATGCAATCTATCTTCCCATCCTCATTCCCATCCTCATTCCCATCCTCATTTTTATTTTTCACAAAAAATTTTTACTGTTCCCCTTTACAAGGAACAGAGGTTCTGTTATTGTATGGGTGCGAACAGTAGTTCCAGACACTTTTGTTCCCGTAGGAGGATTCCCTATGGATCTGTTTGAAAAGCTTACCATTCTGGCGGACGGGGCCAAGTACGACGCGGCCTGCACCTCCTCCGGCGTAGACCGCAAGGGCGGCAAGGGATTAGGCAATTCCGTGGCCTGCGGCATCTGCCACAGCTTTGCCGCCGATGGCCGGTGTATTTCCCTGCTCAAGGTACTGCTCTCTAACCAGTGCATCTACGATTGCCGCTACTGCGTCAACCGTGCTAGCAACGATGTGCGCCGGGCCGCCTTTACCCCGGAGGAGCTGGCGGATATCACCATCCAGTTCTACCGCCGCAACTACATCGAGGGGTTGTTTCTCTCCAGCGGCGTGCTAGGCACCCCGGACAACACCATGGAGCTGATGATCCGGGCCCTGGAGCTGCTGCGCAACAAGCACCAATTTGGGGGCTATATCCACGCCAAGACCATCCCCGGAGCCTCCCCCCAGCTGGTGGAGCGGCTGGGGCTTTTGGCAGACAGGCTCAGCGTCAATATAGAGCTGCCCAGCGAGGACAGCCTAGTCCGGCTTGCCCCCAACAAGACGAAGACCGCCATTCTGGCCCCCATGGCGCAGATTGCCCAAGGGGTGTCCGAAAGCAGCCACGCCCTGTCCCTCTATCGTCATGCGCCAAGTTTTGCCCCTGCCGGGCAATCTACCCAGATGATCATCGGAGCTACCCCGGAGACCGATCACCGCATCATCCGGCTGGCTTCCGGCCTGTACCGCAAATACAGCCTGCGTCGGGTATTTTACTCCGCGTACATCCCCGCCAATACCGATACCCTCCTGCCCTCTGTGGACACCAAGCCGCCTCTTTTGCGGGAGCACCGGCTCTACCAGGCGGACTGGCTCATGCGCAAGTACCAGTTCTCCGCCGATGAGATCCTCACCGAGGATGAGCCCAACTTCAACCCCTACCTGGACCCCAAATGCGGCTGGGCCTTACGGAACATGCAGTTTTTCCCCGTGAATGTGAATACCGCGCCTATGGAGACCCTGCTGCGCATACCCGGGGTAGGCCCTATCAGCGCCCAGCGCATCGTGGTAGCAAGGCGCTCCTGCTCCCTTACCTTTGAAGGCCTTAAGCGCTTGGGGGTGGTCATGAAGCGCGCCCAATACTTCATCACCGCTGCCGGAGCCGCCCCCAAGGCTCGGGTCCACCGGGAGACCATCGCCCGGGCCCTGGTGGACCCCAAGGCCTTCTCCTTTGGGGCGGAGCAACTGAGCATGTTTCCCTCCGTCCCCGTGCTGGATCCCGGAGCGCCTATGGAATTTGCAGTAAAGGAGGCAGTGCAATGTCTGGCTTCCAGCTTTTGATGGAACCCTCCGACGTGGTATATGTGTATGACGGTTCCCTGGCGGGCTTCTACACCTGCGTCCACGTCTGCGTATATGACCGGGAGCTACCGCTCAATATCCAGTCCGAGGACGAAGCACAGCAAAGCATGCTGCTCTCCCGGCGCATTTCCTCCGACCGGGATAAGGCCCTTAGGGTGCGGGAATCCGTGGCTAAAAAGATATCTCCCCGGGCCCTGGAGCTATGCGAGCATATCTTCCTGACCCCTATGGACAAAAAGGAACTGGCCCTGGTACAATTTTTGCAGCTAGGTTTTCAGGAGGGTCCTCGGGTGGCGGGCTTCCTGGCCCATCCGCTGGTAAACCGGTTGCTCAAGGCGGAAAAGCATCTCCTCAACGAGGCCCACTTGCTTAGCGGCTTTATCCGCTTTGCGGATGCTGGCGGGCGGCTGGTGGCGGAAATAGAGCCGAAGAACTTTGTGTTGCCTCTGCTGGCCCCTCACTTTGCCGACCGGTATTCCCAGGAGTCCTTCCTGATCTTTGACCGGACCCATAACGTAGCCCTCTCCTATGAGGCGGGGCATGCGGAGCTTGTATCCATGGATGGGGGCCTGCTGCCTGCCCATACCGAAACCGAGCTATACTATCAGGCCCTCTGGAAGCAATTCTACCGTACCATTGCCATCAAGGAGCGGGAGAACCCCCGCTGCCGCCGGGGCCACATGCCCAATCGGTACTGGGACCACATGGTAGAAATGCAGGACGAACCGCGGACGATCCCTGCGCCTGCCTTGCGGCAGGCCGATGCTCTGGGGTAGGCCGGCGCGTTCGGGTAGGCCGGCGCTCTGGGTCAGACTGGTGCTTTGGGTAGGCCGGCGCTCTGGGGCAGGCCGAGTATGCAAAAAAACTTTTTCCATCTGCCTGTAACGAACGATCCTTTTACCACTCTTATTAGGGAAGGGAGGGAGAAGCGTGCCAGACCAAGAGGATTTTGAGCGTGTCTTTCTGAAGGAATATCCCAAAGTGTACCGCTTTGCCCTCAGGTTATGCCAAAATGCGGACCTGGCAGATGAGCTGACCCAGCAGACCTTCTACAAGGCCCTGACGCATATAGACCGCTTTCGGGGCGAATGCAGGCTGGATGTGTGGCTATGCCAGATCGCCAAGCATGCGTTCTTCGACCACAAACGGAAGCAGCGCTTTGATGCGCCGCCAACCGAAAGCTTGGCCGCCACCGATCCTGCCCCCTGGGAGGTAGTGGAACGACGGGAGGAGACTCGACGTATCCACCAAAAGCTGCATCAAATGGAGGAGCCTTACAAAGAAGTCTTTTCCCTGCGCACCTTTGGCGAGCTGCCTTATGGGGAGATCGCGCGGCTTTTTGGCAAAACGGAGAGCTGGGCCAGGGTCACCTATTACCGGGCGAAGCTAAAGCTGCAAGAGCTGATGAAGGAGGATATGCTATGAAATTGCCCTGCGAGATCGTTCAGGATATACTGCCCCTGTACCAGGATGGCGTATGCAGCGCTGAAAGTAAAAACGCTGTAAACGAGCATTTATTAGATTGCCCCGCCTGCACCCAGGTGCTAAAAAGCATACAGACAGAGCTGAAGACCCCCCCTACGGTCTCCGTGGATGATGTGGATGCCAAGCTGGCCATGCGGGCTTTGGCCAAGCGATGGAAGCGCTCTAAGATCAGGGTTGCAACGACCTGCATTTTAGCGGCTATGTTGCTCACGATCATAGGAATGTATATTCACCCTTTTTTGTTCGAAGACGATGCTGTGTCCATTCCCGTTTCACAGGTCGAAGTGGCCAGTCTATATGACCTGCCTACTGGTCAAAGAATGCTTCGCCTTCGCGTCACGGATGGCAAAGCGCCCTATGGTTGCGGATGGAGCATACAATACGATGACCCCTCAAACCCATATGGAGGATACGATATGTACATGAGCGTGAAGCGTCCCCGCATCATACTGGGGAACGATCCCAACGCTATGACTGGCGAGATGCACTTCGATTCTGTAGAGTCGCTGGATGATAAAGTGCGTATGTATTATGGCACGCCAGAAGAAAGCATCTTGATCTGGGAACCCGGCATGGAAATACCCGTCATGACAAGGGAAGAGGCTGCTGAGCATTTCGGTATCCCTGCGGACTGCCCGTAAAAACTTCGGCCATAAGCAGCCCACCAAATTTCAAGGCGCAGGTAGGCGAAGCCTTGGCGGGGATGCAAGGGGCTGAGCCCCTGCACAGCTCTCCTCCCCTGATTTCCCTGCCAACGGCAAAACCCGCCGTACAGACTAAAACTGTGCGGCGGGTTCGACTTGCCGAAAACATCCCATTTCCTCGCAAGCGCTCCTTTATATCATTGTTTTGACTGCGTAAAACGCAGTCAAATAAAAGGTCCAGTTTTTATGATACTATTGTAGATAGAAAACAGCCCTACAAATCAGAACTTGAAAGGGTGATTGGAAATGGCTAATGATTGGCTGTTTAAAACTGAAGAATATATTTGTGACCTGAGAACAGTTGGCGTTTTAATTAGGGATAATAAAATTCTTGTTCAGCGAGACCGCGACGGAGACGAGTTTGCTTTGCCAGGGGGACATGTGAAGATCGGCGAAACATTAGAGAATGGAATTGTTCGCGAATACAAAGAAGAAACAGGCGCGGATATTCTGTGTAAGCGCTTGTTGTGGAGTGAAGAGTGTTTCTGGACGTGGAAGGGAAAGCAAGCTCACAATATTGCATTTTACTATCTAATTGATCTATGTGAGGGTTCCGAAATCCCTGATAATGACGAATTTATATCACACAAGGACAACTGCAATGTGGTTAGGGGTGCATAAGTGCGCTCTACCTTATGCCAAACAATAGCTGTAGCCAGTCTTGACGGCTATGAAGGATTCGACCGATATGGACTTCGTTTTCACCTACGCGATAAAAAATCAAATAAGGAGCAACAACCAAATAACGATAGCCCGGTGCAATAAGCATAGGCTCATCTGTCCTGATGGCTGCGCCAATGAAGGGTGAATGCGCTAATCTTGATATGCTCTGATCGAAAGCTGTCAACATATCAACGGCGGCATTCTGGTTTTCGATTATGATATAATCAAAAATAGCATCCATGTCATCAATGGCTTGTTGGGTGTAACGAATGCGATAATTACTCATTGATGATGCGCCCCTTGAGCCGCTTCATCACATCTTCGTGATCGGTCAACTGACCTTTTGCGATCTGCTGATCAGCTACCGCCAGTTTCATTTGTAAGCGATACCATGCTTCGCGCCTGCAAAAGGCTTCGTGACTCATAACGACCAAATCATTTTCACCATTATTGGTGACTACGATTGGATCATCCGTTTTATGGCATAGTTCGGAAAACTTTTTATAATCTGTTCGAATGGCAGTAGATGGTTTTACCGTAAGAACACTTGGAATTCGTGTTTCGCCCATTCATATCACCTTCCTGTTATTTATCTATTCATATTCTATCATATTCTTGCATCCTACGCAAGACAACAAAGTGATTTCCACAAAATGGCAACTCCTCTATTAAAAACAGCAAGATATGCTCTCTGTTCTTCTGCGAAAGAGAATACCGCCATGCCGTTTGCACCGCCCTTTATCTACTAATGCTAAAACAAATAAGGGCTACATGCTCACAGATGATCAACCTCTTTTTCTGTGAACGCATAGCCCTTATTTCTTGGCTTCTTACCTATTCAGTTTTAAACATCGGGCTTCTAAACCAATTCACACTTGCTGTGGGTAAAGTGGTTGCCCCTGTTATTAGTAGGTTTTGACAACCTACGTTCACAGTATACGTCTGGGTGCAAGGGGCGGAGCCCCTGCACGGTCCAAACCCCTGCATCGGCTCCCCTTACTTTCCCTTTTTCTTGTCCTCTTCCTCTGCCTCTTTGAAAACAGAGCTGTCGGTCTCCAGCAGGGCTTTATGGTCGTTGATCAGGCTCAGGAAGCGCTTTTTGTAGTCCTTAGCGGCGCTGCGCAGGCTCTCCAGTTCCTTCTCGATGGTCTGCTTTTCTTCCTGGGCGCCATCCAGCATCTCCGTTGCCTTGTTTTCGGCATCGGTGACGATCTCCTCCGCCTTTTTCTTGGCGTTGTCGATGGCCTCGTCGCTAATGCGCTGGGCGCTGAGCAAAATGCCCTCCAAGGTCTCGCTGACCTTGGCCACGGGGGCCTCTGGGGCCTTGGCTACTTCCTGGGGCATAGGCTTCACGGACTCCGCCGCCGCCTCAGCAGCGGCCTTGGCCTGCTTAAGCTCGGCCTCCAACGCGTCGATACGGTCCTGCATCGCGATCATTTCATCACAAATTTGATCCAAATAGGAATCCACATCATAGGGATCATATCCAGCGCCTTTATACGCAAACTCTTTTTGCTCAATATCCGAAACTGTAATAGCCATAGCCATTCTCCTTCCTCAGTGGGCAATTATTCATCATCCGCTCAGCGGATGCCGAAGCGCATTAACGTAATGGGCAAGCGCCCTTTTCGGGTGGGTTGGCCCACCTCTAGCAACTGCAGTCGCCCCATGCCGCGAATAGAGACCCTGTCCCCCGCCTCCACCTTTGCGTCTGTGCGCAGGGTGGGCATATAGCGCAGCTTCACATGACCGGAGGTGATAAGCGCTGCCGCCTTCTCCCGGGACATATTTAGGCCGCTGGCGATCACCGCATCCAGCCGCAGGGAGGCCACCGTCTGATGCACCGCCTGGCCTACAGGGGCCTGCAGGGCGGGGGCTTCCTCCGCTAGCTGCACTTTCAGGTTCACCCGGCCTGCCTGGGTGAGGCTATCGGCCAAGTGCTGGGCCATGGCCTGATCCGCAAAGAGATAGGCCTTGTCCTCTAACAGTACAATATCCCCCAAGCACTGCCTTTTTACCCCTAGTGCCATCACGCTGCCCAGCAATGCCCGATGGTCAGGGGCGCTTTGCCGGGGCCAGGTGATCTCCAGGATCGCCATAGGAAAATCCAACAAGCCTTCCTCGTCGGGTGCGAACTGCGCCATTTGACGCTCCGCATCCTCATAGCCGCCAAATAGAGAAAGGGCTGCGCATTGCCGCTTGGCGGCAATGCGGGCATTTTCCGCCTCCACAGGCGTAAGAAACGGAGTAAAGCAAGCCTTCTCGGTACGCTCTGCCCGGGCTGCCAGCTCCTCCATCCGCTCCAGCGGAAAAACTTCTTCGGCGGTGCGGCTCACTGGCCGATGAGGATGAACTGCAGCACGTTCAGCACCCAACGCCCCACCACGGTCCCCAGCCACAAAACGGCGGGAGAAACGTCCAGGGGCAGGTTAGGCAGCTTTTTGCGCAGCCAGCTGCGAATGGGTGCCAGCACAGGTTCCAGATACTTGCCCACCAGCATGGTGTACTTGTTCTGGGGCATGACCCAGGTCATGATCGTGTAGATCAGGATGACCCAGCCACCGATGAGCAGGGCCCAGCTTGCCAGGGTAAATACTAATTTCAAAAGTCCGACCAGCACAGTACTCCTCCTTATTGTTGAAAATCACCTGTAGAATAGCGGCTCGTTTGGTTGCCTGCCACGCCGAAGGCGGAGGCTGGCGCATAGCTGGCGGTGGCGTTCCCCGCCATTACATTGCCAAAGCTAAGGGCAGGGCGGCGCTGAGTGGCCTGGCTCTGCTGCTGGGCATTGGCGGCTTGCTGGGCGTAGGCGGCCTGCTGGGCCTGGACAGCGAACCGGGAGGTCTGCTGCTCCGGCTCTCTATGGGGCTGACTGTAGGAAGCATAGCCTGCCGCCTGACGCTGCTGCCCACCAAAGGCGCTGGTTTCGTAATTCTGCCTGACGAAGCTTTGAGGCTCCGCCGCGCTGGTATAGCCCTGCATAGACGGGTCGATGACCACATATACAGAGGGTGAGGAGATCAAATACATGCCCCTGGGGGATAGTCGGCTGAGCTTACAGTTGAGGGTATAGGCCGCTCCGCTGAGCATGTCCACACAACGCTGGCGCTCACTGTCGCTGGCGATAAACTCCATGTTCAAAAAAACGGAGGCGTTGGTTTTGATATATTCGATGACCTTGGTGCACTCATTGCGGCTGCGCAGCAGCACCACATATTCCACATGGGTGCACACGTTTCCGTCCGGGGTCTGCCGCATGCCGGGAAAGGGCACCACGTTGCTGGGCTGTGCTGGAGCCTGCGGCACAGGCTGTGATACAGGCTGGGGCACAGGCTGTGATACCGGCTGGCCCTGGGACTGCGTATAGCCTTGCGGATGGGGGGTGGCCTGGGCTACAGGCTGATTGCCCTGAAAAAAGGGCTGCTGGTAGGTACTTGCAGTCGGTATTGGCTGCTGGGGAGGCTGCACATACGCCCGCTTTTGCTCCTCGCGGAGCCAGCGCTGGCGCTCATCCTCCATAGCGGCCTGCTCTTCCTGCATCTGCTTTTGACTGCGATAGGGGACCCGTCCGCCGTAATCCTTACCGGCCCGCTCAAAGGGGTCGATGCCCTGGACGTATCCGGCATCACCAGCGGGCATTCCTTCGTCATTCATAGCCTCACCTAGGGTTTCGGAGCCCATTTGCCCGTAAGCTTCCTCCGCTTCGTTGGAAGCATAATATCCGCCGGAAGCATTGTTACTACCACGGATAAAGCGGTCGCTCTTGTCCGAAAACCAGTCGCCTACTCTATGAAACATTCCCAATACAAGAAACCTCCTACTTAAGGCAAGCAGCCGCCTTACCGAACGTACAGCGCTGTCCCTACCCGAACCATGGTGGCCCCTTCTCGGGCCGCAATGGCATAATCGTTCGACATTCCCATGGATAGGTCCTCCATGGCAACGCCGCTGATGGCTTCCTCACGAAGCTGATCAAAAAGCATCCTCATGCCCCGGAACCATTCGGTCAGTGCTGCGTCCTCCGCGTTAAGCGGCATCATCGCCATCAGCCCTTTGACCGAAAGATTGGGGAACCCTTTTATCTGCTGTAAAAAATCCCGAACCTGCGACATCTCCAGGCCAGCCTTTTGCGGCTCCTTGGCAATGTTCACCTGTACCAGTACAGGCATGACCCTCCCGCACATTCCTGCGCGCCTGTCAATTTCCTGTGCAAGGGACAGCCGGTCCAGTGTATGTATCATGCATACGTAGTCTATTATATATTTAACTTTGTTTGTTTGCAACCTTCCGATCCAGTGCAGGCGAAAATCCGGCGCGATTTTTGGCAGTTTGGCTGTTGCCACCTGTGTCCGATTTTCCGCAATATCCATAATTTGTAAGGGTTTTAAGGCATTTATGACCTCCGGCCCTACGGTCTTAGTTACGGCCACCAGCTTTGCCGGTGGAGAATTTTTGTAACAGTTTTTGTTTAAAACTTCTAAAACGTTTGACACGTTTCGCTCAAGCACTGTAGCGTCAATGGCTTGCTGCATCAAGGGCAGCGGCCCATCCTCCGCCAAAATGCGCGCATTGTCATCCATGCCTCTTCCCCCCTTTAATGGAACAGCAGTACCGTCTGTCCAACGCTTAGCACCCCGGTTTGTATAGCCGAGATATACGCGCTTCCATTGGTCTCCGTCACCACGTTTACCGGAACGAAGATCTGATGCTCCCCATCCGTTATCACAACACCCCTGGAGCCATTTTGCTCAATGAGGGCGGAGACGGGTACCTTCATGCAGTCCATATATTCCCCCAGCTCCGCCGAGCAGGAGCGCATGTACAACACTGGGCTTACATCCCCCGCCACCGCCAGCCGCACCAGCAACTCACCGCCGGAGCGGGTAAAGGAGAGCACCTGGGCGTTTACCACGGTGTTGGAGAAATGCTCCAGCATCAGCTTATGGGTAGAGCCCTCCACAGGGTTCCAGGTATTATCCTTGATAAGCATGAGCACTGCGTAGTTATTTTTCTTCACCAGGCGGTAGATATTGGTGCGTCCCCGGGAGGCGGTGCTGGTTTCCGGCCGCTGGCCGTTGATCATGCTCCGCACTTCGGTGGGGGTGTATTTTTCATACGTGGCAGGGGTCAAGGCCTGCTCATAGCCATCGGTATAAAAGCTGACAAGGCCCTCGTAGGTGGCCCGGCTCTGCTTGATCCAGCTGTCGATGCGCTGCTCCTGGGTGCTTTCATCATCGTACAGACGGCTGAGCCGGGTATCGGAGGAATACTTGCTGCGGAAATAATTCTGCCGCTGACTGATCACCGTGTCCAGCAGCTTTTCCTGGTTGATCAAGTTGCCTCGGGCTCCCTGCACCAGGCTGCGGACCTCCAGGCCCCGCTGGATCACGTCGTTTTCCAGCCGCGTCATCTTCTGGTCGAAGCTGGTCTCGCTCTTTAACAGGTTCCGCTGGTAATCCTTGATCTGATCCCGGTAATCCTGGAGGGTATTGACTTCCTTGGTGCTGTACCCGGTGGAATATACATAGCACACCAGGTCCCCCGCGTAGACGGAGGCACCCTCCTGGGCCTCGTATTCGATGCTCTGCACGCCTTCACTTTCAATGGCGGTCTCATTGCGCACGATCAGTGCATCCCCCCGGTAGGAGGTACCCAGTGTGCCCATTTCGATGACTGCCGTGGTAGGCGCGGAGCTTTTCTGGCTGTCCAAAACGAACCACGTGCCGCCGCCCAACACCGCCAGAACTAGCACTATCCGCAGGAAAGTGCCCAGGGGACTGCGATTACGGTTCTGTTTACTCTGCTTTTTTTCCTGCCTTCGGCGCTCTTTTTCCGCGCTGCGGAGCATATCCTCCGGCATGCCTTGTATCTGCTGCATTTGCTGCATCTGCTGCATTTGCATTTGGTATAGCTGCTGCTGCCAGGCCGCCATCATTTCCGGGGTCACCTGGGGCTGGGCAATGCCCTGCTGCTGCATATATTGTAATATCTCAGGGGTGAACTGCTGCTGGGGGATGCCGATCTGCTGCCAGAGCTGCAATTGCTCCGGCGTATACGGCGTAATAGGTTGATAGGGCGGCATGCCGGGGTTGTTGCCATAGTTTCCGTCTTGCTGCATAATCCCCGCTCCTTTCCATTGGCTTTCTCGGTATCCTTAGGATGCCCCGGATCGCTCGATCGCCCGCAGGCGGGACAGCACCCGGCGCTCGATGCGGGATACCTGCATCTGGGAAATGCCCATGCGCTTGGCGGTCTCTCGCTGTCCCAGCCGCTCCCGGTAGCGCAGACGCAGCAGCTCCTTCTCGCCATCGTTTACCTTGCTCAGGATCCACTGCATCCATTCCTGGTCTTCCATACGTTCAAAAGCCTCGTCCGTGCCGCCCAGCATATCGGAAAGCTGGCCGTCGTCCTCCCCTATAGGGCTGTCCAGGGAGGCTACGTCCCCCTGCTGTCGGGTCTGCAAAAGCAACAGCAGCTCATCCGGGGATATCTCCATGGCCTGTGCCAGCTCAAAGGCAGTAGGCTCTCTGAGGTTCGTCTGTGAAAATTCGTCCCGCACCTGCTGCATGCGATGCAGCTTTTGCCGGGTATCCCGGGGCAAGCGCAGGCTGCCCGCCTTATCCCGAAGGTAGTTGCGCACATCCCCGGTAATGGTAGGTACTGCATAGGTGGTAAACCGATAGCCCCGGTCCGGCTCAAACCGTTCCAGTGCCTTTAAAAGCGCCATGCCCGCTACCTGCTCCAGGTCCTCCACGTCCGCCCCTCGGCCGGAAAAGCGCCGGGCCACGGACTTGGCCAAGGGGAAGTACGCCTCAAAGAGCTTGTCTCGAAGGTCCTTGGTGGGGCCAAAAGCATACTGTTCCAGCAGAGGCATCATATATTCATCGTTCATGAGACCCCCCGCCTTACAAGGGCATCGAAAAGTCGATGCAGCATACCCCGTCCTCATCGCAATGCAATTTCACATCCGGGAGCAGGGTCTCCAAAATGCAGCGAGTGATCTCCTTATCCTGTACAGGCTCCGAAAGGCCCGTTTCTCCCCGCACAGCGCAAAACTGGCAGGCAAGCCTTTTCTCCTTTACAGCGGCGGAAATACGTATCTGAGAAAGCGCTACCCGCTGATGCATCAAGCAATCGCAGCATTCATCCGTAATAGTTCTCAGATCGTCAATAAGGTCTACCTCCAGCCCAGCCATCATGCCAAAGCCGCTAAGCGCCATCCGCGCTACCAGCACGAACTGCGCCTCACCGGGAATGGTCAGGGAAATGGAGCGATCCTGCTCTTTGTCCATAGGGCATGGCCTCCTTTAGCACCTTAGCCAACACGGGTGACAGGGCTTCTTTTGCCCCACGACCTCATCCTTTATCGTACCATATCCAGGCACATTTTGGCAAGCAGCAGCCCAAGCACCAGCAGCATCATCCACCGTACTACTCCGCCGCCCTTGTGAATGGTCAGCTTGCTGCCCAGAAAAGCCCCTACCATAGCGCATACCCCGGCAGGCAGCCCCAGCAGGATCATCACATCCCGGGTGCATAAGAGGTAACCCAGGGCGGCCACATTGCTGGCTAAATTTACAACCTTTGCGGTGCCGCTGGCCTTCACCGGGTCTGTGCCAAATAACTGCATGAACAGCAGGATCAGAAACGTGCCGGTGCCCGGCCCTACCAGGCCATCATAAAACCCTATAGCACAGCCCACCAAGGCCGAAAGCAGCACCCGCTGCTTGTCTGACCAGTTCCGGGCAGGACGCTGTCCCTTTTCCTTGGTGCCGCGAAGGGTAAAGACGGCCGCAATAGGGATGCAGCCGATGACCAGCCAGCGGACCCAGCTTTCCGGCAGCTGGGTGAGCACCAGGGCCCCCAGCGCGCTGCACACCAGCGCCCCCAAGGCGGCGGGGATAGCAATGGGCCAGAGGATGCGATCCGCCTTGTGATAGTTGCGGGTAGCCAAGGCAGTGCCCATGGCAGCGGCCAGCTTATTGGTGCCTGCGGCCAGGGGCGGGGTAAGCCCTGCCAGGTAATAGGCAGGCAGCGAGATAAGCCCGCCGCCGCCTGCGATGGAGTCCACAAAGCCCGCCAGCAGCGCCAGCGGGCATACGATGAGAAGCATTTCAGGGGTGATCTGCACGTTCAATGTCCTTCTTTACAGCTTTTGTTGTGTCCCGGCGGCTTGCGAAAGGTCAGCCTCCGAGGGGCGGAGTTCAGGCAGCTTGCCATCCGAGGGCTTCAAAAGCAGGGCCAGCAGCGCCGGAAGGGATATGACCATAGAAAACTGGAAAAACCGAGCATCATTGCCGCAAAGCAGCAGCATGGTACCCAAATCGTACAATAATGTGGGCACGGCCAGGGTCAGGGCAGAAGGGCCGCTGCGATACACTGCCCACAGGGTAACTAGCAGCAGCGCCAGCAGCTGCACCCCGATGTTCTGAAACACCCAACGGATGGGCAACCAGTCCCCAGCCCCCTCCAGCAGCCTTTGCAGGCTTTTGCCCAGCTGGTTAAGGGGGCTGTTTAGATAGACCACCTCAGGGATATCCTTAGAATTGCTTAGCTTTTCTGCGCCCTCATGCTTGTCCGTAACGCCCCAGACCAGATCCGTAAGGTTATTGAAGGAGGCAAAGGCCCCTTGGGGGTTCCTGGCAAGGGTCTCCAGCGTCATGCGCAGCAGCTTTTCCGGCGGGGTCTTTGATATCTTCTCCCTGGGATATTCGAACTTGATGGAGTTGTAATTGCTTTCCTCATACTTGGCTGCAAAAACCGTGTCATCGACCAGGTCCTTAAGGAAAGCAGCGGTCTCCGTATCCAGGACCTCGGGCTTTGTAAGCCGGGTATCCAGCATCACTGTCATGGGGATGCCCACGGCCTCCTCCAGGGTGTTATCCGGCTGGATAATATCCAGGGCCCCATATAGCGGCCCTTGGACCAGCAGCATCGCCGCTGCCATCGCCCCGGCTGCCAGGGCCAGGCTTTTCCGCCAAGGGGCATAGCATAGCAGCAACGAAAGGATCAAGGGCAGCGTAAAGAACATGGCGTTGTGACGCACCAGCGTAGTATAGGCCAGCGTAAGGCCCAGGACCACTGCGTTTACGGGTGTCTTGGCCCATGCGCCTTTAGATGCGTACATCTTGATGCTCTGCGCGCAGAGCATCACCGCGCCCAGGGTCATGGCGTTGTCCTTCCATAGGTACATCATGGAATGGCTGACAATAGGCGAGGCCACGATAAGCCCTTGCAAAGCAAGCAGCACAAGCCCGGGCAGGCCCAGTCGGCGGAGCGTATCCATCAGGTAGGCCAGGGCTGCGGCAAGCGCCGCTATCTGCAGCGCCACGATCACCGCGTACCGGTCCCCTGTGATAAAGCGGCCCAGCCCAATGAGCAGCGTGTGGAACACCGGATGCCAGCTGTTGTACAGGCCCGTCCCAGCCTGGGTCCACTGGTTGTACACGTCATAGGATACCCCGCCGGGATAGCAGGCCATCAGCTGAATACCCAGGATCAGCGCAGTCAAGCCCATGCTTCCAAGGAAAAAAGGCAGGCTGCGACCCTTTGGGCAGAGGACCCTCCGGCGGGTCCCCTCCGGGCAGGGGGCCATGCCGCTTCCCTCCGGGTAGGGGGCCACGCCGCTTCCCTCCGGGCATAGGGCCACGCTGCTTCCCTCCGGGCAAGGGGCCATGCCCCGGTCCTCCAGCCGTCGGCAGGCCCACACAAGGCCTAGTAGCACCAGCGCCGCCAACCCCAAAAACGCAAGCATGCACAAAAGGGTATCCAGCCCGCTGGCCAGGAATGAGCTATGCGCCAAAAACGTCACATAGGATATGTACAGGGACAGGCAAACCCCACAAATCCAAAAAACGGCTTTGTGGGGCTTGCTTTGCCAAGGGCTGCCCCTGCCAAGGGCCCTCTTGAGGGCCTGGGGGGAAAGCTTCATTCGCATCTCTCCTTGGTAATATGCTAGGTCATTCTTTTACAAACTCAGTATAAATGGCCTGGATAGCAGCTTCAAAATCGTCGGAATCCACGCCCACCAGAATGCTGATCTCGCTGGAGCCCTGATCTATCATCCGCACGTTGACATGAGCACGGCTTAAGGCCATGAACACTCGTGCCGCGCTGCCGGGATTACGGACCATGCCCCGGCCCACCGTGGCGATCAGCCCCATGTTGTCGTAAATGGTGAGGGTGTCCGGCGCGGTCAGCTCCATAATACGGGCGATGACCTGATCCTTCATGGGCTGCAGCTCCGCGGTGGACAGCACCACGCACATGGTGTCGATGCCGGTGGGCAGATGCTCAAAGGAAAGGCCTGCTTCCTCAATGGCCTGAAGCACCTTGCGGCCAAAGCCCTTTTCGGCGTTCATCATGGCCTTTTCCACGGAGATAACGGAAAAGCCTATCTTGCCTGCGATGCCCGTGATAACGAAGGGATTTTCCTCGCTGACGGTGCCATGGGTGATCATGGTACCTCGCTTTTCGGGGTGGTTGGTATTGCGGATGTTGGTGGGAATGCCTGCCCGATGCACGGGGAAAACGCTGTCCTCGTGGAGCACGGTAGCCCCCATGTAGGAAAGCTCCCGAAGCTCCCGGTAGGTGATGTTACGGATGGGTCTGGCTCCTTTTACCACCCGGGGATCGGCCATCAGGAAGCCGTTCACATCCGTCCAGTTCTCGTAGATATCCGCGTAGGCGGCCCGGGCCACGATGGCCCCGGTAATATCGCTGCCGCCCCGGGAAAAGGTGTGGATCGAGCCGTCGGGATACGCCCCGTAAAAGCCGGGGATCACCGCCTTAGGCACATCCTTAAGCACCTCACTGAGCACGGCCTGGGTGCGCTCGCTGTCAAAGCTGCCATCTTTTTCAAAGAAAATATAGTACTTGGGATCCAAAAACTCAAAGCCCAAATAATCCGCCAATAAAAGACCATTGAGGTACTCGCCCCGGCTGGCGCAGTAGTCCTCGGACGCGCCTGCCTCGATATCCGCCTCGATCTCATCCAGATATTGAGAGATATCCAGGGAAAGCGCCAGCTCCCTGCCTATCTCCATAAACCGATCGCGAATGGCCTGGAAGGTGGGGCGAAAATCCTGGTCCTCTTTTTTAAGCTGATAAGTGCGGTATAAAAGATCGGTCACCTTTTCATCCGCGTCAAAGCGGCGGCCCGGTGCGCTGGGCACCACATACGAGCGGCGTTCATCCATATTCAGGATGTCCTGAACCTTATGAAACTGGCCTGCATCCGCCAGCGAGCTGCCGCCAAACTTAGCAACGACTTTTCCCAAATGCAATCCCTCCCGGTCATGCTGAGGCTCTATGTCCCCACAAGAAATTATTGTATCCTAGAATAGGGCGGTAAGTCAATCCCCACGTTATTTTATCCCTGCCAGCGCTCCCCTGCCGCCAGGCACAGACAAAACCATCCCCTGGCCGCATGACCGGGGATGGTATATCGTATGCATTCTGCGCCCTTTCGGTGTCATGGTGCGGTCTGGCTGGCGCGCCATTCATCGGCCAGAACGCTCATCTGTACCAGGTCCTGGAATCCGCCGTCCCGGAAATACCCATGGCGCTTTACGCCTTCCTTCACAAAGCCTGCTTTTTCATAGCAGCGTATAGCGCCAACATTTTCCGCGTCCACAGACAGCTCGATCCGCTCCAGCCCCAGCGTCATAAAGCCATGTTGCAGCAGCAGGCCCAGGGCCTCCGTGCCCACGCCCCGGCCCCGGTCCTGAGCAGTGCCGATCACCATGCCTATTTCTCCGCAGCGCAGCTTCCAGTCGATACGGTAAATATCCAGCTGGCCGATGTAGCGCTCGTCCTGACGGTCGGCAATGACGAAATTATTGCCCATATGGCTGCTTTGGAGCATGTTTTCCAAAAACTGCTGGGTATCCACCAGGGTCTGAGGTGCCCAAAAACGGCTGCTCAAAAATTTAATGGTCTGGGCATCGTTCACCCATTTGCGGATCTCCGGCAGGTCCTCCTGGCGGTAATCCCGCAGCATGATGCGTTGTCCGTACAAGAAAGGCATGGTCGTTCCTCCTTAGCTAAAATAGTGGCGGTCTAAATAAAAAGGGCGGGGGTTATTTTTCCCCGTCCTCCTCGCCTTCATCGTTTTCATCGCTTTCATATTCGCCAAACTCGATATCCAGCTCGTTTTCGCCGTCATCCTCCGCTTCTTCCAGGGCGGCTACGCATTTATCAAATACCGCTTGCAGCTCCGCTTCGTCATCAATGGTGGCGTACATGTCCTGGCCGTCCTCATCCTTGATGATCTTCAGGATGATGGCTTCACCTTCCATGCAGTCCTCCATGTCCTCTACCGCTTCCAGGACGATGTAGTAGCCGCCCTCGTGCTCTATGGTCATCAAATGCTGAAAGTTTACATCGTTGCCGTCTTCGTCCTGCAGTTGAATAATGTTATTTTGCTCTTCCATGGGGAACCTCTTTCCGCCCCGGAGGGCTAAAATGCCTTTTGAGTAGCCAGCCATTGCTCCAAAATAATGGCTGCGGCCACTTTGTCCACAGTTTGCCGCCGGTCCTCCCGGCGCATTTGCCCGCTGATGAGCGCCTGCTCCGCCGTAACGGTGGTAAGCCGCTCATCCTGATAGTCCACAGTAAGCCCCGCCTTTGCCAAAACCTCGCCAAAGGCCATGGCCTTTTGGGCTTGGCCGCCCTTTGTGCCGTCCATGTTAAGGGGCAGGCCCAGCAGCACATGCCGGGTCCCGTATTTTTCGCACAGGGCTAAAACATAGCGGCTGTCCGGCCCATAGCCCACCCGCTGATATACCTCCAAAGGCTGGGCGATGGTCCCTGTGGGATCAGAAACCGCTACGCCAATACGTACGTCCCCTACGTCCAGCGCGATCACTCGACTGTCCATCAGCCGTCGATCCCCTGGAGATAGTAGCGTACCAATTCTTCTACGATTTCATCCCGTTCGATGCGGCAGATAAGGCTGCGGGCCTGCTCGTGGCTGGTGATGTAGGTGGGATCGCCGGATATGATATATCCGACCAGCTGAGTCACAGGATCGTAGCCTTTGGCCTGAAGCGCATGGTATACATGCGCCAAAATGTCACTGGCGCGCTGGCCCCCCTCCGTCACGGGCGAGAACTTGGTCGTGCCGTTCATATCAGTCACCTTGTCTTCCACTCCCCTTATGGTGATACGCAACCATTATACACCTAATCATTATATTTTGGAAGCCTTCCAGGGTGTCTATTGGTATTTTCTTACAAACGCCAAATCTTTTTGCTGGAAATATGTCGTGCTTATGGAATTTATTCCGCCTTTAGGTAGCTTTCCATCACGTAGCCCTCCGCCACATCGGTCCGCACCTTCACCCAGCCCTCTTCGGGGCAGCGCTCCACTACCAGCAGCCGCTGGTTTTTGTACAGGCGCATCAGGATATCGCCCGTCAGGTCTGGTACGGCTCGAAGGTTCAGGGAGGAATCCTCCGCGATCTCCCACACCACCGCATACCAGCCGCCCTCGGGCAGCTCCAAGGTAGCGGGCATCAGGGTGGGCCGAGGCGTAGGCTCCGGGGTGGGCGCGGGGGTAGGGGCGGCAAGCCACTCCTCCGCCAAAACGGGCAGGGGCGTGTTCTCTTCGGGATAGCGCTTCAGGCTCAAACCCGGATAATAGAAATCCAGGATATCCGTGTAGGTCTTATGGTACTCGCTGGCCATCCATTCCGCGCCCCGCTGGCTCATGCCGATGCCATGCCCGTAACGGCGGGCCTCCACAATAAACCGGTCCTTTTCCTCGGTCACAGACACCATCTCATAGGGCGCGTTTCCGTTCATCTCCAGCGCCAGGGCTGCCTTCACATCAGGGAAAATTTCAAGCGCTAGCACCGCCGGCTCCTCCACCAGGGTAAAGGGGCCGTACACAGGCTCCGGGGTAGGCGCAGGGGTAGGCGCAGGGCTTTCCGTGGCCTCTTGCGCGGCAGGCTCCTGGCTGTCCGCCGCCGTTTGCGGGGCGGCGGTGGGGGCCGGGGTGGCGGCAGGACTGGGCGTGGCCGAAAACAGGCTTACCTCCTGGTCGTCATCATCCACCACCGGGATAGCCTGGACCGCATCCGTGCGGGTGCGCCCGGAGTACCTAAGGGTGATATGCATTTGGGTCATCCGCCGGGAGGGGCTTTTCCCCGCAGGGCTATCCACCGTCAGCGACAGCACCTCCTCCACCCGGAGGCTTTCCGGCGCAGGATCAAAGCCCATTTCTACAAGAGAAGGCTCCAGCGCCTTTGCAAGCAGCGCCCGCAGGCCATAGCTGGCCGCCTCGCCCTGGGCAAATTTCTTCATGATGGTGACGCTCTTGACCCGGCTCAGGGGATTTTCCAGGTCATAGGGGTCATCTATCATCTGATAGTATCCGTAATCTCCCTTGCTCCATACATTTTCCACCAGCTCAGTTTGGCCGCCGTTGCTGGCGCCGTAAAAGCACTCCGCCAGCCTGTTTTTATAAAATCCGCACACGCCACGGGTCTCCTGAACTGCCTGGGCCGCCCGGGTGTAGCTTTTGATATAGCCCTTGTACACCTGATCGTTGGCGGTATCCACCACGTCATAGGCCTTGCCGCTGTCCTGCTTGCGCAGGGCGTAGGTGCGGGCGGCCACCGCTTGGGCCTTCAGGGCTTCCAAGGGAAAATCGTTGTTCATTTCATAGGGCACCACGCCCAGCAGATATTCCTCAACGTTAATATGTAAAATAGGGCTTATAAGGCCGTCCTTTAGAGCAAGCTCAAGGTCTCCCTGGTAGAGGGCTTCCCCATCGCCGACCCTTAGGCCGTTGTCCTGCCCCTCCTGGCCCTGATAGCGGGTCAGGTACAGCCTGGGGCCTGCCTCCACGCTCATGCCCATATAATACAGGCGAAAGCCGCCTGCATGGGCCCACAGGGTAAGCCTGCTGCCCCGGGGAAAAACCATCGTGGGCGCCTCCGCCTTGCCCAGGCCATAAACGCCGTCCAGCGTCAGATCTATCCGGTCAGTAAGGCCCAGGCGCGTTAAAAGCACCCGCACCTGTTGGGAACGGCTGTCCGCCATGGGTATGTCCGCAGATTCGGTCACTGCCATGGGCACGGCCCCGGCCCAGGCCACAATGCATAGGGCTATCGACAGCCACCGTTTGCCCCGTCTCAGGATGCCTTGCTTCATAAAACGCCTCCCAGCTTGCCATTTCGCAAAAAAGACCCTAATGAATTAACGTTGGAAATCGGTATATCCCTGCATGTCCTGTTTTTCTAGCAGTACGCCTTTGCCCAGCTGGCTTAGGAGCGCCGGGTCTGTTATCAGGTAGCCCTGGGGCCTTCGCAAGATGGTGCCCCTTTCCGTCAGCTCCTTCAGGGTCCGCAGCAAATGCCGGTAGCTGGTAGCCAACAGCTCGCTGACCCGGGTCAAATTCTCTGCAAAAAACCCGTCCTGGGCAGTCAACAGCATATAGGCGGCCAGCCGGGTCTGCAAGGGATAGATAAGATTTTGCATGTTCTGATTGCAGGAGTTGTCCAGCTTTCGCCCGACCTCGCCGCCTAAAAAGCGCAGCATGGGCGCATCGCGCATAAGCAGGCCTCGGTTTTCCGTCAGCGGTATCTCCAGCAGGACTCCTTTGGACATGGCCACCACGTCCATAGTGGCGCGAGGCTGCCCCATCAAAAATTCCTGATCGCCGATGACCGCTATGCTCTCCATTACGGCCTGTAGCACACTGCGGCCGTTTTCCATGCCGCGGAACACCTTGCCCCGGCCCTCAACAAGGAAGGAAAGCTGGGTCAGCTCCTGCTGATAGCGCACCAGGGCTTCGCCCTGCTGGAAGCGCCGGACCCGCAAGGGATAGTCCATCAGCGTAGGTGCCTTTTGAAGCAGCGCCTCCGGCACCGGGTAGCCCTTTACCTGCCATAACGACTCCATGCTTTCCCCTCCTCTTTGTGCTTATTGTGACATATGTCATACTTATATGCAAGGAAATTCTGCTATGCTATGGCTATCCTATCAAGGAGGTTCATCCATGCTTACATTTTTAGCTATATTAAGCGGCTCCCTGCTGGCCATCACCATCGCGCAAAACGGCGATCTGGCGGTATACCACGGCAACTACCATGCCACGGTGATGGTGCACGCGGTAGGGCTCGTGTGCATTCTTATATGGATGCTTTTGAAAAGGGAAAGGTTCCGCATCGACCCCAAAACACCCTTTGTGTACCTCATGGGCGGCGTACTCGGCGTGCTGACAGTGGTGCTGAACAATCTGTGCTTTGTGGAGCTGGGCGTATCCATCACGTTGGCCCTGGGGCTTTTGGGCTCCTGCCTGGCAGGTGGCATAGCGGATCATTTCGGGCTGTTCGGGCTTACCAAAAAGCCCTTTCGCCGCCAGCATATCCTGAGCCTTGGGCTGATCGCAGCGGGCACCGCTGTGATGATGCTATTTTAAGGGGGGCGAAGCATGATTATTTTTCTAGCTATACTCACAGGTGCCAATATCGTGGTCTCCCGCACGCTCAACGCAGGCGGCGCACAAAAAAACGGCCTGTACATGAGCACCCTCATGAACTATCTGACAGGCCTCATCACATCGCTGATCGTTTTATGGATAGCCGGGGAGAACGGCAGCTTCCTCAACCCTGATTTCAAGGCCAGCTCCCTGTTCATGTACCTAGGCGGCGCAGTGGGGATGCTGTGCATCTTCCTCTCCAACTACGTTACCCCCCGGATGCCCGCCTTTTTGCTAACGCTGCTGCTGTTTATCTCCCAGCTAATAACGGCGCTGATGCTGGACTTTGTCCTTTCCGGCACGTTCAGCCTGGGCCGGCTCATTGGCGGGGCGCTGGTGCTGGTGGGGCTGTGGCATTACCAATGGGTGCACAAAAAGGCCGAAGAAAAGGAAGCGAAGGATGTCTCCGCTTCCGAGGTTCAGTCCCGCTGAACGATGGTGACGCGAACGGTATCCCCAGGCTGCTTGCCGATCTGCCTGCGGATATCCTTGAGGATGCCGATGATATGTCCTGGTGTGCCCATGCGGACCAAGCTGCCATCATAGGGCACGCCGTCAAACGTGGCGTGGACCTTCACCCGGCCCTTGCCAAACTCCGCCTTTACATCATAGGGAAACTCCACATACGCGCCGTCCATATCCGGCACCTTTTGGATCACCGCATCGAATTCGTAGCTCTTGGTTTCCATGGGTCACGCCTCTTTTCGGGTATTGGATGTACCCATAGCGTACCCTAAAAGCGCTATAAAAGCAACAAGGTCTACCCCGCAAGCCGTCCCAGAACTGCCACCGCCATGCACAGTCCCACTCCCGCCGCAGTAGGCAGCGCCACCGCCAGTGCCGTCCATTTTAGGCTTTTTGTTTCCTTGTAAAGGGTCCAGGTGGTGGTGGAGCAGGGCCAATGAAAAAGCGTAAAGACCGTCATGGATACCGCCGTCCATACCGTCCAGCCCTGCTCCACCAGCAGGGCTTTTAGCATTTCAAGGCTCAGCGGCTCCATCAGGACCCCCTGGCTGAGGTAAGTCATCAATATCACCGGCAGAACGATCTCATTAGCGGGAAAGCCCAGCACAAAGCCCAGCAATATCACCCCGTCCAGGCCCATGAGCCTCCCCATGGGGTCCAGGAAGGCGGCGGCCTGGGCCAGGAGGGTCTCGCCGCCCAGGGATACGTGAGCCAGCACCCACAGGATGAGCCCTGCCGGGGCCGCCACCGCCACCGCCCGCCCCAGCACGAACAGCGTCCTGTCCAGCATGGAGCGTACCACCACCTGGCCCCATTTTGGCTTTCGAATGGGCGGCAGCTCCAGCGTGAAGGCCGAGGGCACGCCCTTTAGCACCGTGCGGGACAAGATAAAGGAGCATAGGAGGGTCATGCCTACGCTGCCCGTCATAAGCCCTACCAGCAGCGCCGCGCTGCCAAGGCTGGCTCCGGCTCCGGCCCCAGCCACAAAGAACATCCCTATCAGGGATATCAGCAGGGGAAAGCGCCCGTTGCAAGGGGTAAAAGCGTTGGTGAGGATGGCGATGAGCCGCTCCCTGGGGCTTTGGATAATGCGGCAGCCCGTGACCCCTACCGCGTTGCAGCCCAGGCCCATGCACATGCAAAGGGCCTGTTTGCCACAGGCCTTGCAGCCCTTAAAGCACCGGTCCAGGTTGAATGCGATACGGGGCAGCACCCCCAGGTCCTCCAGAAGGGTAAAAAGCGGAAAGAAAATGGCCATAGGCGGCAGCATCACCGCCACCACCCAGGCGGCCACCCGGTACATGCCCATCACCAGCATGTCTTGAAGCCATCCAGGAGCGCCCAGCCCGGCCAAAAAGGCCATAAGCGCAGGCTGAAAACCCAAAAGGGTCTCGGACAGCCATGCGGAGGGAGCATTGGCCCCAGAAAGCGTCAGATAGAAGATCGCGCCCAGCAGGCACAGCATCAGCGGGATGCCTACTGCCTTGCTGCACAGGATACGGTCTATGCGCAGCTGCCTAGCGGCCTTGCGGCAGGATACGCCCCGCTTTACCGTACAAGCGCATACCCGGCTGGCGGCCGCATACCCAGCGGAGACCACCGCTGCCACCACATCCTCCCAAGCCATGTTGGCTTTTTCCAGCTCCGCCAGGGCATCCTGGTACGCTGCCCGCACCCCTTCTCCCTCGGGGGAGGCATTCAGCCTGCTTTCCAGAAAGCCCGTGCCCGCTGCCAGCATCCTAAGGGCGATAAACCGCAGGCTGGCGTTTTCCGGCAGAAGGCGCTTAAGGGCGGGCATAAGCCGCCTGACTCCGCTCTCCACGGCCAAGGGATAGCGCATAAGACCGCCCAGGGGCCTTTCCCCATCCTTTTTGCTTTCCCGCTCCGGGCCGCCGTGGGCCGCCTGCGTCACGGCCGTTTTCAGCTTTTCCATTCCCTGGCCGCTGCGGGCGCACACCCCCACCACTGGCACGCCCAACAGGGCCTCCATGGCCTGTAGGTCCAGCTCCATGCCGCTTTTTCGGGCCTCGTCCATCAGGTTTACGCAGACCACCACTGGCCCTGCGGCTTCCACCACCTGCAAGGTCACGTTCAGGTTTCGCTCCAGGCAGGTAGCATCGCACACTACGATCACCGCATCCCGCTTGGCAAAGCATAAAAAGTCGCAGGCGACCTCCTCCTCCGGGGAGCCGGACAGCAGCGAATAGGTCCCCGGCAGGTCCGTTAGCTCCCATTCCACATCCCCGTCCTTCACCCGGCCAGCGGCGGTCTCCACGGTCTTGCCGGCCCAGTTGCCCGTATGCTGCCTTAGGCCCGTAAGCCCGTTGAACACCGTGCTTTTCCCTACATTAGGATTGCCGCAAAGGGCAACGGACAAAAGCCCATTCTCATTATTCATCCTGCGTCCTTCCTCTCCGGCAAAGCACCCTTTGCGCATCCTCCGCTCTTAGTGCGATGGTGGTCCCTCGAATTTCATAGGCCCTGGGGTCTCCCAGGGCGGAGGTGAACAGGCAGGTCACCCGGCTGCCAGCAATAAATCCCAGGTCTAAAAGCCGCGCCTTGATAGCCCCGTCCAGCGCTAGCTCCCTTATGTACGCGCTTTGGCCGCAGGACAGCTCCTGCAACGAAAATAAGCCCTTAATGGTCCTCACCCCTTGCGTGAAGCTAAAGGCCGCTTGTCGCCGCCTTTCTTTCAGGGTATGCGCTTGTGGGAAGCCCGTGCAGGCCGCAGGTATGCAAGGAGGGTGTCTCAAAGTCCATTTTGAGACACCCCCGTTATTATCTTCGATATGAAATTATGCCTTTTCGTCCGGCACTTCCATCGCCGGGATCTCCTCGCCCGCCGGGATTTCCTCGCCCACAGGGGCGGCCTTGCCCGCCGGGACTGCCTCGCCCACAGGGATTTCCTCGTCCGCCGGGATTTCCTCGCCCACAGGGACTGCCATAGCCGCGATCATCACCGGCACCGTGTAGAAGAAGGCCAGCATGTACCGGATCAGCGCCACCGGGCCTGCCAGGCAGGTGCACCATATGGCCAGCAGCAGCACGGGGCCTATCGCCCATTTGGGCTGGCGGCGGTATACCGCAAAGCCCAGCGCGGCTATGCACAGCCACACCTGGAAGGCCGTATCCGAAAGGAGCCGGACCCCAGGGATGTTCGCCAGGGTCAAGGTGGCGTCGTAATCCTCATATGCCTTGCGCAGCTCGGGGAAATAAGAATGCTCCTGGATGGGGTACAGGTCGATGGGGATGACCCCCAGATCAAACCGGTAGAGCATATCCGACCCCGGCAAATAGTAGGGGATATTTTGCACCAGGAAGGCTTCGATATAGGGCTGCGGGTTCTGAAGGCCCATCCGCACCCAAAGGGATACAAGCTCCCCGAAGCTCTCGTCCAGGCTGTCCGAGTCTGCCGCCCACTTCACCGGGTCGGCGATCTCGGGCCGATAGAACCCCTCGGGGCTTTCCTCGTAAATGTAGCTGAGCACCTCGTCCTCGTCCAGGTCGATGGCCTCGGGCACATCCCGAAGGGTGCGGGCGATCTGCTGGAGCGGGATGGACATTAGCTCGATCCTGCCGGGAACCGTGGCATCCGTGGCCCAGATCAGCGCCCCATTGGCCAAAAAATAGGCCGCCACGCAGCCCGCCATCAGCGCCGTCCCCCTGAGGCGCGCGCCCTTAAAGCAGGCTGCCGCCACCGGTATCAGCAGACAGAAGGCATATACGCCATTGTTGCGCCACAGCATCATCAAAACGGTGGTCACCACAAAGGCGATGATCCTTAGGGGCGACCGAAGCCAGGTCCTGGTATCGGCGAACATATCCGTCAGCTGCAAAATGGTAACCATCACAAGGCCCGCAAAAAGCACGTCCTTTTGCGCGCAGAAGGACCAGAGCGGGTAGAAGGGAAACAGACCAAATAGCAGCGTTACGATCAGCCGAAGCCCGATGGGGGCCCGCCTGCGCCGCAGCCAATGGCAGGCATAGGCCAGCATACCGGCCATCAGCACGATCTGGATGGCGCAGTACAGGGCCAGGCCCAGGGTGGCGGCCCCATCCTCGCTGGCATCAATGCCCAGCATCATGCAGGAGCCCAGCATAAGGGTATGTATCAACGGATGATGGGTGCTGTGGGCCTCATCCAAATAGGTGTAAAACTGCGTGACCGTATCGGCCACAAAGGTCCCGGGCCAGAACGCCAGCCAGACGGGGACCCAGCAGGCCAGCAGAAACACAAAAACCAAAATGGGATCGCCCAATATCCGGCTAAAAAGAGACTCCTTCTCAGGCCGGGGCTTAGGGCGGCCAAGCAGCAGCAGCCCCCGGTACAGCAGCAGCACCGCCACCGCAAAAGCAAGCCCTAGCAGCACCGTTAGCCCTAAGCCCGCCATGGCCGACCCCCAGGTCACTGCCCCGAAGGTGCCCTCGGCTTTAAGCTGGCTGCCCACGCGGGTGAATGCCGCAAGGATCAGCCCGACTATGCAGGACACGGCTATCAGCCGCTTGTCCGCGCAAAGCAGGCTACAGAGCTTTGTTTTAAATGTGGACAGCTTCATGGGTACACGCCTCATTTCTTAAAGTATATCTTTAATATCCGCCCAGCCACGTCTCTTTTTAGAGCAACGGCCTGTCTTTTTTCAGCAACCGGCCCATGCCGCTAACGGGCTTTCCGGGCCCTGCGGCCATAGGCGGCGCATGGCCCTCAAACAGGACCGCTATCTCCCGGGCCTCGGGGCGCTGGGCTGGGTCCCCGTCAAGCATCCGGGCTACCGCTTCCCGGTATTCCTCCGGAAGCCGGGGAGACAAGCGTACCTCGCCCCCGGACAGCACAGCCTCGTACACATAGGCATACTGGCTTCCATCTATCCCCGGCAGCTCCCCGGTCCAAAGCTTGTGGATCAGAATGCCCAGGGCGAAAATATCCAGCTTGGCGGTCAGGGGCGCATCCGCCCCCGTAAGCCGCAAAAAGGTCTCCGGGGCTAAGTATACCGGGTCTCCCTCGATATCCCGCTCCTCCCGGGGCGGCTCCTCCTCCAGAAACCCGCTGTCCATATCAATCAGCCTGAGCTGATGCTGGCCAGCCCGCTCCACCAAAAGCAGGTGCTCCGGCTTCAGGTCCGCATGGACGATGCCCTGCACATGCAAGCGGCTCAGGCATTGGACTAGCGTCCGGATCAGGGCCTTCCGCTGCGCATACGGCAGGGCTTGGCCCATGTCCCAGTCCTGATAGGGCCCTTGCACTTCCTCTGACACCGCGTAATACCGGCCCTCATGCCGGAAAAAATCCAGCACGGGCACCAGGGTATCCCCGATGACGCAGGAAAGCGCCGCGTACAGCCGCCGCTTCTGCTCTTCAAACCGCTGGCAGCGCTCCCGCTGCTTCTGGGCCATGGCCCCGGTCTTTTCAGGGCCGGGATATACGGGAGACAGAAACTCCTTCACAAAAAAACGATGCCCCTCCCGGCACGCGATGCACCAGCGGGCGCTGCCGCTGCCCACAGTCTTAAGCGGGGTTATGGGGTCATATTCGCCAATCCGATTCACCCTTTGCCTCTCCTTCGGTCTGATCATATGCTTGCTTATATATCTTCCATTTGTCCTGGGCGTAGGCTATATCCTGCTTACGCCTGCGCACGGGGGTGATAAACTCCTTTTGCAGCGCCAAGCGTCGGGGCTCCAGGCTCTCCTTGAGGGCCTCGAAGCTGGTATAGCCGTAGGGAGTTAGCAGCAGCGTGCTGTCATCCCCCGCCACCTTCTCCATCGCCTGTTTGAGCCGCCGCTGCCACCCCTGCATATCCCGGGCGGCATGCAGGCTTGAAAGCAGCAGCCACTCAAACTCCATGGGCGTGGGCAGGTAGGCGAACGCGCCGTCCGTGGCCACCACCACCAGGCAAGGCTTGGGGCGGGATATCCGCCTGGCGCTGATGAAAAAAGCGCCGTCCCCGCTTAAAAAATTGGTTAGAGGGCCTTCCCTGTACAGGCTTTCCAGGGCATCCGTACCGGTGCTGGAGTGATCCGCCGTCATCTGGCACAGCCCTTTATCATCCAGCAAATAGCCCCGGCTATCCCCCGCCCATAAAAACAGGCCCTCCAGCCGCTCCGCCTCCGCAGCTGTCAAGGCCATCAACAGCGTGGTGGGAAAGGCCCGCTGCATCTTGCCTACGATGCGCACCGAGCCCTCGAAGGGATGCTGCCTTTCAAACTGTCGGAACGCCTCCGTCAGCCGTTTTCCCAGCGAAAGGCAGCCCGCCTGGCCCTGGGCCTCGGTCTCCGGCAGGATGGCCTCCTCCCGGATCCATTTTTCAGCCACCTGGGTGGCCAGTCTGGCGGCCAAAAACGCGCCTGTCTTGTCCTCCATGGAGCTATACCGCCTGGAGCCCAGGCCGCCGCAGCCATCCGCCACGCATAAAAAGCCACCCTTTGCCCGGGTGGCAAAAATAAAGCTGTCCTCACCGGCATCGGGGACGACAGCATTGCTTACCGAAAGGGTCACCCCATCCAAAAAACCTTCGATAGCACTGGTCTCAGCCATAGGACGCCTCCCGGTCAGATGGTGTTGCATACCGCGTCGATGACCTGTTGATACTCTACCTCCATCAGCCCTTCGCTGACGGTCTGCACGTGGATCACCTGGCCCCACTCCTCGGATATCCGGCTCCAGGAGGGCGCGTCCGGCGCAAACAGCAGCAGTCGCTTGGCGTTCTCGTCCATGCAGCCGCCCATTTGCTCGTCCTCCCACCACTGGCTCAGCTCTTCAAAGCTCTCCGCCATGCCATCGGGATACCAGGGTGCTATTTTGCCATAGCCCAGGTCGTGGGTGGGGGCGTCCGACCACATCACAATAATATGCCGTTTCTTTACGCCGTCCCGGCTCCAATCGCTGCGGATAGCATAGCCCAGGGCCTCCAGGCCGTCCTCCGGGATGTCTCCGCCACCCTTGGCCTCAATGCCGTTGACGGATTCATAGAACAGCTGCGCTTGCTGAGGCAAGGCAAAAAAATCGCTGGCCATCATGGCTTCCTGCCCGTCAGCCAGATAATCACGGAAGGCGATCACCCGCACCCGCATCTGACTGATGACCTTGTGCTTTTTTCCCATGGCGGCCACGATATCCGAATACAGGCTCAAAGCATTTTTCTTTACAAAGTCGATCACATGGCGCATGCTGCCCGTAGCGTCAATGCAAAATACCATGTCAACGTTGTATGTCAGTTTATATTTTTCCATAGCCCCTGCCCCTTCCATTTGGTACTCATCGCAAAAATCTCCTATTTCTCTATTCTGCAAAATACGTCAAAGAACCTGCTTTTTTTCGGAGGATTCCCTCAATATTAGAAGGTAAAAAGGATTCCCGTCACGAAATTAGGCAACGTCTCACTTTATCCTTATACACAGCTTAGGATCGTTGAGTACGCTCCATCAAACGAAAGGGTCCTGACTGATGAGTTTTAAACGTTTTATGGGCTGGTTTTTGTTGTGCACGGGCATTTTGACGATGCTGGCTGCGGGGCTTGGCATCGTTTTGCCAAGCATTGAAAACGAGCAGGTACGGCTGATCCTGGCCTCCGTGGAGACCGTAAGCCGCAACCCTGTAGCAAACGCTAGCAACGGCCTGTTTTCTCTGATCCTTACCCACAGCTACAGGATATTGCTTGCCGGGGCCACCCTGGGGGCCGTGGGCGCCCTGATACTATGGCTCCTGGAGCGCGGCCAAGGCAAACGGCCGCGCACCCATGCCCCAGCCGATCCTTATAGGGCCTTTGCAGACGCTGCACAAAGCACGACCTACTCGTGGCGCAGGCCGGTTTCTCCGGAGGCTCCGGCCTTCACCCCCGGTCCTGCAACCGCTGCCATCCCTGAGGATGATCTTTTGGGCGACCCTCAGCCCACCCACCCCCAGCCGCCAGTCCCACCGCCATATGCCCGGCCTGCGCCAGCCTCTACGCCCAGCTCTGTGTCGGAGCAGGCCAACCCCTATCGTTCCTACGGGCAGAGCGCTTATGCCCCCCCTGCCGAGCGCCGCGCAAAGCCACAGCGTGATGCCTCCCCTGTTTTCAATATTTCTGTATCGGTCCAGCCCGATGAAGCGGACATGGCCCCTTCCAGAAGGCCGGAATTAAATCCGTCGTTTTCCTCGGTCTTTTCCCCCGAAGAAACCGAAGCGCTGGGCAATGCCGTTGTGGCTATGCGCACCGCTGCGCCGTCCGAGCCTGAGGCTCGCCCCTTTTCCGGCTTTCATGCCCCCATCCTGGCGGTCCGCTCCATGCCGGAGCCGCCGTCTGCCGCGCCTGCCCGAACTGCAGTCATTGCTTCCGCTGCCATAGGCCTGCCGACAATGGAGGCCGTAGAGGAGCCGACACCGCCCCCTCTGCCGCCCCTCCAGCCGCCGCCAACGCCCAAGCTTAAGACAGATACCCCCGCCCCGCCGCCCCTAAGCCACCGACAACCTCCGGTTGCGCCCCCAAGCAAAGCGCCTGCCTTCGCCTCCGGCCGCATACGCTCCACCATGGGGAAGAAAAACAGGCGGTAAACCTTTATCCTTCGGCGGAGAGGGTCCATAATGTATAGGGTACATACGTATAGGGTACATAACGCATATGGTATATAATGTATATGATCTATTATGTCTATTGGAGGGAATTCTGTGGGTCGTTTTACCAAGCCTGTTGACACCTTGACCCGCAAGGAGCGCCGCCCCGGCAAAGCGCGACAAATGCGCCGCATCCGTTTTTTTCGCTGTGCGCTTATTGGGGTAGTGCTTCTCTCCGGCGGGATTTTGGCCGCACGGCTATGGGAGTATTCCACCGCAAGGCTTGAATACCAGTCCTATCAGGACGCCACCGTCTTGCCCGAGGCCACTGAAGCAGCGGAAACCACCGAAAGCCTGGAGGCCTCCAGGCCCACCATGACCCAAGCAGCGCAGGCAGCTGCCCAGCCCCAGGAGACCCCCGTCCCTACGCCTCGGCCCTATCGCAATGAAAAAGTGGTCTCCCTGAAAAGGCAAAACCTGGACATGAAGGCCTGGCTCGGCATCCCTGGCACAAAGGTGCAATACCCCGTGGTGCAGACCGACAACAACGACTATTACCTCACCCGCACCTTTCAGCGCAAGAAAAACGCCTCCGGTGCCATATTCATAGACTGCTGGAACGACCCTGCTTTCAGGGACTTCAACACCGTCATCTACGGCCACAACATGAAGGACGGCTCCATGTTCGCCTCCATCTATGACTACCGGAAGCAGAACTTCGCAGACAGCCACCTGACCATCGAGGTAGCCCTGGAGAACAAGCTTTTCCGCTACAAGGTCTTCGCCGCTTATGTGGCCAAGGATTCCACCAGCATCGACTTTCGCGGCCAGACCGCCTTTACCGATGAGGAAAAGCGAGCCTTTATCCTGGCTGCCCGCAAGCGCGCCACCATCGACTCTCACGCTACCGTGCGCGTCACCGACCGCCTGCTGACCCTGGTCACCTGCACCAGCGGCGAGCACGACTGGCATTTCGTGGTCCACGCGGTGCTGGTGGAGGAAGTGGACAGCGTGGAGTACGTTTCGCGCAGCCAAAATTCATTATCAGAACGTCTTACTCCATGATAACCATCAAAAAGCGCGCCTCGCTTTATAATGCAGCGAGGCGCGCTGGTTTCCATAATTAAAAAGGGCAACGCAAAAAACAAATACGGCAGTAATATGAGGCGATCCCTGCATAGCTAGTGTACGGGTCCTCTTCGGCTCATTTTGGGCTTGCCCTCTGGCAAATGAAACAAGGGGGTCTTTTCCTGGATTCGTTGCGGCTCTTTATCGGGGGCAAAAGGCTTGGGCTGCATAGGTCCACCTCCGGCTTCACTGTCTCCCTCGTAGGCTTTCCCGATCTGCTTGCGTTGATGCATATAGCCTTTACAGCCCATGCACCATTTCCACTACCTTAAGCGGCTCCTCTGCCTTAAAAAACGCAGTGCCCATCACTAAAATATCCGCCCCGGCCTGGGCCAGGGATGCGGCGTTTTCCAGTGTGATGCCACCGTCCACCTCGATCTCCCCGGCAAAGCCCAGGGCGCGCAGCAAGCGTATCTTTTCCAGCTGCTCCGGCATCAGCTTCTGCCCGCCAAAGCCCGGTTCCACCGTCATTACCAAGATCAGGTCCAGCTGGCCAAAAAAGGGCACAAGAGAAGCAACGGGGGTATCCGGCTTCACGGATGCACCCACCTTGAGGCCCAGGGCCCGGATGCGGTCGATGCTCTCCTGAAAATGCTCCGCCTCCAGGTGCACGGTAAGGCCGTCCGCCCCGGCCTTGGCAAAAACATCCACATAGGCCAAGGGGTCCTTGATCATCAAATGCACATCGTAAAAAATATCCACGGCCCTCTTGAGGCCTTCCAGCATATGCGGTCCAAAGGATATATTGGGGACAAAGACCCCATCCATAATATCAAAATGAAGCATATCACAGCCTGTGTCCTTCACCTGTTGGGCGGCCTTGCCCAGGTGCAGCACATCCGCCGCCAGCACCGACGGCGCAAGCTTAATCATACCGTTCCCTCCATGCCTTTCGTACTTTCTCCAGCAAAATATGGTACCTTTCCAGCCGCTCCCTGGGGATAGCCCCTTCCTCCGCCGCCCTGAGCACCGCGCAGCCCGGCTCGCTAAAATGATAGCACGGGGCAAACTTGCACTGACCCTCATAAGGGGCAAACTCCGGATAATATTCCTTCAGCTGCTCCGGCTCCATGTCCGTCCACAGCTCCAAAAGGCTAAAGCCAGGGGTGTCCAGCACGGTATACTCGCCCGTGTACAAAAGCTCCGCGTGACGGGTGGTATGCCGCCCCCGGGCTATCTTCCGGCTGATCTCCCCCGTCTCCAGGGTAAGGCCCGTAGCCGCGCTGAGCAGCGTGCTTTTGCCTACGCCGGATTGCCCCGCAAAGCAGCAGATGCCTTCCCGCATAATAGCCTTAAGGGCCTCCATACCCGTGCCCTCCTTGGCGCTGACCTCCAGCACCGGCGCACCCAAATACCCGTACATCCGGCGCATATCCTCTCCCAGCTCTGGGGAGATATCGCATTTATTGGCAATGATCACCGGGGCGATGCCCTGGGCGTTCGTCATGATCAGCAAGGTGTCCAGCAGCAGATAATCCGGCGCAGGCTGAGGCGCCACCACCAGCATGATGGTCCTGATATTGGCTACCGGTGGGCGGACCAGCGAGGTCTCCCGGGGCAGTATCTCCTCCACCCAGCCATGCTCGTCTCCTTGTCCAGGGCTAAAAAGGAGCCTGTCGCCCACCATGGGGGTTATATGCTGCTTGCGAAACTTCCCCTTGGCCCTGAGTACGTGGACCTGGCCTTCCGGGTCCCGGGCATAGTAAAGCCCGCCTACGCCCTTCACGATCATGCCTTCAAGCATGTGCTCCCCCATCACTGGAACTTTACCTCCTGCTCCTCTACCAACATATCGTCCAAATACACCTTACACAGCGCCGTTCCCTTTGTGTCCGAGGAGATAGGCACCAGCAATGTGGTGTCCACTTTTGCAGCGGCAATATTGCCTTCGTATTGGACCACTTCTTGCCCGTCCTCCACCATGGTAACCTTGAGGAAGCGGTTTTCAGCCGCCCCGGCCACCACGATGCTCAGCTGGGAATGGTACGCTTTGCCAAGTTTTGCAATGGTCAGGGATATCTGTGCGTCCAGGGTGGCGATGGTGCCCTGGGTGGGTGAGTGCGCCATGACCAGGCCTACCAGCTTCTCGTCCTCTACCTCTACGTATTCCACCCTGCCCACGGCAAGCCGGTTCTGCCGCAGCATTTCAGCCGCGTCCTCATAGGTCATCCCGGTCACATCCGGCACCATGGTACTGCCGCCGGAAATGGTGATCTCCACCTCGGAGCCCAGGGGGCAGGGCTCGCCCTTTTGGGGCTCCTGGGAAAGCACCGTATCCACAGGATCGCCGGAGGCGATCTTAAAGACCACCCAGGTCAGCCCTTTTTCCTTGAGCTTGGCGGTGGCTTCCTCCCGGCTAAGGCCGATGAGGTCCGGAGCCACGGCGGTGACCGGGCCCAGGCTGACGGTAAGGACCACGCTGTCCCCCTTCATCATTTCCGTGTCCGATTCCGGTATCTGGGCAATCACCATGCCGGCGGGTACCGTATCATGATTGATCTCGTTGTGCTGGCTGTTAAGCCCAGCCCGGCGCAGCAGGGTGCTGGCTTCCTCAATGGTCAGGCCTACCAGCTCCGGGGCTTGGGCGCTGTTGGTCACCTGATTGTAGATCTGATAAATACCCAGCCCTAAGACTACCAGCACGCACGCCACCATAAAGAACGTGGCCACTACAGACAGCGTTCGACGATTTCCCCTGCGCTGGGCCTTCCCGTTGCGGGTGGTCTGGCTGCCGGCGCTACGGCTGCGGGCATCCTGAGGGCGGCCTGAAGGCTGGTTGGCCCCGCTGGGACCGGAGGGCCGCATGGACGCCGCAGGCTGGGGCGCGCCCCAGTCCGCCTTGCCATCCCGAACCTTGGCCAGGGCATCGGCCATTTCCCGGGCGCTTTGGTAGCGCTTGGCCGGGGATTTCTCCATAGCCTTCATCACCACCGCCACCAGGGCGGGAGGTACATCCGGGTTGTAGCTGGTAATGGGCGGCGGCTGATTTTTCACATGCTGCATGGCCACGGCAACGGCGTTATCGCCTACAAAGGGCACATGCCCCGTCAGCATTTCATACAGCACCACGCCGGTGGAGTAGATATCGCTGGTGGCCTCCACTACGCTGCCGGAGGCCTGCTCGGGCGAGGAATAGTGCACCGAGCCTACCACCGTATCCCCCTTGGAGATGGTAACGGAGTTGGTCATCCGGGCGATGCCAAAGTCCGCCACCTTCACATGGCCGTCGGAATGCACCAGCACGTTCTGGGGCTTGATATCCCGGTGGATGATGCCATTGTCATGGGCATGCTGCAGAGCGCTTAAAATGCGGATGGCGATCTGAATGGCGGTATTGGTATTCAAAATGCCCTTCTGCCGGATGATATCCTTCAGGGTGTTGCCGCTGACATACTCCAGCACCAGGTAGCGGTATTCGCCCTCCACGCCTACATCCAGGAGATTTACGATATTATGATGGGCCATAAGGCTGGCGGCCTGGGCTTCCCGCTGAAACCGCTCCAAAAATTCCTTATCGCTGTTATATTCACTTTTAAGTATCTTTACGGCCACGCTGTGTCCGGTGCGGATATCCACCGCCCGGTATACCAGGGACATGCCGCCCTGGCCGATAAAATCCACTAATTTATACCGTTCGGCAAAGACCATGCCCTTCATCACTGCGCGCTCACCTCCGCCACACGGCCAAGCACAAAGCTGATATTATCATGGCCTCCATGCTCGATGGCCAGCTCCAGCAGCTTTTCAGCGGCGGCCTCCAGGGTGAGATTTTTCAAAGCCTCGGCGATGTCATCATCATTTACCATGTTGTACAGCCCATCGGAGCAGACCAGCCACACATCCCCTGCTTTTTTTGGCAGGGTAAAAATATCCGGGGTCACAGTGGGGTCGATGCCCAGGGCGCGGGTAATGACGCTTCGGTAGGGATGGGTCTTGGCGGCCTCCGGGGTGATCACCTGATTGCGTATCAGCTCCGCCACCAGGCTATGGTCCTCGGTCTGGGCTTCCAGCTTGCCGTCCCGCAGCAAATAGGCCCGGCTATCCCCTACGTGACCTACGAGGATATGATCGGCCGCCTCCCACAGAAGGGTAATGGTGGTGCCCATGCCGGACAGCGCGCTGTCATGGCGGCCCATTTCATATATCCGGCGGTTGGCGGCCTCAATGCCCATGAGCAGCGCCTGCTCCTGGGGCGCTTTCCCCTGGAGGGCATTTTTAAGCACCTGCACGGCTAACCGGCTGGCGGTCTCGCCGCCGTTATGGCCGCCCATGCCGTCGGCTACGCCATAGGCATCCGCCGTCATCAGCAGCGTATCCTGATTGCTTTTTCTCACCAGGCCTTGATGCGTTTTGGAACAAATGAGCATGGAAGCATCCACATCCTTCCCGTATAATACCTTTTTACAGGGTATCAGCTTTTCCCTGGGTTTTCAAGTGCCTGCGGCGAAGCTGGCCGCAAGCGCCGCTGATATCCGCGCCCATTTCCCGGCGGCAGGTGGCGGATACATGCAGGTCCTCCAGGGTTTTGAGAAATAATTGCACCTCTGCCGGGGACGCAGGCGCCAGGGCCCGCTCCTCCACCCGGTTTAAGGGGATCAGGTTCACATGGCATTGCAGCCCGCCGATAAGCCGGGCCAGCTCCCGAGCGTGCTCTATTTGGCTGTTGAGGCCATGGATAAGCGCATATTCAAAGACCACCCGTCGGCCCGTCTTTTGCACATAGTGGCGCACAGCAGCCATCAGCTGGTCCATGGGATAGCGCCGGGCCACAGGCATGATCTCCTGGCGGATACGGTCATTGGGGGCGTGGAGGGAAATGCTGAGGGTCACAGGCAGGCCCTCCTCAGACAGCTTGTCTATCTGAGGGGCCAGGCCACAGGTACTCAGGGAAATGTTCCTAAGGCTGATGTTCAGCCCCTCCGGGTCGTTCACCAGCTTCAAAAAGCGGATCACCTGATCGTAATTTTCCAGAGGCTCGCCGCTGCCCATCAGCACCACATGGCCCACATGCCCTTTGTCCCCCAGGAAACGGTTGGCCAAAAGTATCTGGGCCAGCATCTCCCCTGCGGAAAGGTCCCTCACGCAGCCGCCCAAGGTGCTGGCGCAAAAGGCGCAGCCCATTCGGCAGCCGATCTGGGTGGATATACACAGGGTATAGCCGTAGTGGTAGTGCATCAGCACGCCCTCAATAATGTTGCCATCTGCGCAGGCAAAGAGAAACTTCACCGTATCGTCCTTTTGGGAAGCAAAATGCTCCGAAACCGTCATGGGCAGGTCGTAAAACTGCTCAGCCAGGGCCATGCGCAGGGCACCGGGCAGGTTTCCCATATCCCCAAAGGCCACGCCCTTATGGAGCCAGCCGAAAAGCTGCTTCCCCCGAAAGGCAGGCTGCCCCATATCCCGCATCAGCTGGGTCATTTCCCCCTGGGTCCTGTCCAAAACGCATTGCTTCTGGCCCATCTCAGGCACCCTTCTTGCGCATGCGCACGATATAGAAGCCTTCCACCTCGTCCCGGTAGCCCAGCAGCTGCAGGCCCAGGGCGGTCTGCTGCCCCCGCAGCGCCTCGGGGAAGGACAGGGGCAGCGGCTCCACGGTGAACTCCGGATGCGTTTCCAAGAACGCCTCGATCTGGCGGGTATTCTCCTCCGGCAGGATGGAGCAGGTGCTGTACACCAGCGTCCCGCCGGGCTTTACATACAGGCATAGGGCATCCAGCAGCTTTTTCTGCGTAGCCACGATAGACGCGATGTCCTCTTCCTGGACCCGGTATTTCAGGTCAGGCTTTTGCACCATGACCCCCAGACCGCTGCAGGGGGCATCCAGCAGCACCGCATCCAGGCTGCCTTCCAGGTCCCTTTTGGGCTCTGCGGCATCACGGACGGAGACCCGCAGGTTCTCCAAGCCCAGGCGGCGCTTGGTGCTTTCTAGCAGCATAGCCCGCTTCTCGTGCAGCTCCCAGGCATAGACCCGGCCAGTATTTTGCATGGCCTCGCACATATAGGCGGACTTGCCCCCCGGCGCGGCGCAGGCATCCAGCACCTTCATGCCGGGCTTCACCTGCATGGCCTCAGCGGCCAGCATGCTGCTTTGGCCCTGGATGGAAAACAGGCCCTTTTGGTATTCCGGGGTGGAATCCACCACGGCGTTCACCAGGTAGGCATGAGGCGCCAGACCCTTCCGGGCCTGCCACTCTTTTTCCGCCAGGAGCTTTTCAAACTCCCCATCCGTCAGTCGCAGCTGGTTGGCGCGCAGCGTAAGGGGATGCTCCTCCTCCCGGTGCATGATGATGCCCTTGGCATCCTCCTCGCCATATTCGGCGATGAGCTTATCCACGATCCAAAGAGGCATACTGCCCATGACATGCAGGTATTCCCGCAGGCCGTCTTCTGCCTTGGGCCAGGGTATGTCCGCCTTGCCGCGGCACAGGTTGCGAAGCACCGCGTTAATGAAACCTGCAGCGGACTCCATGCCCATAGCCTTGGTCAGGTTCACGCCCTCGTTGCACGCGGCGCTTTCCGGCACCCGGTCATGAAAAAGGATCTGGCAGGCGCTGAGCCGCAGGATATCACGCTGTATAGGCTCGTTAGTGGGCCGCTCCATAAAGCGGTCCAGGGCAAAGTCGAGCTGTATTTGATTTTCCAAGGCGCTGTATACCATGCGAGTGGCCAGCCGCCGGTCCATAGGGTTCAGGATGGATTTGCTGAGCCGCTCCCCCAGGGCCAGAGCCGCATAGGCTCCGTTCTGGTGCACATCTCGCAGCACCTCCAGCGCTAACCGACGCGCACCCATGGTGAGGCCGGAGGAGGGCGCTAGGGCCTGGGCGGCGGGGCGGCCTGCGCCGGCGGGGCGGCCTGTGCCTGCGGGGCGGCCTGCGCCTGCGGGACGACCTGCACCGGCGGGACGACCTGCACCGGCGGGACGGCCTGCGCCTGCAGGGCGGCCTGTGCCTGCAGGGCGGCCTGTGCCTGCGGGGCGGCCTGTGCCTGCGGGGCGGCCTGTGCCTGCGGGGCGGCCTGCCCCGGCAGGCTTCGCAAAGGAGCGGACGGCAGGCTTCGCACCATCGGCCGATCCAGACGCAGGCCTGCCGTAGGGCTTGGCTCCTTCGGGCCTTGCGCCTGCGGGCTTGCCGTAGGGCTTTGCTCCGGCGGGCTTAGCTCCTTCAGGCCTCCCGTAAGCTTTCGCTCCTTCGGGCCTTGCTCCCGTAGGCTTTGCTCCCGCAGGCCTCCCGTAAGCTTTCGCTCCGGCGGGCTTTGCTCCGCTATTCTTAGTAAAAGGCTTTCCTGCTGGCTTCTTCTTGTCTTCCGTACTCATAGCTTCACCTCATTTAAGGGCGTTCCCACCCTAATGGCATGTCCCAGCAAAAAAGCCTTGGCTTCCATGCGTTTGGCATTAGGGGCCTGTATCTCCAATAATTCTATGGCGCCGTCCGCCGTGGCCACGATCAGACCCTTCTTAGCATCTGCCAGGAGCACCTCTCCCGGCTTTCCGGCCCACTGCATCCCCTGTGCAATGCGCGCCTTCCAGACCTTTAAAACCCCCTCGGCCAGCATCCCATAGGCGCAGGGCCAGGGGCTCATGGCCCGTACCCGGCGTAGGCAGGCCTGCGTACCTTCCGAAAAGTCCAGCACGCCCATTTCCTTTTGCAGCATGGGATCGTAGGTGGCCTCTTCTTCCTGCTGCTTCTGCCGGGGACAGTCGCCCGCTTCCAGCCTGCGGAGGGTCTCGATAAGCAGCGCTGCGCCGATATGGGACAGCTTGTCTAAAAGCGACCCGGCGGTATCCTCTGCCAAAATGGGGCATTCCGCCTTTAACAGCATATCCCCGGTGTCGATGCCCTTATCCGTAAGCATGGTGGTGACCCCGGTGACCGCATCCCCCTGCAGAACTGCCCATTGCACAGGGGCGGCTCCCCGGTGACGGGGCAAAAGGGAGGCATGGACGTTCACCGTGCCACGGGCCGGGATATCCAGCACCTCCTGGGATAGTATCTGCCCGAAGGCCGCCGTAACGCAGATATCCGGCTTAAGGGCCTTAAGGTCCTCCATACCGTCCACCCGGATGCGGCTGGGCTGAAACACGGGGATGCTCGCCTTTACCGCCAGCTCCTTCACCGGGCTTTGGCTCACCTTGCCACCTCGGCCCTTGGGCCGGTCTGGCTGGGTAAAGACCCCGGCTACCTCATAGCCTGCATCCAAAAGCGCTTGGAGGGACGGCACTGCAAACTCCGGCGTGCCCATAAAAACAATCCGCATATTACGCCTCCTCGCCGCTTACGCCGTCCTCGTCATCCTCATCCGGAAATATTTCCTGCTCCATCTTATCCACGTACAAAATGCCGTCCAGATGATCGAGCTCGTGACAGAAGGCCCGGGCCAAGAAGCCCTCCCCGGTGACCTGGATGGGGTCGCCCTTGAAGTTTTGCGCCTTCACGGTGACCTTGAGGGGTCGGGTGACCATGCCGCTGCGGCCGGGGATGCTCAGGCAGCCCTCGGGGCCGCACTCCTCGCCTTCCATGGCGATGATCTCCGGGTTCACCAGCTCGTAGAGGCCCTCCCCCACGTCCACTACGACCACCCGCCGCAAAATGCCCACCTGGGGCCCGGCTAGGCCCACGCCCTGGGCCTGGCGCATAGTCTCCACCATATCCTTAAGCAAGACCTTGAGCCGTAGATCAAATTTCTCCACAGGCTTGGCCTTTTTGCGCAGCTTCTCATCGCCAATTTCCACAATTTTTCGCGTTGCCATCCTCTTACTCCTTCATCAGTCCAAAAATAATATCGTCCGTTGACCCGAAATTACATCATCGTGGCGGGGTTGACCTCCACATAGACCCGGCAGCCTTCCTCCGCTATGCCGCTGAGCTCTGCCATCAGCCCCAGCACAGGCTGAGCATCGGGATGGTCAAAGAGCTTGAGCAGCACATGGTAGCGGTACTGCCCGCGGATCTTCTTCACCGGGGCCTCGTCCATCCGGCACATCAGCACCCGCTTTTTCTGGGCGGGATGGGCTAAAAGAAACGCCTGCAGGGTCTCATACAGCCGAGCTGCCGCATCCTTGGCCAGGTTTTCCCGCTCGCTTTCCACCAGCAGCCGCGCCAGCATGGTAAAGGGCGGGTACAGCCCTGTGCGCCTCCGGGCGAACTCCTGGGCAAAAAAGGCCCGGTAGTCCTGAGCGGAGGCGGCCTGGATGCAGGGGTTCTCTGGCTGATAGGTCTGCAGCACCACTTCCCCAGTCGCATCGGCGCGGCCTGCACGGCCCGCCACCTGCGTGACCAGCTGAAAGGTGCGCTCCTGGGCCCGATAGTCCGGCAGGTTCAGCGACAGGTCCGCCGCCACCACCCCTACCAGTGTTACCTTGGGGAAGTCTAAGCCCTTGGCGATCATCTGGGTGCCAATGAGCACCTGGGCCTTGCCCTCCCGAAAGGCGGTGAGCATCTTGTAAGGCGCGTCCCGCTCCTTGGTGGTGTCGATATCCATGCGCAGGGACCTTACCTCCGGGAGCAGCTTTTTAAGCTCCTCCTCCACCCGCTGGGTGCCGCTGCCAAAGTACCGGATGTACCTGCTGCCGCACTCCGGGCATACAGCGGGCGGCTCCTTCTCCGCGCCGCACAGATGGCAGCGCAGGCGGCCCTTCTCCTCCCCGGGCAGCTGGTGCAGCGTCATGCTCAGGTCGCACTGGTTGCAGGTGACCACATAGCCGCAGCTTCGGCAGCTGACAAAGGTATGGTAGCCCCGGCGGTTTAAAAACAGCATGGCCTGGTCGCCCCGTGCTGTGCATTCCCGAAGCTTTTCCATCAGCAGGAGGCTGAAAAGAGAGCGGTTGCCCGCCGCCAGTTCTTGGCGCATATCCACCACGGCGACCGTGGGCATAGGGCGGTCCATCACGCGCGTTGGCATCTCCACCAGGGTATAATCCCCCCGGCGGGCCATGGCAAAGGACAATATGCTGGGGGTAGCACTGGATAAAAGCAGCGTAGCCCCTTCCCGCTCCGCCCGGCTACCCGCCACCCGGCGGGCATCATAGCGGGGATGCTTATCACTTAGATAGCTTTGCTCGTGCTCCTCATCCACCACGACGAGACCCAGCCGCTCCACCGGAGCAAAGACCGCCGAGCGGGCCCCGATGACTACTCGCGCCTCTCCCTGGCGGATGCGGCGCCATTCGTCGTAGCGCTGGCCATCCGTCAGGCGGCTGTGCAGGACTGCCGTTTCCGGCCCGAAGCGGCCCCGGAACCACAGCACCATCTGGGGCGTTAAGGCGATCTCCGGCACCAGGATAATAGCGCCCTTGCCCATGTCCAGCACGGCCCGGACCATGGCCAGGTAGACCTCGGTCTTGCCGCTGCCAGTGACCCCATTTAGGAGAAACGCACCCTTTCCGTCTTTCAGGGAAGGCAGCATGCTCTCAAGGGCTTCCTTTTGCCCCGGGGTCAAAGGTGGGGCCTGGGTCTGACGCTGCTCCATGTCCTCATAGGGGCTGCGGTAGGCTTCCTTTTCAAAAAGCCGCACCAGCCCGTCCGTCTCCAGGTGCTTCAGCGCGTCTCTGGGGGTCGCCACCAGCTCGCCCAGCTGCTTTACTAAATGCGGCTCTCCGTCCGCCAGCAGGCGAAGGAGCATCCCCCGCTTGGGGGCGCGGGTCTGAGCACAGGCCGCCGCCTCCGGGTCCACGCCCTCTACCAGCTGGGCAAAGGCCTCGGTCTTGATCTGGATACGCCCGGTGCGCATGGCCGCCGGAAGCATCAGCCGAAGGGTCTCGGACAGGGGGCAATGGGCCTCCTGGGCCAGCTCCTCGGCCAGGGATAAAAGGGCGGGCAGCAGGACTGGCGTTCCATCCAGCACGCGGCTGATGGGCTTTAGCTTTTCCAGGGGCACGCCTTCCGGCGAGGTCGCCAGTACCTCCACCACCAGGCCGTCCACCTGCCTGCGGCCTAAGGGTACGCTGACCCGCGCGCCTACCTGGATATCCATATCCTCAGGGATCAGGTAGGAAAAAGGATGGGCTACGTTAGTATGCACCACATCCACAATGACCTGCGCGATCAACGGCCCATCTCCTTTCGTATTATCGGTAAAAACGGTTGCCCGGCTTGGGCACCCGGCCCTTGCGGTGCCGCCCGGTCTTGCGGAATATCCGCCCCAGCGCCCAGAACAGCAGCCAAAGGCCCAGTAAGGGCAGCAGCATGACCACCAGCAGCTCCACCGAGAAGGGCGGGAAGGGATTGGGATCGCCGTAGACCTCGGCCTCTATCTCCTCCAGGGTCTTAGGCGCGTTGAGCCGCTTTTCAATGGATCGGGAGGCCACAAGCTCGTAGGTGACGGGACTGCCGCCATCGGAGGGATAATAGAGCAGCTTGCCCATAACTTCTCCGGCGGTGATCGGCGCGGCGAAGTCCCGGGTATATTCGATCATTACGGTCTGCTTCAGGTTTCGGGCCATAGAGTCTATCTCCGCACGGGTGGCCACGATGTTGACGGTGCGGGTGCTTTCCGTAGGCCGCAGGTTCATCCGCAGGCGGCCCAGCCCTGTATCGTCCATAGAGAAGCCGGAGGTCTCCACCTCGACGGGGTTTTTGTCGTACAGCTCCACCGGGGTAATGCTGACGAACTGTGAAAAGCCATATTCCATCAGCTTCTTGGTGTCTGTCCAGCGGCCGTTCTCCGAGGTGTAAAAAACCACGGAGATCAGCTGCACCCCGTCCTTTTCCGCCGAGCCTACGAAGCAGTAGCCCGCCGCGTTGGTAAAGCCAGTCTTGATACCGGTGGCGTAGGGGTAGAAGTACGGATTATCCTCAATGTTGGGGTTGATAAGCGGGCTGGAGCCGTTGACCAGCACCCGGGAACGCTTCAGGTTGCTGCGGCCCAGGGAAAAGGAATGGGTCTTGGCAATGGCCCGGAAGGTCTCGTTCTCCATGGCGGCCTGGGCGATCTTGGCCAGGTCCCGGACGGTGGTATAGTGGTTTTCGTTGTGCAGACCTGTAGGGTTCATAAAATTGGTGCCTGTACAGCCGTACATGGCCGCAGCCTGGTTCATCAGCAGGGCAAAATCGTTGATATTGCCGCTGATGGTCTCGGCGATCAGGTTAGCGCCTTCATTACCGGAGCGCACCATGGTGGCAAAGAGCAGGTCTCCAAAGTTGATGGTCTCGCCTACCTCCAGCGGAATGACAGAGCTGCCCTCCGGCAGGTCCGCTGCGGATGCGGAAAGCGTTACCTCCTGATTCAGGTCCCCCATCATCAGGGCCAGCAGGGTGGTCATGATCTTGGTGGTGGAGGCGGGATACATCCGCTCATCCGGGTTCTTTTCAAAAATGACCTCGCCGGTACTGGCCTCGATCAAAATAGCGGCCCGGGCCAGCAGCTGGTCCTCTGACAAATTTTCCGGATGCTCCGCGTCGTAGGGGTCCGCGTCGGAGGCGAGCTTGGGCGCCACGTACTTGATAGCGTCCTCCTGGGCAAAGGCCGGCAAGGACAGCACCGTCAAAAGCGCGAAAATCAGCAGGACAGCCCATAGGCTCATCCCCCACCGCTTTATCTGCGCTTTCCTTACTTGCATCTTTGTTCCTCCTGGTCTTTCTTGCTGGTAGCCCCTCCCTGAAGGAGTATCTTCAAAGGGTTATCGTTGACAATATGATAACAGTTTATTATACCACTCCAGGCTCATTTTGTACATTCGCGGGAAAACCTAGTCCACAACGGTGATATTGCGCACCCAGCGGCCTTTTCTAAGCACATGCAGGGCCAGGATGACCTTGGCGTTCATCAGCACCTGCACCACCGCCGCAGCACCCACCAGGGGCATGCGCCCCGGCAGCAAAAGGGCCATCAGCACCGCCGCAGGCACGGGGATCAGCCACATATAGCCGCTGTCCAGCAGCATAGCGTTCTTGGTATCCCCTCCCGCCCGCAGGCAGAAGAAGCAAAAGCCGTAAATGAAGTTGAAGGGGGCCAGCACTGCCGTGATCAGCGCGATGCGCGTGGCCGTCTGGCGGAGGGTAGCCGACAGGGTAAAGGCATAGGGCAATACGAGGCCCAGCACGCTGCACAGGGCCACGCACACAAGCCCAATGGCCAGTACCAGCGTGAGCAGCTTCTTGGCGTTTTCCTTGGCCTGCTTAAGCTGGCCCGCGCCCAGCTCCGTGCCTACCAGCACGGACACCGCCGAGGACGTGCCCGTGGCCATTACCGCCGCGATCTGGAAGCACAGGTCTGCAATGTTCACCGCAGGCAGGGCCGCCTCGTCCAGCCGCGCATAGCACCAGAAATACACGTTCATGCCCACCGTCCACAGCAGCTCGTTGATGATCAGGGGAATGGCCTTGCTTATAAAGGCCTTGAACACGGTGGTTTTAAGACGCAGAAAGGCCAGGAGATCCGTAGTGAAATACATGCGCCGGGTGAAAAGCAGGGTCAGATAAAAGCCCATTTCAAAAAGCCGCGCGATCAGCGTGCCCCAGGCCGCGCCCTGAACGCCCATGGCTGAGAACCCCAGCTTGCCAAAAATGAGGACATAGTTGCAAATGGCGTTGATAGCCATGGTAGCCAGGCTCACCAGCATGCTGATATTATTGCGGCCCAGGGAGCGCATGGAAAAGATGCAGGTGCTGGAGATCGCTACGGGAATATAGCTAAAGCAAATGATCTGCAGGTATTGGATGCCCAAGCCGATGGTGCGCTCATCCCGGACGAAGATGGTCATGATCTGGCGGGGGAAAAAGAACAGCACCAGGCAGAAAACAAGCGAGGAGACAACGCCCAGCATCAGCTGCAAGGAAAACAGGCCCTGGCAGGTCTTGTGGTCATCCGCGCCATAATACTGGCTGATGAGCAGCCCTGCGGCTCCGGACAACCCAAAAAAGACCCCAAAATAAATAAGGTAGGGCTTGTTGGCGACGGTGCAGGCGCTCATGGCCAGACCGTTGATGTCCAGGCTGCCCACCATCAGGTTGTCCACCATATTAAACAGGTTATTGATCAACTGCTGGATCATGACGGGTATCATCACAGTCAACGCGCTTTTGTAAAAATCCTTCGTTCCCCTATAGGGCCCAAAAGCCCTGGATATCCGCTGCATGACGATCATCCTTGCCCGCATCCGATGGATGGAGCGCCTTTCGCTAAATTCCCACAAATACCATAATACTGCAATTCCGCCCAAATGACAAGGGCGCAGCGCCACAACAAAAAGCCGGAGCAAAGGCCTTGGGCCCTTCCTCCGGCTTGATTTTTCCAGGTTATGGCAGGGTGTGCCGCATGGGCTTTGTATAATGGCCCGTCAATCCACCGTCTTGGTTGCAATAACATCCACCCCTGTCCCGCACACATCGGCGCAGATCACCTGCCCCATTTGGACGGGAGCCTGCAAGCGTAACCCTTGTAAAACTTCCATACAGGCAAAAATCTGAGCCTTGGGGATGGGGCGCTGGGTCTTTACGCTCAGGGGCATGCGTCGGTTCCCCAGCGCCACCACCGCCGTCACCATCCGCTGGGGCGCTACGCACTCCTGCTTGGCATAGGTGATGCCCCGGTTGCAGCTTTGCCCTGCTACGCTGGTAACCTGGCCTTCTTCCACGGTGACCTGCAAGCGGCAGCCCACAGGGCAATTGATACATGTGATCAACTGTTCCACTTTTTCGCCCTCCTTATGCCTCAATGCAAACGGTGATATCCGCGCCGGACAGCCCTTGGATGACCTCCGGCTTCAAAACCACCTCGGCCATTTCCCCGGGGGTGAGGATGCGTTTTTTGGCCTTGAATACTTCCTTATCCCCATCCAGCACCCGGATCACCGCGTTTTCATACACCGCCGCCGGACGAAACATCAGCTGCACCCCTTCGGGGTCTTCAACCGCTTTGGGGCCTTCAACCCCTTCGGGGCCTTCAACCTCTTCGGGGCCTTCAACCGCTTCGGCGGTCCCATGGGCTTCGGCGGTCTGGGCGGCCTGCCCCTTTTGGGCCAAGCGCAGCTTCTGGGGCACCACACCGCGCACGCCTTCGCCGTCCTTCACCAGGGCCTTGGCTCCTTCCTGGCGCTGGCCTTGAACGTACTGGGCGGCGGCCTTCCCAGCCTTGAAGCTTTCCGCGCTGACAAAATCCACCAGGTCGTGGACGTGCAGCACATTGCCGCAGGCAAAAATGCCCTCCCGGCTGGTCTCCAGTTTATCGTCCACCACGGCCCCTTGCGTCAGGCGGGATATCTCCACCCCCGCCTGCTCCGTCAGCTCGTTTTCAGGGATCAGACCCACGGATAAAAGCAGCGTATCGCAATCAAAAACCTGCTCCGTGCCGGGGATGGGCATGCGGCTTTCGTCCACCTGCGCCACGGTCACCTGCTCCAGTCTTTCCCTGCCGGATATATCCACCACGGTATGGCTGAGCAGCAGCGGAATATCGTAATCCTGCAAGCATTGCACGATGTTGCGGTTCAGGCCACTGGAAAAGGGCATGATCTCCACGCAGGCCAAAACCTTGGCCCCTTGCAGCGTCATGCGCCGGGCCATGATCAGCCCGATATCGCCGCTGCCCAATATCACCGCCCGCGTACCGGGCATATATCCTTCCAGATTTACGAATTTCTGGGCCGTGCCTGCGGAATAGATGCCCGCAGGCCGGGTACCCGGCGTGGCCAGCGCGCCTCGGGGCCGCTCCCGGCAGCCCATGGCCAGCACTACTGCCCCGGCCTTAAAGACCTGCATGCCCTTTTCACGGCTGATGGCAGTGACCACCCGGTTTTCGTCCAGGTCCAGCACGGTGGTGCCGCACTGCACCTCTATGCCTAGCGCCTGTACCTTGTCTATATCCCGCTGGGCGTACTCCGGCCCGGTCAATTCTTCCTTGAAGCGATGAAGGCCAAAGCCATTATGGATGCACTGGCGCAAAATGCCGCCCATCTCTGCTTCCCGCTCCAGCACCAGCAGGCTTTCTACCCCGGCCTCCCGGGCGGCGATAGCGGCGGCCATGCCCGCAGGCCCTGCGCCGATGATCAGCACGTCTACCTTCTGCATATCCATTCGCTTACGCCTCCTTTCCGCTAAGGGTCCCGGTCAAAAGCACGCTCTTGCCGCCATCCTTGGTGATCTCTGTGGGGGGCAGGCCCAGCTCCTCCGAGAGTATTTCTAAAACCCTTGGGCTGCAAAATCCGCCTTGGCAGCGGCCCATGCCTGCTCTGGTGCGGCGCTTCACCCCGTCGATGGAACGAGCCCCCACTGGCCGCCGGATGGCCTCGCGAATTTCCGCCTCGGTGACCTGCTCGCAGCGGCACACGATGCTGCCGTAGGCGCTGTCGGCCTTGGCGGCGGCCGCTTTCTCCTCCAAGCTCATGGATGAGAAGGGCTTGCTGCGCTTGAGAGCTGGCTTCCATTCGGCCTTGGGCGTGAGTCCCTGTTCGGTCACGATCTGCTCGCAAAGCAGCTTTGCAATGGCTGGGGCAGCAGAAAGGCCCGGGCTTTCGATGCCCACAGCCTCATAGGCCCCAGGTGCGCCCTTTATCTCGCCTATGATAAATTCATCCCCCGCCTCATGGGCCCGGATGCCGCTAAAGGTGGTGATGGTAGCCCTCAACGTCTCCTCCGGCCAGGACAGGCGTACCTTCTCGCTTACGGCTTTCAGCGCTGCAGCGGTGGTCGATACGTCCTCGTCGTCCTCCACGTCCTGGGCCGAGGGGCCTAGGAGCATATTGCCGTGTACCGTGGGACTGACCAAAACGCCCTTGCCCATGCGGGTAGGGGTCTGGAAAATGGTGTGCTCAAAGGGCAAGGGCTTTACATGGTCCAGCAGGTAATACTCGCCCTTGCGGGGGATGATCTCCCGCTGATCCGCACCCAGCATATTATGGAGCCTGGCGGAGTCTACCCCGGCGCAGTTGATGACACAGCGGGCAAGGATGTCCCCCTTAGTGGTTTTCAGCGCAAAGCCAGTTTCCACCTTTTCTACGGACTCCACTCGGGTCTCCAGGCAAAATTCCACCCCGTTCACCGCCGCGTGATCGGCCAAGGCATAGGTCATCTCGTAGGGGCTGGTGAGACCGCTGGTCTTGGCATGAAGGGCGCAGAGGACCTCTTTGCTCAGGCTGGGCTCCAGCTTTCTCGCGGCCTCACCGTCCAATATCTCCAGACCCTCCACCCCGTTAGCCAGCCCTTGCTCATACAGGCGCTGGACCGTTTCCCGGCCTGCCTCGTCCAGGGCGATGACAAGCGCTCCGGGCCTTTGATAGGCCACGCCCAGCTCCTGGGACAGGGCCGGATACATCCGGGCCCCCTCCACGTTCAGCCGCGCCTTCACAGAGCCGGGCTTGGCGTCAAAGCCTGCGTGGACGATGCCGCTGTTGGCCTTGCTGGCCCCTTCGGCCACGTCAAAGCCCTTCTCCACCACCGCCACCTGTGCTTCGTAGGCGGATAAAAGCCGCGCCACTGCACAGCCCACCACGCCTCCGCCAATGATCACGATGTCCTTATGCTGTTTTGTCATTTTATTGCCTCCTGAGTAAGCCCGCAAAGCTGACTTACGGTTTCATATGCCATATATAGCCCTGCCACCGCCGGCACAAAGGGGGTAGACCCTGGGGTAGGCCGTCCGCTGGCTCGAGTATCCCCGCCCTTAGCAGGGGTCAAGGCAGGCTCGGTGGAATAGACGCAGCGAAGCCGCTCTATCCCCCGCTTACGAAGCTCCTTGCGCATCACCCGGCTAAGAGGACAGCCTGCGGTGTCGAACAGGTCCCCCAGGCGCACCTGAGTGGGGTCCAGGCGGTTGCCCATGCCCATACAGGAAATGATAGGAATGCCGCGAGCTTTGGCCTGCTCCGCCAGGTCCAGCTTAGCAGCAACGGTGTCCACCGCATCCAGCAAAAGATCCACATCCTCCGGGATGGGCACTGGCTGGGTGGGCAAATGAAAGGCGGTGATGGCGGTGATGTGCGCATCCGGGGCAATATTGAGTAGCCGCGCCTTCACAGCCTGGGCCTTTTCCTGGCCGATGGTGGAATGCAGCGCCACCAGCTGGCGGTTCAAATTGGACACGGCCAGGGTATCGCCGTCCACCAGCGTCAGTCGCCCTACTCCCACGCGGCAAAGGGTCTCTGCCGCATATCCGCCTACGCCGCCCAGGCCAAAGAGCATCACGTGAGCGCGCCCAAGCCTGTCCATCTGCGCCGGGGTCAGCAGCAAGGCCGTCCGCGCCTGACGCTCCGTTTTCGGGTATAGCATTGGTTTTCATTCCTCTCTCTAGCCATCTTTTTCATTATAGCCCTCCGCCCAGGGATTGGCAATCTTTCTACTAAATGAATTTTTGTTAAAGGAAGCCACAAATAAAACTTGATGCACAAATTCGATAAATATGCTATAATCTTTTATTATGCAAGCACTCTATCTTTGGCAATGCTTGCAAAACCCTACTGCTTTACAGGCCTCGCCTTATAGCAGCCCATTACGAGGAGGTATTTTCTTTGGACGACCCTATAGGCGGTCAGCTACTTATCCAACTGGTGCTTATCCTTATCAATGCTTTTTTCGCCGCCACCGAGATCGCTACCCTTTCGCTGAACGAGAATAAAGTAAGAAAAATGGCGGAGGAGGGCGACAAAAAAGCCGCCATCATGGAAAAACTGCTGGCCACCCCCAATAGCTTTCTCTCGACCATTCAAATCTGTATCACTTTGAGCGGATTTTTGGGCAGCGCCTTTGCTGCCGATAACTTTGCCTCCAGGCTTACAGCGCTCCTGGTGAATGCAGACTTCACCCTGCTTTCGCCAAGCACCCTTAACACCCTTTGCGTTATTATCATCACCATCATCCTCAGCTATTTCACCTTGGTGCTAGGCGAACTGACCCCAAAGCGGATGGCGATGCAAAATCCGGATAAGATCGCCCGCATTTCTTGCTCCATCATCCTGGCTCTGTCGAAGTTCTTCCGGCCTGTTATCTGGCTTTTGTCCGTCAGCACCAACGGCATGCTGCGCCTTATGCGCATCAACCCCTCCGCCTCCTCTGACGAGGTGACGGAGGAGGAGATCCGCCTGATGCTGGACATCGGCGGGGAAAGCGGCGCCATCGAGCAGGATGAGCGCACCATGATCGAAAACATATTTGAGTTTAACAACATGACCGCCGAGGACGTAATGATCCACCGGATGGACGTGGAGGCCCTTCAACTGGAGGAGCAGCCCGAAAACGTGCTGAAAACGATACGGGAGAGCGGGCTTTCCCGTTTCCCCGTATACGATGCGGATATTGACGACATCGTGGGCATCCTCAACACCCGGGATTTCCTGCTGAACCGGGAAAGCGCGGAGCCAAAGACCCTTAAGGAGCTTTTGCGGCCGGCTTACCTGGTGCCGGAGACCGTGCAGGCGGACATCCTGTTCCGGGACATGCAAAAGCAAAAGGTACACATGGCCATCGTGGTGGACGAATACGGCGGCATGAGCGGCATCGTGACCATGGAGGACCTGCTGGAAGAGATCGTGGGCAACATCTACGACGAATTTGATCCCACCGAGGAGGTGGAGATCGAGCAGGTAGAGGATAACCTGTGGCAGGTGTCCGGCGCCATCGACCTGGAGACCCTCTCCGAGGTGCTGGGCGTGCCCCTGCCCCTGGACGATGAGTATGACACGCTGGGCGGCATGATCTTCAGCAGTCTGTCCACTATTCCCGAGGATGGGACCACCCTAGAGGTGACCATGCACGGGCTGCGCATTCAGGTGACGGCCATCAGCGACCACCGGGTGGAAAGGGCCCTGGTATCCAAGGTGGCGGACACCCAGCCCGACCCCGCCGTCAGATCCGAAAAGCCGGAGGCCTCCCCTGAGGATGCCCCTGCTCACGAGTAAATGAAGGCTCTTTCAATGTGCAAAATCAAACATCTCTGCTGGGACTTTGACGGCACCCTGTACAACACCTATGAAAAGATGGTGTGCTCTATGCTGTACGCCTTGGGGGACCTGGGCTTGTACGCGGAGCCTTCGGATGTATATGCCCTTTTAAAGGTGTCTGTATATCACACCTGCCAGGTCCTCAGCCAGCGCTTGGGGATACCTATCGAACAAATATCCGATGCCTTTGGCAGGCACCATCGGCAGGAAAGCGGCTGGCAGCCCTACGCCGGAACGGAGATCTGCCTGTATCAGTTGCGCCGCATGGGCTGCAAGCACTATCTGTACACCCACCGGGATGCCACCGCCCTTCGCCAGCTTACCGCTGACGGCCTGGCCGGGTATTTTACGGACTTCATCATCCGGGACAGCGGCTTTCCCGATAAGCCCGCCCCTGATGCCCTGCTGCATCTGCAAAGAAAACACGGCTTCTCGCCAGAGGAAGCCGTGATGGTAGGCGACCGGGACATTGATATCGGCGCGGGACACGCCGCAGGCATGCGCGGCATCCTTTTTGACCCAGATCGGTTTTATCCGGAGCTGGAGGCGGAGTATCATGCTGATTCTATGGCCGCCATCTTGATGCTTGTGAAAAACACCCCGGTGTCTCTGCCGGCCGACCCGGGCTGAGGCCTGAGCTTCCCTAGCAGCCGATCGGCTACGGAGCCCTACCGCTCCTTCAAGGACCAGCCCGCCTCCGCCGTTTGCGTCACATACGTACGTGCCCATTGGCCCCGTAGCTGCTCGCAGGCTATGCGGGCCTTTTCTTCGTTCTCAAATACCCCATATACCGCAGAGCCGCTGCCCGTCATCATCCCCCGCACCGCTCCGGCGGCCTCCAGGGCCTGGATCGCAACCTGGATAAGGGGGCGCCTTTCTATGCTCACCGGCTGCATCACGTTGCCCATGGCCCAGGTAAGCTCCGCAAGATCGCGGCCTAAAAGGGCCTCCTGGGTCGCCGCCTGGTCGGGCCTTACAATAGCCTCCTCCGGCAGGCTGTCAAAGGCTCGGAATATCTCCGGGGTGCTAAGCCCCAGGCAAGGCTGGGTGATGACAAGCCATATGGGCTTAAGGCTGGGCAGGGGCAAAAGTTTTTCCCCTATCCCCTGTACCCGCTGGAAGCCCCCCGTCAGGGCAAAGGGCACGTCCGCCCCCAGGGATACCCCTATCGCCAGCAGCTGCTCCTTCGGCAGTGCTGTGCCCCACAGCTTCTGGAGGCCCACAAGGGCCGCCGCCGCGTCGCCGCTGCCGCCGCCCATGCCCGCCCCTACGGGCACCCGCTTAATAAGCCGCATGGCTGCGCCTTTGGGGGAGCCGGTGGCCGCCTGCAGGGCCCGGGCCGCCTTCAGCACCAGGTTTTGTTCGTCCGCAGGCAGCGGGGCCGCCGCCTTCTCCTGGCTGATAAGCTCCAGAGAAAGGCCTTCCCCTTGCTCCAAATATAACGTATCGTGCAGTTCCACGCTGCTCATCAGCATATCCATCAGATGGTATCCGTCCGGCCGCCTGCCCACGATGTCCAGCGTCCAGTTGATCTTTCCCCGCGCTGCTATCTCCAGCATTGCAAGCACCCCACGCTTTGTGATATAGTATGGACATTATAACAGGTTTTGCCATTCGTGCAAACCTGGATCGCGAGGTGAGCGTATGCAGGCGACCGGGACACCTATTTTACTTTCCCTTAATGCCACCGTCACCTCCGATGGCGAGCAGCCGGAAAGCATCCACCTGATGACCTCCGGAGAGCTCTTTGTGCAAGGGCAGGGGTATGTTCTGCGCTACGAGGAGCAGCTTGACGAGGAGGCCCCGCCCTCCACCATCCAGCTGTCCATGGAGGATGGCCTGATCAGCATGCTCCGCTCCGGCGACTATTCCAGCAACATGCTCTTTCGCAAGGGCCAGCGGTACGAGGGCCAATACGGCACCCCCTTTGGCGAGATGGACCTGGGCATTTACTGCACCAAGGCCGATTTTGACATAGACGATCTGGGCGGCCTTGTGCGGCTGCAATACCAGCTGGACATCAACGGCCAATATGTTTCCATGCATGAGATGGAGCTGCGCTTTCTCATCAAGGAGGATGGGCACGGGTTCTCGGAGGACAGGTATGAGTCTCCTTGTTGAGCCGCTGCGGCAGGAATGCTACGGCCTGTTGGCCAGAGATGATACCCGCTGCTTTTTACACCGTTCAGAGGATGACTGTTCTCTTTTTGTAAGCGATCTGCCCCGCCGGGTCACGGACGCGGCGTTGAACGATACCCTGCTGGCTTTAGACCGGGCAGGCTACAAAGCCTGGGTGCGCCAAGGGCTTGTGCACGTTGACGCATCCCTGCCCAAATGGGAAACGGTGCTATCGCCCCTGCCCCTTCAGCCCCCGCCCTTGCCCCACAATGACCTGCTGCACCCGGCCTATGCCCTGTGCAGGCTCTTGCTGTTGCACCCGGCGGAGCTGAACCTCCAGCCCTTAGGCCCTTTGCGCGAAATGGTAAAGTGGGCGGACCCCTTGACCCTCAAGCCCTGCCTGACCCATATTCCCAAGCTTCACGAGCACTGCGCCCTGCTGCTTCGTCAGGGCCAGCCCCTGCCCCATGCCGCAGGCCGGGTGCTGGCGGCATGGCTTTCGGCCGCTAACACGGCCCTAAGCACAGGCCCAAAGCGCACTTGAAAGTCCATGTAAAGTCCATAGAAGGAGGGAAAAACCATGCTGCTTCGTTACTATGGTCACGACCTGTTCACCCTGACCCTGGACAATGGCACCGTTATCGCTACTGACCCCTACAGCGCCCTGTATAATTACCCGGAGCGCTCCCTGGCTGCGGATATTTGCACCGTCAGCCACCACCATGGCGACCACGACAGCGTGCACATCCTCACCGGCAACCCCATCGTCATCCAAACTGCAGGCATACACTGCCCCGCCGAAGGGATCATCATCACCAGCCTCCCCTCCTATCACGACGAGGTGAACGGGCAAAAGCGCGGCCCCAATCTGATACACATTATTGAGGCGGCGGGCCTGCGCCTTGTGCATTTAGGCGATCTGGGCCATGAACTGAGCCCGGAGCAGCTGAAAGCCATTGGCGACGTAGACATCCTCTTTTTGCCTGTAGGCGGCTACTACACCATTGACGCTCAGGATGCCCTTTCTGTTATGGAGGCCCTGCAGCCCAGGGTGACCATCCCCATGCATTACCAGACTGAGGCCTGCCTAGAAATGCCCATCCGGCCCGTGGCCGATTTTCTGGCCCTGGCAGGGGTATCCCCTCAGCCGCTGCCCTTTGCTCGCATTACCGACCAGGATATCTCCCAGCGGCCTTCCGTGCTGGTCATGACCACCCCGGAGGGATATTGACCGCCCTTTGCATAGACCCTTGGCAGTGCCTCGGATAGGACATCAGCAGCCCTCCCGCAGGAATATTCAGGAAATTCCATTTCACAGTTGACAATCCTCTCAAGGCCCGATAAAATCAGCAAGGAACATTTTGCATAATACAAAGGAGTCATTCGTCCATGAAATACGTGTTCGTGACCGGCGGTGTAGTTTCTTCCCTGGGAAAGGGCCTTACGGCCGCCTCTTTGGGGCGCCTGCTGCGTGCCCGCGGCTATCGGGTCTCCCTGCAAAAGCTGGATCTGTATTACAACGTTGAACCCGGCTTCCTCAGCCCGCTGGAGCACGGCGAGGCCTTCATCACCGAGGATGGCACCGCCACTGACCTGGACCTAGGCCATTACGAACGCTTTGTTGATATCAACCTCACTGGCAACGCCTCCTCCACCACCGGCAAGATCCACAAGCGGCTGATCGACCGGGAAATGCGTGGAGATTACCACGGCTCCACCATTCAGGCCATTCCCCACGTAGCCAACGAGATCAAGACCTGCATCCGCGAGGCCGCCCAGGACGCCGATGCCGAGATCGCCATTATCGAGATCGGCGGCACGGTTGGCGATATGGAGGCCGCCGTCTATTTGGAAGCCATCCGTCAGATGCGCTGGGATTGCCCTGCGCCCAGCGATTGCTGCTATGTGCATGTAACACTGATGCCCTACATCGCCACCGCTGGTGAGCTGAAGACCAAGCCCACCCAAAACAGCGTGAAGGAGCTGCGCTCCCTGGGCATTCAGCCCGATGTGATCATCTGCCGCACAGAAGTGCCCATGACCGCCGAGGCCAAGGACAAGATCGCGCTGTTTTGCAACGTAAAGACTGGCAACGTTATCCAAAACATTGACGTAAATACCCTCTATGAGCTGCCCCTGGTGCTGGAGAAGGAAGGGCTGGCCCGCATCGTGCTGGGCGAGCTGGGCCTCCCCGAGCGCCCTGCAGACCTGGAGGACTGGAAGCATATGGTCAAGCGCATCAAGGATGCCTCCGGCACTATTCGAGTGGCCCTGGTGGGCAAGTACAACACCGTTCCCGATGCCTACCTCTCCATCGGTGAGGCTCTGCGTCACGCAGGCTTTGCCAACGATGTGACGGTCGAGATCGACTCTGTAAATGCTGAAAACATCACCCCTGAGACCGCAGGCAAGCTTTTAGGCGGCCACGATGCCATCCTCATGCCCGGCGGCTACGGCGACCGGGGCACCAGCGGCATGCTGTGCACCGCCAAGTACGCCCGGGAAAACAAGATCCCCTTCCTGTCCATTGGTTATGGCATGCAGCTGACCGTGGTGGAGGCCGCCCGGGACCTGCTGGCCCTTGCCGATGCCCATACCACCGAGGCCGACCCGCAGACCCAGCACCCCGTGGTGCGCATCCCCGAGGACCGCATCTGCCAGAACGACAGCCGGGGCGCTGCCCGCATGGGTGCAGGCGAGATCAAGCTCCAGCCGGGGCTGGTCCGCGATATCTATCAAAAGGATGTCATTCGGGAGCGGCACTCCAACCGCTACGAGGTGGACCCCGCCTATGTGCAAGCCCTGGCCGAGAAGGGCCTTACCATGGTGGGCACCAGTATGGAAGCGGGCTACCCGGAGGTTTTCGAGCTCCAAGGCCATCCCTTCTACGTGGCTGTTCTTTACCACCCCGAATATCTCTCCCGTCCCGACCGGCCCCATCCGCTCTTTGACGCGCTGATGAAGGCGGCAAAGGGGTAAGGGAGTCCACGCTGTGCATGGATAAAGGAAAATAGTATAGCTAAAAAAGTCGAGGCATTACCTCGGCTTTTTCCATGCTTAAAAATATTCCATAGTGAGTGAATGCTTTCTTAAGCTATATCGTTATAATAGTACCCATATATAACCATCCACCAACTATTCGGGTATAAAATATTGGAAAATGAGAGGTATCAGTATGAAACGCAAAACCAGAAAAATAAGGAATGCCATCCTTGTTGTTTCGTTATTCATTATTGTAGCGATGACTTCTACCGCTATTGCCCAAAGCGTTGGGCCTAGCTTGCCCAAGGCTTCCCTGAGCTTACATGGGAGGGAGACCCAGGGGGTCGAATATTCGATCATATATGTCCAAATAGCTGGCAGTCGCTTGAGCGTAGCCATTTCGTGCCGACCCCTCGAGGATAAAATCAGCCTTATTGATTACTTTGTATACACCGATAGAGCATCAAATCCTGCAGAATGGAACGATGCTTTGTCTTACGGAGATCGCTTAGTGGGTTCGTGGTGTGATCCTACATTTCTTCTTCCGGGTGAAACTGAAGAACTGGGCTGCGAATCCGAAGACGGAGCACGTGATGGTGCTGGATACATAATTACATACACATATAGCTTTGATGATTCGGCATCCATTAATTTTAATGATGCCGTATTGCATCTTAGGGTCGGTTTTTTTGAAGATCCACAACAGGAAATGGGAACAAGTGCAGCGTTTATGCTGCCTCTAGCTGGGTATTTGACGACGAAGGCAAATTGATCTCTACTATGCGCGTTCAGCGCCCCTGCCCGCGCTCCTTCACTCCGCCTTGCCCAGCAGCTGATACAAGATCCGATAGAGTGCGGCTGCGTCCTCCGAGCTTAGCGGGATGCACGAGCCCACCGCCTCCGGGACGGCCAGCGCCTGCTCCCGCAGGGCCTCGCCTTTCTCCGTGATGGCTACCTCCAGGCTACGTTCATCCTCCTGGGAGCGCTTGCGGGTGACAAGGCCTTGGGCCTCCATTTTTTTAAGCAAGGGCGTCAGCGTGCCGGAATCCAAAAACAGCCGTTGGCCCAGCTGCTTGGCGGTGGTGTGCTTATCCTCCCACAGCACCATCATGGCGATATACTGGGTATAGGTCAGGCCGACCGAATCCAGGAAGGGCGTATATAGCTTTACTACGTTCCGGGCCGCCGCATACAGCGGAAAGCACAGCTGATTTTCGAGTTTCAAGGGGTCCATTGGGATACCTCCTCGGGTGCAGGATCATGGAGATAGCTGTAAAGGCTTCGATGCTCGACAGTATCGGAGCTTTCAGACAGTATATCACCTTATCTAAGATGAATCAATGTAAATTCAATTTTGCAAAATTAATCCAGGTGTGGTCTCATTGCACACTACCTCCGGCAGGGTCAAAAAGCTTTGCACCTGTAAGGCGGGGTTTTTCATCATCCGCAAAAGTATCTTGGCGGCTTCGCAGCCCATATCGTATACATTGATGTGGACCAGGGATGGCTCGGGGAGCAGCGCGTTGGAATAAGGATAACGGTCAAAGGTGATCACCGCTAGGTCCTCCGGGATGCGCCTGCGGTGCAGCTCCGCCGCCTTATACACCCCCGCCGCGATCAGATTGCTGGCGCAGACCACCGCCTGGGGCCTATGCTGCAAAAGCAGCTCCCCTGCCTTCTCCACCGTTCCCCGGTACGTGCCGCCAGTAAAGCAGACCTTAGCATTTTCCCAGTCCAAGCCTTTCTCCCGCAAGGCACGCTGAAAGCCCTGCAGGCGGTGCTGGGAAATATCCTCCCCCTCCTGCCCCGCCAGAAACGCCACGTCCGTATAGCCCTTCTCCAACAGGTGCTCCGTGGCCAGCTGCCCCGCCAGCACGTGGTTGCTGTCTATCCAGCACAGGCGGGTGTCAAAGCCGGAATGCCCGATCACGATATGGGGAAAGGCCCGCTTGATCAATAGCGAGGCCACCGGCTTGCTGATGGCAGCTCCATGGATGATGACCCCATCCGCAGCCCTTTGCAAAATCACCTTTTCCGCCGATTCCCCCGCCGTGCTGTCCCCGGAGACATCCACCAGGGAAAGGGAGTACCCCTTGGGACCCAGGGTATTTTGCACGCCGCAAAGGATATCGAACATATGAGGATTTTCAAAGGCCTCGTCCCTGCGCAGATTGGCCAGAAAGGCTATGTTGCGGGTGTTTTTCCGTGCCAGCCCTGCCGCATGGCTGTTAGGCGCATAGTTGAGCGCCTTCATCACGCCCCGCACTCGCTCCGCCGTTTCCTGCGAAATGCTGGGTATGTGGTTGATCACCTTGGATACCGTCGCAATAGAGACCCCGGCTTCCCGTGCTACATCCTTAATGGTGACCGCCATGGCCCTTCCCCCTTTGTGCCTTATCCAAATTCGTGGATTTATAGTATAACGTTTACCCACTTTTTGCAAGTCTTTTTTGTTTTCCTCCATTGACAACGCCTATTTTTCAATGATACCATGGGGCCAAGATAAAGAAAACAGCGCTGGTTTTCATAATCGAATAAGGAAAACGGTATCCCTGTCAAAGCCAAAAAAGGAGGATCCTACCATGAAGCGTATATTTGCGGTTTTACTATGCATCGTTCTTTCTATGACCCTTTTCTCCGCCCTTGCCCAGGCCGCCCCAGCCGTCGTCACCGTATGGCACGATTGCGATGCGGGCATCGTTTCCACCATGGAAGCCGCCGTTAACAAGCAGCTGGAAGGCCAAAACCTGACCGTGCAGTTTGAGAAGAAATCCAACCTCACCGACCAGCTCAAGCTGTACGGCAACGACCCCGCCAACGGCCCTGACCTGTACTTCTTTGCCCACGACAGCGTTGGCACCTTTGCCGCCATGGGCATCCTGGCCCCTGTTACCGATCTGCTTGCAAGCGATGACATGGCGGACCTGCTCCCCATGACCGTTCAGGCCGGTACGGTATATGGCCAGCAGTATTTATTGCCTGTATACTACGAGACTCTGCTTTTCATGTACAACAAGGGCCTGTGGGAAGGCGAGCTGCCCACCACAACGGAAGCCCTCTACGAGTACATGGTAGCCCACACCGACACCGCCGCCGGTACCTACGCCCTGGTCAACCAGCACTCCAACGCCTATAACGTGGCACCTTATATCTATGGCTTCGGTGCCTTTATCATTGACGAAAACGCCCAGCCCGGTCTGAATACCCAGGCCATGATGGACGCTGTTGCCTACAACCAGAAGTTCGCCGCCCTGGAAGCGGATGGAGACTACAACACCGTCACCACCCTGTTTAACGAGCAGAAGGCCGCAGCCATCATCGGCGGCCCCTGGCTGATCTCCGGTATCAGGGAAGCCGGCATCGACCTGGGCATCCGCTCCCTGGCAGATTTTAAGCTGCCCAACGGAAACGGCCTGTCGCCCTTCTCCGGTGTGCAATGCCTTGGCGTTTTGAAGTATGCCGCGGAAAGCCGCCCCGAAGAGCTGACCGCTGTGCTGAAAGCCTTTGCCGATCCCTCCGTGGGCATCGCCCTGGCTAAGTCCTCCAATTGCGCCCCTGCCAACAGCAAGGCCTACGAGGATGCGGATGTAGCCGCCAATGAAATGATCATGGCCATCAAGGGCACCGCCGAGACCGCCCAGCCCATGCCCAACATTCCCGAAATGGGCGCTATGTGGGGCCCCGCCGAGACCCTGCTTATTAGCGTGAACCAGTCTGGCGCATCCGTAGAGGATGCCACCGCCCAGGCGCAGAAGGCTGCCCTGCAAGCCATCGCAGATATGCAATAACGAAATGGCAAGGGCGGCGACCCGGTCGCCGCCCTTGCCCTGCCCAAAAAGGAGTCGCCTGCCATGAAGAAAAAGTTCCTGCCCTGGCTCTATGCCTCCCCCGCCCTGGGCCTGGTGCTGGTGGTGGTGGTATTTCCCATTATATATACGGGATATATCTCGCTTACCAATATGAACCTTTACCACTGGTTCGACTACCGGGTCATCGGCCTTGGCAACTATGTCCGCGCCCTTTTTAAGTTTGACTCCGGCTTTCTCAGTGCCCTGGGCACCACCATCCTATGGACCGTGGTCAACATGGCGTTGCAGCTGTCCATCGCTTTTTTTCTGGCGCTGGGGCTGAATGTGAAGGGCCTTAGACTGGCCCGGTTTTACAAGACTTTGCTCATGTTCCCCTGGGCTATGCCTGCCTATATCTCCATCATCCTCTGGCGGGTGGGCATGTTTAACACGGAGTTCGGGCTCCTGAATCAGTTTCTGTCGGGCATGGGCTTTGGAAAGATCAACTTTCTGTCCACCAACACCCCTGCCTTCCTTTCCTGTCTGACGCTGAACCTTTGGATGGCGCTGCCCTTCATGATCACCAACATTGATGGGGCCCTGCAGAGCATAGACCAAAGCTGGTACGAAAGCGCTACCCTGGAAGGCGCAGGCTTCTGGCGCAAGCACCTGAGCATCACCCTGCCTGCGTTAAAGCCCATCGTCACCCCGGCCGCCATTATGACCACCTTCACCACCTTCAAGCAGTTTGACATCATCTACCTGCTCACCATGCAAAAGGGCTCCCTTACCGGAGCCACCCTGCAGACCATCATTACCTACACCTACAACAATGCCTTTGTTTCCAGCAATTATGGCCTTTCCGCATCGGTCTCCATCCTTACCTTCGGCATCATCCTCCTCCTGTCCCTGCTCACCAACCGCACGTTAAAGGAGGAGCCATATGCGTAAAAAATGGCGGCGTTTGGCCGGATTATCTCTGCTTAATCTGCTGTTTATCCTGGTCTGCCTGGGGACGCTGGTACCTATTTTATATGCGGTCACCCTGTCCTTTAGCGGCAGTGGTGCGGCGCTTTCCTCCAACTTCTCCTTCATCCCCAAGAACCCGACCCTGGAAAACTACCGGGCCATTTTGGTGGATGAACCTTTCCTGCGCTGGTTTGGCAATTCCCTTATCTTGGCGGGCAGTACCATGGTGCTGGCCATCGGGTGCGGGGTGTTCGCGGCCTATGGCTTCTCCCGGTATCGCTTTCCGGGCCGGGGCGGGGTGCTAAAGCTACTGCTCCTGCTTAATGCCTTCCCGCAGATCCTATCTTTATTTGCCCTGTTCCGTATCCTCAAAACCGCGGGCATGCTGAACCAATGGAGCGGCCTGGTGCTGATCTACGCGGGCGGCATGTGCGTATTTAGCATATGGAATTTGAAGGGCTACTTCGATTCTATTCCCATAGAGATCGAGGAAGCCTCAAAAATAGACGGTGCCAACGACTTCCAAATGATCTGGAAGATCATCCTGCCGCTGGCCAGGCCCGCCATCATTGTCACCTGTACGATGGTGCTCATTAGCGTGTGGAACGAGTATCTTTTTGCCACCACCTTCCTGATCAACCGGGATACCTACTCCCTGGCCGGCGGCCTGTACCAGATGCAGACCAACGATTACAGCCGCAATTGGCCGCTTTTTTCCGCCGCATCCGTGCTGGTAAGCATACCAGTGCTTCTCATATTCTTTTCCATTCAAAAATACATGGTTTCTGGCCTTACCGCCGGAGGCGTAAAGGGCTAAACCATATTGCACAAGGAGAATACGACGATGATCCAAAGGGAAGCTATTTTGCACATTCCCCTGTCCCAGTACGCCTTTTCCCAGGAGGCGGGCCAGCTGACCGTTCGCCTGCGGGCCGCCCGTGGAAACCTGGACGCTTGCGTTCTTTTCTTTGGGGACCGGGCCCGGGCGGGCTCCAGCGCCGCTGTCAGCCCCCTCTCCATGCACACAGTCGCCTCGGATGAGCTGTTCGACTATTACGAGGGTGAGGTCCACGGGGACTTTGACCGCATCTATTATTTTTTCCAGCTAAAGGCTGGGGATGAGCAGCTCTATTATTATGCGGACTTATTTTCCCACACCCTGCCCCGCCGGCTGGAAAACGGGGCCATGGCCTCCGCCATCAGCGAGTATTATCAATATCCAGTCACGCTCCGCACGGAGCTTTCCGCCGTGCCTGAGTGGCTCAAGCATGCGGTGATGTATCAAATCTTCCCGGACAGCTTTGCCACCGGCAGGGAACAGCTGCTGGAGAGCGCCCAGGCCATTTCCCTGCCGGATGGGCACATCAGCCGGTCCAGGCTGGGGGGCACTTTGGAGGGCATACGTCAAAACCTGGACTATATCCAGGCTTTGGGGGCCAATTGCCTGTACCTTAATCCCATTTTTACCGCCAAGGCCTACCACAAATACGACACCTTGGATTATTTCCATATCGACCCTTGCATGGGCACGGAGGCAGATTTTGACGCGCTGGTGGAGGATGTTCACCGCCGGGGCATGCACATTCTCCTGGATGGAGTCTTTAACCATTGCAGCAGTGATTTCTTCGCCTTCCGGGACGTTGCCCAAAAAGGCCCGGACTCCCCCTATGCGGACTGGTTCTACCACCTGGAATACCCGGTAAAGGTGCCTGCCTGCGCAGAGGAGGCCCCCAACTACGCCTGCTTTGCTTACGTAGGAGAAATGCCCAAGCTAGACACCTCCAACCCTCAGGTGCAGGCTTATTTTGCCAAGGTGGGCCGCTATTGGGTGGAGACGCGGCACATTGACGGCTGGCGGCTGGACGTAGCCAACGAGGTGACCCGGGATTTCTGGCGACATTACCGCAGGGAGGTCCACGCCGCCAAGCCGGATGCCGTCCTTATTGGCGAGGTATGGGAAAACGCGGAGACCTGGCTTAGGGGCGATACCTTCGATTCCGCCATGAACTACGACTTTCTTCGGCACTGCCGGGATTTCTTTGCCACCGAGGCCATTGACGCGGCCCACTTTGACAGCCGCATCACTCAGCTCCGCCTCCGCTACCCCACCCCCATGGTCCAGGGGCAGATGAACCTGCTGGACAGCCACGACGTGCCCCGCTTCCTCACCCTTTGCGACGGCGACAGGCGAAAGCACAAGCTGGCCGTTCTTTTTCAGATGCTCTGCCCCGGCGCCCCTAGCGTATACTATGGCGACGAGCAAGCCATGACCGGCTCCATAGAGGAGGAATACCGGGCATCTATGCCCTGGGCCCACCGGGATGCGGAATACGAAGCCTTCTTCCGTCAGGCCCTGGCCCTGCGCCAGGACCCCCTGGTGGTGGAGGGAGGCTACCGCACCATTCTGGCAGAAAAAGGGGGCCGCTTCTACGTATTTACCCGGCAGCTAGGTGAGCGCTGCCTCACCGCCTACCTGAACGCAGGCCCTCAGCGGGTTACGGCGGCGCTCCCGCTGGGCGCGGTAACGCTGCTGTCCTCCGGCTGGATGGACGGAGCCCTGGACGGGTATGGCTTTGCTGTGACGCTGACAGAATAAAGCACACCCACCGCTGCATACCAGGCCATGCCAAGCCATACCATGGCAAAAGCGCTGCCCACTGGGACAGCGCTTTTTAATGCCATTGACCGTTAGCCCAAAAACGTTACGACCTCATTGATCAGGTCCTCGGCCTGGGCATCCACCCCGGTATTATCAATGAAGGCGTGGGGCGTGCCCTTGAAGAACAAATAGGTTACTTCTACGCCGCTTGCGTCCAGCTTGTCTGCGTATTCCTTGTTCTGGAAGCGCAGGCCGTCCAGCTCGCAGGCTACGATCATGGTGCGGGGCAGGCCGGTCAGGTCCTCTGCCAGCAAGGGCGAAATGCGGGGGTCGGAGGAGGGCGTGCCATCCTGCACGTACCAGTCGTACATCACCCGGCCCGCATCGTTGATGGGGTCCGTGGAGGGGCCGCCAGGGCCCACAAAGCCTTCCCCAGCCAGCACCACCGCCGGATAGAGCAGGATCTCATTTTCCAGCTTGATCTTGCCGCCATCCCGGGCCATCAGGGCAATAGCGGCGGAATAGTTTCCGCCTGCGCTGTCCCCGGATATGGAGAAGCGTTCCCGGTCAAGGCCCAAGGTATCCGCATGGTCCCAGGCCCATTCCAGCGCGGCATAGCTGTCCATCAGTCCCCAGGGGAAGGGATGCTCCGGGGCCAGGTGGTACTCCACCGAGGCCACCACCGCATCCGCCCGGTCCGCGATGGCCTTGCAGTATTCCTCTACCGCCCACAGGCTGCCGCCCATCCAGCCGCCGCCGTGAATGTAGAGCATGAATTTTCGGCCAGCCCCTTCGCCCTTGGGGGTATAGACCCGGACCTTGATGTCCCCATCATAGCCCTTTACCTGGATATCCTCCATCAGGATAGGCCGCCGGGTGATATCCCGGCTGACACCGCCCATCATCTTGCGCATAAAGCCCACCTGGCCGTCCATGTGCTTTTTGAAGGCTTCATAGGTGTCAAACTTAGGGCCAGGTGCGCCGCCCCATCCGCCCCCCGTGGGGGGCGGATAATTCTTTTCTACATAGTTCATCAAGTAAACAAGCTCCTTGTTATTTGATCTGGGCACGCTTGGAGCTATGCCCGATGGATCGCGCCTTATTGGATATCTGCCTGAACATCCAAGGCCTCCAAGGCGAAGGCTATGGGCGCATAGGCCACATCGCCCTCCAGAGCCGTGAAGCTCTCCTGGAAATGCACGGTGGTATCCACATAGTACATATTGGTGTTCAGCTTCAGTTCCACCCGCTTGCCATGGGCGATAAGCACCAGGCTGTTTGCCGCCTCATCCATAGAGGCTTCTATGCCAGCGGCCTTGGCAGCTTCCAACACGGGATAGTACGTAATATCCCCGATCTTCAGACCTTCCAGGGCGGTCCCGTTCACGGTGACGGGCGTCTTTTCCGCCGCTGCCAGTACGCCTTCCTCCGCCGCGCGATAGGGATTCATCGTTGCGCCGGTCTCATTATAGCTCATATCCTGCCAGTTTTCCTTGTCCTCCAGGGCGAACTGGCCGTTTTCATAGGTCAGCTTGACCACGGCTGCATTGGGAATCTCACCTGTGACTTGCACATCAAAATTCTCCAGCAGCGTGCCCATTACAATGCCATGGACACAGACCATTACGTGGGTCTCGCCGGTCCTTTGAGACATTTCGCGGGCTACCCGCTCCAGGCCACGGTTGACCCGAGTCCGGAAATCCGCCGCTTTTTCAAACAGGGTGGTTTCATCCGCAGCTACCGCATCGTACAGGTCCAGCATGCCCAGGCCTTTGGCAAACATCTCCTCCATGGAGGAAAGGCCCGCTTTTTCCATGGCCACGCCATAGAATACACCCTGGGGCTGAGCCTCATAAATACCGAAGCCATATTCCCTAAGGTCCTTCAGCTTGGTACGAGGCACGTCCAGCGGGGTCTTCTCGTTCATGGAAAGCATCACGTCGATGGTTTCCACGGTACGCTGCAGATCGCTGGAGTATATCGCGTCAAAGGCGATATCCCGCAGGCCCAGGCCCGTATCCACCGCCCCTTGCACGCCAGCGTCCGTAAGGGGCGCATCGGCAATGCCCTGCATTTTTCCGGCGGTGTTCAAGAGGGTCTTACCGTGACGGACCAGGTAGATATGTACCTTGCCGGGGCCGGGCTCGGGCATATCTGCCACTTCGCCCTTACCCTCGGGATATTTGGCTGCGCCGCCGTTTTCCGCACGGATGGCTTTGCCTGCGTCGTTTTCCGCCATGCTGCCAGTGGTGAGCAGGGTATACTTGCCATCCTTATAGTTGATAACGGTCACGCTGGAGTTGGGCATTTCCCCCTGCACTACGCCGCCCAGGGAGGTAATAATATTGGAGATCACACCGCCATGAGCCACGCATAGCACATTGCCCGAAGGTACGGCGCCCGTTACCTGTGTAAGGCCACGCATTACCCGCGCCGTGGATTCTTCAACGGTTTCGCACTCGCCGGTCTCATCGGCGGCCGCATAGCCATTGATCACATCATCCAGGCTTACCTTTGTGCCCAGATCCTGAAAGCCTTCCGCCCCTGCGGCTTCAAAGCCCTTGGCCCACATGGCCTCGCCGGGGGTCCCTTCATATATGCCATAGTTCATTTCACGCAGATCTTTTAGCTCGTGAATGGTCAGGGGGCCGGATGCTCCGTTAAGGGCCAGGATGATCTCTGCCGTTTCCACGGCCCGGCCCCGGTCAGAGGCGTAAGCCGCATCAAACTTTATGCCGGCAAGGCCCATTCCGGTATCCTCCGCCCCTTCAATGCCTGCGTCGGTCAGGGGACTGTCCACATAACCCTGCACATAGCCCAGGGTGTTAAAAAGCGTCTTGCCATGACGAACCAGATAAATGTTGACGCCCTCCGACTCTTGGGCATATGCGCCTGTCCAAAGTATCGAAGTGAGCATGAGGACCATGAGTACCAGCGAAATGACCTTCCTTGTGTTTTTCATGAAGGATGCTCCTTTCCAACAGCCAAAAGGGGAAGGGGTAAAAACGGTCAAGGTCGAACGGGTCAAGGGCAAAATAGGCCAGGGACAAAACAGGTCAGGGGCAAAATAGCCCAGGGACAAAACAGGCCAGGGTTACAGCCGGGTGTCCCACATCCCCAGGAAGGGATCGGTGGGGTTTTGGCCTACAAATTCGCTGCGGCCCAGGAGCTTATCCACCACCGCATTTACCGTTGCAGGCTTGAATTTGTAAGCGTTGATAAAGGTCTTGATGCGGGGAACGTCGATCAGGTGGAAGGGGTTGGCAAAGGAGATAAACATGGTGGGAATGGACTGGATATATACGGGGCAGTTAGCGCCCATAGGCTGCGCCCACTCAATGCGGACGGTGGTCTGATTGCTCTTGGTGGACATATTGCCTGCGTACATCAAGAGGTCGTACTTACTTTCCATATCGGCCACGCTGCCCAGCATGCCTTCAAAGCCCTTTGCCGCTTCAAAAACGTCCACCTCAAAGCCTTCCTTTTCCAGGGCGGCCTTCATAATGCCCGCTACGTCCTCGCCGCCGCCGCCAAAGGCGCTTTCGCCGGAGAGGATCGGGTAGAGCAGGATGCGCTTATGCTTCTTAACATCCAGGGGGATCAGGCCTTCCTTGTTCTTCACCAGCGTTACGGATACATCGGCCACCTGCTTTTCGATCTCCAAATGGGCCGGGCAGCCTACGATCTCCTTGGCCTTTTCAGGGTCAGGGATCAGCGTGCCGTCCTGCTGCTTCTGGTGCAGCTTCAGGGCTGCCTTTACGCCCAGGATACGTGCCAGGGCATCCTCCAGCCTTTCGGGGCTGATGCGTCCGTCCTCGATGCCCCGGCGCATGAAGGCGAAATCCTCGTCCAGGTTCTTGGTGAACAGAAACATATCGCAGCCCGCCGCGATGGTATAGGGTACCAGCTCGCTGCGCTTCATGGGGATGCACATGCCCGCCATGGTGGTAGCGTCGGTGACGATCATGCCGTTGAACTCCAGCTTCTGCCGGAGCAGATCGTTCAAAAGTTCCGGGGCCAGGGTAGCGGGCATGATGTCCTCATCCTTGATCTCAGGGCGCAGCTTCTTGGAATAGGCAGGCTGCATGATGTGCCCCACCATCACCGTAAGCGCCCCTGCGTCGATGGAGGCCTTGTAGGCCTCGCCGTAGGTGGCATCCCACTCCTCGCAGGAGAGGCTGTTGATGCTGGTGACCAGATGCTGGTCCCGCTCGTCCACGCCGTCCCCGGGGAAGTGCTTGATGGATACCGCCATGCCCAGGCCCTGGGCACCCAGGGTATAGGCCTTACCCATTTCCCGCACCAGCTTCGGGTCGGAAGAGAAGACCCGGGTGGCGGTGATGGGGTTCCTAAAGTTGTTTTCGATGTCGATAACGGGGGCAAAGGCCCAGTTAGCGCCTACGGCGCTGCCCTCCCGGGCGCAGACCTCACCCTGCTTTTGGGCAAAGGTCGCATCTCCGGTAGCGCCGATCATCATATTGGGGCCCACATTGGTGCCCCCCTGGATCATGCCGTCGCCACCGGCCTCAAAGTTGGCGGCGATAAGCATGGGCACCTTGCTCTCCCGTTGCAAAAAGCCGATGGTGTCGCATATCTCGTTCAGCGGCATGGGCCGTCCCATCAGGCCGCCGATGTGATAGTGGTGGGTCAGGGCGTTTAAATAATCGTTATTGTCGCTGTACGCAATCAGGCAGAACAGCTGCCCCACCTTTTCCTCCATGGACATGCCGCTGATGGTATTCCGTACCCAGTCGATATCTTGATCCGACAGGTAATAAGGTTTCTTTTTAAGAAAGTCGAAGCTCATAGTCGTTGCTCCCTTTCGGCGATTATTTCTGTGCAGCCGCCGCCTCCCGTTTGCGGAGCTGAGATTGAGAGAATTTTGCAAAGTCCTTCGCGTTAAACATGAACAGTAGGAACAGGATCAAAATAAGCGCGTTGATGAGGCTTTGGGTGGTCTCGTTCAGGCCGAAGGCCGTCATGCCCGTGTTGAGAATGGTCACCATCAGGCAGGCCAGCACCTTGCCCAAGGTGTCATTGGAAAACGAGGCCATGAACCCGCCCAAAAAGACCGGCAGCATAGCCGTAAAGATGGATGAGACGCTGGCCAGGCCCAGAGAGGGCGATATAATGCCGCGGTAGGAGGAATTGATAGTGCCTACCACCGCCACCAGACCGCCGGAAAGAACGTAGCACAGAATCGTATTGGGTATTTCCTTCACGCCCGCGTTTACCGCCACGGCCTGCCCGGTGCCCAGAGAGCGCCGCTGGAAGCCAAAGACGGTCTTTTCCGAAAGGAAGGTAAAGAGCAGGAGCACGATAGCCACAATGGCCAGCATGAAAAACGGGTCAGAAAGCATGGTCACATCGCCCACAGCTTTTTTCAGGTTCAGCCCTTCCTTAAACAGCAGGAAGGTGACCGATTCCATGACCAGCGCCATGCCCAGGGACAGTACCATGGGCGCTATCTTGGTGAGGCAGTACAGGACACCTACGATGCCGCTCATCACCATACCGGTGATAATAGCAAACACCAAAATGCCCACGCCGCCCATGTTCAGGGAGATCGCTACATTGCCACCAATAATGGCCGAACCCAGGAGCACGGAGCCCAGAGAGAAGTCAAACCGGCCCGCGGTAATGTTCATGGACAGCGCAATGGCAAGGCAGGTGGTCGTTGTAAAACGGCGCATGACCATCACCAGGTTTTTGGAGGTGATCAGATGCTCGCCTGTGATCAGCAAGCACAGCGCCTCCATCAGCCCAAAGAGAACCAACGGACAGGCCACGCAGATCAGGATATTTTTGATTCGTCTACGGTTGGCTTCGCTCATAGCTCGTTCCTCATTTCTACTTTGTCCGGGAAGCCCCGGGTCGGTCCATGGCTTGCGCCATGGGACCCGACCCAGGGACCAGGCTTCCCTTACAGGCCGCGGCGGGCCTTAACGTCCTCAACAGTGTAGGCGTTGGTCAGGGCCTTGAAGTCCTCAAAGGTGGCATCGGGGTTGAAGACCTTGATAATGGTCTTCAGGTCATCCACGCTGTAGGCGATGGTATCGGGGTTGGTGGCCAGCTCGTAGTTGGCGTTGTACTCCTCCTGAGAGGTGGCGGTCCAGAAGCCCTGGTACAGCGCAAAGCCCTTGTTGCCCTCTTCCCGGAGCATATCGGAGTTGCCGGTAATGGCGTTGTACATGGCAGCGAAGGCGCAGCCTACCAGAGAGCCGTACTTGCCAGCCAGGAAGTTCAGCTGGATATCGCCGGTGGAATCCAGGGTATTGAAGAAAATTTTGTTATCCTCGGTGAAGCAGTCCACAGCGCCCACGAGAATGTTTTTGCCGAAGGTCTTTTCCGCTTCGTCCACCAGGGTGGCTACCGCGCCGGAGCCCATGGTGCTCATGACCACGTCATATTCGCCAGTCATCATGTACTGGGCAAAGCCCGCAAACCAAGCGTCGCTCATGGGGTAGGAGGGGTAAATAAGGATCTTGTGGCCCGCCAGCTCCAGCTCGGTGGCCTCGGTGAGGCGGGTGTACGCGGAAGCATCCTCGGGGAGCTTTGCGCCCAGGCGCTCTTCCAGGGTCATCAGCATGGCACGGGTACGCTCGGCGTGCATGTCGTTGCCCATAGCGCCGCCGCCAGATACGATAACGTAGTTAAACTTGTTCTCGGTATCCCGGTCGATGAAGGCATTGGCCATGGCCTTGCCAGCCTCGGTCTCCGCGTCCATGGTGGGGCCAGTGCAGCCCAGGTACCAGGGATTGTCGATGACCGTGGCCACCAGCTCATCCTTCACCATGCCAGCGCCCATCACCAGGAACAGTTCGTTGCTTTCGCACTTGTCAACCAGCATTTCAAGGTCCGTAGACACAAAGGCGATGATGCCCTTGGCGCCAGCGGCGGCAGCCTTTTCCACAAAGGCGATCTCCGCTTCGCCATCCATGATGCCCTCAGAGTAGAGGAACTCTACATTGAAAGCGTCGGCCAGATAGTCCACATAGTACTTTTTAAACGCCAGCACCTCTTGGTCGGTGGTGGAGTAGGTGGCCACGGCAATGATGATCTTCTCCTCAGAGGCCATCGCCAGGGACGCAGTGCTGCCCATCAGCACCAGGACCAGGAGCAGGGATACCAGTTTGCGGAACTTTTTCATGATTTTCCCTCCATTTATATATTGGGTACACATTGAGCACAGATTAAGCCCAGTCACGCACCGGGTCAGTATGAAGCCAGCGTCACGCCGGGGGTTATCTCGGCAGCAGCTTGCCGCGCTTGGTGGCGATGACCACCATTACGATAAAGACCACGCCCCGCACCAGCTGGATGATATCGTTGTCGATCCTTAATATGGTCATGCCGATGTTGAGGATGACCACCATCAGTGCGCCGATGGTCGCCGAGAAGATATTGGACCTGGCGCCACCGGAGATGGGCATGCCACCCAGCACCACGGCGATCATTACATCCATACCCAGGGAGGCGCCGGTATTGGCCCCCAGGGTGCCCGTGCGGGAGGTGGTGAGGAAAGCCCCCAGGCCCACGCCCACGCCGGCGATGAGGAAGCCCACCAGGGTCATCCACTTGGCGCTGATGCCTGTTTGCTCGGCGCAATCCCGATTGCCACCGATCAGCTTCAGGCTGCGGCCAATGCGGGTTTTGTGAAAGATGATGCCGCAAATGGCAAAGTAGGCGGCGAATATTAAATACTTAAGGTTGCTTTTTTCAAAGGCTTTCAGGGCCGCCGTAGAGGCCTTGAGGGTATTGCCGCCTAAAAGCGTGGTCTGCAGGGCCATCAGGACGCTCATCATGGCAATGGTCACGATGAACACTGGCAGCTTGAACACTGCCGAAAGCACGCTGTTGAACATCAGGAAGCCTACGCCGCACAGGATGCATACCCCCACCAGCACCAGCAGGTTCTCTCCGCCGGAGGCCAAAAACGCCTTGGTGCCCAGCACTGCGGACACCGCCATGGCATAGCCGATGGAGATATCAAACGAGCCGGAGGCGTAGATGAACGTGGCCCCCGTGGCTACCGTGGCCACGATAATGGTCTGGTTGATGATAGCCTCCACCTGCTTTGGCTCCAGCAGCTTTCCACCGGAGGCCACTGAGAAGATCACGACCATCAGCGTGAGGATTACAATGGGCATGAACTTGGACAGATACCTGTCGTATATAATGGCAGCCGACACCCTCACGGGCCGCTTAGCCTCCGCCACATTTACCGTCATTCCCGGTCCCTCCTTAAATCATGTAATCAATAACGTCGGCTTCACAAAGGGATGCCTCCCGCATAAACTCTTTCTCGATGCGGCCATCCTTCATGATCAGGAGCCGGTCGCACATGCCGATAAGCTCGGGCAGCTCCTCGCTGATGATCACGATGGCTTTACCGCTCTTTTTCATGGCATATATCAGCTGATACATGGCCTGCTTTACGCCGATATCCACGCCCCGGGTGGGACAGTCCAGGATCAGGATGTCGGAATCCCGGCCGATCCATTTGCCGAAGACCACCTTCTGCTTGTTGCCGCCGGACAGGAAGCGCACTGGCTGGCCGGGATAGGCGCATTTGATGCTCAGATCGTCGATCTCCTTGCGGACGTACCTCTTCTCCTTGCTTCGGGAAATGAAGATCTTACCCACAATGTTTTTATCGTAGCCGGAGGAGGCGATATTATCATGTACGCTGGCATCCAGGGCCAGGGACTCCGTATCCCGGTTCTTGGACACATAGCCCAGGCCATATTTCATGGCCTCCATGGAGCTTTTGATGGGCTTATCCCCCACCTTCACCTGTCCGGTGAGCAGCTTTTCCAGGCCGTACATGGCCCGGCCCACCGCGTGCATGCCGCAGTGGCTCAGCCCGCCAATACCCAGTATCTCGCCCCTGTGCAGGGTAAGATCCAGGTTGGTGACGCTCTCCAGGGTGGTAATGCCCTCGCAGGTGAGGACTACCTCATTTTTATCGTAGCCGTCAAAATCATTGCGATAGTAGTGGCCCGATATTTCCCGGCCTACCATGTGGCTCTTGATGCGGTTCTCATCAAACTGCTCTTTTTCCAGATTGCAGATGATCTTGCCATCCCGAAGCACCGTCAGGTGGGTGCAGGTCTTGATCAGCTCCTCCAGGTCGTGGGAGATAAACAGCACGCCCTTGCCCTGACTGGCATAATCCGCGATCAGATCATAGAGGATGCTGCGCCCGGTCTGAGACAGGGCCGTGGTAGTCTCGTCGATGATGAGCACCTGAGGGTCTGTCACCGTAGCCCGGGCCACCTCTACCAGTTTTCGGTCCTGCATGTCCAGCATGTCGATGGGCAGGGCGGGATCAATACCCGTAACACCGATCTTGGTCAAGGCTTCCTTAGCCTTCTCCACCATCTGGCGCTTGGAAATCATCCCACGGACCCGAAACTCTTTTTCGTGACCCAGAAAGATATTCTCCGCAACGCTTATGCCGGAGATAGTGCCTGCTTCCTGCACTACCATTTCGATGCCTTTTTCGGAAGCCTCGATGGTATCCACAGGCGCATACGGCTGACCCTGATAGACCATGGTCCCGCTGGTGGGCGGCTGCATGCCGGAAATAATGGAAGACACGGTGGATTTTCCGCTTCCGTTTTCCCCGATCAGCCCTCGAATTTCTCCCGCGGACAGGTACAGGTCCACATCGTTCAGGGCAACGGTCGCCCCAAAGTTTTTGTACATATTATGCACTTCCACCAAGTACCCCGGATGGTTCCCCTGATTCAACTCATTCATAGCCGCACCGCCATACATTTAGATATTTCTCACAACAGTCCGTATTTTCTTCTGTTCTATCTACCTAGATTATATGAGTTTTTTTCAAAGGCACAATGCAGTTGTTCCATCAGCAGCATGCAAATTTTTGCTCTTTTTTGGCACATCCGAAAACCCTCCGAAAATGAAATCTAAATTCACTGCAGTTTATCGTTTTAATAAAGGCGTTATCATGATATAATGTAGAAAAGGCGACAAGGAGGCGCGCAGCCATGAACATGACGCACCTTTACGAGATCATCGACTACAGCAACGAGTTCCCAGTGCAGCTGTTCTGCCACCAGCTGGGCAGCATGCCGCCCCACTGGCACGACAGCATCGAAATTTTGCTGGTGCTGTCCGGGCAGCTGCGGTTGACCATCGGCACCCAGCACTGGTCCCTCAGCGAGGACGATATCGTGCTGATCAACGCCAACGAAATACACGAGACCGCCGGGGAGCACTGCATCCTGATGGCGCTGCAGGTGCGCCCGTCCATGTTCGGCGATGAAAGGGTGACCCAGAGCACCTTCTCCGTCAACTCTGCCACAGCCCTTAGCAAGCGGGACTTTGACAACCTACGCACCATCATCGCCCATCTGGTGCAGCTGAACGCCTCTCAGGGGACCAAGAACATCATGCTCAGCTACGCCCACCTCTACGGCCTCATGCACGAGCTGATGACCCGCTTCCGCAGCAACGTGCCCGGCACCGCCACCGCCACCAAGCAGATGGCGCGGCTCCGCAGCATACTGGACTACATCAACGAAAACTACATGCAGGATATCTCCCTGGCGGACATTGCCAGCCGGGAGTTTATGAACCCTTCCTATTTGTCCCATTTTTTTGAAAAGCATATGGGTATTTCCTTTGGCGGCTATCTGACCAAGATACGCCTGGAAAGCTCCATGCACAGCCTCATATATACCGACCAGTCCATCGAATCCATCGCCGAGACCTACGGCTTTGCCAGCGCCCGGGCCTATGCCGACCAATTCCGAAAGCAGATGGGCGTGCTGCCCAGCAAATACCGGCAAAACATGGCCAGCGGCCCAAACGGCGACGTATCCGCTCCCAAGCGTGCCTTCACCTATATCAACCTGGAAAAATACGACTATATGTCCCGGCTGGCCGAGTATCTCAAGGACGATACCGCGCCCATCACCAGCCCCCGCCAAACCAAGCTCCGCTATCCCCTGGGGCGCATCCATCTGGGCGGCAAGGGCGATGCCTTTACCCAAAGCTACCGCGTCTTCTGCTCCGTAGGTAAGCTACACGATGTTCTATACGAGCCTGTGCGCCAAATGCTGCGCACGATGCAGGAAGAGATCGGCTTTCGCTACATTAAATTTCACGGCATATTTGACGACAATTTAATGGTCTACCGGGAGGATGAGCAGGGGCAGCCTGTATTCAACTTTGCCATGGTGGATCAGGCGCTAGATTTTTTGCTGTCCATCCGCTTGAAGCCTCTTATCCAGCTGAGCTTTATGCCCCGCGCCCTGGCCAAGAACCCTCAAAAGCATATCTACTATGTCCCCTTTTACCTGAGCGTGCCCAAGGACGAGGACCGATGGACACTGCTGGTGACCCGCCTGACGGAGCACCTGCGGGACCGCTATGGCATGGCCGAGGTGGCCTCCTGGCCCTTCACCTTCTGGAACGAGACCCTCAACGGCTTCCCCTTCGATATGCCAAGGGACACGGTGCTCAGGCTATACGAAAGCTCCTACCGGGCGGTAAAGGCGGTCTGCCCGGAGGCCTGCTTTGCCTCCATGTCCTACTCCAGCATGACGATACCAGGCGAGCCCTACGATGCTTTTCTGGCCTACGCGGACGAGCACGACTGCCAGCCGGACGCTTACATCCTTCACTTCTACCCCATGAACGAGCATGCCTTTCAAGCCTTCTGCCGCACCAGCGAAAACACGGAGCGGGGCACGTTTATTACGGACATAAACCTGGGGGGTCTGTCTACCGACCCGGACGCGCTGAACCATTGCCTGGTGTCCGCCAATGCCTATTTGCCCCAGCGAGCAACAAAGCCCCTGCACCTTCTGGAATGGAGCCTCTCCCCCTCCCACCGGGAATGGCTCCACGACACCTGCTTTGAGGCCTCCTATACCGTGCGCAACATCCTGCAAAATCAGACCCTGGCCGACAGCTTTGGCCACTGGACCCTAACGGACTGGATGACGGAGTGGGACTTCCCCCAGGACCTTTTTCATGGCGGCATGGGCATGTTCACCTACAACGGCATCAAAAAGCCCGTGTACTACGCCTACGCCTTTATGACGCAGCTGCAAAGCACCATCATCGCCCAGGGCGAGGGCTACTGCGTCACCCAGGGCAATGGCAAGATCGTCATGCTGCTGTACAACTATCAACACTTTACCGACCTGTACGCCAATGGCATCAGCTATCAGGCGGATGCCCTGCACCCATACAACGCCTTTGATGTATTCCCCATCCGGGAGTTCACCTTCACCCTGGACGGCCTTCAGGAGCGGCCCTATCTATTCACGGAGACCCCTGTCAACCGCCAGCATGGCAGCGCCTTTGACAAATGGATAGAAATGGGCGCCATGCCCCTGAGGGATGAAAAAGAGGCGCTTCGCTTGAAGCACCTCTCGGAGCCGATGAGTTTTAAACGCATTGAGACCCCCAAGGATGGAACCATCCGCTGCGAATGCAGTTTGGAGCCGCATGAGATACGGCTGATCGTGATCGAGCCGCAAGCGCCGACTTCGAGGGTCTGATTGGCGCAGCCGTCAAACAGCTCGCATACCCGGCTCCGCTTATTTTCCCTTCATCTTCATTCTTCTGCGGCGCTTCACCTGGGGCTTAGGGATCTTGGCGGCCTTTTCGCCTTTCAGGTTGAACAGCTCATCCCGCAGCTTGGCGGCCTTCTCGAAATCCAGGGCCTTGGCGGCGGACAGCATCTGATCCTCCAGGCTCTTTAGGAGCTGCTCCTTCTCCTCCTCGGTCATGCCGTCGGGCACATACTCGTCAAAGTCGCTGGTGATCTTAAGCAGGGCCTGAACGGTGCTCTTGACGCTCTGGGGCGTGATGCCGTGGAGCTTATTATATGCCTCCTGCAGGGCGCGGCGGCGGTTGGTCTCGTTAATGGCGCGCATCATGCTGTCGGTAAGCTGGTCTCCGTAAAGGATGACCCTGCCCTCCACGTTACGGGCGGCCCGGCCAAGGGTCTGGATGAGGGAGGTCTCGCTGCGGAGGAAGCCCTCCTTGTCCGCGTCCAAAATGGCCACCAGGGATACCTCCGGCATGTCCAGGCCTTCCCGGAGGAGATTGATGCCTACCAGCACGTCAAACTCGCCCAGGCGCAGATCGCGGATGATCTCGGTACGCTCCATGGTCTGCACATCGCTGTGGAGATAACGGACGCGGATATTCAGGCTCTTTAGATAATCCGTAAGACTTTCGGCCATGCGCTTGGTGAGGGTGGTGACCAGTACCCGGTTGTCTTGGTCAATGGTCTTGTGGATCTCCGCTACCAGATCGTCCACCTGGCCGGTGGCGGGGCGCAGGATCACCTCCGGGTCGATAAGGCCCGTGGGCCGGATGATCTGCTCCACGGTGTTCTCGCTCAGGCCCATTTCGTAAGGGGCTGGCGTGGCGCTGACGTAAACCACCTGATGGATACGCTGTAAAAACTCGTCAAAGAGCAAGGGCCGGTTGTCAAAGGCCGAGGGCAGGCGGAAGCCATACTCCACCAGGTTGTTCTTTCGCGCCCGGTCGCCGTTGTACATGGCCCGGACCTGGGGAAGGGTCACGTGGCTTTCATCAATAAAGAGCAAAAAATCCTTTGGGAAATAATCCAAAAGAGTATAGGGCGTGTCCCCAGGCTTACGGCCGTCGAAATAGCGGCTGTAATTTTCTATGCCCGTGCAATAGCCTATCTGGCGCATCATTTCCAGGTCGTAGCGGGTGCGCTGGTTCAGCCGCAGGGCGTAGAGCGGCTTGTCCTCATCCTTCAGCACCTGCACCCGAAGGGCCAGGTCCGTCTCGATCTGGTCTATGTTAGCGTTCATTTTCTCACGATCCATGGCATAGTGTGTGGCAGGGAACACCATGGCGTGCTCCAGCGTAGCCAGGGCATTGCCGGTGACCACGTCTATCTGGCGGACGCGCTCGATCTCGTCGCCAAAAAACTCAATGCGCAGGGCATGGTCCTTCTGGTCTGCCGGAATGATCTCCAGCACATCCCCCCGGACCCGAAAGCTGCCCCGGCTGAACTCAAAATCGTTGCGGGTGTACTGTATCTCCACCAGCCGGTTGATCAGCTGGTCCCGGCCCATTTTCATTCCCGGGCGCATGGACACCATCATGCCCTCGTACTCGCTGGGGTCGCCCATGGAGTAGATGCAGCTGACGCTGGCCACGATGATCACATCCCTCCGCTCCCGGACAGCGGCGGTGGCGCTGTGGCGCAGACGGTCTATCTCCTCGTTGATGGAGGCATCCTTTTCGATGTAGGTATCGGTAGAGGCGATGTACGCCTCGGGCTGGTAGTAATCGTAATAGGAAACGAAATACTCCACCGCACTGTCTGGAAAAAACGCCCGAAGCTCGCTGCACAGCTGGGCCGCCAGGGTCTTATTATGGGCCAGCACCAGCGTGGGCTTTTGCACCTTTTCGATGACGGAGGCCATGGTGAAGGTCTTGCCGCTTCCGGTAACGCCCAGAAGCACCTGGTTCTTCTTCCCCTCCATAACGCCCCGGGCCAGCGCGTCGATAGCGGCAGGCTGGTCGCCATTAGGGGGATAAGGCGCCTTCAAAACAAATTGGTTCATTTTGGTTTTCTCCTTTGTGCGTTGGGCCCGCCTGTCACAAACTGACCCTGGCGGGCTAACATTATAGCATGTCCGCCCGTAAATGGAAACGCTCTGATATGGGAATGATCTCCGGTCATCGCCACAAGGCGGCGGCGCTTCATAGCCTCATGCATCCAACCATTGCAGGGAATACCGCAATATCAAGGCTTTCAAAAGCTTTCCACGGGTTATTAGCTGGCCTTCGAACGGCCAAAATGGGAGCGACGGGAGGAATGAACATGACCAAATCAAGGGTTTTTAAGGGATCTGAGCACAGGACGGGTCCATGCATCGGGGTGATGAAGCCGTGGCAACCTATAAGATCATCCACTCGCCGCGTTTAAGCGGGGAGGTGGACATTCACGCTGCCAAAAACGCCGTGCTGCCCATCCTGGCGGCTGGGCTGTTGACAGAGGAGCCGCTGATCATCCGGGATGTGCCCCACATTACGGATGTGGAAACGCTGCTGCAAATACTACAGGACTGCGGGGCCAGCGTGGAGCGCAGCGGCGCGGATGTAGCCATTTGCACGGTCAATCCCCAAAGCCCGGAAAACACCGAAGCACTCAGGCGGCTGAGGGCCAGCATCCTGGTGCTGGGGCCCATCCTGGCCCGGGTGGGCAGCGCCCGCTGCTCGCTGCCAGGAGGCTGCGCCATCGGTCAGCGGCCCATCGACCTACATGTAAAGGGCCTGCAAGCCATGGGGGCCCACGTCCACGCCCACGGCGGGGAAAGGCAGCTGTCCGGCAAGCTCACCGGAGCGCGCATTTACCTGGACCTGCCCAGCGTAGGCGCGACGGAAAACCTGATGCTGGCCGCCACCCTGGCCCAGGGGCAAACCATTCTGGAAAATGCTGCCAAGGAACCGGAGATCGTAGACCTGGCCGACTGCCTCATCGCCATGGGGGCCAACATCGTGGGGGCAGGCACGGGCACCATTTGCATCACCGGGGTGGAATCCCTCCACGGCACCGCCTACCGGCCCATCCCCGACCGCATCGAGGCGGGCACGCTGCTGTGCGCCGCCGCCATTACCCAGGGCAGCGTGCTGATACGCAGGGCCAAGCCCGAGCATCTTAGGGCCGTGCTTTTCAAGCTGATGGAAGCAGGCGTGGGCATTCGCGAGACCCCGGCAGGCATCCGCATAAGTGGCACTGCCATATCGCCCTTCGAAGCCCGTACCTTAGCTTACCCTGGATTTCCCACGGACATGCAAGCCCCCATGATGGTGGTGGGCCTACGCTGCCACGGCCAAAGCATGCTGACGGAAACGGTGTTTGAAAACCGCTTCATGCACACCGCCGAGCTGGCGCGGCTGGGCGCGCATATCCGGGTGGAAAATAATATCGCACTGATCGACGGCGGATACCCGCTATGCGGCGCTACCGTCAAAAGCACAGACCTGCGGGCCGGGGCTGCACTGATGCTGGCTGGGCTGATAGCCGAGGGCGAGACATTGCTCCAGGACCCTTCCGGCCATATCGAGCGGGGCTATCAGGACCTGCCCCGGATGCTCCGCAGCCTGGGGGCGCACATTGAGGAGCTGTAAGTGATGCCTGTGAACGCGCAGGCAAAAGCAGCTTCGCACCGGAGGGACGCAGGAGCGCCCTCCGGTTTTTTGAACACTCGTTCTCCTTTATTATACAAACTTATGTTCCATTTTTCAAGCCCTATTTTAAATCCAGCTGGACCCACGCCGCACGCCAGCCCATTGCAAGCATAGGATGATCTGGGCGGCCCTACGCAAGGGGCTCAAAACCCCTGTTGCTTTTTTGAAAACCGTGGTATACTAGCCAGGACTCGGACAAAAAACGCCCTACAAAAGGGGTAAGCGTCTTGCTACAGCCGCCAAAAAAGGCGGTATCCACCGCCTCGGAGCGTGAAAACGATGAAACGAGGCGAAATATATATGGCCGACCTGGACCCGGTGGTCGGCAGTGAACAGGGCGGCATCCGCCCAGTGATCATCATCCAAAACGACCTGGGCAACCAGCACGGTACCACGGTGATCGTGGCGGCGCTGACGGCCCAATCCAAAAAGCCCTCCATGCCCACCCACGTAGCCATTCTCCAAGGGGAGGGCGGGCTGTGGCGGGATTCCATGGTGCTGGCGGAGCAGGTGCGGACGCTGGAAAAGACCCGGCTCATTCGCCTGCTGGGCACCGTATCCCCAGAGGTCATGGAGCGCGTCAACCATGCGCTCAGCGTTTCCCTGGCCATGCAGGCCACACCCACGTGAAAAAACCGCTCCGGAAAAGGAGGTCCCTTTTCCGGAGCGGCGAAGCTCTTACCCAAGACAAGCCCTGACAGGAGGATGGACCCCCATGAAAAAATGGCATATTCGGGATGAGCGGATATCCGCTTACGTACAGATCGTTTTCGGTTGCTTTGTCTGCGCCCTGGCCTACCCGGCCTTTCTGGTGCCCAATACCATCGCCCCCGGCGGCATCACTGGCGTGGCTACTATCATCAATCATTTCTGGGGCCTGCCGGTAGGTATCACAAGCCTTGTTTTGAACGTACCCCTTTTCATCATGGGCTACCGCTTTATGGGGCGGGTCTTTGCGTTTCGCTCCCTGATCGCCACGATCCTTTTTTCGCTCCTCATCGACTTTTTGCCCGTAGGCCCCTTTACCGACAACGCCCTTTTAGGCAGCCTCTTTGGCGGGGTGCTGCTGGGCGGCGGCCTGGGCTTTATCATCCGGGGCGGCGCTACCTCCGGCGGCAGTGACATGCTGGCCCGGATGGTCCACTCCCGCTTCCCCCATATCTCCGTAGGGGCATTTCTGATGATCATCGACTTCATGGTGGTGCTGACCGTAGGCGTCGTCATTGAGCTGGAATATGCGCTCTACGCCTTTATTTCCATCTATGCATCCTCCCGGCTCATCGACGTAGTCATCGAGGGCTTCCAGAAGCAGAAGGCCTGCTACATCATCACCCAAGCGCACCAAGCCATCAAGCAGGACCTGATGGACAAGCTGGACCGGGGCGTAACGGTGCTAAAAGCCGAGGGCGGATACAGCGGCGAGGAACGGCCCATACTGCTGTGCGTGGCCAGCGCCCAAGAGGTCGGGCAGATCAAGTCCATCGTTCGCCAATCGGACGAAAGCGCCTTTGTCTTTATCACAGATGCCTTTGAGGTGCTGGGTGAGGGCTTTGGGGCTTTGGCAGAAAAGGACTAATGCGACGCCATAAACGCCGCCATCTCCTCCCAAGCCTCCTTGCTTTCCGGGATCAGATTCAGCGACCCTTGGAACACATGGAACATCCCGTGGTATATGGACAGCGTGCATTCCACTCCATGGTGGGTGGCGTTGTCCGCCACCAGCTGGCTGTCGCTTAAGAGCACCTCATTATCGCTGGCCTGAAGCAGCATGGGCGGAAAGCCCGCATAATCCCCCAGCGCAGGCGAGACCCGTGGGTCCCGGACATCCAGCTGCGCGGCATATTCTGCATCCACCCCCACCGGCTGCCCGTCATACTCTTCCTCCGGCACGCCAAAGGTAGGGTCAATGGTGGCGTTGCGTTTATGGGAGGAGCCGGAATTGCTCAGGTCCGCCCAGGGTGACATGCACACGATGGCCCGGGGCATGGCTTTCCCTCCATCGCGCAGAGCAAGGCCCAGCGACAAGCACAGGTTGCCCCCTGCGCTATCCCCCGCCAAGAAAATATTTTCCGGCGCATAACCCATAACTTCCGTTACATACGCCCAGGCGGACAACGCATCCTCCTGCTGGGCCGGGAACGCATGCTCCGGCCACAAGCGGTAATCCACCAGGATCACCGTGCCGTTGCCGCTCATCTGGCTAAAGCGCTCCGCAAAGATACGATACAGGTCGTTCAGGCCCGTTACGAATGCGCCCCCATGGAGGTATAGGACCGCCTTGTCGCTTTTTGGGGCTGGTCGGCCCGCTTCGCCTTTGGGAGCGTATATCTCCAGCTTGCAGTTTTCATACTTTGCATAGGTCATTTCATATCCGTCCGGCGGGTTCCAGCGGCTGATCTCGTCAAAGCCCTCCCCGTTTCGAACGCCGCTGTCCGCCGGCAGCTGCCGCACTAGGCGCACCGTCTCCCGGACGATCTGCCCGCCCAGGGAGATATTGCGTTGGGGCCGTGCCGCGTACAGACCGCCCAGGGCCACCACAAACGCAATGGCAAAACAGACTACTACCCGCAGGCCGCCCCACAGCTTGGTATGGCGCATCCACAGCAGCATCGCAAAGGAGAGGCCCGCCGCCAGATAACCAAACCAGTAGGCGTCAATTATTGTCAGCGAAAAAAAGACAGGCAGGTAAATAAGGGCGGTAATAAAGTAAAACCGTTTGGGCGTTTTGGCCTTCTCCAGCTTTCCAGCATCGCTCACAAAATACCTCCTTAAAGCCTTTGGATACTGCGCTTGGTATAGCTTTTATGCCCACGCCTGGCAGGCCGCTTACTGCACAGCGCTTACTGCACAGCGCTTATTGCACAGCTCTTACTCCGGGTCTTGGGCTGGCTGCAAAAGCGCCAGCAGGCCACTGTGCTCCTTTAGCCACGCCCGCTGGACCCCGTAATCCGGCATCCAGGCTTCCACCTGCTGCCAAAAGGCAGACGAATGATCCATATGCCGCATATGGGCCAGCTCATGCACGATCACATAATCCGCCACGCGCTGCGGGCAGAAGGCCAGCGCTATGTTGAGGCGCAGGCCATCCTTAGAGGACATGCTGCCCCAGCGGGTGCGGGCAGAGGTGAAGGACACCTTTCGGGTGGCCAGCCCCAGCCGGGTCTGCCAGTAGTCAATTCGAGGCAGCAGCAAGGCCTTGGCCTCCTGCCGCAACCGCCGGATATACTCGCGGGTCACAGGCTGTCCCACCTCATATACCAGCCCTCCGGGGGTTTGAAACCGGAAGGAATGGACCGTTTCCTTTCTTTTCAGGGCCAAGGCCTGCTTTTCCCTGATCCACGGCTCCTTCTGGGCCACAAAGGCTTCTATGTCCCGCACAGGCATCCGCTGCGGAGCCCGAGCCGTCAGCTTGCCCTCAGTATCCACCAGCAGCGCAAGGGTCTTGCGCCTGCTGCGCACAAGGGTATAGAGAATGGGCATTGGCTTCCCCCTCCGATGATTTGTCATCTTCTATGTCTATCATATCACGAATATCCTTTTTTCTCCAGAAAAAAAAGACCGCCTCAGTGAGGCGGACCAAGCGGAGGCCGGCTGTGCCGAGGAGCGAGCTACGCTCCAGGCGGTGGCATGGCTATAGCGGTTAATCGTAGTTCAGGCCGGGGTAAAAGCAGGCCGTGCGGATAAAGGTGGCGTTGCAGCTTTGCGCCAGGGCGCACTGGGCGGCATTGCGGCGGATGACATCCGCTTCAAAATGCGTGCAACCCACATCCCCCAGGTATCTCATGCCCGCCGCGATCAGCGTTTTGGCCAGGCCCATGCGCCGGTACTGGGGCATGATGTACAGGCCGATGATCTTGGCCGCAGGCCCTTCCCCGGTAAAAAGGATCTCGCCTACGATATCCTTACCCCTGGAGATATACAGAGCCATGAAATGCTGCATGCTCATATACCGCTGCAAAAGCGGGATCTGCAGCACATCCAGCCGGTAGATATTCATGCGCATCAGCAGCGCCTGCTGCTGCATGGGCGTTTGCAGGGGCACCTGGCCCATATCGTAGCCCATGGGCGCGGAGGGCTTGGCATTGGGCATGCTGAGCTTTACCACGTCCAAGGCATCGTCCTTGCCGAAGCCGCCCTCCAAATAGAAGGACATCATGGGGGCATCCTGGATACCCACCTGGGCAAAGACCCGGGCCCGCAGCATGGGCTGCTGCTGGCGGAGCTGGTACGCCCTCGCTAGTAGCGCCCCCAGCAGCATATCGCGGCCAGGGCCCTTGGAATTGACACTGATAAACATATTAATAGGGCGCTCTGGAAACAGGTACGGATGATAGGTGTGGACCAAAAAACCTTCAGCTATGGTCATATTAGCGCTATCAGCGACCAGAAAGACGTTCTCAGGCGGTATCCCATTAGTAGTCTGCTGGGGATGATACACGTGCATACTGCCCACGACCTTTCTGCGCGCTGCTGCCCGCGCCTGATTCAAAATACACTATATTGTACCCCAACTTCTCACTTTATGCAAGATGTGGCATTATTTCTCCTTTTTCGCCCTAAATGACCCAGATGCGCCAGTGGATATTGTAACAAGCATGACGGAGCCAAAACCGCTCTATTCCTTCGTTTTTGTGATATAATAGTCAGGCGGGCCAAAGGCTTGGCCAATTCCAACGAAGAAAGCAGTGTGATCCTTTAATGAAGAAGTTATTGGGATTATTCCTTTGTCTTTTGCTGATGCTGGCGCTTACTGCCTGTACCCAGCAGCCCGATCTAAACTCGATCGTTACGCCAACTGCCGTAGTAGAGGATGCCCCCATTGAGGCACCTTTGGTAGAGGCTCCCACCATGGCCCCCGATGGCGATATCAACGGCTAAATCCTCACAATGGGCCAGGACCTCAAAATAGCACAAAGGCGGCACACGCTCACGAGCATGTGCCGCCTTTGCTTTTGCTTATCATTTTCAGGCCATTTTCAGCCGGTAGCCGCATTTGTACACAGTTTCGATGCGGTCTCCGCCCAGCTTCTTCCTGAGCCGCTGGATATGCACGTCCACGGTGCGGGTCTCGCCGATGCTTTGATAGCCCCACGCCTTGCGGAGTAGCTGCTCCCGGCTCACGGGCATATCTGCGTTTTCCATCAGCGCGATCAGCAGCGCCATCTCCTGGGCGGTCAGCTCCACGCGTTCACCCGCCAGCAGCGCCACTCGCTCCTTCTCGTCCACCGTCAGTTCCCGCAGCGGTTCCTCTGCGCCCAAAAGACCGTTGATCTTCGTGATCAGCGCCTTTTGAGAAAAGGGCATCGTCAGCACATCCGACGCGCCTGGATACAGTGCCCGCAAATGGGCGACCATCTGCCGGTCCGCCGTCACAAAAAGCACCGGGCAGTCTATCGTTTTAAGCTGCTCAAAAAGCGTTCTGCAAGCGGTCCACTTCAGCCGTGCGTCTACGATCGCCAAAGGGGGCTTTTCCAAGCTCTCAAAGTTTGGCATGTCCGCCGGCCTAACCATCACGTTGTGCTTTTCCCTCCGCAGGGGGTCGCAAAGCCGCTGGGTTGCCAGTTCCTTGGAAGCAAAAATAAAAATATCTGCCATGCGATCACCTCACGTTTATTATGACGATTTAAAGTGAAAAAAACTTGCAGTTTTTGTGAACAAACTGTAACATTTTTACAGCAAAAAGGCCCTTATCTATAAAGGCCTTGCTTAAACCCTTATGGCACAAACATTCTCTTGTCAAGAAACCGGCAACATGCTATAATGCTTGGGGCGTGGAGGCGTATCGAAGCGGGCACAACGAGACTAACCCGATATCGAAAGCGTCCATTGGAAGCGAAGAACGGGAAAAACCTTGATTTTATTGGGATTTGACGGTATCCCGGTTAAGTGAATTTTGCGAGTTCTCCCCATCAGTTCTCCCCTTTTTCCAAGGGGCTGATGTGAAGATACATTTTGGAGAGTTGTCCGAGTGGTCGAAGGTCCAGCACTCGAAATGCTGTAGGTCGCAAGGCCTCTAGGGTTCGAATCCCTAACTCTCCGCCAAAGAAAAAAACCTTGAAACGATTGCGTTTCAGGGTTTTTTCTTTTTCGAACCTATCCTTTGTTAACCAAATTCAGGTGAGTTCTCCCTTGTTTTTGGGGAGAACTACTTGCATTCCCAAGCCGTTCACCATAGCATCCGCAGACGACAGCTTTGAGTTATACTCAAGGTGTGCATAGATGTTGGCAGTGGTGGAAAAGTCACTATGGCCTAGCCAGTACTGAATCTGTTTGAGCGGCACACCACTAGCAAGCAAGAGGCTGGCGCAACTGTGCCTTAGATCGTGAAATCGAATGTCACGCATCAGGTTTATCTCCAGCACCCGCTTAAAGGTTGCAGAGAGGTAATGTGGTTTGAAACGCTCGCCTATTTCATTGATGCAGATATACTCAAGATAATCCTTGCAGTACGAGCCTCCACACAGACGCTGATTGGCCTTCTGCTTCTCTTGCAAGATCAGGAGCATTTCCCGAAGCTGCGTGACCAAGGGTAACGTCCTCATACTGGATTTCGTCTTGGTCATGTCCTCTGCGACCTCAATATGCTTGCCATCGACAGAGCAGGAAGTAACCGTGTGCCTGATAGAGATGGTGTTTCGATTAAAGTCAATCGCCTCCCACTTAAGACCCAGTACCTCGCTTCGCCGCAATCCATAGAAGGCAGCAAGGATGATGGGTATTTCAATATTCATCCCCCTTACATGGGTGAAAAGCTCATTTACTTCATCACTGTCATAAAAGCTTCCCACAAACTGTGCCTTCTTAGGCCTCTCAACCTTATCCGCC